>SVPP01000006.1 GCA_015065765.1 Oscillospiraceae bacterium | reverse complement strand
AAATCCTTCAGGATGTAATCGTTCCCGCAACAGGTCACACAGAAGGCGAAGCAGTTATCGAAAATGAAACAGCAGCTGATTGTGAAAACGAAGGCTCATTCGATACAGTAGTATATTGCTCAGTATGCGGCGAAGAGCTCTCAAGAGAAACAACAACAGAAGAAGCACTCGGTCATACAGAAGGCGAAGCAGTTGTTGAAAACAACGTAGCAGCTGATTGCGAAAACGCAGGTTCATACGATACAGTAGTATACTGCTCAGTATGCGGCGAAGAACTCTCAAGAGAAACAACAACAGTAGAAGCACTTGGCCATACAGAAGGCGAAGTTGTATATGAAAACGTTTCAGATGCAACATGTACAGAAGGCGGCTCAGGCGATGCAGTAGTATACTGTACAGTATGCGGCGAAGAGCTGTCACGTGAAACAACACAGGTACCCGCACTTGGCCACACAGAAGGCGAAGCTGTTGAAGAAAACAGAGTAGAGGCAACATGTACAGAAGAAGGCTCATATGATACAGTAGTTTACTGTACAGTATGTGATGCAGAACTCTCAAGAGTAACAACAACAATCGACGCACTTGGCCACACAGAAGGCGAAGCAGTTGAAGAAAACAGAGTAGAAGCAACATGTACAGAAGAAGGCTCATATGATACAGTAGTATACTGCTCAGTATGTGACGCAGAACTCTCAAGAGAAACAACAACAATCGACGCACTTGGCCACACAGAAGGCGAAGCAGTTGAAGAAAACAGAAAAGAAGCTGATTGTGTAAACGACGGTTCATATGACATGGTAGTATACTGCTCAGTATGCGGCGAAGAACTCTCAAGAGAAACAACAGTTATCCCCGCACTTGGACACACAGAAGCAGAAGCTGTTGAAGAAAACAGAAAAGAAGCTGATTGTGTAAACGACGGTTCATACGACATGGTAGTATACTGCTCAGTATGTGGCGAAGAGCTCGAAAGAGAAACACTTGTAATTGATGCACTCGGTCACGATTATGAGTCAGTAGTAACAGCTCCCACATGTACAGAACAGGGTTATACAACATACACATGTAGCGTTTGCGGCGATACATATGTAGCAGATTATGTTGATGCACTCGGCCATGACTTCCCCGTAAAGGAAGAATGGGTTGAAAGCACAACAGAAAAGGGTAAATTCCTTGGTTATTGTAAGAATGATTGTGGTGAATACCAGAGCGAAATCAGAACAATCTTCGTAGACGGTATCGACCTCATTCAGGATAAACTTCCTCTCCACTATGTAAGAAAAGACGTAGCTGTTACTCTCAAAGCAGATATCAGCCCCGTTGATGCAAGTGAAGAATACACAGTAACATGGACTTCATCAAACGAAGATGTTGTAACAGTTGACGCAGACGGCAACGTAACAACACACAAACACGGTGAAGCGGTTATCACAGTAACAGTTGAAAAAGAAGACGGAACAACATACTCAGACACATGTAATGTTAAAGTAACATACACATGGTGGCAGTGGCTCATCTGGTTCTTCCTTCTTGGTTGCTGCTGGTATTTCGTATAATTCTGAATTAATTCAGATTATCGTAAATTAAATTGAAAAACGCCTGTGGGATTAATTCTCACAGGCGTTTTTGTGCGCAATGCACGTTTGTGTTGGGAAAATGGCTTCAAATTTTCGTGCGCTTTATAACGTGACTTAAGAGAGAACAGTGGTTAGGGAGTTTGCTTGAAGTCATCAGGTAACTGATTACCATGACAACAACTCTCAGATAGTAAAAGAAAAGGCTGACAGATTCAAAAATCTGTCAGCCTTTTTTTCGCATATTATTATTTTTCTTCAAAGAAGTCCTCACATACTTCTTCAAGGCAGAAAATGCCTCTGCGGTAGGGCTCTCGGTCAATCCACATGCCGTTTGTGAAATCAGGGAACGGAACAGGTGCACCGCCGATTGCGATTGACTGCTCTGAAAGGCAGGTAACAGCCATCCATGTTGCGGCATCATAAACATCAATAGGGGGCTTTTCGCCAACCTTTACGCTTTCAACGAATGCACTGAAAACAAGGTAGTCCATGCCGCCGTGTCCGCCCTCGCGGATGCCGTCTTCGCTGTATTTTTTCCAAAGGGGATGCTCGAATTTTTCACGGTATTTCTCAAACTCTTCAGCAGGATGAGTCCAGTCGCTGTGGTCATGAGATGTAACACCTTCAAGGAAAAGTGAATCGCCGTCTTCCATATAAAGACCCTTTGTACCCTGGATTCTGTAGCCTCTTGAATAGTTTCTGGGGAGTGAGCAGTCATGTGTGAGCACAACGGTCTGACCGTCTGCACACTTGATAACGGTTGTTACAATATCACCCTGATTAAAGGGATAATCTGCGATGTCATAGTCTTCACCCTTATTTTCTTTCATCCAAAGGTTAAGGCCTCTGGATTTTGTTGCGAAGGATGAAAGAGCGATATATCTGTTACCTCTGTTGATGCCCAGAACTTTTGAGATAGGTCCAAGCTGATGGGTGGGATAAAGCTCACCATTTCTGTGCTGGAAGTTGAAGAGTCTGCCGTGGCGGTTTTCTCTGCCGAGGCAGATTTCGTCACGCAGGTCGTGCTGATAGCCGCCCTGCATATGTATAATCTCGCCGAAGAGACCTTTTTTGACCATATTGTAAAGAGCCATTTCATTTCTGTCATAGCAGCAGTTTTCAAGGAGCATACAGAACTTGCCTGTTTCTTCGCTTGCTCTTACCATCTGCCAGCATTCTTCAATGCTTGCTGCACCGCCGACTTCCATTGCAACGTGCTTGCCGGCACGCATTGAATCAGTAGCAATTCTTGCATGGGTGATCCATGTTGTGAAGCAGACTACTGCATCAATATCGTCCCTTGCAAGAAGTTCTTTGTAGTTAAGATACAAAGCCGGTTCCTCGCCTGTTTTTTCTTTGACGATTTCAACACCTTTTTCTGCTCTGTCCTGATATTTATCACATACGGCAATAACCTTGACGCCATCACATTCAAGGAACTCTCTGAGATTTCCCTGACCTCTGCCGCCAAGACCAATAACACCGAGTCTTACTGTTTCTAACATAATTTTTCCTCCGTTATTTAAAAATGACACCTATATTATAACGGCTTTTAAAAGAAAACTCAATAATATTTTTAAAATATTGGAATATATTCTTAAATTTTTTTATTTATAACATAATGAAATTTTAAATGATAGAAATTGATTATCTTGCAATATGAAAAATCGGATGATATAATAAGCTTGAGTCCAAGTGCGGACACGCTCAAGTTACAAAGAAAAGGAGTTTTATTTATGGACAAAACACCTGCTATGCGAGCTGAAGAGCTGCTTGCAGCACTTTCTCTTGAGGAGAAAGTCTGTCAGCTTTCATGCCAGATGCTCTACCCGATACGTGAGGATTATGAAGAAAGACGTATGTATCAGTTCGGAAATTTTCGTAATCCCGGTCATTTTCTTCATGAGCACAGAGGAGAGCCTGTACCTCCTGCAGAGGTTACTGATGCCATAAATCGTGATATACGTCTCAGCATGGAGCGTAACTCAAAATCGATTCCGCCTATTGAGCACGCAGAAGCACTTCATGGTGCACAGTGGGGCATGGCAACATGTTTTCCTCAGCCTATAGGCATGGCTTCAATGTTTGACAGCGAACTTGTTGAACAGATAGGTGACGTTATAGGCAAAGAGTGTGCCGTTGTTGGTGTCAGACAGGCACTTACTCCCGTTGTCAATGTGGTTCGTGACTGCCGTTGGGGCAGAACAATCGAGTCTTTCGGCGAGGATGTTCTCATCAATTCCGATATGGGTGTGGCTATTTGTAAAGGTCTGCAGAAAAACGGTGTTATTGCTACTCCGAAACATTATGCAGATAATTATTCCTATGGCGGAAGAGACTCAAATGTTTCCGACACCTGCGAAAGAACAATGAGAGAGGTTTATCTGAAGCCCTTTGAAAAGTGTATAAAAGATGGCGGAGCTATGTCAATTATGGCGGCTTACAACAGCTGGGACGGTGTTCCTTGTACATGTAATGACAAGCTTCTTAACGATATTCTCCGTGATGAATGGGGCTTTGAGGGCTTTGTTGTGTCGGATTACAACTCTGTTGAGGGTGTGTGGGAAAGGCACATGCTTTATGATACTGAATGGAAAGCACAGGCAGAAAGTCTGAAAGCGGGTATGGACGTTGACCTGCCTCAGAATTCTTATGATGATCTGATGACTGCCTACAATGAGGGATGGATTACAGAAGCGGATATTGATAAAGCACTTCTTCGTGTGCTGAAAGCCAAGTTCAGCATCGGTCTTATGGATAAGCCTTTTGGCGACAGAGACGAGGCAGAAAGACTTGTAAGATGTGATGAACATAAAAAGCTTGCACTTGAAACCGCAAGAAGGTCTATGGTGCTTCTGAAAAATGAAGGTATTCTGCCTTTCGATAAAAATCAAACCAAAAAGCTTGCTGTATTCGGCATGGGCGCAGATGTTTTCCCTGTAGGTGAGAACTATTCAGGACCTTTTGAAGTGAAGTGGACTGCAGATGATGCAAAAACACCGCTTCAGTATTTGCGTGAGTATCTTGATGGCTTTGCAGAGGTTATTTTCGCTGAAGATGAGGATATTGATGAAGTTGCATCTGCGTGCGATGCTGCTCTGTACTTTACCACTGTTGTAGAAGGCGAGTCTATGGACCGCTCAGATATCCGCTTGCCCGGTGTTACACGCAAGATGCAGGACGACGACGGTACCAATATCGTAGGCAAAATTGAAATGGAGGTCACAACTGACCAGGAGGACAGTATCCGCAGGATGACTGCAGCAAACTCAAATTCAGCTGTTGTTCTTCTGAATGGGTCACCTGTTGATATGAGCAGTTGGGTTGATACATGCGGTGCAGTGCTTGAAGCATGGTATCCCGGTGAGCAGGGGGCACAGGCTATATGTGAAATTCTGTTTGGTGAAGTAAGTCCGAGCGGTAAACTTCCCATAACATTCCCGAAAACTGTTGGTCAGCTTCCGTTGTTCTATTCAATCAAGCCATCAGGAAGGCATTACGGATATGTTGAAAACGATGGAACACCGCGTTATTCATTCGGTTACGGTCTGAGTTATACAACTTTTGCTCTTGATGATTTTGAATGTACAAATAACGATGACAGTCTGAACATAAAACTCACTGTTGAAAACACAGGCGATTATGATGGCGCAGAGGTTGTGCAGATTTATCTGACAGGCATAAATTGTGATGTTGTAATGCCTCTGAAGGAGCTTAAAGCATACAAGCGCGTTGAACTTAAGAAAGGCGGAAAGACTGAAGTGGACATACACGTTCCCAATGAAGCCTTCTGCTATTATGACAGACGCATGAATCTTGGCATGCATGATGGAGATTATACGGTTTCTGTAGGCACTTCCTGCATGGATATACATAAAACCTTTGAAGTTAAAGTGCGTGACAGTAAGCTGATATCAGAATAAAAATAAACAATCAGAACAGGTAGTGATAAATATGTCAACAAAACTCTGGCACAATGAATTTATTGATGACTGGATGTATGCTTTCCCTCTGGGAAACGGCAGAATCGGTGCGATGCAGTACGGAAATCCTCAGTGTGAGCTTATCGAAATCAACGAGGAATCTTTATGGAGCGGAAGTCAGATTGAGGAAAAATATCACGCATCTCCTGAGGCTCTTTCCAAAATCAGAAAACTGATTTTTGAAGAAAAGCTTCATGAGGCTGCTGACCTTGCAAGAAAAACTTTCTTATCTGATCCGCCTCGTGTAAGGTTTTTTGAAAGTTTTGGCGAGATTTTTATTGATTTCTTCGATAAATCACCCTATACGGACTATAACAAGGAGCTTGAGCTGAGCGAGGCAATTGCCCGTGTTTCATGGACAAAAAGCGGCGCGAAATTTGAGAGCGAATGTTTTGTAAGTACTGACCACGACGCCTTTGTATACAGACTTAAAAATGACGGCAAGCCATTCTCCTGCAAAATTACAATGAAGAGAAAGCAGGATGCATACACTGCCGCACTCAGCAATGATACCCTGCTTCTTAACGGACGGGTTACATACGCAGAAGACCCGTTTTACGGTGAAGGCGGAGAAGGCATGGCCTTTGGTGCAAAGCTCAGGGTGAAAACTGACGGTAAGCTTTCATATGAACACGACAGTCTTATTGTGCTGGACTGCACTTGTATCACGCTTTACGGCTCATTTGCCACAAACTACAACGTAGAAAAATTTGATATTGACGAGAGTATTGATTACAGAAAGTTCAATGACGAGTGTCTTGAAAAAATCTGTAATGAGTCTTACGATGACGTGAAAGCAAAGCACATTGAGACACATAAAAAATGGTTTGATAAGGTGAAATTTGAGCTTGAATATGATGATTTATCCCATATTTCATGCGACGAAAGACTTGACGATTTCGGCGACGGCAAAAATGACCTTGACCTTATTACTCTTTATTATAATTTCGGACGCTATCTCCTTATTGAAAGCTCAGGCAAAAATGCGGTTTTGCCTGCGAATCTGCAGGGAATCTGGTGCCACGATTTCACTCCTCCATGGGGAAGCGATTTCCACACAAATATCAACCTGCAGATGAATTACTGGCCTGCAGGTCCTGCGAATATGCTTGAAACCGAAAAGCCGTTCATTCATTTTATGAAAATGGTGAGCACTTTTGGTAAAGAAACTGCAGAAAAGCTTTTTGGCTCAAAGGGATGGGCAATCAACCACACATCAGATCCATTCGGCAGAACAGGTGTTCATGACAGCGTAGACTGCGGATTTTTCCCCATGGCTGGTCCGTGGCTTTGCCTGAATCTGTGGGAGCATTATGAGTACACAGGGGATAAAAAGTACCTTGAAGAAATTTATCCTATTCTCAAAGGTGCATGCGAGTTTGTAAAGGGTTATCTTGTTGAGGACGAAGCGGGAAGACTTGTAACTTCGCCGTCAAATTCTCCTGAAAATGAGTTCTATTTTACAGATGCAAATGGAGAAAAACAGGAGAGTATGCTCACTCACGGCGCGACAATTGATTTTGAAATTATTGATGCACTGTTTACTCGTACGGCATATGCATGCAGAGTTCTTGAAAATGATACTGCATTTATTGACAGCCTTGAGGAAATTCTGAAAAAGCTTCCGCCTGTAAAGGTAGGAGAGCGTTACGGAACGATTCAGGAATGGATAAACGACTATGAAGAGGTTGACCCCGGACACCGCCATGTTTCTCATCTTTTTGCACTGCATCCCGGTGATAGCATAAATGAGAGCAAACCTGAGCTTTTTGAGGCTGCAAGGAAAACTATCGAACGCAGAGTTGCAAACGGCGGCGGCTCAACAGGCTGGTCAAGAGCATGGATGATTTCCTTCTGTGCACGTCTGAAGGATGGCGAAAGTGCAGAACAGCACTTAAGATTCTTGCTCAGCAACTGCACCGCATACAACCTCTTTGACATTCATCCGCCTTTCCAGATTGACGGAAACTTCGGCGGTGTTGCAGGCATTACAGAAATGCTTATTCAAAGCCATCTCGGTACACCTGATGACAGAATTGTTGAGCTTTTACCTGCTCTTCCCGATTCATGGAGTAAGGGTAAAATCAGCGGTATAAAGGCGAGAGGCGGTTTCACATTTGACCTTGAATGGGAAAACGGAAAAATAAAAACCGTTGCTGTACACGCTGAAAATGACAGTACATTTAAGCTGAAGCTGAACAACCGCACAGGTGAGCCGAAGGAGAAGAATTTTGTTATCAAAAATTCGATTCTTTCTGCAAAAATGAAAGCAGGGGAAAGCCTGAATATAGCTTTTTAAAAAGCATTGACAAATCGTCTGCATATTGTTACAATAAGAAAAACGAGAGGCAGGTGGACAAAATGACAATGATGATTACTGAGACCTTGAGTCGGAGAGCCGTTTTGTCCGTTTGCGATTGATGTAAAAATATATCTTTCTGTAAAGTACAAGGCATCTCTGATTCAGGGATGCCTTGATTATTTTTATATGTTAAGTGGGAGACTGATAAACAGGAGATGATATTATGACAGGCATAAGCATAGCAGCGAAAAGAGAACGGAAAACAATTCCTCTGATAAAATTTTATTCAGATATATTTTCAGCTTAAAAGAGGTGAAGCAGTATGTTGAGAACAAAGCTTGAATTCAATAACGGCAGACCGTACATCTCTGTGAACGGAAGGCTTTATGCTCCGCTTGCATATACAACTTATTTTGAAGAATGTGGTGAGTTTTCCGATTTTATCAGAAAGGGATACAGAATGTTTTTCGTGAATGTATCCTTTACTAGTTTGCCCATAAATAATGTTTCGGGATTTTCACCGTTTCTGACGGGCGTGTTTGACGGTGATGAGCCTGATTATTCTGAGCTTGATGAAATTGTCAGCAGGATTATTTCTGAATGTCCCGATGCCTTTATTTTTCCGAGAATAAATATTGCCATGCCGCAAAAATGGATAGATGAAAACCCTGATGAAACTGTTGAAACTCAAAGCGGCAGAAGAGAATCGCTCTATTCCGATGCTTTCCGCTCTGACGGTGCAAAGCTTCTTCACACACTGGTTTCCCACATACGCTCAGCCGGTTATGCACACAGAATTGCAGGATATCAGCTTTGCGGAGGAACTACACAGGAGTGGATGCATCACGACCTTTTCGGCTCTTTTTCCGAAATGGGACAGGAAAAATTTCGTCTATGGATGCAAGAAAAATACGGCATGACCGATATTCCGTCGCTTTTACCGTCAGATTTCAGCGGCGGAGAATTCAATGAAATTGTAAGCCGATACGGCGAATTCTGCGGCGAAGCAACAGCTGAAACAGTGGAGTATTTTGCAAAAGCTTTGAAGAAACAGATAGACGGCGAGCAGATCGTAGGAGTTTTCTACGGCTACAACGCTTTTGTGAATGATTATCTCTGGGGACTTCACGGTTTGAGATTTATTGTAAATTCTCCTTACATAGACTTTTTTTCATCTCCGTGCGGTTATGATAACAACAGAAGTCTCGGTGTTGATTGGTGCGATATGCTTACAAGCGGGTCGGTAAAGCATCACGGCAAGCTGTATTTTGTAGAATGCGACATAAGAACACGTCTGACGCGGAGAATGCAGTCTTCAAGGCCGGGCAGATATCCCGACGATATTCTGCGCCTTGTGGATAAAGACGGTAATAAAACTGTGTGGAGCGGACCCGAAACGCAGGAGCTTTCACTTTCCGCAATGCGCAAGGCGTTTGCACATCAGCTCACAAAAGGCTCAGGAATATGGTGGTTTGATATGTGGGGCGGCTGGTATCACGATGAAGAGCTAATGACTGAACTCGAAAAAATGAAGGATATTGCCGAATCATCAAAAGGAAAAAATCCTGAGATTTATCCCTCTGCACAGACTGTTGTGTTTATTGATGAAAAAGCATATCTGAACAATCCGAGGGACAGCCACCTCTGCCACTGTGTGAATATAACAAGGGCAGCAATGGGAAACACAGGCATTCCTTTTGACCTTTACATGGTTGAGGATGCCGAAGAAGCTCTTCATAAATACAAAGCCGCAATTTTTCCGGCTCCGTTGCCCTCTGAAAGCGGAAAAGCAGCCATTGATTTGTGCAGAAAAATGAATGTGCCGTTTATTCAGGCAGATACTGAAAAATCACATTTTTCCACAGACGAGCTTCGTGATTTTCTTGTGTCTCATGGCGTTCATTGTTACGATTCCTGCGGAAATGTTGTTTATTGCGGAGAAGGTTTCCTCGGAATCCATACAGTAAATGACGGTGAGATTAATATTCCTCTTCCTGAAAAATACAAGGTCATACAAATACTCGGCACAGGTTTTGCGGAATGTGAAACGGAGTTGATTTCACTTTATATGAAAAAACACGACACCGTTTTGTTTGAATTGATATAGGATAATGCAGGTGATAGTATGCTTGATTTTATAATAAAAGAACCTATAAACAAAGGCTGGTCGTGTGACAGGAAATACCGCGTCACTACTGCTGACGGCACAAGGTATCTTCTGCGTATTACACCCTTTGAAAAAAGTGCCAATCGTGAGAATATGTACCTTATGCAAAAAGAGGTTGAAAGGCTGGGCGTGCCTATGTGCAAACCCATTGATTTCGGCAAGTGCGATGAGGGCGTTTATACCTTACAGACATGGATTGACGGCAAAGATGCAGAGGATGTTGTGCCTTTCCTTGCAGACTCCGAGCAGTATGCACTCGGACTTGAAGCGGGCAGGATTTTAAAGAAAATTCATTCAATTCCTGCACCCTCAGACCAACCCGATTGGGAAACTCGTATCAACGATAAGGCGGATTTGAAAATCAGGAAATATAACGAATGTGAGCTGAAATATGATAATGGTCAGGCTTTTATCGATTTTATCAATGCTAACCGTTATCTTCTCAAAAACAGACCACAGGTGTTTCAGCACGGTGACTATCACATCGGCAATATGATGATTGAAAACGGCAAAGTTGTTGTTATCGATTTTGACCGATACGATTTCGGCGACCCGTGGGAAGAATTCAAGAGTATCACTTGGTGTGCACAGGCTTCTCCGCTTTTCGCTTCGGGTATAGTAAACGGATATTTTGATAATAACGTGCCTATGGAGTTCTGGAAACTTCTTGCGTTGTATATCAGCCTTGGTACAATCACTTCTCTGCCGTGGGCAATTCCGTATGGTGATGGTGAAGTTCAGACCATGAAAAACCTTGCAAATGAAGTGCTTGAATGGTATGACAATATGCAGAATCCCGTGCCGAGTTGGTATTTCAAGGGTTATTATTTGCAGTACATAGACGATTTGCCGTATAAAATGAAAGCACCTTTTGATTTCAGCTTTATCAGCCAATACGGAAAGGTGTTCAAGGTTTTTGATGACCAGGATTCAGGTAATATCTGTTTTGGTACAGAAAAAGATGGTGAAAAGTATTTTGTAAAATTCGCAGGTGCACCGACTGAAGCATATAACGGAACTCCTGAAGATGCGATTAGGCGTTTGAAATCAACCCTACCCGTATATGAGAATTTGAAACATAAAAATCTAATTGAGCTTGTCGAAGCTAAAAAAACGTGTGGCGGTTTTGCAATGGTATTCAAGTGGGTTGACGGTGACTGTATGGGCAGGATGTACCCTGCAGAACATCGCAGATTTATGAATTTACCAATTGCGGACAGGCTTAATGTTTTCGGTGATATCCTTGATTTCTTGGACTACACCAATTCAAGCGGATATGTTGCAGTTGATTTTTATGACGGAAGTATTATGTATGATGCTGATAGTCATAAAACAACAATCTGTGACATTGACTTTTTCAGAAAACAACCGTGTATTAATGACATGGGCAGAATGTGGGGAAGTTCAAAGTTTCAATCGCCCGAAGAATACAAACTCGGTGCAGATATTGATGAAATAACAAATGTTTACTGTGCCGGTGCTTTTGCATTTGCTCTTTTCGACAATTACAATCGCACCCGTGAAGATTGGCAACTGTCAGATGAGGCTTTTACGGTTGCAGCAAAGGCAATAAGAAATGATAGAAATGAGCGTTATCAGACAATAAAAGATTTAAAAGAAGTGTGGAGAAAAAGCTTATGATAAAAGTGGCTACAAAAAATGATACGCTAATATTAGCAGAGTTGGCTGTGCAAATGTGGAGCAAGCATACCGTGTCGGAGCTTGCTGATGATTTTGCAAGAAGTATCAATAGTAATGATGCAGTGTGTTTTATAAAATTTGTTGACAACACTCCCGTGGGTTTTGCACAGTGTCAGCTTCGTCATGATTATGTTGAGGGTACATATTCATCTCCGGTAGGATATTTAGAGGGTGTTTTTATTGTTCCTGAATATCAACGTAAGGGAGTTGCAAAAGAACTGTTGCGTGAATGTGAGTTGTGGACAAAGGAAAAAGGATGCTCAGAGTTTGCAAGCGATTGCGAGATTGACAATGTAAACAGTTTTAATTTTCACATGGCAATGGGATTTGAAGAGGTTAACCGTGTTATTTGTTTCAGAAAAGAGTTGAATTAAAATTATGATACGAAAAGCAATAAGTTCAGATATTTCTGTAATCATGGATTTATATCGTGAGCAATTCAGGGAAATGGCAAAACTGATACCTGATTTTATCAAGGAGGGTGACCAGAATACAGAATTTATCGAAAATACGATTTCAGATGAAAAATCTGATATTCTTGTTTACGAAAACGACGGTAATGTTGTCGGCTTTATTTTGCTTCAGGCAAAGGTAAGACCTGATTTTGACTTTATGCTTCCCGGTAAATTCTGTTATATAATGGATGTAATTGTGACGGAAGCTCATAGAAATAAAGGCTTCGGTACAGCTCTTATGATTTCAGCAAAGGATTGGGCAAAAGAGCATGATTGCAGTTTTATAAATCTTGATGTGCTTGTAAATAATCCCGGTGCAATTAAACTCTATGAAAAACTTGGGTTCATTCCTAAAGCACAGGAAATGTACTGTAAATTATAATTTTAAACGAAAAATCCCCTCAGTCAAAATCGTAGATTTTGACAGCTCCCCTTGCGTTTTCAAGGGGAGCCTGAAATCGAACTATACAGATAAATTATAATTTAGAACTATGTTAATTTGTATTTTGAAACAGAACTCCCCACCGAGATCCTTTGTTTGTTCGAGGATGATTCGGTGGGGAGTTCTGTTTTTGAAACTTAATATGTAACTGTATAATCCTTGATAAATGTAAATCCGATTGAGCCGCTGTGAGTGCCTAAAAGGTTTACTGTCATGTTCATAACAAGGGGAGTTGTGTAAACGATATGAGTGATTTTACCTGTGGCTTTATCCATTGTTGCCTTGATTTCGCAGTTATAATATGTTGTTGAAAATTCTTTTATGAATGAGGCTTTCTGAGCAATTTCATGAGTTTCAATTACATCGCACACAGCTCCTACGCCGATGCCCGCAGTGGGATTTTTGTGGTCTTTAAGTTTCAGATAAATCTCGTATGTGTTGCCTTTATCTTTACACTCAGCTTTTACAACATAATCGGGAGATAATTTGCTTACATAGCTTTGCTGAGGAACAATAAAGTTTTCTATGATTTCATCTTTGCCTGTGAAGGGGATAGGCTCAGTGTCATCACCCATCATTGATGCCATCATGCTTTCTGCAACTGAACCCATTGCTGAGGGGATATCAGTTTTATCTTCGTTTACGATGCGCTTTTCAAAATTCTTGACTACTTTTGATGCATCGGTCTTGATTCTGTTTGCACTTGTGTTGAACATTTCAACAATTTCTTTTGTTGTGAAGTTTTTCTTTGCGGTAGTGTTTTCTGTTTTGTCAGAATTTTTCTTTGTTGTGGCTTCTTCGCTTTTTGTTACGATTTCCGTGATGATTTCAGTTTCGCCCTCATCATTTGTAACAATTTCTGAAACAACCTCAGTTTCTTCTTTATCTGAATCAGCAGTGGTTTCTGCCTGAGTGATTGTTGCAGATAAAGATTCTTTTGTTGTAGTTTCTGCTTCAGGTTCTTTTTCTGCGTTACAGCCTGTAAGGATGAATAATGCTATTGCAAGGATAAGTGCCGTAATGGAAATAATTTTGTTTTTCATATGGTTTTCTCCTTTTTGTATTATAAGAAAAGTATACTATACTGAGTTTATCTTTTGCAACAGATTTTATTGTTTTCTTCAGTGATACTTCCTACGCATTTTTTGTGAATGATATAGGGCGCATCAAAGGTGTTGTCGGTAATTTCAGCTTCTCTTAAATATTCAAGCCAGATTGAATGTTTTTCTTCTTTGGGGACTGAGAATTTATTGCCTGTGAGAACGAGCTTTCCGTGGACAAATTCTTCTGAATTTTCATCCATGACCTTGGGACTATAGCGGATTACAGGAGATGTTTCCCACATCGATGCAATTTCACACCGAGTGACCTCATTGTTTCTGAAAACAACTTCCGTTGTGTAGCCTGATTCAAACCAGAAGTTACAGTCATCTTCAAGAAGAAGTGCAGGTCCCCAGAGATTTCTGAAAACATTGTTTTCAATTACAACTTTCTTTCTCGTTGTGCAGAGAATTCCTCTTCCGCTTGTGGGACCGAAAGAGCAGTTTTTAACATGCAGTGACGGTGTCCAGGTTGCGTTTTCTACAACATCTTTTCCGAGAGTTATTTCCGGCAGTTCCCTGTCGAGATGGAGTCTGATGTCAGTATCATTCAGTAGCTCATATTTTAAAACCTTTGTTTCAGCATAGGGGATAAGAGTATCCCATTTTATGAATTCAAGAGTGTCGCCCTCCTCGAATGCCTGAAATCCCCATGATTCATGGTGCATGAAGCGGACGGTAATTGTTCTTTTCCTTTTGTTTTTTCTGATGATTCTCAGGTGTGTACCGTGAACATTTATGTAATCGTCATGTGCTCCTCTTGCTTTGCAGGAATCAATAACCAGCTCACCTTTACATCCTGAAAACTGAAAAAAGTCAGCAGTGCTTGCTGTTGTTCTTCCTTCGGCAGGAGTAAAGTCGCAGTTTCTGTAGGTAACGTTTTCACAGAATTGTGATACCATTCCGAGACCGTGCATGAATTTCACTCTCAGGTTTTCAAAGGTAAGATTTTTGCATCTTTCAGAAAGGCTTCCCGTTTGGTCGCGTATAATATTCCTTTCCTGAAGAATATATCCTTCAGGAAAAAATACATTCTTGTTTTTCAGCTCAACCTTTAATGTTCTTTCGCCTGTCTGCACAATTTTGCTGAATTCAAGGTCTTTTCTGCTGAAATCACAGGAAAGTTCTGTTTCGGGATTGAAGAGCTTTATGTATCCCTTTTCTGCAATATAGCCTTGTTCCCAGTAAGGCTTACCGTCAGGTCCTGTTTCACCCTGCCATATAAGGTTGTTTTTTTCTATTCTGAACAGACACTCAGGGTTGATTTCAATTTCGCAAAATCCGTTGTTGTTTGAGAGAATTTTAAACTCTGACATAGTGGGGCGGGCATAGTCAATTATAAGATTTTTCACAGTAATATTTTCGCATCTTGAAAACAAAACAGATGTCATTTTGCCATGGATAAGAATGCATGCACCATTTCCGTCAATTGTGATGTTTTTCTTGTCTTCAAGAAAGATTGCACATCTTCTCAGCCCTTTTGGATTTTCATTTTTCCTTGCGGTGTTTGAACAGTAGAAGCCTGTCATTTCAAAAGAGTCATCCTGTCTGACATGGTAAATTCTGTTTTTTTCAAGAGTGACGGTTTCGCCGTCTTTTACTGTCAAAAAGATTTCTGAAAGCTCATTCATCTTCTGTCACCTCAACATTTTAAGGGTATGTGTATATTATATAATAAAGAAAGAAAAAGTCAATTGCCATATTTTTATATTATTTTTACCAATGAAAAGCCTTGTGACAAAAGGAATTTTATCAATTTTATGATTGACAATAATTTTGTTTTTTGCTACAATAATTAACGAAGACCCGACTTTTGTGGAAAGTCTGCCAGAGATAGTGCGTCAGAGGCTGAAAGCGCACTTCAGATGAGTAGTAAGTACGGTAACACTTCCTTGTGATTCAAATTCAATAAAAAGAGCGGATACTCTGTATCAAATCGGGTGGCACCGCGGGTAAATAAACTCGTCCCGGGAATTATATTTTTATAATTCCCGGGACTTTTAATTTTTATATTATGCAAACGGAGGTATATAAAATGTACAGAACTCATCGTTGCAATGAAATAAGAGAGGGACACATCGGTCAAGTAGTTCAGCTTGCAGGCTGGGTTGACGTTATCCGTGACCACGGCGGTGTTCTTTTCGTCGATTTGCGTGACGAAACAGGTGTAACACAGGTTGTCGTTCACGATGAAAATCTTCTCAAAGGTGTAAGCAAGGAAACAGTAATCTCAGTTTCAGGTACTGTTACAAAGCGTGACGAGAACACAGTAAATGAAAAAATCGAAACAGGCTTTGTTGAGCTGGTCACTGATTCTCTTGAGGTTCTCGGTGTATGCTCAAGAGACCTTCCATTTGAAATCGGCTCAAACGACACAAATGAGAACATCAGACTCAAGCACAGATTCCTTGATCTGAGAAATCCCGATCTTCATAAGAATATTCTTCTTCGTTCAAAGGTTATTGGCCACATGAGAAGACTTATGGAAGAAAGAGGCTTCCTTGATATCCAGACTCCTATTCTTACAGCTTCTTCTCCTGAAGGCGCACGAGATTTCCTCGTTCCCAGCCGTAAACATCCCGGCAAATTTTATGCTCTTCCCCAGGCACCTCAGCAGTTCAAACAGCTTCTCATGGTGTCAGGCTTTGACAAATATTATCAGATAGCTCCCTGCTTCCGTGATGAGGACGCACGTGCTGACCGTTCACCCGGTGAATTCTATCAGCTCGACTTTGAAATGGCTTTTTCAACTCAGGAAGAAGTTCTTGCAGTCTGCGAAGATGTTGTAGGAGATATTTTCCGTACTTTCTCAGATAAGAAAATTACAGAAACACCTTTCAGACGTATTCCTTACGCTGAGGCAATGGCGAAGTACGGCTCAGACAAACCTGACCTTCGCAATCCTCTTATTATATGCGACCTGACAGATATGTTCAAGAGAGTTAAATTCAAACCCTTCATGAACAAATATGTAAGAGGTATTGTAGCTCCCTGTAAGAATGAAAGATGGTTCTTCGACAAATCTCTCGCTTTCGCTACAAAGCAGGCAAAGATGGCAGGTCTTGCACATATTACTCTTCTTAATGCTGAAACTTATGAGTTCAAGGATGACCCCATCAGTAAGGTAATGACAGAAGAAGAGAAGAGAGAAATTGTTGAAGTTACAGGCGTAAAAGAAGGGGAGACAATCTTCTTTATCTGCGATACAAATTCAGATGTTGCAGATAAAAACGCAGGTGTTATCAGAACATGGCTCGGTAATGAGCTTGAGCTTATTAAAAACGATTCATTTGAATTCTGTTTTGTTGTTGATTTCCCCATGTATGAGCATGACGAAACAACAGACAAGATTATTTTCACTCACAACCCCTTCTCAATGCCTCAGGGCGGACTTAAGGCTCTTGAAGAAAAAGATCCCACTACCGTTCTTGCATATCAGTATGACCTTGTATGTAACGGTATTGAGCTTGCATCAGGTGCTGTAAGAAACCACAGCCCTGAAATTATGAGAAAAGCATTTGAAATCGCAGGCTATTCAGAGGACGAGGTTAAGAAACGTTTCGGAGCTCTTTACAATGCATTCCAGTTTGGTGCTCCGCCTCATGCTGGTATGGCACCCGGTGTTGACAGAATCGTAATGCTCCTTGCTGATACAGAAACAATCAGAGACGTTATCGCATTCCCTCTTGATGGTACAGCACAGGATCAGATGCTTGGTGCGCCCGGTGAAGTTACAGAGCTTCAGCTCTTTGAAGCTAATGTCAGCATCCGCGGTAAAGGCGGCGCAGAGATTCTCGGCTCAGAGGGCGGTGCAGATTCTTCTGCATTTGCATCAACTGTCAGCTCTGCGAAGGCATCTGTCAGCAAGACAGATAAGCTTCAGAGTCTTGAGCAGGTGAATGAAATTTCTTTCACTGCAGACGAAAAGAAAAAGATGAATAAGATTTTCGAAAACATGATGAAAAAAGAAGAAGCTCTCGGAAAAATCGATACAGAAAACGTTGAGGCTATGATATACGTAATGCCGATGACTAACGTTTTAAGATCAGACAAACGCGAACAGCCCTTTGAACGTAAAGATTTACTTGCAGGTGCACCTCAGGCAACTGAGGACAGCTGGCAGGTTCCCAGACTTGTAAAGTGAGGTGAGAGAAGTGAAATATTATATTAACGAAATTTCTAAAGATGGCGTAATTGCTGTTGACGATACAATCCTTGTAAAAGGCACTCCTGCAACTGCAGGTTCAAAAATGCTTGAAAATTTCACTCCTCTTTTCAGCGCAGAGGCAGTTGAAAGACTTGAAAAAGCAGGATACGGAATCAGCGGTAAAACAAATGTCGGTGAATTCGGTCTTGATCTTCTTGGTGAAACATCATATTTCGGTGAAGTGAAAGACGGAGAAAATCTTGCTGGCGCAGCAGCAGAGCTTGTAAAGAAAGGTGAAGTGAAGGCAGCACTTTCAGTTGACCTTAACGGCTCACCCAGACGTGCAGCAGCAGTTTCAGGTGTAGATTTCATTAAACCCACCTATGGTACAGTATCACGTTACGGAATCATTTCCTGTGCAGCTTCAGGCGAGCAGGTTGGCGTTACTGCAAAAAATGCAGAAGATGTAAAAGAAATTCTTTCTGTTATTGCAGGCCATGACTCAAAGGATGGCACAAGCCTTCCTGAAGATAAATATGAGTATTCAGTTGACGAAAATGTTTCAGGTATGAAAATTGCTCTTGTAAAAGAGCTTTATGACTCAGCATCAGATGAAGTTAAAGCGAAAATTGATGCTTATGCTGAAAATCTTAAGAAGCAGGGAGCTGTTGTTGAAACAGTTTCTCTTGATGTTGTTTCTGAGGCACAGACTGCATGGTGTATTCTCATGTCAGCAGAAACATGTAACAATATCTCAAGATTTGACGGTGTTAAATACGGTTACCGTACACCCGAATATAAAAACATTGATGAGCTTTATGTGAAGAGCCGTACAGAAGCTTTTTGTTTCCTTACAAAGGCAACTTTGATTTACGGTTCAGACGTTCTTTCAAAAGGCAAATATGAAGCATGCTACGATAAATCACTTCGTATCCGCCGTGTAGTTATGGATAAGGTGAAGGAAGTTCTTTCCTCTTATGATGCTCTTCTTACTCCTGCTTCTTCAAAAATGGACTACAAGTCTTATGAAGTTCTTGAATCCTTTGACAAGGTTTTTGAAGAGAGTGTTTTCACAGCAGTGGCATCAATTACAGGTCTTCCTGCAATGGTGACAAAGGGCGTTCAGCTTGTTTCAGATTCATTCAAAGAGAGCGTTCTTCTGAGTATTGCTCACAGTGTAGAAAAGGAGGAAGCATAAGATGAAATATGAACTTGTTATAGGTCTTGAAACTCACGTTGAGCTTTCAACAGACTCAAAGCTTTTCTGTTCCTGCGGTGGTCACTCAAGCCCCAAGGAGCCTAACGATTGCGTATGCCCTGCATGCAGCGGTATGCCCGGTATGCTTCCTGTTACAAACAAACACGCAATTGAACTTGCAGTTAAAGCAGGTTTCATGCTTAACTGTAAAATCAATCAGTACACAACTTTTGACAAAAAGAGTTATTATTATCCTGATCTTCCCTGCGCTTATCAGATTACACAGTGGTTCCATCCCGTTTGTGTTGACGGCTCAGTAGAAATCGGTGACAGAAAAATCGGAATCAAGCAGATTCACGTTGAAGAAGACGCAGGTAAGCTTGTTCATGACGATGCAACAAACACTTCATTTGTTGACTTCAACCGTACAAGTGTGCCTCTTATCGAAATTGTAAGCCGTCCTGATTTCCGCAGCTCAGACGAGGTTATCGCATACCTTAAAAAACTGAAATCAAGTCTTCAGTTTGCAGGAATTTCAGAATGCGAAGAAGGTGCTATGAGATGTGACGTTAACATTTCTGTTCGTCCCGAGGGTTCAGATGAGCTTGGTGTACGTTCAGAAATCAAAAACATGAGTTCACTCTCAGAAATCAAGGATGCTATCGAGTTTGAAAAGGTACGTCACGTTGATGCTATCGAGCGTCATACAGAAATGCTTGTTCAGGAAACACGCCGTTGGGACGATGTGAAGAGGAGAACATTCCCCATGCGTAACAAGGAAACAGCAGCAGACTACCGTTATTTCCCAGATCCCAACCTTATGCCCATTATCATTGACGATGAATGGCTGGCAGAAATCAAAGCAAGCATGCCTGCAACAGCAGATGAAAAAGGAAAGATTTACGAAGAAATGGGTATTGCTGCGAAGGAAGCTGCGGTTCTTGCTTCTGACCGTAAACTCTGTGATGTTTTCGATGCGGTTGTAGCTGACGGCAGAAACGCAAAGACTGTTGCAAGCTGGATTCTTACAGAGTGCATGGGTATTATGAAGCGTCTTGAACTTGACAGCCTGGACATTGCTCCTGAAAAGCTTTCAAGAATTATCGAACTTGTTGAAAGCGGTGAAATCACCCGTGCAGCAGGTAAGAAAATCCTTTCTGCAGTGTTTGAAAAGGACGTTGATGTTGATTCATTCTGCGAAGAAAACGGACTTAATGCTAAGGTTGATGAAGGCATGATTGTTTCTATCGTTGAGAAAGTTATTGCTGAAAATGATAAAGCAGTTGCAGACTACAAGAGCGGTAAGACAAAGGCTATGCAGTCACTCTTCGGTCTTATCATGCGTGAGCTTAAAGGCACAGGCGATCCTGCGATGATAAGAAAACTTCTCGAAGAAAAACTTAACGCATAAATATTTTTGAGGTCGGTACGGTGTACCGGCCTCTTTTTGTTGACAGAAAATTTCAATTTATTTATAATAAAAAGGAAAGTGGGTGAAAGTATGATTTTTGAAAAGAAAATTATAAAAATCTATGAAAATATGATGCTTAAGCGTTGTGATGACAACGGAAATGTTTTCTATTTTTCTGCCGAAGATTTCCCCGGACTTGAAAGAGAATCATACGTTTTCAAATCATCAAAAGGTCACAAACTGCAGGGATATTTTTACAGCTATCCTGATGCCAAACCTGACAGATTGATTGTTTTTGAACACGGCATGGGCGGCGGACATTTATCATACATGAGAGAAATCGAAAGGCTTTGCTTTGCAGGTTATCTCGTTTTTACATATGACCACACAGGATGTATGGAATCAGGCGGAGAAAGCACGGGCGGTCTCGCACAGTCGTTGTGTGATCTTAATGATCTTCTCAATGCTCTCGAATCGGGTGAAAAATATAAAAATTATGACGTCTCTGTTATCGGACACAGTTGGGGCGGATTTTCTACAATGAACATCTCAGCTCTTCATCCCGACATTTCTCACCTTGTTGTAATTTCAGGTTTTGTTTCAGTGGAAAAAATGGTAAACTCGTTTTTTAGCGGAATTTTAAAGCCGTACAGAAAATGTATAATGAAGCTTGAAAAAGAGTCTAATCCCTCTTTTGTCAATTCAGATGGCGTACAAGTCCTGAAAAACACAAAAGCAAAGGTACTTCTCGTTTATTCAGACAATGACAATCTTTGTAAGAAAGAAGTGCATTATGATGAACTTGAATCAAAACTTTCAGACAAGCAAAATATAACTTTTATTCTCGAAAACGGCAAAGGACATAACCCTAATTTTACAGCTGATGCAGTAAAGTACAAGGATGAATTTTTTGCAACTCTTACGAAAAAGATGAAGAAAAAAGAGCTTGAAAGCGAAAGAGAGAAAGAGACCTTCAAAAAATCTTATGACTGGTACAGAATGACGGCACAGGACGAAGAAGTCTGGCAGAAAATTTTCAAGTTCCTTGAATGATAATATATAATTTACGGTGCAATGTTGTTGAAATATTAAACAGTGTGTTGTATAATTGGTTTTGCAATAATTTTCGGAGGCGATATTATGGCAGAAAAAAATTACAGTAAATTGGTAAAAGCTTTACAGATTATAGCCGGCATTCTTATGTTTGCAATGGTTGTTGTATGTATTATTCTTATTCAGAAATACAACATCAAAGTATCCAACATTCCTGAATTGAGCAAAATGATTACAGGCGGAACGGCAACAATTGCGTTTATAATAATTGCTTTTTCCGTTGTAAAATCCTTTGCTCTTGTTTTTCCTCCGGCAGTTGTTTTTTCTATCTGTGCATATATGATACCAAATTACTGGTTGGCACTTCTCATTAATATAATTTCAGTTTTCCTCAGTTCATCAATTCCCTATTTTCTCGGAAGATTCACAGGCGCAGGAATGGTATCAACACTTAAAAACCGTTTCAAGGCTGTTAAGAAAATTGACGATTTTGCAGGCGCAAATGAGGCGCAGACAACTTTCGTTGTGAAGCTTTCAGGTCTCCTTCCGGGTGACCTTTCAAGCCTTCTTTTCGGTGCGATGGGAACATCCTATAAAAACTTTATGATCGGTACAAACCTTGGTATGCTTCCTCTTGCAATTGTTTATTCAGGCTTTGGCACAGCACTGAGAAGTATAGGCGAAAAACCCTGGCTGACAGCAATTCCCGTTGTTGCAATTGTGTTTTTTGTTATTATTTCAGGTATTATTACAAAGAAAATGATTGAAAAAAATAAGGTAGCCCAAAAGGAGAAAGCAAATGTCTGAGAGAACATGGTTTGAGCTTGATAATGCGGCGACAATTTATCCTTATTCCTCAAACAGACAGTGGATTTGCGGTTACAGAATCGGTTTTGTTCTTGAGGAAGATGTTGACCCTGTAGTCCTGAAACAGGCAGTGAAAGATATAATGCCTCGTTTCCCATCTTATTTTGTTCAGCTTCGTTACGGCTATTTCTGGCCGTATCTTGAAAAAACAAATGAGATGCCCATAATTGAAGAGGAACATCTTCATCCCATTCTGCCTACACCCAGATGGTACACCGATGTGCCTGCACTGAAAATAATTTATTACAAACGCAGACTTTGCATTGAAGCTTTTCACGGAATTGCTGATGGCGGTGCCACAATCGAGGTTCTGAAAACTCTGACGGCCCATTATCTTCGTCTGAAAGGCTATGAAATTCCCAAAAGCGAATTGGTTATGGAAATTGATGAAGAGCCTGCACCTGAGGAAACGATTGATTGTTTCAAAAAGGTTTATGACAAGAAAAACAAGGGTATGAGCAGAAAAGAAACAAAAAGTTATCAGCATGTTGTAAAGCCTGTTCCCAATTACAACAGACTTTTTGAGGGGCTTGTTCCCGTTCAGGATATAAAAGAATACTGTAAACCGAGAAATATTACAATAACTGAATTTCTTGCAGGTGTGTTTCTTTATTCACTTTATAAATGTGCTCCCGAAGATAATAAAAAGCCTATAAAAATTTCTGTTCCTGTTTCACTGCGCCCTGTATTCGGGCTGAAGTCCATGAGAAACTTTTCTCTCTTTACAAATATAGGCGGATATTACAGTCAGCATGAGAATCTGACTGTAGATAAGGTTATTGAATCTATAAAAGGTGATATAAAAGAAGGAACAACAAAGGAAATTCTTGAAAAGAATGTTGCAATGAATGTTTCAACTGCTATAAATCCCATAGTGAGAATTCTTCCCAACGGACTCAAAAAGCCTGTTCTTAAAATTGGTTACCGAAATGGTCAGCAGAAATATGCATGCACTCTTTCAAATTTAGGTGTTGTGAGAATGCCCCCTGAAATGAAAGAGCATATAAATCGGATGGAGGTTTTTCTCGGTGGTCCGAGAAACTGCTTCGGTATTGCGGTTAACAGTATTGATGATAAACTTAACATCTGTTTCAACGTTGCATCAAAGCAGACGGATGTTGTAAGAACTTTTTATAAAACTTTAGCGTCTCTCGGAATGCGTGTCCATGTTGAGCGCAGTGACTGGGAGGGAAATGTATGAGGTGCAGAGAATGTAATGTAGACCTGCCAAAGGAATATACATCATGTCCTCTTTGCGGTGGTAAGGTTTCAGACGACAAACCTCTTATCGAAGGAATAACTCTTGCAGAATATCCCAAAGTAAAAACAGAGCCATACAAGAGAAATCCGTTTCCCGTATTTCTTATAATCTGGGCTTTGACGGCACTGGCAGGAATCATACTTTATAAAACGGAAATAATTTCCGAAAACATTTTTGCCTTTGTTGTTTCAATTGCGCCTGCAGTCTGGACACTTATTTGCAGACCGCTTTTTGTCAGACAACTTTATGCAGGAAATTATGTCATGATGAATCTGTATCCTGTACTGTTTGGCGGATTTGTTTTCTGTCTATTAAAATCAAAACTTGATTATTTCTTTACATGTTTCTTTCCGATTGTCATTGTAGCGGTGCTTGTAGCGTTGATGGTAATAATTTTTCTGCAACCAAAGGTTTGTAAGAGAGCAGCACCTTATGCGGTGCTTACAGGTACATTGAGCGTGATTATGAGTATCATTTTTGCGTTCATCCAGAAATCAGTGCCGTTTGCATGGCTCGGAGTGCTTGTTATCTGTATCGGTATATTGGTGATTCTTTTCTGTAAATCACCAAAGGAAACAAAAGAAGAATTAAAAGCAAAATTTTCAATTCAGTAAGGAGAATGTATATGGCAAAAATTATCGGTGCTTCAATTCCGAATATTCCCTGGCAGGATAAGCCTGAAGGATATAAATATCCTGTGTGGAGATACAGCGGAAATCCTATAATAACAAGGGATAATCTTTTTGGTGCAAACAGTATTTTCAATTCTGCAGTTGTACCTTTTGGTGACGGCTTTGCCGGAGTTTTCAGGGTTGACAACATCAGCCGTGACCATACTCTTGTAGTAGGCTACAGCAAGGATGCAATTAACTGGGAACTTGAAGAAAAGGTGATTTTCAGAGGCTATGACCCTCGCCTTTGTGAAATTGACGGAAAATACTATTTGTCATGGGTAAATCTTACACCTCACGGCACAACAATCGGTATTGCATATACAACAGATTTCAAGGAGTGGACTCAGCTTGAAGATGCGTGCTATCCTGTTGCAAGAAACGGTGTTCTCTTCCCGAGAAAGATTAATGATGAATTTGTTCTTTTTATCCGTCCCTGTGACAGAGGCCATACTCCCTACGGCGATATTTTCCTCAGCCACAGCAAGGATTTAACATACTGGGGTAAGCATAGATTTGTTATGTCTCCCGTTAAAAACTGGGAAATGACAAAGGTTGGTGCAGGTCCTACACCTATTGAAACAGATGAAGGATGGCTTGTTTTCTACCATGGTGTTCTGACAAGCTGTAACGGCTTTACTTATGCTATGGGTGCAGCAATTCTTGATATCGACAAGCCCTGGATTGTGAAACACAGAGCAGATTGTTTCCTTCTTGCACCTCATGAAAATTATGAGCTTGTGGGCGACGTTCCCAATGTTGTTTTCCCGTGCGCCGCACTTGCAGACGCTGACAGCGGCAAAATTGCAATTTACTACGGTGGCGCAGATACTGTTGTAGCCCTTGCATTTACAACAGTTGATGAAACAATAAAATTTATAAAAGAACACGACCTTAATAAGGATTGAGATATTATGCTTTCTTTTCAGTGTGATTATAACAACGGTGCTCATGAAGAAATAATGCATCGTTTGCTTGAAACAAATGGTGAGTCTTTGCCGGGATACGGCGATGATAAATATTGCATTTCGGCAAAAGAAAAAATCAGAAAAGCATGCGGACGTGAGGATGCTGAAGTTTTTCTCACAGTGGGCGGTACGCAGACAAATAAAATAGTTATCAATGCTTTTCTCGGGTTGAGTGAGGGTGTTGTCAGCGCAGACACGGGACACATTAATTGTCACGAAGCGGGTGCTATTGAGGACACAGGCCATAAGGTACTGACAATTCCCCACGAAAACGGCAAGCTGAGCAGTGACAGTCTTAAAAAATATCTTGAAAAATTTTTTGACGATGAGGCCCATGACCACATGGTTTATCCCGGGATGGTTTATATTTCTCATCCTACTGAATACGGAACACTTTATACAAAAGATGAACTGAAAAATCTTTCGGAAATCTGCAGAAAATATGACATGCCCCTTTATCTTGACGGTGCAAGACTTGGTTACGGTCTTATGAGTGATGGTACAGATGTGACTCTCGAAGATATTGCAGAGCTTTGTGATGCTTTTTATATCGGCGGAACAAAGGTAGGCGCTCTTTGCGGCGAGGCAATTGTTTTCACCAACAGAAAACCGCCGAAAAGGTTTTTCGGAATTGTGAAACAGAACGGCGCACTTCTTGCAAAGGGCAGGCTTTTAGGTGTTCAGTTTGATACTCTTTTTACTGATGATCTGTATTTTGAAATAAGCCGCCACGCCATAAAAATGGCTGATAAAATGAGAGACAATTTCCGTAAAAAGGGCTATGAGTTTTTCATTGAAACGGTAACAAACCAGATTTTTGTCGTCCTTGAAAACAGCAAAATGGAAGAGCTGAAGGAAAATGTTGTTTTTGAATTCTGGGAAAGAAAAGATGCAAACCATACCGTTGTACGCTTTGCATCAAGCTGGGCGACGAGGGAAGAAGATGTCGAAAAATTAAATGAATTGCTGTAGATATTAACATTGGTGATTATATGATTAAATGTATTTTGATTGACATTGATAACACGCTTCTTGATTTCCATAAATGCGCAAGAGAAGCTATGTGTCTTGCAGCGAAGGATTGGAACATAGTTTTTCCGAAAGACTATTTTGAGATTTTCACAGAAATCAATGATTCTCTGTGGGAGAAAATTGAAAAAGGTGAACTTAATCGTCAGGGACTTTTCAAAATCAGATGGAACATGATTTTTGAGGTCATGGGGATAAGTGCAGATGGCGAAGCCTTTGAAGAGCTTTTCAGAGATTATATAAAGAAGAGTGCAATTCCTGTAGATGGTGCGGAAGAAATTCTTGAATATTTAAGCGAAAAATATTATGTGTGCACCGCCAGTAATTCCGAATTTGCTCAGCAGGAAAAGAGATTAAGAAAAGCAGAAATGCTACCTTTTATCAGAAAGATTTTCACCTCGGAAGAAATCGGGTTTGCCAAGCCATCATCCGGATTTTTTGAAGCCTGTAAAAGAGAATTACCTCAGTTTGAAAAAGATGAAATAATGGTAATCGGCGATTCGATAACTGCTGACATCGACGGAGCAAACGCCTTTGGCTTTAAAACCTGCTGGTTTAATTTTAACAAAGAGGCCGATGCTAAATGTGATTGTGCAGATTTTATCGTTGATGAATTAATACAAATCAAAAAATTTTTATAAAACAAAATCCATCAGAAAGTTTTGCTTTCTGATGGATTCCTTGTTTTATGAGTTATTATTCCTTAACAATAAATGTTTTAACCTCAAAGGGCTTGAATGTAAATGTAAGTGTACCGTTTTCTGCGGTGAGGTTTTCGCCTTCATCCTCAATCATGTTGCAGGAAATAATTTCCTTGCCTGGTCTTGAAAGAGAAACGTTTGCTCTTGTTCTTGTACCTTCACATTCGTAAAGACGTACAACGTAGGCATTTTCTATGTTTTCAGCAGGCTTGATTGCCTCGCAGATGATGTTGCTTTCGTTGATTGTAAGGAATGATTTTTCATCCTTAGCTTCGCCTTCAACTACGAAAGCAGGAACATTCAGCTCATAAGAGGGGATAACGACACTTGATGCACAGAAAGAGCCTGAGTGTGGCAGGAATGAATATGTCATTTCGTGCACACCGGCATCGCCCAATGTTTCGGGACGGTTACCGCCTCTGTGAAGTGAAAGTCTGAGGTTGCCGTTTTCGGCAGAAATGCCGTACTTACAATCGTTGAGAATTGCAACGCCGAAACGTGTTTCTGAAATATCAGTCCATTTGTAGTTGCATACTTCAAATTTAGCAACGTCGATTGAGTTGTTGCGTGTTGTGGGTCTCTGAACATGACCGAACTGGATTTCGTTCTTCACTGTGTCAGCCTTGATGTCAACGTCAAAACCTGCCTTAAGGAGACAATGAACTTCGTTCCAGTCAACAATTGTCCGGAAATCAACTCTCGGGTTATCTGCATAAACAATCATATCCTGAGTGATTTTACTCTTGTAACCGAATGAATATGTACTGCGGATAATAAATTCAACTGCACCGTCGGTAACAACTTCTCTGCCTTCAAAGCCTGTAATGGGACGGAGTTTATCAAGGGCATCGTATTCAATATCCCAGTTATCCCAGTAAGCAGGAGCATCTTCTGCTGTGAGAAGTGCATTGAGGGGAGCACCGTTTTCTTTGCGGAGTTCTCTGCCTGACGCTTTGTCGATAAACGAGGATATAAATCCGTCATCGCCTAAAGTGATAGTAGCGTAAGGTGTTTCAAGCACTTTGCCGTCAAAGCTGAATGCAGATACTTTTTCTGCCGGTGCGTCTGTAAGCTCGACAACTGTTGCACCGAAAGCGGGAATTGTTGCTCCGCCGATTGCAAGAACTTCTTTACCGCAAATGTCAGTATATCTCTGTGAAGGAAGACCTTTTGCATAGCCGTCAGCTTCAATTGTCTGTACATCGTTTCTTTCAAATGAAAGGGTATTGTAAAGCGTAACTGCATTTTCTTTTTTGTCAGTGACTTCCTTGGCGTAATTCAGAGCCGCATCCTTGTAGTTTGTAAGGAGCTCGTCCATTTCCTTGTTGAAAAGGTCATAAACAGGGGTGATTGATGTGCCGGGGAGAATATCATGGAACTGATTTTTAAGGAGAATCTTAATCCATTTGTCAGCCATTTCATGCATGCCTTTCTTTGAAAGGACATTGAAATATTCCATATCACGCAGTGCAAATTCAGTTTTACGGTTCTTTCTCTTAATGTCGTGCATCTGAGTGAGAGTACCGCGGTGAAGCTCGAGGTAAAGTTCGCCGTCGTAAACGGGGAGATCGTCCTGGATTTCTTCAAGCTTATGCATAAACTGACTTGCTGAACATTCCTGAACCTCAGGCATGCCGTCAAGTTTCTTGATTCTGCGTGCAGCTTCAAGCATTGAATATGAGGGACCGCCACCGCCGTCACCAACGCCGAATGCGTGGAGTCTCAGGTCGCTTGTTTCCTTGAGTGGCATTTCCTTGATAAGGTTAACACCTGCGTCAACATCGGGAGCACGATGGATTCTGTTGAAGTGAGTCAGTACGGAGCTGCCGTCGATACCTTTCCACGTGAAACTGAGGAAGGGGAAGCTGTTAAGCTCATTCCATGCCATTTTTGTTGTGTAGAAATATTTGCATCCGCAACCGCGCATAATCTGGGGGATGTTTCCGTTGTAGCCGAATGTATCGGGAAGCCAGAAGCTGTCAGATGTGTAACCAAAATGTTCTCGTGTAAACTGCTGACCTTTAAGGAACTGTCTTACCATAAGTTCACCTGAAGTGATGTTGCAGTCGCATTCAACGTAAACGCCACCATTAGGCTCGTATCTGCCTTCGGCTACGCGTTTTTTCATATCCTCAAAAATTGAGGGATAATAGTCCTTCATCCACTCACAATGCAAAGCAGACGACTGAATGAAGCGGTATTCAGGATATTCTTCCATAAGTGCAAGTGCATTTGAATATGTTCTTGCACATTTTCTCATAGTTTCTGAAGCCGGCCAGAGCCATGCTGTGTCCATATGTGAATGTCCTGTAAGGCAGAGTCTTCCGAAAACACTGTTGCCTTGGCCTTTGAACATTTCTCTTGTGATTGCCAGTGCATCTTCAACTGATTTGTGCCAGATTTCATAAGGAGTGCTTTTGGGGTCGAGGATAAGTACATTGAGAACTTTATCGAGAGTTTTCATTGCACGGTATTTGAGGAAGTTTGTTTCAGGTGCAACTTCAATTGCCTGTGAAAGCTGAGTCATATCAAAAACAAACTCGTGGATAATTTCATCTCTTATGCAGATGTCAACGCCCTTGTAGGTTTGTCTGTAGCTCCATGGCTCCATATCGGGGTATTCGTAGTTTTCATAAACAGAAGTACCTGCACAGAAGTGACCTGTGTAGCATTCGAATGCAAGGTCCCAGTTTTTACCGTTTTCGTTTTTGCCGATTCTTCTTACACAATGTCCGGGACCAGTGAAAGTAGAGCCTTTTATGTTGAAAAGGCCCTTGGGCTTGCCGTCAACAAAAAAGAGCTGTTCAATACCGCCTGCGTGAGAAACAGCATAGATATTCTGTCCGTCATATTTTTCGTCGTAGGCAAAGGTGCCTTTCACCCAGAGGTTTTCCCATTCCTCGCTGCCCCATACATAATTTTTGTCGATGGGTGTCCAGTCACCTTCAGGAACTTTTCTGAAATGCTCTTTTGTCACAAGACCGTAAACATTCTGAAGTTCGCCGATTTTGACATACATTCTTTCGGCATAAATGAGTGTAGCTTCTTTAAGTTTATCATAGGCTTTGCTCTTTAAAGGTTCGTTATACATAAATAATCTCCTTTGCTCTTGTTGAGTAAAGAATAGCATAATTGTAAACTTTAGTCAATTAAAACACGAAATTATTTTCCCATAAATTTTAATTAAATTTTAATCTTTTAAACGCATTTTATTATTGCATGAGAAAAGATAAAATGATATACTGTAACTGTATAAATATAACTCTCAGTGAGGAGGATTCAGAATGAAAAGAACAAGGAAAGCTTTATCGGTTCTGCTTTCACTTCTTATGGTGCTCAGCATAGTGCCTCTCGGAATGTTTACGGCAAATGCCGCAACAGAGGGTGTTCTTATGTACAGCACTAAAAACGGTGAGGCAACAATTATCGGCTGCGATGCCAAGGCGACGGGTGACATAATAATTCCCGATACTCTTGGCTCATGTGTCGTTACAGCAATCGGACTTTATTCCTTTGCAGAATGTGCCGACATTACAGGCGTTTATGTACCTGCCGGTGTAAAGGAAATCGGACACTATGCCTTTGCGGATTGTACGTCTCTTAAGACAGTCGGAATCGGCAAGGGTGTTGAAAAACTTGGTAATAACGTTTTCTCAAACTGTACAGCCCTTGAGAAAATTACAGTCAACAAGGATAACGCTGTTTTCACAAGCGATGAAAACGATGTTCTCTACAACAAGGAAAAAACAGAGCTTCTTGTTTTCCCTGCAGCAAATACGGCAGCTGCATATACCGTAGCTGAGGATGTAAAGACAATTGCTGACGGGACATTTGCAGGCAGTGCAAATGTAAAAACAATTGTCATTTCTGATTCAGTTACAAATATCGGTGCAAACGCATTTTTAGGCAGCAGAAGCCTTGAAAGTGTTTCAATCGGCAAGGGCGTAACAGTAATCGGAAACGATGCTTTTGAAGGCTGCGATAAGCTTTCCTCAATTCACGTATCTTCTGACAATACTGTTTACAGCAGCTCAGAGGGTGTTCTTTACAACAAGGCTAAAACAGAGCTTATCAAATATCCTGCAGGAAATGCAAGCGAGACATTCAAAATCGGAGCAGGCATTCAGAATGTCAGAGTGCTTAGTTTCTCAAATGCAAAAAATCTTAAAGCTGTTACAATTTCCAAGGATGTAAAAACAATTGGTGCATCAGCTTTCTATGGTTGCATAAATATTGCTGAGGTTTACTATGAGGGTAGTGAAACTGAGTGGAAAGCAATTGAAATCGGCACAAACAACAATGCTATTCTCGGAGCAAAGATTACATATGCAGGCGGAGAAGAGCACGGCCACTCATACACATCATCAATTACAACTGCACCTACGTGTACGGAAAAAGGTGTTCTTACATACAAATGTGAGTGCGGACATTCATATACAGAGTCAATTCCTGCAAAGGGACATGCTTTCAAGGATAACGTGTGCTCAAACTGTTCAGTCAAGGAATTTGTTGTTGTAACAGACGGTACAAATGCAAAGATCACAGGCTATAACGGCATCGGCGGTTCAGTTATTATTCCTGAAACAATTGAAGGATATAAAGTAAATGCAATTGCAGACAGTGCTTTTGAAAACAAAACAGAAATCACATCGATTGCAATTCTTGCAGATGTAAAAGATATCGGTACATGTGCTTTCTATAAAACAGGATACTACAACACTTCTTCAAACTGGGAAAACGGTGTGCTCTACATCGGTGCATATCTTATTGAAGCACAAAGTTCTGTAAAGGGCGATTACACAGTAAAGGAAGGCACAAAAGTAATTGCTGATTTTGCTTTTGCATCAAAGGGTGAGCTTACTTCGGTTAATCTTCCCAAAGAGATTTCAGCAATCGGTGATTCAGCATTCTCAGAGTGTGCAGGTCTTAAAAAGGTTACTGTAGACCTTACAGAGGAAGAATGGAAAAATGTTGTAATCGGTATCGGAAACGAACCTTTTACAAAGGCTGAGTTTACATATAAAGTGATTCCTCACGAGCACGCTTTTGTTGTGACAGAAGATGTTGCACCTACTTGCACAGAAGCAGGCTACAAAGTAAGCAAATGTGCTTGTGGCGAAGAAGCAAGAGAAGACTTTGCTCCTCTTGGTCATAAGTTTGTAAATAACGTATGCTCAGGATGTGGCGAGCGAGAGTTCAATATTTCAATCGTTGGTGATGAGGCTACAATTCTCGGCTGTCACGATTCACTTTCAGGTACAGTGGAAATTCCCGCAACAATCAGCGGTTACAAAGTAACAGGTATCGGTGAAAAGGCTTTTGCAGGCAAAACAGGAATTGAAAAGGTTGTTATCGGCAAGGATGTAAAGACTATCGGTGACATGGCTTTTGCAGGCACAGAGATTGATGTTGAAGTTTCTGCAGATAATGCAGACTATATGACAGAAAGCGGTGTCCTTTACAACAAAACCAAGCTTACACTTATCTATTGCCCTGCAAACAAGCTTGGTGCAAAGGCTGAAATTCCCGTTGGTGTTACAGCTCTTGCAAACGGTGCTTTCTCAGGCTCAGACAAAATGGAAAGCGTAAAGATTCCCGACAGTGTTCTTACAATCGGTGCATCTGCTTTTGAAGGATGTACTGCTCTTAAAAATGTTTACTTCGACGGTACAAAGACAGAGTGGGGCAAAATCGCAATCGGTGAAAACAATTCAGCTCTCACAAACGCAGTGGTTACATACGCTGATACAAGTGATGTTGAACTTGCTGCAGAGCTGGCTTCCGACCTTGCACTTATCGGAGCTACAGCTTCATCAGAAGAGGTTGTAATTATTATTACTGCAGATAAAGATGCATCTGCAATTGAGCTTGGTAAAAAAACATTAAGCGATAAAGAAATTACTCTTAAAATCGACGGTACATCAATTGCAGAAGCTGAAGGCAAATATGTTCTCACCTTCACAGACTGGCACAAAGCGGGCAACAAGACAGAAACGGAGCTTACATTTGACGGTGAAACATATGTAGTTAAATTTGTGTTCCCCGTAGAAAATGACGGTCACGATTACAGCATTGAAGAAAAAGTCGAAGCTACATGTGCAGTTGACGGTGCTACAAGACACACATGCTCAATCTGTGGTGACTTCTACGATACAGACGTTACTCCTGCTCTCGGTCATAAATACGGTCTCTGGGTAATTGACGTGGATGAAACATGCACAGAAGAAGGCATCAAGTACAGAGAGTGTACAGTATGCGATAAGGATGAAGAGGGTCACATCGAAATGGGCACAGTGCCTGCAAAGGGACATTCATATGCTCCTGCAATAACACTTCCCACATGTACTGACGGTGGTTTCACAACATTTACATGCTCTGATTGCGGTGACAGCTACGTAGGTGCTCAGACTGAAGCTCTCGGTCACTCATACGGCGACTGGACAGTAATTACAGAGGCTGAATGTGAAAAAGCAGGCGAAAGAACACACGCATGTACAGTCTGCGGAAATGAAGAAAAGGAAGAAATTCCCGCTATCGGCCATGCATATGAAGGCATAATCACAGAGCCTACTTACACAACTGAGGGCTTTACAACATACACATGTGCAAACTGCGGTGACAGCTACAAAGCAGATTATACAGAAAAACTCAGCAAGCTTGTTTCAGTCACAATCCACAACCTTACAATCAACAGGGATGATGCTGTACCGCTTAATCCTACTATCGAAAAGCTCGGTAATGTGAATTACACAGTTACTTATGAGGTTGCAGATGAATCAATTGCTACAGTTGATGAAGACGGTGTTGTAACAGGTAAAAACAGAGGAACAACGCAGATAACAGTTACAGTTACAGATGAAAAAGGAAACACAGTGACAGATATCTGTTCAGTTGAAGTCAAGTTCACAGTTCTCCAGTGGATTACATGGTTCTTTGTAGATCTTCTTTTCGGCTTTATCAAGGACCTTATTCCTCAGCAGTAATCACTGATTATTCAGTGCCTTGAATGGAGGTGTACGATATGAAAAAATTACTTTCTTTATTTACATCTTTAGTGTTTTTGCTCAGTTTATCCTCCTGCGCGACTAAGGTGAAAGATGGTAACGCGGAAAATGTAAAGATTACTAAGGTTGACTCGGAAATATATACCGACGAAGAAATAGAAGCGGCAATTGATGTAACAAAAGAATATTTTGAAAAACATTTTTCAGATTGTACACTTACACAGATGGAATATGTGGGCGATGAAGAGCTTGATGACTATCAGGGCTTTAAAGAGAGATCTGATGCAGACGAAGTTATTGTTTTTGTGTCATCCTTCGATGTAGGCGATGATGCTGATGAAAGCCTTGGCCCGGATTTTTGTGAAAACTGGCTCTGGATTCTGGTAAGAAACAGTGGCGGTGAATGGAAACACGAAGACCACGGATATTGATAACTATACATAGAAAAACCGACCTATGATTTTCATAGGTCGGTTTCTTTCGTTTAAATTTATTTCTTGATTTCCTTGAGTCTCTTCATTACATCGTTTGCGCCTGTGCCGAAGTAATCGTGAAGGATTTTGTATTCCTCGAAGAGCTTGTCATAAACCTTTGATTCTTCCTCGTTAGGATAGTAAACAGTGTCTTTGACCTTACCCATAATTTCAGATGCTGTGTAAGCGTCATCATAACCGCCTTTTTCTTTGCCTGCAGCAACTGCACCGAAGATTGCGCTACCCAGCGCACCGCCCTGTTCACTGCCTGCGATTTTAATGGGCATTTTAATGATGTCTGCATAAATCTGCATTGTCATGGGGTCTTTCTGTGAAATACCGCCTGCTGCGAAAAATTCGTTTACTTCAACGCCGAATTTACGGAAGTCCTCGATAATCATTCTTGTGCCGAATGCGGTAGCTTCAATAAGCGCTCTGTAAATATCCTCGGGCTTTGTCTGGAGTGTCATGCCGAGAATCATACCTGTAAGGTCAACGTCAACAAGGATTGAACGGTTACCGTTCCACCAGTCAAGAGCGATAAGTCCGTGCTCGCCTGCTCTCTGCTTTTCAGCTTTTGAGCGAAGGAATTTATGTATATTCATTCCTGCTTTTTCAGCCTCATCATAGTATGACTTGGGAAGACAGTTGTCGATAAACCATTGGAAATGGTCGCCCACACAAGCCTGACCTGCTTCATAGCCATAGAAGCCTGGCATAATACCGTCAGCAACAACACCACAGATGCCTTCAACCTGTACTTCTTCTTCACCGAGAAGCATGTGGCATGTTGATGTGCCCATGATAGCGAGCATCTGACCTGCTTTTGAAATACCGACTGCAGGAACGAAAACGTGTGCGTCGATAATACCTGCAGCAACGGCAGTACCTTCGCAGAGACCGATTTTTTCAGCCATTTCTTTTGAAAGACCTGCAGCGTATGTTCCGCTGGGAGTGATGGGAAGGTTTTTGTTGATTTTATCTTCAATTACATTTTCAAGTCTGGGGTCAAGCGCCTTGAAGAAATCTTTTGAGGGGAAAGAAGTTGTTTTGTTCCACATCTCTTTGTAGCCGGCTGTGCAGGAGTTTCTGACATCCTTGCCTGTGAGCATTCTTACAACCCAGTCAACAGCCTCTACGAAGCTGTCCATTCTGTCGTAAATTTCAGGTTTTTCTTCGAGAATCTGCCAGAGCTTGGGAAGTGCCCATTCAGAGGAAATTTTACCGCCATAGTTTTTAAGCCACTGTTCTCCTCTTTCTTCTGCAATTTCGTTGATTTTGTTTGCGTGCTTCTGAGCTGCATGGTGCTTCCAGAGCTTTACATAAGCATGAGGCTCATCCTTGTATTCATCAAGGAAGCAGAGAGGAGTGCCGTCTTCTGTTACGGGGAGAATTGTACATGCTGTAAAGTCAATACCCATACCGATAACATCTTCTTTTGCAACTCCTGACTTTTTCAGAACATCAGGGATTGTGTTGTAAATTACATCAAGGTAATCCTGAGGATGTTGAAGTGCCCAGTCGTTGCCAAGCTTTTTGCCTGAAGGAAGGTATTCATCCATTACGGCATGGGGGTAGTCATAAACTGAGCTTGCAAGCTCTTTACCTGTTTCTGCGTTTACGATAAGTGCTCTGCCGGAGAGTGTACCGTAGTCAAGACCGATAGTATATTTTGCCATTTTTTACAACTCCTTTTTATACTGTCAGAGATGTGATAATCTCTGAATAAAGTTTTATTGGATCATCAAGAAAATTCTTTCTGACTGTTTCTACCTGAATTTCATCAGCCACGTAAATTGTAAGCTTCATGAGCTGATTTTTTTCGTCGCCGAAAAAGAAGGTTACATTAAAGCCGTTTTCAAGCTTTTCAACTTCAATTTTATTTTCTTTCTCTCTTCTTGCAAGAGTCTGCAGACGAATTGCAGTGTTGACTGCCTTTTCTTTTACGCTTCGGGGAAGAAAATCCATTTCAAGGCTTCTTACTGCCTCGATCCCCTTGGAAGTAACTGTAAGAATTTCATCAGTGCCGTCAAGGTCCATGCGTACGTTATCATCTCTTATCAGTTCATCAAGAGCTTGTATCAGCTCGAAATAGTTCGCAAGGCCTTCGCCCTGAATGATATCGCTGAGCTGAAGCTTTGAAAGGGGAGCATCAAGGCTTTTCAGAAGATAGCAGATAAGAAGCTTTATTTCTGTTTTACTTGTAAGTCCGCCCGGTTCAATGCCTAAATTCCATGCATCCATTTCCATAATACTATAAACCTCCTTAGGTAGAACTGTCTTCACTGTAACCCTTGACCTGTTCACGGGTTTTGAAGATGTAGCCGTTATTCTGAAGAATATTCATATCCTTGAGTGCCATGCCGGTACCCTTTGCCACACAGTTGAGGGGATCATCGGCAATTATCGTTCTGATTCCTGTTCGGCTTTCAATCATTTCATCAATGCCAAGTATGAGTGCTCCGCCACCTGTGATATATATGCCGTTTTTCATTACATCCGAAACTAAATCGGGAGATGTTTTTTCAAGAACACTGTATATGCCGTCGAGAATGTTTTCAAGACTTTCCCTCATTGCCAGGAAAACCTCAGCAGAGGATATTTCAAAATAGGTGGGAAGACTTGTGATATAATCCTTGCCTTTTGCAAGAATTGTAATTTCATCCTGTCTGAATCTTGCACAGGCGATCTGTTTCTTTATGCTTTCGGCTGTTTTAAGGCCTACAATTATATTTCTTTCTCTTTTGAGGTAATTTCGTATTGCTTTGTCAAATCCGTTTCCTGCACCCTTTACGGAGTCAGAAACGGCAATGCTTCCCATAGTGATAACTGCAATATCGGTAGTGCCTCCGCCGATATCCACAACAAGAGTGCCTGAGGGATTGCTCATTTTTATTCCTGCACCTACTGCCGCGGCGAGAGGTTCTTCGATAAGACAGGCTCTTCCTGCTCCTGAGAGAGTAGCAATGTCAAGAAGTGTTCTTTTTTCAAGGTCTGTAACACCGGAGGGCATGCAGACAACAATATTGGGCTTGAAAAATTTATATCCTGCAACCTTGTGAAGATACCAGCTGAGCATATGCTGTGTTGCAGTAAAATCGGAAACAACGCCGTCTTCAAGAGGTCTTACAACTGTTATGCAGTCGGGAGTTTTTTCATACATTTCGTATGCTCTTGAGCCTACAGCAATTATGTCGCCTGTGTCGCTGTCATAAGCTATGGCAGAGGGCTCTGAAATTACAATTCCTTTACCTTCAACATAAATTACGGTTGATGTTGTACCAAGGTCGATTCCTATGTTTGTACCCAGCATTTTTGAAGACCTCCTTTCAGATGTTTTCATTTCTCATTGCTATGGTTGCACAGATGACTCTTTCAGCACCTGCTTTTTTCAAGGTTTTTGAACATTCTTCAAGTGTACTGCCTGTTGTCATAACATCATCACAAAGAAGAATTGTTCTGCCTTTTATATCATATTTTTTATTTACATTGAATGCACCTTTCAGATTGTTGAGTCTGTCTTTACCGCTGAGTGTTACCTGACTTGGTGTGTCTTTTGTTTTAACAAGCAGGTCAGGTGTAAACTTATATCCGAAGGCTTTTGAAATATGTTTTATAAGATAATCGCATTGGTTGTATTGACGCATCCTTTTCTTCTTTCTTGTCATGGGGACGCATGTTATAAAATCGGGTTTTTCATCTTCAAAATCTCTTTCGATAACGCTTGCCATTTCTTCAGCAAAGAATTCGGAGCATCTTTTGTGACCGTCATATTTGAATTTATGAATTCCTTTTCTGATGCAGCCTTCATAATAAAAGGGGCAGGTGTGTTTATCAAAGCTTCTTGTCGTCATAATACGACGGGATAGCTCCTCCTGCAAAATCCGATGCTTTTCAGGATTGCAGTCATGGCAAAGGTTTTCGTTTATGGGAATTACAGTAGCACATAGCCTGCATCTGTTAAGAAAAACAAATCGCTGAAAAAGATTTATTTTTACAAAATTATCCTTTACTCTTCTCATCTTTCAAGCATCCATTTAAGTGCAGAATATCTTTTTGATTTTTTATTGTTTGCAATCATGCTTCTCATTTCTTCCACACTGCCAACAATAATCATATGCTTTTTTGCTCTTGTGACAGCTGTATAAAGAAGGTTTCTGTAAGATAATTGCTGAGGCAGTCCTATGAGAGGCATGATAACTGCATCGAATTCGTTACCCTGACTTTTGTGCACCGTTATTGCATAGGCAAGTTCAAGCTCGGAAAAGCTTTCTGTAGGATATTCCGTCACCTTATCGTCAAAGACAATTTTCATGATTCCTGCCTTGAGATCGATTTTTTCAAGAATACCTATGTCACCGTTGAAAATTCCTGTTCCGCTTTCTTCGCCTTTTGTCCAGATAATATCATAGTTATTTTTAACCTGCATTACCTTGTCACCTTCGCGGAAAACTCTTCCCTGAGTATTGACTTCGTTTTTGTCCTTTGAAGGGGGATTTATGCACATCTGAATAAGTCGGTTGATGTTGATTGTGCCTGTCTCACCTTTTCTTGAAGGGCACAAAATCTGAATGTCATCAAGAGGTGAGTAACCATAAGCCTTCGGCAGGCGGGAAGTCAGCAGATCGCTGACTGTCTGTGCTGCTGAAGAGGGAACGGTGCGTCCCATGAAGAAAAAGTCATTGTTTTTATCATTTGTATCTATGTTTTCGCCTTTTACAATTCTGTGAGCATTGCTGACAATAAGACTTTCCATGGCCTGGCGGAAAACCTCTGTCAGTTCAACTGTAGGTAAAAGACGGGAATTTATAAGGTCGTGAAGAACGTTGCCAGAGCCCACAGGCGGAAGCTGATTTGAATCGCCGACCATAATCAGTCTGCATCCTAACGGCAGAGCATCAAGCAATGCTGCAAAAAGGCACACATCAACCATTGAAAGCTCGTCTACGATTACCGCCTGGACCGTCAGCGGATTTCTGATGTTTCTTGCGAAGGTCTGCTTTTCTTCAGAGTCAAATTCAACCTCTAAAAGACGATGAATTGTTTTGGCTTCTCTGCCTGTTACCTCAGACATTCTTTTCGCTGCTCTTCCTGTCGGAGCACACAAAGCTGTTTTCAGACCATGACTTTCAAAAAGCTCAATAATTCCGTTGATTGTAGTGGTTTTACCTGTGCCGGGACCGCCTGTGAGAATAAGGATTCCTTTTTCAACTGCCGTAGTGATGGCTTCAAGCTGTTTTCCCTCATAGGAAATATTGTTGTCTTCCTGAATTTTCTGTATATCCTTCTGCAGAGTTTTACTGCCTGCAGGGGGAAACTGTACGAGAAGTTTTATTCTGTCGCAGATTTTCTTTTCTGCTGCATAAATGTGGGGAATAAAAAGATAGTCCTTGCCGCCGAATTCTTCTTCAACCAGCTGTTTGTTCCGGACTGTGATATCGATTTGTTCACTGATTTTTTCGGGAGAGGTTTCAAGGAACATTGCCGCTGACTCAATAAGCTTTTCTCTCGGAATACAAGTGTGACCGTTTGAAAGATTGTGTTTTACGATATATACAATTGCGGCTCTTGCCCTGAAATCAGAATCAGGAGCAAGGACGAGATTGTTTGCAATAGCATCGGCTCTTTCAAAGCCTATGCCTATCCGTTCATCACACAGAAGGTAAGGGTTATCCTCAATTATTTCAATTGTTTTATTTCCGAATGCCTTGAAGGCATGGAGACATTCTGTTGGCGACATTCCGTAATGCTCAAGGCGGATCATAATTTCGCGTATTGCAAACTGTTCCTTGAATGCACGGGAAATTCTCACGGCTTTGGCTCTGGAAATGCCCTTGATTGTGGAAAGTCTGTCAGGATCATTTTCGAGAACGTCAAATGTGTTTTCACCGAATGCGTCAATAATTTTTGCGGCAGTTGCAGGACCTATTTCCTTGACAGCACCTGATGACAGATATTTTAAAAGGTCTGCGGTGCTTTTGGGCATTGTTCTTTCACAGAGCTTGATTTTAAACTGTCTTCCGAAAGAGGAATGAAAATCAAAGTGTCCCATAAGTCTCAGGTTTTCCCCTGCATCAATGTGAGGAAGAACACCAACAGCGGTAACAAGCTCGCCCTCGCAATTAAGGTCAAGGACGGTAAAACCGTTTTCCTCGTTACGGAAGGTAACGCTTTCTACAACTCCTGTTATTTCGATTTCGTTACCTTCGGGCATGACTTTTTCCTCCACATAATATATCATTTTATTTTACAATATTATGAGGGAAAATGCAATATAAAAGACCGCATTTTTTAGATGCGGTCTGAAAATCTTATTTATTATACTTTTTGTAACCGGGATGTCTGCCTGTAATGTTGTATCTGTTGATACGAAGGTCCATAAGAGTGTCGATATCTTCTCTTGAGATTTCCTTCGCACCGCCGAGAAGACGTGCATTCATGCTGATTTTTGCCCAGAGCTCAAGAGTTTCCATTCTGTAGTAAGCTGTCAGAAGGTCAACGCCCATTGTGAGAGCACCGTGGTTTTCAAGAAGGATTGCATCGTGCTCATTAAGGAAGGGTTCAATTCCGTCGGGAACTTCATTTGTTGAGGGAGTTCCGTAGGGTGCAATCGGTACAGAGCCGAGAGTGAGAACTGATTCGGGCATAATATAGTCATCCATGTGGATGTGAGCTACTGCGAAAGCTGTAGAAACAGGGGGATGAGCGTGAACAACAGCACCTACATCATCTCTCTTTTCGTAGCAACGGAAGTGCATTTTGATTTCTGAAGATGGCTTGTAGCCTTCGGGGCCTTCAAGCACGTTTCCGTCCTTGTCAACTTTAATAAGGATTTCAGGTGTGATAAAGCTTTTACTTGTTCCTGAGGGAGTTACAAGGAAATTACCATCGTCAAGTTTAACAGTGATATTGCCATCGTTTGCTGCTACCCAGCCAAGCTGCCACATTCTGTGACACACGTCACAAATTTGTTCTTTGATAAGCTTTTCGTCCATTAAAAACATCTCCATACATTCGTTAACCGAAAAATTTTTGAACTCCATAATACTCCTTATGTCAAAAAATGTCAATGGTTTTTGATAAAAAAATAAAAATTCTTCGGTTGATTTGTCATGTATTTGAGAGTATAATAATGTAAGTGTTTTTAGAGAGGTGTAAAATGAGAAAGAGGCTTACGTATAAGAGTACAGCAATTTCCTGTTACATAGGCTTTGCTGTTCAGGCGATAATAAATAACTTTCCGTCACTGCTTTTTGTTATATTCAGAAAAAGTTTTGGTATTACCATTTCAGAACTTGCGAGTCTGGTTTCAATTCTGTTTCTGACACAGCTTGCAGTTGATGTTTTCAGCATAAAATATGTGGACAGAATGGGCTACAGAATGACTGCTCTTGTTTCTCATGCTTTTTCTGCGGCGGGACTTTTTATGCTTGGCATTCTGCCGAGAGTAATGGAAAATTCCTTTGCGGGACTTGTGATTTGTTCAATTATTTATGCGGTAGGTGCAGGATTTCAGGAAACGGTACTCAGCCCTATTGTAGATTCAATTTCCGATGAGCTCGGCAGTGGCGCTATGAGCTTCCTTCATTCCTTTTATTGCCTCGGTCAATGCATGACAGTTATTGTAACTACTGTATTTATCAAAGTTTTCGGAGAGCATAACTGGTATATTCTGTCTTTCCTGCTTGCTCTTGTTCCGGCCTATAATTTCATAAGGTTTTTGCTTGTGCCTATGAAACCTACTCTTACAAAAGAAGAAAAAACCCCGCTGAAAGAACTTTTTTCATCGAGGATTTTTGTTATAGCTATGATTGTTATGATAGGTGGCGGTGCGTCAGAACTTTCTATGGTGCAGTGGTCATCCATGTTTGCGGAAAAAGGTCTTGGAGTCAGCAAGGTAACCGGAGATTTGCTGGGACCATGTCTTTTTGCAATCTTTATGTTTGCGGGACGCTTGCTCGGTGCAAAGTTTGAAGAGAAAATCAATATGCAGAAGCTTCTGATGTGCAGTTCTGTTCTGGCTTTTGTATGTTATCTTACTGCAGGGCTTTCGCTCAATCCCTATCTGTCACTTGCCGGTTGTGCTCTTTGCGGTGTGGGTGTCAGCCTTATGTGGCCCGGTACACTTACTCTTGCAGCTTCAAAATATCCCAAAGGCGGTGCTGCCATGTTCAGTGTACTTGCACTTTGCGGTGATTTGGGCTGTTCGTTCGGTCCGTGGCTTTCAGGAAAGGTTTCTGACCTTTCTCAGTCAAATGAACACATTGTTACATTTGCTTCACGTTTTGCTCTTGATGCAGAACAGGCGGGACTGAGAACAGGTATGATGATTTCAGCAATATTCCCAATGATTATTTTTGTAGGTTTGCTTTTCTTTAAAGACAAAAAACAGAAACAATAAAATTTTCAGTTATCTCTGTTGTGAATTTTAATTTCTCATCAGTTGTATCAATTGTTATGAGCTCTCGGTCAATTCCGGTACCGAGGGCTTTTAAATATGCTTCTTTTCTTGTCCAGATTTTTGTGAATTCCGTATCAGGTTTATCACTTGAAAAAATTTCGTCTTTTTCGTTTTTACAGCAGACTCTGTTAACTAAATTTTCTTTGGCTTCTCTGATTTTCTCAATGTCAATTCCTACATCTTTGTCGCTTACTGCAAGGGCGAGAAAATCTCCGGAATGGCTGAGAGAAAAATAAATTTCTCCGTGACTTTTGCAGTATGGTTTTCCGAAAGGTGTAACTGAAAAAATAATATCTTTTTTTTCAAGGGAATAATCTTCTGCAATTTTTTCTTTAGCAAACCCCTGAGAAAGAAGGATAGATTTTTTTCTGTTTTCGTTTGAAGAGGAGAGGTATTCTGCCTTTTTTTCTTTGTCAAGAAAAGAGAAAAATTCTCTCTGTTTTTCTTCGGAAAAACCGCTCATTTTTGTTATGTAATATTTCATAATTATCTCCAAAATTATGCCGATATACGACGATGGTATATCGGCATTTTTTAATGAACGTCGTCGTTCATGCTTGTTGACTCGACCAGTTCATCAGTTCTTCTGAACAAGAGTGAAATGCACCAGACACCTGCAAGGGCAACGAGGGTGTAAATAATACGGCTGAGGATAGCATCCTGACCGCCGAAAATCCACGCTACCAGGTCAAACTGGAACAAACCGATTCCACCCCAGTTAAGGGCACCGATGATGACGAGGACTAAGGATATTTTATCAAGCATATTTTCATCTCCTCCTGTCAAAGATAGTTTGGACGGAGAAATAGAAAATATTCAGAAATTATTGCATTAATTTTTCGACAAGCTTTTCATCAGGCTTTACAAACAGAGTGTTGTAAACATGATAAATCACAAGACCGGGTTTAGCACCGTTTGGCTTTTTCAGATTTTTAGCAAGAGTGTAGTCAACGGGGACCTGCGAAGAATATCTTGCTTTGCTGTTGTAAGCGGCAATAATTGCTGCCTGTTCAATTGCAAGGTCGGAAATTTCTTTTCCGTCAGATACGATTATAACGTGTGAGCCATGAATTTTCTGGGTGTGGAGCCACATGTCGTTTCCTCTTGCAGTCTTAAGAGAAAGCTTATCGTTCTGTATATTGTTTCTGCCCACAAGAATTGTGAAGCCGTCTTCAGACATAAACTTTTTCGGTGGAAGGGTTTTCTGTGATTTGTTTTTTGAATCCTTCTGTTTTGATTTCATGTAGCCGTTTTCACTGAGCTCGTGGCGGATTTCGTTTATTTCATCCTCACCGTCAGCACGACTCAGCGCATCAAGAACCGATTCAAGATACTCCAGTTCTTCCTTGTTCTTTTCGATAAGCTCGGTGAGCATTTTTTCAGCAGTTTTTGCTTTCCTGTATTCCTTGAAATATTTCTGGGAATTTGCAGTAGGAGTAAGTGCAGGGTCAGCCTTGATTCGGATTAATTTGTTTTCATCGTAATAATTTTCGACTTCGTAATATGGAGCACCTTTTTCAAGTCTGTAAAGATTTGCTGAAATCAGTTCTGCATTTATTCTGAGAGTTTCTCTGTCTGCGCACTGTGCAAGGTCTGCGATCTGAAGGTTGATTTTTTTTGAAATTCTCTGAATTAAATTACCAAGTTTTTTGTAAAGGTCATCTGAACGCTGCTTCGTTCTTTCAAGTCTGTCACGCTCATAATAGAATCTGTCGAGAAGAGAAGAAAAACTGTCTTCTTTTACACTTTTTCTGACGCTTTCGTATTGCTTTATCTCCATGAAAGCAAAATCGACAGGACGGGAGTTTTCATCCTCAACGATGAAAGGAGCGGTGCAGTCTGTCTTTATTGTTTCCTGAATTTCTGCAATTACTGTTTTTAATTTTTCTTTTTTGTTTTCGTCAAGTTCAGAGCAGAACTCATCATTGTCTGAAACTCTGAAAGCGATTTCACGGCTGATTATAGGTGAAATGCCTTCGATTGAAGAAAGAACAGCTGATGAAAGATTTTTGTTTCTGAATGACAGAATTTTTTCTGTAATTTTGTCATAACTTTCTGAAAATAAATCAAGCTTGAATTGTTTTGGTGGAAGAGCATAAGTCAGTCCCGGTAAAATCTGTCTGACTGAGGATGTTGAAAAATCAACTCTCTTCAATGAGTCAATAATAATATTTGTTTCAGAATTAATTAAAATTATGTTTGAATGCTGAGCCATAATTTCAATTACAAGGGAAAGTGAAACTCTGTCGCCGATTTCGTTTGTTGAATCAAAATCGATGAAAAGAATTCTGTCACTGTCAACCTGTCTGAATCCTGTAATCATTGCGCTTGTCAGATGTTTTCTGAGAAGCATACAAAGCATAGGAGGAGTTTTTGGATTTTCAGGAGCGTGGGTTGTGAAATGTATTCTCGGACTATTTGCGCGGGCAGAAAGTAAAAGCTTCTTCTGACCGTTTCTGCCGCGGAGAATCAGCACCAGTTCCTCCTTTGAAGGCTGATGTACTTTTTCCACACGCATGGAAACAGCTTCTTTTTCAATTTCATTTTTTACCTGTTTTAAGAATATGCCGTCAAGTGCCATTTCAGAATTCCTTTGCGTTTATATATTTTACGGGGTTAGTCTGTGAGAGTACGATAATGTCTGTTTCTGAGAAATTACCTCTCAATTTGCTTGCAAGAATTGCCATTGCAGGGTTTTCGGTTTCGAAATGACCTGCAGCAATAAGTGTAAGTCCTGCTTCTTTTGCGTCAAGAAGTTCATGGTATTTTACATCACCTGTAACGAAAGCATCAATGCCCATTTCTGCGATTTCTGATGCAAACTCTGCACCTGCACCGCCACAAACGGCAACCGTTTCAATTTCTTTGCCGCCGTCGCAGTAACGTACATCAGCGCCAAGTTGTTCAGAAACAAAACGAGCAAACTCATCGGCATCTGTTGTGTCGGTGAAACCTACACGAAGAAGTCCTTCACAATCACTCAGTGACAGAATTTCAACCTTTGTCAGTTCAAGCTTTTCTGCAAGAATGTCATTGATACCGCCCTCTGCACTGTCAAAAGGAGTATGGGTTGCGATAACGCTGATTCCGTTTTCTGCAAGCTTGTATGCTAAAGAATCATCGAGGAAAGCTTTCTGTGCTTTGAAAATTACGGGATGATGAGTAATAATCAGGTCAACCTCAAGGGAAATTGCCTGCTCGAGAGTTTCTGAGTTAAGGTCAAGAACTACGGCTGCTCTTTGGACTGTTCTGTCAAAACCGCCTACAAGTAAGCCGCTGTTATCCCAGTTTTCTGCAGAAGAGAAGGGAGCTATAACATCAAGGTAATTGTAAAAATCTCTGACAGTTCTCATTTGAACACCCACTTTATACTTTATGCATTTTATTATACACTATTATATTTTTTCAGTCAATAAAAAGAAAACCATCGGCTTCCCGATGGCTTTCAGAATATAATTTTATTTTGCGGGTACGTCTTCGATTGAGATAAGACCATTGAATACGCCTACATAAGCATGACCGTTAGGTCCGATTGTGATAGGACCGTATGAGTTGTTCCAGTTTTTACCGCAACCTGTAAATACCTTGTAGAGTGTTTCACCTGTTCTGAAATCAACTGCTGTGAAGTACCATGCAACTGCTCTCTTGGGAATGTCATCATTCTGAACTCTTGTGTAGAGATAGAGAATACCGTTTTCTGTTGACATCTTGGGAACAACTGTTGCAGATGCTTCTTCGCTGTGCCATGCAAGCTCAAGCTTTGTGCAGTCATAGTTCATATCGAGTCTTGTAACACCGGGTTCACTTGTGGGGTTGTTTTCAAGGAAGCCTGCACCTGATTCTGAATAGTTGTTTTCAATGATGAATGAACGGCCGTAAGCCACGATTGAGTTTTCACTTACAGACTTGCCTTCTGTGAAGAGAGGATACTGGTCAACAACCTCACCTGTTGTACGGTCGTAAACAACGATGTTTACTCTGCCGTCAGCGTTGTCTGTAATAGCACAGAGCTTTCTTACGCCAACCTGAACAGCGCCTTCGCCTTCCTTGTCGTATACGGGAACGTCAAGGAGTGTGGGAGTTGTACCTGAACCCTGGTTGATAGCACCGGGCTTAAGAGTTGTACCTCTGTCATAAGGAGTTCTCCATGTATAGATGGGATCACCGTTTTCAGCAATATCAAAACGATACATAGCTGTGTCGGAAACGATGTAGATACCGTCATCGCAAACTGCGAATGTGTTCTGAACTTCTTCGCCTTCAAGCTTCATGATGTGAACTTTAGGCTCAGCTTTTCTTGCTTCTTCGTCCATAGCGTTTTCGATGTAACCGATTTCACCGGGACGAGTCATGAACCAGATGTTGCCATCGTAGTCAGGCATTGCGTCTGTAAGGTTTGAACCTTCGGGAAGAAGATGGTCGATGTCCCATTCATGCTCGATTTTCCATTCAGGCTTACCTGATGATTCATCGATATAGTAAATCTGGATGATGTTGTCAGAGTTACCGATAATGGGTCTGTCACCGGGAAGAAGGTGGCAGTAAGCGCCGCCTGATGTGTCTGAAGAAATAGCACTGAAGTTGAGTGTCTTTATAGCCTCAACAGTTGAGGGACGCTGAGGAAGACGAGTTTCAGCAAGAATTTCAAGTGTGTCAGCGTCGATAAGAAGAAGGCGGAAGCCTACAACGTTACCGCTGATGCACATGATTCTGCCCTGTGAGTCAAACATGAGTGTAGCAACAAGTCCGCCGAAAACGTTCATTGAACGTGATTTAACAACGGGATTGATGCCGAGAGGGCCCATGTAGTCATATGTATCTGTGTTGTAAGAGTTGCCATGCATACCGTTTGTACCTTCAGTTGCAAGGTAAGGATGTTGAGGAAGGGGCATGTTGCCTTCATCCTCAAGGGGATTTGCTACTGCAGCTTCGCCGTAGAATGCGGGACATTTCTTAGCAACTGCAGGCTGTCCTATGTGACCGCCGGGGCTTAAGAACAGCATAAGGAATGCTGAAAGAGCGGTCAGGATCTTCATGAAAATTGCGTTCATCTTTTTGTTCTCCTTTTTGATTATTTGTTTTAATACTTTTTAATAATTGTATCAAAATGATTATAACTGTTTTTTTTTGAAAAAGCAATAAAGCCAAAGAAAAACACCTGTAGAAAAACCACAGGTGTTTTTGTTCAATTTAAATGAAAAATATTAATAAATTATTAACCAAAAATATTTACGATAAGGTTAACAGGGAGGATGAATGCGAGAGCTCTTACGAGATTGTCGCAGATTGCAGAAGCGATAACGCCCCAGTCGAAGTAATCGCCGAAGTCGCCGCCTCTGGGAACACCGTTATAGTCAAGAGCAAAGGGCTGAGTATACATAACGCCGCCTTTGCCGTATGCTTCAGCTCTTACATAGTTTCTGATTTCGTCTGAATAATCGTCAAGGTCGATTGTATTGCCAACGTGGATAACCTTGCCGTCTGCAATCCAGTGAACAACAAGAGCATTTTCGGCTTCAAGAGTGATTGTATCTTCTTTTTCATTAACAACAACATTTGTGAAGAGTGGACGTGCTTCTCCCTCGGGAGCTTCGTATTTGTTGCCTTCGCCGCCGTTTGCCATATCTTCGGCACTGCTGTTAACAAGCGGGTCGAGTATTTCATAGAAAGCAAGTGCATCTGCTGTGCCGATAGCTTTAAGCTCATCTCTGAGAGTTGCAAGCTCATCGTGGTTGCCCACATATTTACTTGCTGCGAAGAAGCCGCCTTCCTGCATATTCTTCTTGAGATTTGCTGATGTAAGCTCGGGCATGTAGTGCATTGTGTAGCCTGAGTCTACGATATGGAGATTGTGAGCGTCAGTTGTAGCAATTGCAAAAACATTTCTGCTGATGGGAAGAAGGTCCTGAAGCATGATATCCCAGAGCTTTCTGTCGAAGCGTGTTCTTGAGTCGCCCTTACTGTTGATGTCGATACCGATGCATGAATCATAGTTTATGAGAAGATGCTCAAATTTTCTGATTTTGTAATTATACATGATATCATCTTTGTTGTAAGCATCTGCTGTGAATATTTCGTCTCTTGCGTTAGTGTATTCACCGGGGTGGTTGATAACGCTCAGGCCGCCAAGCTCGTCAACAGCCTTTATAACATCTTCATAGTAGCTTGTGCCGCCAAGTCTGCCGTGGCCGTAGTCAACAAACCATGTATTGATGTGAGCGTTGTTGAAGGATGTACCGTTCTGCTCGTTTCCGAAGGGAACGCCCATCATCTGCTTGCCGCCTGCCTGTGCATAATACTGGTCGCCTGCCTCAGATGTTGTAACTGTGTAAGTGTTGCCGTTAGCTGCTGTGCCTGCTTCTGAGAGAGCATCGCTTGCAACAAAGCCGTTCTTAACAAGGCTGAAGAGCTTCATAACGTCAACGTGCTGAGGCTCTGTAAAGCCGTAGAAGCAAGAGCTGTGGTCTGTAACAGCGTAGATATCAAAGCCAAGTTCATAGTGTCTTTCAGTCATTTCAGGGAGCGTGTTGTTGCCGTCACTGAAGGTTGTGTGTGAATGAAGGTCAGCTTTGTAAACGTTGTCATTTTCAAAATCTACGTTTGCATAGGGGTTATCGATTTTGTAATCAACGTCTGCACCGTCAGCAGCCATAGCCATGGGAGCGATGGAGAAAAGCATCAGAATGCTCATTAAAACTGCCAGAGTCTTTTTGAATTTCATATTATATTCCTCCTCTTGGAATAATTTTTTGATACTAAGTATTTTAGCATAATTTTCAAAATCAGTCAATGAAATTATGTAATTTTGTTCAAAATGCAATTCGTTGTCACAGAAGAATTTTTAGCTTTTTGAGAGTGATGGTTACATCTTTTTTATAAAAATGTTGCAAAGATATTGTTTTTTGTATGTGAATCTGTATAATAAAATCAGGGGTGATTATCATGAAAAAACTGAGGTTCGGCATTGTAGGTACTGGCACGATTGCACATCGCTTTGCAACCGCAATAAAAAATGTAGAAGAAGCAGAGCTTGTGGCGGTTGCATCAAGAACAAAGGAAAATGCCGAAAAGTTCGGTGAGGAATTTGATATTCCGGTAAGATTTGACAGTTACGAAAAAATGGCTCAGTCGGATGTTATTGACGCAGCATATATTGCCGTACCTCATTCAGGACATATAACATGTTCGTGTCTCATGATGAATAATAAGAAACACGTGCTCTGTGAAAAGCCTATGGCTGTCAACAAAAGAGAGGCAGAAGAAATGTTTGCGTGTGCAAAAAAGAATAATGTGTTTCTCATGGAAGCTATGTGGGCAAGGCTTGTGCCGGGTACGATAAAAATGCTGGAGCTTGTAAAAGAAGGAGTTCTCGGTGACATTCTTGCAGTTGAAGGCAAATTCTGCTACACAATGGACGAGGATGAAATGGATCACCACGTTTTTAAGATTGAGAACGGCGGAGGCTCACTTCTCGATGTAGGTGTTTACGGACTTAACTTTGCAAGCTGGTATCTCGGCAAGGATGTTGAAAAAATTAACGCTCAGGCGTCACTTTATAACGGCACAGACAGTCACACTGCAGTTCTTGTGAAATATAAAAACAGTTCTATTGCAGATATCTCAAGTGCCACACTTCTCAGAAAACCAAACGAAGGCTTTGTATACGGCAGCAAAGGCTATGCATATCTTCCGAGGTTTTATGCTCCTCAGGAAATTAAGCTTCAGTTCAATAACGGAGAAAGCGAAACAATTTCTGTGCCTTACAGAGGAAATGGTTTTGAAGAGCAGATTTCTCATGTGTGTAAATGTGTCTCAGAGGGATTGACATCAAGTCCCGTAATCACTCCTGAACAGACACTTTATATTACGGAACAGATGGACGAAATCAGAAATATTATCGGAATAGAGTATCCTCAGGATAAAACAGTTGACATAAGATAAATTTTTTTGTATTATTAAATCAAGGCAACCCTGAAAATTCAATTCGGATTTTTGAGGTTGCCCTTTTTAGTATGAAAGGGGCATACATTATGAAAAGAAAAATGAAAAAGCTGCTTGCACTTTTGCTTGTGACGATTATGATGTTCTCTGTTCTTCCTCAGGCTTTTGCAGTAAGCGGTGATATTGACCCGGAAATTATAAAAGAAACTTCAAAAATTGCAGTTGAGGTTGAAAGCGAGGGTATTGTACTTCTGAAAAATGAGGAAAATGTACTTCCCCTTGACGGTAAAAAGCTGAATGTTTTCGGTGCAGGCTCGGTATGTCCTTTCATCGGAAGCTCAAGCTCAGGCGGTGTTGTTTCAGATGACCCGGTTACTTTTTACGACGCGCTTGATGAAGCGGGTGTTGAATACAACAAAGACCTTCGCAAGCTTTATGAAAAGCACTGTGGTTCAAATGCACTTCCAAAGACAAAGAACACCGTTCTGAATAACGGTCTTGCAATTCTTCTTGCGAAAGATTCTCTTGAGGAAATGCCTCAGTCTAAGCTGAATGATAAGGTTATGTCAGAGGCAAAAGCATATTCGGATACAGCTCTTCTTGTAATCAGCAGAATCGGTGCAGAGGAAACGGACCTTGACCCTGAAATCCTTCATCTTACAGAGGATGAAATCAGACTTGTCGAAAAGCTTGACAGTGCATTTGAAAACGTGATTGTACTTTTCAATATCGGCAATATTATGGAAATGGGATGGCTTGATGAGTATGAAAGCATCAAGGCTGCGGCGATTATCTGGATTCCCGGTGAATTCGGTATGACAGCTGTAGCATCAATGCTCAAGGGTGATGTAAATCCCTCAGGCAGACTTGCAGATACTGTGGCTTATAAAACATCAGATTATCCGTCAAGTGCTTGTTTTGGCGACCACGGATATGAAAAAGAAGGAAAATATCTTGAATACCTTGAAGGCATTTATGTTGGCTACCGTTACTTTGAAACCTTTGCAAAGAATAAAGTACAGTATCCCTTCGGCTACGGACTTTCCTATACATCCTTTGAAAAAGAGATAGTTGAAAAGAAAATCACACGCAGCGAAATAACCGTTTCCGTAAAGGTTACAAACACAGGCACTGTCAGCGGTAAGGACACCGTTCAGATTTATTACAGTGCACCTTATTACGAGGGCGGTATCGAAAAGAGTGCAATCTGTCTTGCTGCTTTCGATAAAACTGAAATTCTCGCTCCCGGTAAAAGTGAAATTGTCACAATTACATTTGATATTGATGACATGGCTTCCTATGACCATAAGGTAAATGAGGCATGGGTAGTTGAAGAGGGTACATATAAAATCATTCTCGGCGAAAATGTCAGAGAACACATTGATTCTTTTGAATATGTTCAGTCGGGTGACAGAATTATAAAATATGATGATGTAACCGGTACTGAAATTTCAAATCGCTTTGAAGACGCATATAACGGTTTCCCTGTGCTTTCAAGAAAAAATGGTGCAGAAGCATATCCTGTTTTCAGACAGCTTGAAAAAGAGGATGCACTGGCTTCTGCCGATGATTTCCCGGCTCCTCAGACAGAGGGAACAATTCCGAAGACAGGAGTTGTTTATGACAAGGTTATTACTCTCAGAGACGTCTATGAGGATGAAAGTCTGTGGGATAAATTCCTTGACCAGCTTACAATTGAGGAAATGGCTGAGATGGTCGCAGACGGTGGTTACGGTACAAGAGGAATTGAGCGTCTGGGCATTCCTGAAACAAGCGACAATGACGGCCCCTCAAGCGTTAAAGGCAGAAAAGGTATTCTTTTTACTGACACTGGCACTGCCTATCCTTGCGTAGCAGTTATGGCTTGCACATGGAATACAGAGCTTATGGAAAAGCTTGGTGAGGGCGTAGGTAAGGAAGCAAGAGATATGGGAACGGATATCTGGTATGCTCCTGCAGTAAACCTTCACAGAAATCCTGCCGGCGGCAGAAACTATGAATATTTCTCTGAAGACCCTGTAATTTCAGGAAAGCTTGCTTCTGCTATGATAAAGGGATGTCACAAAGAAGGCCTTGCAGTTACAATCAAGCACTTTGCACTTAATGAGCAGGATACAAACAGAAAAGGCGTATGCACATGGGCAGACGAGCAGACAATACGTGAATTATATCTTAAAGCTTTTGAGATTCCCGTCAAGGAAGCAAAATGCACAGGAGTCATGTCTTCTTACAACAGAATCGGCACAACGTGGGCAGGCGGTTGTTCAGCACTTCTCATTGATGTTCTCAGAAATGAATGGGGCTTTGAAGGTTTCGTTGTTTCAGACTATTCATGGAACATGACAGGTACAGGCTACATGAATCCGGTCATTGCAGTTTATAACGGTAACGATACAATCCTTTCAGGCGTGTGGATTCTCAACTATCCCTCACATGTGTCTGTTCTGAAAAAGACATACGAAGAAGACCCGATTGGTATGGGCAACGCTCTGAGAAATGCAGCTAAAAATCTTTGCATTGCGAAGATGAGTACAAGAGCATTTACTGAGCCTTGCGAATATGATGAATCACTATCTGCAAACCTCGACAGTCTTTCAGACTGGGAGTGGAATTTCCCTTATGTGTTTACAGCCCTGAGATTTGTTCTCAATAATATACTTAATGTGATTCTCTGGCTTGCAGAAAAAATTTGTTAGTATCATTTGAAATACAGCTCAGTCTGTCGGCTGGGCTGTATTTTTTTGTTGCATTTGCTTTTTGTTTATGTTAGAATCTGCGTATTGGAGGTATGACACATGAAAAGATTTTTAAGTTTATTTCTGGCACTCATCATGCTTGTGATGATACCGCTTGAAATTTCAGCAGCAGATAGTATCACGGAAACAGATGCGTCTTTATCTGATTACAAGCTTCTTGCGGAAAATCCGTCTGTAAGTTCAGCGGTGAGAACAAGAAAAAAGGTTGACGGTCTTCGCATGTATGTGGATGAGGAAAACCCACTCTTTATGATAAGAAACTGTCCACGATTCCTTCCAAACCCCACACCATACGATATTGCCTATGAGGCGGTGCTGACTTATTGGGCGCTTCCTGATGACATAAAGGAATTTGCAGTTATTTACATCGACGAGGGACCTACTTATCTCAATCCTCAGCAGCAGCTTGCTTTCTGGGATGAGCTTCTTACCTGGACGGATGAATATAATGTTCCTATCGTTGTACAATCGGAGTGCTTCTGCACAAACAAGGAGCGTGAGCCTTTTACTCAGGAAGAGCTTTCAGATATGATGAAAAAGCATGAGACGCTCATTGGATATGTTCAGGTTGAGCTTTCAACAAACGGTGTTACAAATGAACATCTTGCAACAGACGTTGTAACAAATGACATGGGTGTAAATAAAAATATTCTCGCAAGAATGAAATCATGTATCAAAGCTTGTGCTGAAAACGGCGGCTTGTTCATCTGGCAGGATATGGAATATATTTATTGGAAAAAGAACAACTATGTCAACCATATTCTCAAGGACAGAGAGCTTTATAATCTGCTCAAATCAAACACTGAAAATGTAATTATCATGGATAAGCATAACGGCCACGGCAGACATTTTGCTTCCCAGTCAAATATTATGGGATGCTGGCTTGATGACGTGTGCGGAAACTGGGGTGTAAACCTTGAAAACTTCCTTTGGTATGAAGAGGGATTTACCGAATATGATGATTTAGGTGTTAAACCAAATGAACCTGATTTTGCATACACTTCAAAATATCCTCCTGTACTTTACGGAATAGATATGATAGCAGACCTTGTAGGCGGTGCAACGGTTTATGCAATTGAAGGCACATTTTCTCGTGGCGGACTTTATTATTGGATAAATGGTAATGTTGTTATGACACCCACCTTCTATGATGTGCTTTATCCTTTCTACAGAATGGTGCTTGACGGTGCCGTGCCCTCAAAAGAACAGGTAAAGGAAAAAATCAAGGTTGCCTACAAAATGACACTGCCTGCATCTTATCCCGTCAGCGGTAACGATGCACACTTTCTTCAGGGGCTTTATTGCGATTCTTTTACTTTCTTCCAGGAAAAATTCGATAATATTTATCTTGACTGTACAAAAACATGGGTGCCCTCGACGGGAAGATATTATATAATTCCCATTCTTCCTATTTATTCAGACCCTGAGTCGGTTTTACCCGACAGCTACATTCTGAATGACCTGAAATATTTCTTCAATCTTCTTTTCATAAATCCTATAAAGGAAAAGTTCTTTAACAAGCGTTATGAAGAATCTTATACAGGTGACGGTGTACTGTTTGATATAAACGATTATATCTATGTTTTCAACAGTAACGAAAACAAAACAATAGACAGTGAACAGAGTGTTTTCTATACTTTGCCTGAAAGCGGAAAGAAGCTTGATACAACATTTGTTGCACACACATATGCAATTTTCAAGGAAAACGGAAACTGTCTGAATATTGATTTATGCAATCTTCGCCTTGACACAGATACTGTTTGTGCAGGACTTGAAAGTGAGCATGAGTTTATGCTTTCTTACGCTCAGGGCGGAAAGAGAAGCGACCCGAAAAACTTCAGAGAATCGGTAATTATTCTTTCAGGCTATGAAACAGAGCCCACGGTTACTGCTACCGGATCAAACGGTGCAAAGATGAAAACAGAATTTGATGCCGAAACAGGCACACTCACCCTCAGCATTATTTCAAACGGTGAAGTAAGAATTACAATTGAATAAAAAATCATCCCCTGTTCGGCTATGAACAGGGGAAGTGCATTATTCAGAAGCAGCTACAGTTGTGGGCTCATATGCTTCAGCTCCGCCGGGAATTACGACATCGTAGCCTTCTCCCGAGAAAACATAATCTTCGCCATCGCTGCCGGAGCTTTCAAGCTCAAATTCAATAACAGATCCGACAGTTTCGTTCAAAGCCTCGTCAACTCCTTCGACTGAGGCGTAGCCTTCAGGTAAATCAATGTTGGCTTTGTAATGTGTTCTGCCGTCTTCATCTGTTTCGGTGACAATTTCGAAGTTGTCTGCTTCTTTGCCGTTTACGAGAACTCTGATTTTCTTTGAAACATTGTCGGCAACTTCAGAAATTTTTTCTGTTACCGCACCGTCTGTTGTAGCATCAGCCATGATTCCTACTGAACAGATTATTAAAGCAATAACCAGCACAACTGCGAATGCTTTTTTAAAACTGATTGTTTGTTTTTTATTTGTCATATCCAGAATCCTTTCTACTGTTTCGTCAGACGGATGGATTTGTGAAAAGGTATTTTTATAATTTGTTTTATTCATTTATCCATTCATCTCCTAACATTTCTTTGAGTTTTTTTCTTGCACGGCTCAGCCTTGTTTTTACGGTGGATTCAGTTGATTTCAATATACTTGAAATTTCTTTGATTGACATATCCTCGTAGTAAAAAAGGTGTATTACCGTTCGATCTTTTTTCGGCAGTGACATGACAGCATTGTATAAATCACTCTGCATAGAATTTTCGAAAATATCCGGCGAAACAATTTCGCAGTCGTCAATGCTTTGGTGTTTTCTGAACAATGATTTTATGTAGTTTTTGCTTTCGTTAACGCAAACTGTTGTTAACCATTTGTCTAAATGCTCGTCGCTTGTAAATTCTTCAGAATATTTGAGCAGCTTCAGAAAAACATTCTGAAGAATGTCTTGCGCATCATGTGTGCTTTTAGTAAAAGACAGAGCGAGCAGAAAAAGTCTTTGATTGTTGCGTATAACTGCTTTTTCAAAATCATCATTAGTCATTTTTTCACCGCCTGTTTGAAAGGTCCTTTCACTATTATAACAAATGAGCGCATAAAAAGGTTACAAAAGTTTTTTTAGAATATGAAATTCCCCTCGGTGAAAACCGAGGGGAAAGTTTTATTTTGCTGATGTAATTAATTCATCCATGCTTTCAAGGATTGTTCTTGCGGTGTCGGGGCCTACTGAGTTTGTTTCCTCATAATGCTTTCTTTCAAAAGAATCATAAGGGATATTGAAGTAGGGGAGCCACTCATGGAGAACAAAGTCGTTATCGGGGATAATGTATCCAAGCTCGTCATTACAAAGTCCTGCTACAAAAGAGTGTTCACAATCCGTCATTTCGGAGAGGACTTTATAGTCTGCCGCTGTGCCTGTTCCTGACTCTTCTGCTGAAAGGAAAGCTCCTGTTTCAAGCTCGGGATAAAGCTCACCGGGAATCATAAAAATTCCTACCTGCTTATTTCCAAGCTCCATGTAGGCGACTTCTGAAATAATTGAAACTTCAGTTCTGCCGTTTTTTTCCACATCGTTATTAAGCACGCCTAAAAATCTTGCGAGGAGGAGTGCCGTGTTATCGCATCTGACGCTGATAACATCAGACTTGACGTTAACGATGGGTGAAAGCTCTTTCTCGTTCGCAATACCCACAACATAATTTGCAAGTTTTTTTCCGTAGTCCTTTGTGTAGCCTACGCAGTCAAAGGTTTCGCTTTTAAGGAAGTTGTCAATCTGATCGCCTGTAATAAGACCGCCTACAGCACCGTTGACAAAAACTACGTTTGCACCGCCTGTAAGACGGTTTATTTCTTCCGTCATGTAAGCGGGGAAGTCAGCACTGACTGTTGTTGTTTTACTACCGAGACCTTCAGCGTGAGCATTGAAGTTTACAATATAAGTGTCTTTGTTTCCGTTTTCAGGCTTGAAACGGATTGATGTGATAGTCTTGCTGTACTCAACAGGTGTTCTTGTGTCAGCCTGCATGTCTTCAGCTTCTGCTGTACCGAAGAAAAGCTTTCCGTTTTCTCTTGCTTTGTAAGCCTTGATAATTGCGTCTGCTGTTTTCGCTTTCAGGCTTTGCATGAAGTTTTCATTTTTGCCGTCAGACAGGAAGTTTTTGCCCCAAAGGCCCTGAGTATCAATAGCAGAATGAGTGTGTGTGGAACAGATGTTGATTGATTTAAGCGAGGGGATTTCTCCGCTTTCAATGACTAATTTTCTGATATCGTTTATGTCTTTACGGCTGATGCCCACACAGTCAATTGCACAAAGCACAACACCGCCGCGATCTGTATTATCATCAATGTAAACTGCCTTTGCGTACATATCATCAAGAACTCCCTTAGCAGGGTTGTTTGTGTTGTAGCCTGCGATGTAGTATGTGTCAGCATTTATGTCCTCAGGGGTGAGAACCTTTTCTCCGTAACCTACAGTCCACATCTTTCCTGCTTCCTGCGAAAAAGTTTTGTCACCTGTGAGCATGTATCCGGATGTGTCTTCCTGAGTTGTAAAGGTTGAAGCGGGCATACAGAGAATTATAATTGAGAGAAGGATATTTATAAGTCCTCTGACCAGATTAGGGATTCTTAAAAAACGTAAAATCACCATGCTGTGTTACCCCCATTTTGAAATAAGCTCTGCCATTTCTTTTGAATAGGTTGTAGCAGCAGTGTCGCCTGTAGAAACAGTTTCCTCATAATGACCTTCTGAGCCTGATGATGAATAATCGTTATCGGGAACAATGTAGCCTACAGCATCGTTGCAAAGACCGAAAACGAGAACTTTATCTGTTTCGTCAAACAGGGTGTTCAGAGCATCGTAAGGATATTCTGTTTTGTTGAAAGCCTCCTCTGCTGAATAGAAGCCGCCGTAAACAATTTCAGGCATAACCTCACCGGGAGCTTCAATAACTTTGATATTCTTGCCGATTTCTACATAACCGATTTCACTTGTAAGAAGGATTTTACCGTCTTCCTTGAATGCTTTTACGCTGCAAAGGCCTGCACTTTCAGCCAGTCTGAAGACGAAGTTGTTCACTTCAAAATCAATCTGTTCATGACGGATATTGATAACCGGTTCAACCTTTTCGCCTTTTTCAGCAAGAGAAGAAAGAATGTCTGCAACAATGAGGCTGTATTCTTTCATCTTTTCATAAGCGGTCAGGTCTGTGGGGATTCCTGTTTCTTCATCCATGTTATTACCGATACCGCCGCCGATTGCGCCCTGAACAAAGATGAAATCTGCACCCTTTGCGTTTATTGCCTGTTCAATATAATAGGGGAAGTCACCTGAAATTTCAGTATTGCTCCAGCCGAGATTTATGGGGTGAGCACCAAAGTTTGTGATGTAAATTTCTTTTTTACTCTCATCGTTGGGAACGAATCTGAAGAGATGGAAATTGTCATCAAGTGCATAAGGGTCACGGTTGTCATAGAAAAGCTCGGGGTGAGATTCCTCTGAATAGTAGAGGCTTCCCTCTGTGCGGTTTGTGTAAGCTTCTCTGATTGCCTCTGAAACTTTCTCAACAACTCTGTCCATGTATCCCTCGTCTCTGCCTGTTTTAGGGATATTACCCCAGAGTCCCTGAGTGTCAATGCCGCTGTGAGCATGAGTTGAGCCTACATTTATGCTGATAAGTCCGTCTTTGCCTGTAATGTCAGCGAGTTTTTCTCTGATTTCTTTGATTTCGCCGCTCATGAGACCGATGCCGTCAATGTAAGCGAAAGCTACAGCACCTCTGCCTGAATTATCGTCAAGTACAACGGCTCTTGCACACAAATCATCAACAACTCCTGTTGCTTCCTGTGCAGGGAATTTCAAAAATCCGCCGAGAAAATATCTGTGAGAGTCAATGTCGTCGGGAGTGAGAACGCGTCTTGCATAGCCGACTTTCCAGTAGTCAGCCTTTGCTTCGTCAATAAATTTGTCATGTCCTTCAAGGAAATTTGCTGCAATTTCTTCTGTAGGTCTTTCTTCATATCCCAGCTTTGTCAGGCTCTGAAAAACAGATGACAGAAGCAGTGGAAGCCCTACGATAACTGCCAGTAATGCTGAAAATAATCTTGTAATGAATGCCATAATAAAACCTCCGTTTTTTAATATATTCCAAGCTCTTCTCTGAGCTCGTTTTTAATATCAATATCATTTGAAATTTTTGCAGGAAGTGAAATATACTTGTCGGCAAGAGATAAAAGATTTTCTTTCACTTTATCATCTTTTGTCTGCAAAAATACAAAAATATTTTCCATTATGTCACAGGTAACAAAAAACTTTTCTGACCATTTTTCAAGTTCTCTGCAAATGGGCAGATCCTGTTTCAGGAATTCTCTGCACTTTTTCATTTTTTCAAGGTAATCACGTGCTAATGAAAAAGCTTTTTCTGTTTCACCTTTTTTGAAAGATTTTTCGATTTCTCCCAAAACTTTATACATCCTTCTTGAGTTTGCATCTTTGAGACATGATGTATAAAGATGGTCTGCAAAGACAATGAAATTCTCTGCGTTTTCCACGCCTATGACTTGTTCTATTGCTTTTTCCCATGATTTCTGTGAATCATAATTTTCACTGTCCCACAGGTAGTCTGCAATTGTAATAAGAGGAATTTTTGAACACTCAGCATATTCCATACAGTTTGCGATAATTCCCTCGGAATATTTCCACAAATCCTTTTCTCTTCCGATAATGGGGGATATGTGCATCTCGTTGAACATTGAGCAATCGTTTACGGGGTAATTATCCCAGTAAAGAGCTTTATGGTGAGTGTTTTCATAAAACTTAAGTGCTTCATGCGTTGTCAGTTCACGGGAACAGATGTCTTTTCCCGTCCAGAAAATACTGATAAGCGGTGAAATATTCTGTCCTAATTTTGATATGTAATATTCGTCACCTCTGCCGTGATAAACAGTCGGACAGACAGTAAGCTTGATTGAAGAATCTATTTTGAGAAGATTCTCATAATATTTGTTTATAAGATCGATGTGTGCGTTTACTGTTTCTCCGTATAATTTTTTGTCTTCTTCAAAGCTGAGTTCTTCATCAATGTCATCAAGGAGGAGTCCGAAAGAGCGGACACCTGCACAGTACAGCTGCTTTGTTTTTTCAAGGAGGGCTTCAAATTCTTTTTCATCAGAATATTTCATCGAAAGTCCGGGAGCAATGCAGAAACTGAAACTCATGAAATATTTTTGTGAAAGTTTAATCAGCTCTTCGAGCTTTTTCAGTTCATCCTCAGGATATTTTTCACGCCATAATTCTCTGTGATATCTATCATCCTTCGGCGCGTAGAAAAAAGCATTAATTCTGTTTTTTGCCATAAGGCACAGAACAGATTTTCTGCTTTCGTGGCTCCACGGCTTTCCGTAGAAGCCTTCAATGTAACCTCTCACTGCAAAAGATGGAGAGCAAACAAACTCTCCGTCGGACAGATTTTTTTCTTTCACTCTTTCTGCTAAATCGCAGAGAGCATAGAATTTACTCTTTTCTCCCGAACAGATGATATCTATTTTGTTTTTAACAATCTTTAAAATGTATTTTTCATCAGTGATTCTTTTGGATTTTTCGCAATAGGTTGTGCGTTTTGAATTTTCAAAATTTATGCTGATGTCAAGTTTGTTTTCGTTTAAAATATTTCCGAAAAGTTCTTCAAAATTTTCAGTCAAGCTTATCACTCTTTTCTTTTAAAATTTCAAAGCATAAACTGCCGTAGTACCTCTTGTTTCAAGAAGAGTGAAACCGTATTTTTTGTAAAAGTTTTCGCCTTTCTTGTTTCCTGACCACATCGTCAGACAAACGCCTTTTACTCCTTTTTCTTTTAAATTTTCACAAAGGGCATCCATTAGCTTGTGACCAAGACCCATTCGTTGATATGGTGGAAGAAGGTCAATGTGAAGATGGGCAGGATATTCGTTCTTGTATTCTTCCTGAATATGCGTTGATTTCATTGCAGATTTTCTGAAATTAAACTCATACTTTCTGATTCTCGGCAGATATTCTGAATAAAAAACTTTCTTGAAATTATCATAGTTTTCCGCACAGAGAATATATCCTATCGCCTTGTCATTTTCATCACACGCAACGAAGCAGTTTCTGCCTTCCTTTTCTATAAAGTAATCACAGTAAGTTGTAAGCAGAAAATTCTGTCGTCTTTTTCTCGCTTTGCACGGCCCGTCGCTGTTAAGACAGACAAAACGTACGTTTTCTTTATCTTTTTCTTCGTAACGTCTGATTGTCATTTTGTCACATCCTTTACTGCATTATGTAGTACACTCTGTATTCGCCCTCAAATTCTTTTGCATATCGGCTGATTATCATTGCGTGCTTTGAAATCGGGAGAGAAACTCTTTCCATGATTTCCGTAATGCCGAAACTTTTTACATCTTTGAAAAATTCTTCTATCATTTCGGTGCGATGGGGCGTATCAATTTCCATTCTTGTGAGTTGTAAAAATCTGATTGCAAGGTATTCCTTTCGGATATTGCAAAGATGATTTTCATTTTCTGCACAATCTATAGCCTTTCTGAAAAGTTTGTCACATTCTGAAACCAGTTCATCATTTAAATAGTCAGCATCAGGATGCTGATAAATGGAAAGACGTGCAGATGAACAGGCGTCTTCCATAAGAGTTACATATTCTTTGATGTATCTTCCTGGTTCTTTTCCGTAAACAGCAGTGAAAAACCTCTTCATTTCATCATCAATGTCTGTGTCGGGATTCCACAGAAGACGGCTGATAATATATGCTTTCAGATCATCGCATGAAGCACCTCCGCCGTAGGCAAAGTTGCCTTGCTCAAGCAGACCTTTTACACCTGTTTTTTTGAAAAACTGAATGTTTTCTTTCAGTGTGTGGAAATGAAGAAAAGGCTGAAGATAGTTTTCAAAATTTACTGCGTAATCCCAGACATAAAGCTGCTTTGCGTGATTCTGCCAATCTTTCAGGGCACTAACAAATTCGTTTTCACTGCCGTGGGTATTTTCTTCTGCAAGAACTTCAAATGGCTTATCGAATCTGCAATCAATAGAGCAAAGACGGACAATTACGTTGTCTCGTGCCTCAACTTTCTTCGGTGCAGGAACGGAATACATGTAAGCGAAGGTGTGAAGAAAAATATGTGGGTAATCTTCTTTTATTAAATCTGCAAGCTTGTTTACGAAATGAATTATAGGTCCTGCAGGACTTTCCTCTTCTTTTTCAAGTGCCTTACATTTTTCGCACTGACAGCGAAGTGCATTGTCATTCTGTGCCACAGAAAAAACAACACATTCGGGATTTTCTTTTATCCATTTTCTGAGAGTTTTTTCTGCGATTTTCAGAACGTCAGGATTTGTCAGACAAAGCTGACTGTCACGAGTTCTCTTTCCGTCAATCTCAGAAAAATATTCAGGATGAGTTTCGAAATAATCTTTTTCCGGCACAAGGTCACAGAATGAATGATGGAAGTTGAACCATTTCATTCTTCCGCCTTTTGCTGTTGAAATGTCACCCAGGCTTGAATTAAGTTTATTTTTTGCACAGAAATCTCCGTCAAAGGCATTTCTGAAATATGCATCGCGGAAATCAAATGCAGGCTCTTCGCGGATTTCTGTCAGTTCAATTTCAAAAGTGTCAAGAGTATTAATCGTTTCAACATCTTTTGTAAAGCATCTGAAGCCAAGAAAAATTTCAAGAAACCTGTAAACACCGTAAAGAACACCGCGTGAAGTTTTTCCGGTGATTGTAATATGTTCAGCGTCACCGCGGATAACAAAACCTTCACTGTGTAAATTTTCTTCCCATTTTGTTTCATTTCGCACATCTGCGCCTATTCGGATTTCAGGCCCGCGCATAGGACACCGGTCAGAAAAATAGGGAATAACTGTATTTGTAGCTTTGAGGATATATTTCTGAAGTTCAGAGCAAGCGTAGCGTACAGTTTCATCGGAATATTGATGATTTACAATGTGAAAATTACTTTCACCGTTTTCGCACAATTTATAAATGCTCATTATTTACCCTCCACTGTAGACCTGATATTCCAGAAATTTTCTTCAAGAAGTTCCTCTGCTTTTTCTTCATTGCATTTAAGAATTTCAGTCACAATTCCGATCATTCTTTTGCGGAGTTTTTTGTTTGTAGGTTTTAAATTTATCATCATGTTTTCATAAACGCAACCGCATTTTGTCATTGAAACAGTTGAAATCATGTTGAGGATAATTTTCTGTGCAGTTCCGGCTTTCATTCTCGTTGAGCCGGTTACAACCTCTTCTCCTGTGTCGGCGCAAATGCCGATGTCTGCAAGTGTTTCCATTTGTGTATCAGGATTGTTGGTGATTGAAACAGTTTTTGACCCCAGACTCTTTGCGTAATTGATTGCTGAAATCACATAAGAAGCAGAGCCTGATGCGGAAATGCCGATTAAAATATCTTTGCAGGAAAATTCATTATTTTTCAGATCTTCCACTGATAAATCAGCGTTGTCCTCAGCATTTTCTGCCGCCTTGAACATGCACTCTCTGCCGCCTGCAATAATGCCGTTGAACAAATCATAAGGTACACCGAATGTAGGAGGACATTCTGCTGCATCGCATACACCAAGCCTTCCTGATGTTCCGCTGCCGATATAGAAAACTCTGCCGCCGTTTTTTATCGTTTGAGTTACGGCATCACAGGCTTTTTCAATGCCAGGTAAAGCTTTTTCAACCGCAGAAAAAACATTCAGGTTTTCATCGCTTATAATTTTCAGCATGTCATGTGTATTCATTTTGTCAAGGTTATATGTTTTAGGGTTACGCATTTCAGTTCTGAGCATAATTTAACCTCTTTTATTAATGTTTTTCTTTGCAAGAGATACTGCACCTGTCACCATATCTTTATCTGAAAATTCAAATTGAATTTCTTTTCTCAGATGATTTTCAAGGAAGGGTTTCAGGATATTCTGTCTTTGGCTGAGTCCCCCACAGAGAACAATTTTTCCTTTTTTACCTTTCAGTAAATCATAGCCTGTTTCAATAATTTTTGCGATTTCGGAAACGTTTCTGTCAAGGATTTTTTCAGCTTCTCTGTCGCCTTTTTCATAAGAATCAAAAACTACAGAAGAAAAAGAAGCTATATACGGATTTCCACCCTGATATATTTCCGAGATTGAATCAGAGAGAGGTTTTCTCAGCTTCTTTTCAATCATCTGCAGAATCATTTCACTACCGCCTCTTCCGTCAACGAACTGTAAGGCTGAGTTGAGTGCATCAGCACCAAGATGAAAGCCGCTTCCGCCCTTGTCAATGAGATAACCCCATCCACCGATTCGGTGGCGTTTTCCGCCAACCTGGCAAAAAGCTACAATTCCTGTTCCGATAATTACTGCAACACCGTTTTCGCCGGAGAGTGCAACTTCAAGAGCACTGTCGGTATCGCTTGCATTTTGTAATTTACCGAATCCGAAAGATGATAAAAATTTATTTATAGTTTCTTTGTTGTTACCGCTGATTCCTCCCGCAATTCCTGCAAAGAGAGAAATTTTACGCTTGTCTATGTCGCCGCAGATCTGATTTATCCCTTGATCAAGACACTTTTTAGTGTTATCTATGCCTGCACTTACAGGGTTTGAAGGACCGAGAATAATTCTTTTTATTTCATTTCCGTTTAAATCTGTAAGAAGAAAATCTGTTTTTGTTCCTCCACCGTCAATACCAAAGAGATATTTTATTTCCACATTCCGGGTAAAAATAAGTGAGTCGACGGAAACACCGAAAAGTTCTGCTAATTTGCATACTGTAGCAACAGGGGGAATAGAGTTTCCGCTTTCCCATTTTTCAATTGATTTTTCAGAGTATGAAATTTTTTCTGCAAGGCATGCCCGTGTTAAGCCTTTCTTTTTCCTCAAAGCTTTAAGGTTTTTGCCAAAGGTGATATTTCTTTCCGTCATATTTACCCCTCCAAACCTTATTATAATACAAAACTCATAAAATTCAACCTAAATTTTATCACACAAAAGCAAAACTCCTACTCAAAGTAGGAGTTTAAAAAGTTCTTCTGAGCTGTAATAAAATTACGGATATTCTGGCCGGTTTGTCTCACAACATATTTTCAAAGCGTAAACAGCAGCGACAGGCATTTCTTCAAGCAGAGTAAAGCCGTATTTTTCATAGAAATTTCTGCCTTTTTCGTTCTTTACCCCTGCGGTAAGACAGACACCGCTTATACCTTTGCTTTTTAAGTTTTGGCATAGTGCATCCATAAGCATATGTCCCAGTCCCATTCTCTGATATTGGGGAAGAATATCAATATGAAGATGCGCAGGATATATCTTTTTATATTTTCTTTGAAAAAAGTCGGATAAGGCTGCATATAACCGGTGTTTCATATCGCGTCTGCTGATTTTTGTCAGATATTTTCTGCGGAAAACTTTGCAGAAATTATCGTAATTTTCAGCACATAAAATATAGCCTACGGCATTATCGTTTTCATCTGCAGCAACAAAGCAGTTTATGCCTTCTTCTTCAATGTAATAATCGCAGTATGTAGCGAGCAGATAGTTTATTTCTTTTTCAGATGATTTGCACGGTCCGTTACTGTTAAGGCAGATGAAGCGTACACTTTCCTTGTCCTTTTCTTCGTAAGGCCTGATTATCATACAGTCACTTCCTTTGAGAAGGGGATTGTTATTTCAGAAATTTTATAATCAACACGATTATTGCAATAATTGCGAGGATAGCCAGAATCTTTATTCCCTTGTGGAAAGCCTCATATACATTTGTCGGCATAAGCTGATAGAGAGTGTAGCGGAATTTTTCTTTAACCTTTTTGCCTACTAAATCTCTGTATCTTCGGTCATATGTTTCAAATGTGCCGTCTGTGTTCAGATCAATTATTCTTACACCTCTGTCAAGTCCCGGTCCGTAAATATGGAATCCTGCGCCCTGAGTGTAACCAACGTCAATGCCTCTTACTTTTCCGTTGAAGGAATTTATGTGGTCATGACCGAAGTAAATGCCTTTTACGTCACCCTTTTCAGCCATTGCATCAAACTGACCACCGTTTTCCATAGGGTCGGCAGGAGACTCTTTCATAAAGCCTTCTGCATTTACTTTCGTTTTGTCAAGCATATACCATTTGCCTGCATGATTTCTGAAACCTTGTACTGCACCTTTTGTACCTTTTTTTACTTCTTTAAGAAGTTCAAGAACTTCAGGAACAGGTATGTGCTGAATGACGATTGACGGAATAAGTTTTCCGCATTTTTTCTCATATTCGTCGCGTACTGTTCTGTACCATTCAATCTGGTTTTCGTGAACATGGTCATATCCGATTTTCAGACTGGTGTGACTGTCGATACAGTAAAGAAGAAACTTGATTTCATCACCGTCTGCAATTTCAATCACATGGTTTGCAACGCCGTCAATTCCCTCGGCACTTTCACCGACAAAACAAGGAATGGTTTTGTATATTTCAAACTGTTCAGCATTTGAAACGCCAACCTGTCTGTCATGGTTTCCGAAACAGATTGTGAAAGGAATCCTTCTTGAATGTGCAGGTTCGGTAATTTTGTATAAAACATCGTGAACAGTTTTTTTGTTGCCTTTGAAAGATGCGATGTTCCATATCTGGTCACCTGAATAAACAACTAAATCAGGTTTTTCTTTTTCGATGGCAGCATTCAGAAGGTTAAGCAGATCAGGACTTACTTTTTTACCTTCCTGAGTGTCTGCAACCTGCATTATTTTAAACTGTTTGTTTTTGAATTTAAGAGTCATGTCAATTCACCATTATTCAGATTTTTCTGATGCTCTTTTTGCAGAAATATGATCATGAATTTCTGTACGCAGATCGCCGTGAATTCTGAACTTTGTTCTGAAAATAATCAGTGAAATGAGAATCAGAACGGGAGGCACTGCAAAGCAGATGATTCCGATTGCTGATTTTGTAGCCTCGTTTACAGGACCTGTTGTAATCTGTTCGTTATAGTTCATCAGTCCCAGACCGCCGAAGAGGAAAATTGTCTGAACAGTGTAAGCCATTTTCTGCAGGAAGCCTTTCATTGAGAAAGTGATGCTTTCATTTCGGGTTCCCATTTTGTATTCGCCGTAGTCAACAATATCTGCAAGGAAAATTGTCTGAGCCACAAACATGGAACCGATACCGATACTTGCAATTGTGTAGCTTAAGTCAAGGGCAATTGTGATTTTGAGAATTGGTCCGAAAATGTACATCAGCACATAGCCCACTATGGCAATACCAAGCGAAATCTGATAAATTGTACGGTTTGAGAATTTTTTGCTGAGAAGTGGAATTACAAGAAGTCCCAGAGCAGAGCCGACTGCACCGATTGTTGAGAAAAGACTCTGAGCCGTTGGTTCGCCTAAAACATCGTTGAAATAGTAAACTGCAGTACCGCTTGTTAAGTACCAGCCTGCGTTGGAAATCATTGCGAAAATCATGAAAACAACTAACTGGTCATTCTTTGCAATAACCTTGAAAACTTTTTTGAAGCTGAATTTTTCATTGTTGTAAACCACATGTCTTTCCTTAGTTGAAAGAACGCAGATAACAGCAAAAAAAACAAGAAGAATACCGCAGATGATTGCCCACTTTGAGAAACCGTCTGCACTGTAGCCCTTGTCTGTTTTAACCATTCCTTCAGAAAGAAGGGGGAGAACAATTGGTGTGAGAATGCTGATAAGTCCCTGACCGATACCGCTGAAAGTACGTGCAACGGTTGCAACCAGGTTTCTGTCCTTGGGATCATTAGTAAATGAGGGTACCATTGACCAGTAAGGGATGTCAGCCATTGTGTTTGTCATGCCCCAGAGGACATACATCACTGCTATGTAAATATAAAGCTTTGTTCCGCTCATGCCGAAGGAAGTGAAGAGAAGTGACAGAACAATGGCATTTGACAGAGCACCGATAATAATCCAAGGTCTGTATTTGCCCATTTTAGTTTTTGTGCTGTCAACTATTGTTCCCATCATGGGGTCGTTGATGCCGTCCCAGATTCGGGCAAGGGGAGTGATAAGAAGAAGGAAGCCTTCTTTCAGTCCTAAAACGCTTGAAAGGTAGTAGGAAAGGAATGAATAGAAAAGTCCGTATGATAAATCAAGACCTATGGCACCTATGCCGTAGCCGAACTTTTCACCCCAGGTGGTTTTGTAATCGTTCATAGTTTTTTACTCCTTTTCAATCTTCAATTGCAACCATCTGATGAATGTCAATTTCAGGTACTGTAAACTCTGCTTTGCCATCATTGTATTCAAAGTCAAGCTCTTTTCCCTGAGGCTCAAGAACTACTCTTGAGGGCTTTGTTTCTTTCTTCACGGAGCATTTTACATTGTAAAGGGGAACGGTGTCCTCAATAACCTCTGTGTCTTCGCCTCTGACAGTTGTATGTGCAAAGAGAAGGTGAAGAATGTTTCTCTTTTCCTTTTCCTGTCTTGTGTATGTTACAACTGCCTTGTCGGGGATGCCTGCAGAAACTGTGAATTCATCACCCATTAATTTTTCCAGAGTATAAGTGAAAAGCTCTTTGAAGCAAAGGTGACCGTGAGAAGCGTAGGCGGTGAAAATATCCCAACCGATGTAAGCAATATTTCCCTTGACAACTGCACCGGGAAAATTCTCATCCGGATTGTTGGGAGCATGTGCATGTGAGCAGAAATGCTCTTTCGTTCTGTTGAAGTAAGGATTCTGCATATATGCCACTGTTTCGCAATCATTTGTTTCAATCTTAAAGGCTTTGCATTTCATGATATATTCTGTCTTTCCGCATACTGTTTCAAAAGCGGGGATGAAATATGTGGGCTTATATTCATTTTCGCCTTTGTATTCGGCACCGATGTCAAGGAAAAAGCTGCCGTTCTGTGTCAGTGCTTTACCGCTTGCGATAACCTTACCGCCATTTTTTGCATAAGCTTTTATTTTCTCGATTGTTTCGTTGTTGAGTATTTCGATGTCAGGGAGAATCAGCAATTTGTATTCTGAAAAATCCATTGTGCTGTCAACGAAATTGTAGAGACAATTGTTTTCGAGAAGCATTCTGTTTGCACCGATGTCAGCTTTTGAGTCTCTTCCGCCTGTCAGTGCCTCTGCACTTAAAACTGCAATATCTGCCACATTTTCAGCACCATCGAGCCATGGTTCTTTTTCTTCGATAAGAGAATATGCTTTGCCGATAAGGTTGTAGGTTGCCATGTTCATTTCACCGAGAGGGTGCATCTGGTCGCCTATGGAGCATCCGGCACCGTTTGCAACAGACAGAGCAGTTTCGTAGATAAGAGCATTGGGATGCTTGAAACCGCCGAATTCACCCCAGGAATGATGGAATTTGCCTGTCATGCCGAGAAAGTCTGTGTCCTTGAGAGAACGCACATAAGCTGAAGACAAGGGAAAATGGTCATAGCCCCAGCCACCTGTAGGAAGGCTTTCAAGCTCAAGGTGAGTGTTGGCTTCAATGATGCCGTAATCGCCTTTCGGAATGTGACCGCCGTTATGGAAGATTGTAGCGGTGTCACTGTGCTTTCTGACAGCTGCATTTGTGGCATCGGTATATTTTTTGTAAACTATATTTTCAAAACTTTTTCTGTCTGCTTCGTTTTCAATATCAAGACCGAGATTTTTCATGTCTTCTTTGCATTTTTCGCAGTAACAGAATCGGGGAGCTACGATGTCGAGGAAAATTCCGCAGGGGTTGTATTTTATCATAACCTCTTCAATCTGTGAGCAGAGAACATCAAGATATTCTGTGTTGAAGCAGAGAAGATGAAAATGTACTTCGCTTTCATATTCATCACAATCTGCTTTATCGTCAGAGCGTTTGTATCTCCATTCAGGATGCTTTTCCCAGTCTTTTTCGTCAAATCCTGCGGAAATATAAACGGGAGCATTTACGTCAATTTCCTTGCAGGCTTCAAGCTGAGCACCCAGCAAATCAAAATCAAGCTCAGGATGGATTTTATTTGCTTCAGTGGGGTGGTATGACCAGCCGTGATGACATTTTGAAAAAACTGTTATCGAGTTTACATGGCCTGCTTTCAGTGCAGCCTGAAACTGTTCTTTTGAAAAATTTTTACCTACGGGCAGTGTTCCGTTTGTGTGGAAATCAAGATGAACCTGTCTTTTTCTAATCATAATCTCACAACTCCTTTTGTTGTACTTTATTGTAACACACATCAGCCTGCAAAACAATATAAATTTACAGTAGATTATTTTTATTTTGTGTGATATAATCAATATTGAAAATACTGACAGGAGGTCATTAATATGAAACTTGATAAGTACAAAGGCGTTATTCCTGCATTTTATGCTTGCTACGACGATGAAGGAAATGTGTCCGTTGAGGGAACAAAACAGCTTGTTGAATTCCTCATTGAAAAAGGTGTAAAAGGTCTTTATGTAGGCGGCTCTTCAGGCGAATGTATTTATCTCAGCGTTGAAGAGAGAAAACAGACTCTTGAAGCAGTTATGAAAGTTGCAAAAGGCAGAATTACAATAATTGCTCATGTTGCATGCAACAACACAAAGGACAGCTGCGAGCTTGCACGTCACGCAGAATCACTGGGAGTTGATGCTATTGCAACAATTCCGCCCATATATTTCAAATTACCTGAAAGAGCTATCGCGAAATACTGGAACGATATTTCTGCGGCAGCACCAAACACAGATTATATTATCTATAACATTCCTCAGCTTGCAGGTGTGGCACTTACACCGTCACTTTTCGAGGAAATGCTTAAAAATCCTAAAGTTATCGGTGTGAAGAACTCTTCAATGCCGATTCAGGATATTCAGATGTTCAGAAGACAGGCAAAAATGAACGGCAGAGAGATTATAGTTTTCAATGGTCCTGATGAGCAGTTTGTAGGCGGAAGACTTATCGGTGCAGAAGGCGGTATCGGCGGCACTTACGGTGTTATGCCTGAACTTTTTGTAAAACTCGATGAAATGATCAAAAACGGCGAATTTGAAAATGCAGGTAAGCTTCAGGATGATATCAATGAAGTAATTTACACCATGTGTTCAGCAAAAGGAAATATGTACGCGGTAGCAAAAGCAGCTCTTAAACTGAGAGCAGGTCTTGAACTCGGCGGAGTAAGAGAGCCTCTTCTTAATCTTGCTGACGGCGACGAGAAAATTGTCGGGAAGACAGCTTCTCTTGTTGAAGAGGCAGTTCAAAAGTGGATCAAATAAAACTTTTTGCTTTATGAAAGAGGTGAAATGGCATGAAAGAGTTAAAATTCTATGTCATTACAGATACTCACTATTTTAAAAATTCTCTCGGTGCTTACGGAGAAGAATATGAAAAATTTATGGAAAGTGAGCAGAAGTGTTTTGCTGAAACTGAAAGCATAAACAAGGCTGTATTCCGCTATCTTGAAGAAAGTAAGGAAGCAGATATTGTTCTTATTGCAGGAGACCTTTCTTTCAATGGTGAGAAGGAGAGTAACAGGGCTTTTTCATCACTCCTTAAGGATTTCAAAGAAAAAAGTGGTAAAAAGATTTTTGTTGTAACTGCAGGACACGACTATAATGACACCTCTTTCGGTTTCAACGACACAGGACGAATTACAATTGAAGGTACAGATTTTTCGGAACTTTATGACTTCTACAGAGAATTCGGCTTTGACGATGCAATTGAGTTCAACAAAGAGCACATGTCTTATGTTGCAGAACTTTCGGAAGATGTGAGACTGCTTGTAATATGTAACGATACACCTGAAAAGAAAAATGTTGAGTATTCCGAGGAATTCCTCGCGTGGATTGAAGAACAGGCGAAAACGGCTCAGGCAGACGGCAAAATTATGATTGCCATGGAGCATTATCCCGTTCTTCCCGGTCAGCCTATGCTGGCACTGATAGGTGATGCAAGACAAAAGGGTAGCAAAAAGCTTATTGAAACTCTTGCAGATAACGGAGTTCACCTGATATTTACGGGGCACATGCACAATCAGAGTATAAATGTTGCGGAAACGGAAAAGGGTAATAAATTTTACGATGTATGCACAGGCTCTGTCATCGGTTGTCCTGCTTTTATGCGTCTTGTAACGATTAAAGATAAAGACATTGTTGAGATAAAAAGTATTCCCGTTCCCGAGTTTGACTGGGATAAAAAAGGTCTGACAGGAAAAGAATATCTTAAAGTTCAGTTTGAAAAAATGATAAGAATGTACATATATTCTATGGAACATGATACCGAACGTTTCCTCGGAAAACTCAGAATCAAAAAATCACCGGTTATCATTAAAGTTGTCAGATTTTTTGGTAAAAAGCTGTCAGTAATGACAATCGGGAAATTTACAAGACTTTTATTTGTAAGGGCAGACAAGAGGATAAAGGATAATTCTTTTGTTGACCTTGCAATTGATATTGTAAGATATCTTTTTGAAGGTAACCAACCTTTTGTTGAGGGAACACCTGAGGGAGATACTCTTCTTAAGGTGTTCAGAAGAATAAGGTTCTTTGTCAAAAAGATAAAAGGCTCTCAGGGTGAAGAGCTTGATCTGTATGAAACTCTTAAACACAGTGTAGGTAATTATGGCATTGATGACTATAATGCGGTGCTTGAGTTTTTGGGAAAAGAATGACACATAAATGAGAAGCCTGATATGAATTTTGTCAAGGTGAGTAACAGTAAAATCTGAAAAAACAATAATCCCCGGAAGTTCTTGAAATTTAAGAGATTCCGGGGTTTGTGTTGAGAAATTTATTATAATCGGCTGTAAATGAGAAGAGGGAAGGAGAGAGCGGTTTTGCGCAAGAAAGATATATTTATTATCATACTTATGGTATTCACGGCAATACTTATCACTATTGCAGGTGTTTACTATCAGCAGAGTTTTTTGAGAATATTGCCTTTGTATGTTTCTTTGGTGATTTCTCTGCTTCAGACCAGGATAAGCCGATTTGCAAGCCTGATGGGTGGTATAAATTCATTGCTTTACGGTGCGGTTTACATTTATTATAGTCTCTACGGTTCAGCATTTTCTGCTTTACTGTTTTCTTTTCCGATTCAGATTTTAACTTTTATCCGCTGGAATAAAAACAAGTGGGAGCATTCCACTGTGTTGCGTAAGATGAGCCGGAAACAGAGGGTAATTGTTCTGTTCGGGTTTATCGGTGCGTTGGCGGCTATGTGGATTCTACTTCCGCTTATAGGTGCAAAATATGTTTTTCTGGACAGTATAATAAACCTGCTGGGTATACTGATTTATTTTCTCACGATGTTTGCCTTTGTTGAATACACATTTTTAATGATTATCAACGGTGTGATCAGTATAATTCTGTATATAACAATGCTTAGTGATTCTCCTGAAATAGCCACATATCTTATTTATTCAGTGTATTCCTTTATATGCATTGTCTTTGCTTTCTTTCAGGCAAAAAGGCTGTATGATACTCAGCAACAAAAATAAGCAAACCGTCCGGGTGTTACACTCGGACGGCTTTTCGATTTTAAGGTAAGCGGGCAAGATACTGTCCGCCGTTGTCGTTTAACCATTTGTGCCATTTTCTGTATTCGGGAAATGCTTTCTCAACTTCCGCATAGAATTTTGCGGAATGATTCATCTGTTTTCTGTGGCAAAGCTCATGAACGACAACACTGTCGAGAACTTCATCAGGCAGAAGTACTAAAAGGCAGTTGAAGTTAAGATTTCCCTGAGAAGAACAACTTCCCCAGCGTTTGTGTTGTTTCCTGACAGATATTCTGTTATAGTCAACGCCGATTTTCTCTGCATAATATTGTGTTCGTTCAGGGATTATTCTTTTGGCATCTGCCACAATTTCTTTTAACTCTTTTTCGGTATATGGCTTCAAATCCTTCAGTTTCTTTTGCCTTTCAGCAAATATCAGGAGATGTTTTTCAATCCAGTTCTTTTTGCTTTCAATAAATTTCTGTATTTCTTTATCTTTCATTCTCAGCGGTGCACGGACTATAACATTGCCCGCTTTGATCTCTACCGAAATTGATTTTCTCTTGCTGCGTATCACAGAAATTTCAGCATTACAATTTTCAAGAATAAGCATCAGATTGATTCACACCTTTCAGTTAAGTGTCGTTTTTACGCATTCACGATATAAAAATTATAGACAAAAACAAAGAAATCGTAATTTAAAAGTGGGTGATACACCGGATATCACCCACTTTTTGCATATATTTGCCGCTTTTTCGTTGATTATCCGAGGGCAACCATGCTGAAAACAAGTGCGAAAAGAGCAACTGTTTCACAAAGACCTACAACAGTGATGTACTGAGAGAAGCCTTTACCGGTTTCGGCAAGCGCATCTGCACCTGCAGCACCTGCTTTACCCTGGAATACTGCGGAGATTGCCATTGCAAGACCTGATGCAATACCGAGACCCAGAAGGAATGCGGGATCAGAGGTAGCTGATTTCATCTGCTGCATAAGAAGGAAGCCGTAAATTGTCTGTGTAAGGGGCGCACCTGCAAAAACTGTAAGAATGAAAGGTGCTGCTTTGTTGCTCATATAGCATTTTTTCCAGGCACCGATTGATGCCTGACCTGCAATACCGATACCGATTGCAGAACCGATTGCGGCGATACCCATTGATAAAGCTGTTGCTAATAATCCTAAATTCATAATGATTCTCCTTATTTTTCAATTTGTTCTTTGAAAGGTTTGAATTTATGTCCGCTCCAGGACATATCAAGATGCGATGAAAACTCCAGCGTGTTAAGTCGTATGCCGTGAACAATAACAGACAGAACATTGAGTATCATATTAAGTCCGTGACCGAACACAAGAAGTATAATCGCAAGTATCATAAACATGAAGTTGCCCAGTAAGGGACCTGCCAGTTCATTGACAGTTGCAGATATTGCAGCACCTGCAAGACCTACTGCCCAGAGTCGTATATAGGAAACTATATCTGAGAAAACATTGACAACACCAAGCAGAACCGAAACTATATTTTTAAGGCTTGCAAGTATGGATTTGATAATGTTTCCTTCGTAGTTTGAGAACACGAAGCTCATAACAAAACCTGTTATAACCATGATGAGGGCAACAGTACCGACAGGAATACCGCCTATTACCAGACCGAAACTGAATACATCGGCATTCACAACGAAGCTGAGTACCACGTAAAAAATACCGATAAGTTGCATGATCGAACCGATGTCACCGAGAATTTTGATTGATTTTCTGTTTCTTGAAGCAACCTTGATGTGTGCTACAGTAAGCTGAACAAGTGCTAACGAGAAACAGAATATCTGAAGATTCTGCGCAGTTGTAAGACCATATCTGCCCTGTGTCCAGAACGGATACCATATTCTGTCGGTATAAACATTGGAAATTACAGGAATTGACAACTTCTGAAGCCATTCGGGTAACTGTTCTGCTGAAAGACCAAACCATGTGCAGGTCAGTGTTCCCCAGAGAATAGTCGATAAACCAAAAAGACCGATAAGCAAAAATGCAGGGGGAACTTTTTTCTTTGATATGAGTGATTTTGCAATCAGTATTCCTGTTACTGCACATATGAGCAGTCCGTAGCCACCGTCGCCGAAAATAATTCCGAAGAAAATGAGTATGAATGACAGGAACCAACCTGAGATATCATATTCAAAATATCCGGGCACTGTGCCAAGGAAATCCGTAAGGGGATAAATAAGACTGACAAACTTGTTGTTCTTCAGCTTGGTAGGCACATCATCCTCTTCTGTGGGATTTTCAACAAGAAGTCCCCAACAATTTTCCTTTGCAGTTTCTTTAAGACGCTCAAGGTTTTCCTCCTCCACGTAACCTGTGAAGTATGCAACGGAAACGTCACTTTGTCCATCGGATGATAACGTTTCATTCGCCATACCTGTAGCATAAATCTCAAATTCGATTTCTTTTTCACAAGCTTTGATTGCTTTTTTTATGCTGTCGGCACAGCCTGAACAGGAAGAAATCTTTTCGTCAATTTCTTTAACTCTGTTGTTTAAACTTTCAACCTTCTGCCTGATTTTCACCGTCGAAATTTCCGGCAATTCAAGTTTGTAGCTTTTCAGCGAATCAACAATTTCTTTTTCCGTTTCAGTTCCTGATTTGATAAGCAGGAATTTTACAGAAGCTTTTGTCTTTTGCAAGGCGATTGTTTTTACGTTTTCACCGAGATTTTCATATTCTGCTTTCGGCATCTCATAAAGTGAAATTTCGATTCCCTTTTTCGCCAACTCATCAAGCTCTTCAGGAGCAAGTTCACCCCAAGTTGATAACCTTTCGAGTTCCGAGCAGAGGACGTGAAGTTTGCCTGAACAGAGCTTTTTTTCTTCCTCAAGAGCGACTATTTCCTGTGATACGGAAATTGACTGAGCAGTGTCAAGATGCTGATTCTCAGCCTTTTTATTTTTCTTCTCCGATATGCTGAAAAGTGCACTTTCGAGCACCGAAACTCTTTCTCTCAGTTCTTCAAGCTTTTTTCCTGTACCTTCCAGTGATTCAATGTGAATAATTCCAAGGCTACGGAGTTTTTTCAGCGTTTCGGATTTTTTATCTCCCTTGATTATGAGAGATACTTTTTTCATAGGCACTATCATAACGAGTACACCTCCGTTTCCGAAGATATTTCGCTACGTGATGCTATTTTACGTTTTGATATTTTTGAACGGACAACGGCACTTACCTGTTGGTCCGCCATATAAATTGATATTTTTTTGATGTTTTCCTCTGTTTCGGGGATTTTAACCTTTTCGAACAGATTGACTCTCTGTGTGGTTGCGTGAAGTTCCTGTCTGAGAAGTCTGACCTGCTCATCCAACACCTCAGCCTCAAGGTCAAGTGACATAGCTTTTTCCATATGGTTTGCGGCAATGTCGACCCAGAGGGGAGTTTTGTATAAATCATAATCGCCTCTTGAAAAATCAGCACCTTCAAAGGTCGGAATTGTAACACCTGCGATGTTTCCATAACCCTTGCGGATATTACTTACGGTGATTATTCCGTCAGGAAAAGCTTCTGTTTCGCTGAAAACGGCAATCCATGAACTGAAGCCCTTTTCCAGATTTTCTCTGCTTTTTCTTACTGATTCGGCTTTTGCTTCAATGGTGCGGATTTCAGCCTGAAGCTGTTGCTTTTTGAGTGTCAGGGTAGGCAAATATCTCCGATACATTTTGAGAGCATCTTTCTGTATCTTCAACTCATTTTTAGTCAGTTTGATTTTTGCCACTTTAATCCTCCTTACTTAACTTTCCAGAATTCGTCTGTAAGGTCGGATTTTATACCGGTTTCATCCTTTTCGAAACATTCTGCAAGGATTTCCCAGCCAAGGTCAAGAGCTTCTTCAAGAGTGAGATTAACTGATAAATCCATAAGCTTGTTTTCAAAAAGCTGACCGTATTTCAATAATTTCTCATCCCAGCTATTCATGGAGAATCCCATGTTTTTCTTTTCCAGTGTTTCTTTATAGGATGAATATAATCTGATCATAGAGTCCATAAGGATACGGTGGTCCTTACGGGTTTTACTGTTGACATTCTGTTTAAGACGGGAAAGTGAACCGAAGGGTTCAATTCGTCCGCCCTTGAGATAATACTGACCTTCTGTAATGTAGCCTGTATTATCGGGAACAGGATGAGTTACGTCATCACCTGGCATTGTTGTAACAGCAAGAACTGTAACAGAGCCTGAGTCATCAAAGTCAACAGCCTTTTCATATCGGGACGCAAGCTGTGAATAAAGGTCACCGGGATATCCTCGGTTTGAGGGAACCTGTTCCTGAGTGATGGCAATTTCTTTCATAGCATCGGCAAAGTTAGTCATATCGGTGAGAAGCACAAGAACATCCTTATCCTGCAAAGCAAACTGCTCTGCTACAGCAAGCGCCATATCGGGAATCATCATACATTCAACTGTAGGGTCAGATGCGGTGTGAATAAACATAACTGTTTTGCTGAGTGCACCGCCATTTGAAAGTTCTTCTTTGAAGTAAAGAAAATCGTCATATTTAAGACCCATACCGCCGAGAACGATAACATCAGCTTCTGCCTGCAGTGCAATTCTTGCAAGGAGCTGGTTATAAGGCTCACCGGAAATTGAGAAGATGGGAAGCTTCTGTGAAACAACAAGTGTGTTGAACATATCAATCATGGGAATGTTGGTTCTCATCATTCGGTTCGCAAGAATACGCTTTGTAGGGTTGACTGAAGGTCCGCCGATAGGCTTCATGTTATCAGTGAGTGCAGGGCCCTTATCTCTCGGTTCACCTGAACCGTTGAAAATTCTGCCAAGAAGGTCTTCGCTGAAAGATACACGCATTTCATGACCGAGAAAGCGGACTTCATCACCTGTTGAAATACCCTGACCGCCTGCAAAAACCTGCAGAGAAACAAGGTCTCCGTCAATTTTATTGACTTCTGCGAGAGATTTGCCGAAGCGGGTATTTATCTGAGCGAGCTCATGGTATCTGACACCCTCTGCTCTGACGGTGATAACGTTACCTGTAATTGATTCGATTCTGTTAAAAACTTTATTCATTCTCACTCACCATCCTTTAACAAAATCTCTGCTTCACGGCTTGCTTTGCCCTGACCTTCAGAATATATTGTATCTATTTCGGACTCTGCATTTTTGAAAGCATCACTTCCGAATTCTGTATAGTTCCAGTCAATGAATTTCTGACGCATACGGTTAAAGAAACTTCTTGCATTGTCCTTGCTGTCAAGTGAATATTCACTGCCGAGAACATATACCAGTTTATCTGTAACATAACGCTGACGGGCTGTTGTGCAGTTAGCCTCAATGGGGTCAAAGGTGTTCTGCTGGAGATAAACGGAATCGAGCATTTCTGCTTTAAGGTAGATAACATAGTCTGAAATAGTTGTGCCTTCTTCGCCCACAACTTTCATCATCGATCCGATTTCATCGCCGTGGAGAAGAATGTTTTTCAAGAAGCCGGATTTTGCAGAATCAGTTACCGTATTATATTTAGACCATGAAATAAGCGGGTCAATTGCAGGATATTTTCTTGCATCTGAGCGTTCACGTGATAATCCGTGGAAAGCGCCTACAACCTTGAGAGTAGCCTGAGTTACGGGCTCTTCAAAGTTACCGCCTGCAGGAGAAACAGTACCGCCGATTGTAACTGAACCTTTGCTTCCGTCAGGAAGGCGTACGCAACCTGCTCTTTCATAGAAAGCGGCGATATATGATTCAAGGTATGCAGGGAAGGCTTCTTCACCGGGGATTTCTTCAAGTCTGCCTGACATTTCACGCATCGCCTGTGCCCAACGTGATGTGGAGTCAGCGAGCATCAGGACATTGAGACCCATTTGTCTGTAATACTCGGCAAGTGTTACTGCTGTGTAAACTGATGCTTCACGGGAAGCAACGGGCATTGAAGAAGTATTACACACAATAATTGTTCTTTCCATAAGAGAACGTCCTGTTCTGGGATCTGTAAGTTCAGGGAATTCGGTGAGAGTTTCAACAACTTCACCTGCACGCTCGCCACAGGCAGCGATAATAACTATGTCAACATCTGCGTATTTTGAAGTTGTGTGCTGTAAAACAGTTTTACCTGCACCGAAGGGACCGGGAGTACAATAAGTTCCGCCTTTTGCAACGGGGAAGAAAGAGTCAATAAGACGCACCTTTGTTTCCATTGTTTCTGTGGGTGCAAGTCTTTCGCTGTAGCATTTTACAGCTCTTTTTACAGGCCATCTGAATGACATGGAAACGGGAATTTCTCTGCCTCTCTCGTCTGTAAGAATAGCAACTGTTTCGTTAACGGTATATTCACCCTTGTCGGCAATTGATTTCAGAGTATAATTGCCGAGAAGGTAGAAGGGAACAAAAATTTTGTGTGTAAAGGGGCCTTCCGGAACTGTTCCTAAATATTCCCCTGCACGTAAGTTATCGCCGACCTTTGCAGTGGGAGTAAATTCCCATTTCTTTTCGGCGTTGAGTCCGTCGGCGTAGATTCCTCTTTCAAGAAACCAGCCGGCCTGCTGTGCCAATACAGGCAGAGGGTTCTGCAGTCCGTCGTAAATCTGTCCGAGAAGACCGGGACCAAGCTGTGCAGACAGCATTTCCCCGGTGAATTCAACGTCATCACCGCATTTTATGCCGCCGGTCATTTCGTAAACCTGAATCTGTGCGATGTTTCCTCGGATACGGATAACTTCACTTTTGAGTTTTGTATTATCAACATTAACGAAGCAGATTTCGTTCATGGAAACATTGCCATCAAAACTGACTGATACAAGGTTTCCGTTAATGCTTACTACTTTACCTTTATTTTCGGTCATTGTATAACCTCCGATCTGTCTCCATTCATAATAGAGTTATATATATTTCTGTATGCAGATTCTCCGCTTTCCGAATCAAACTGTCTTATACGCTCAATGAGTTTCAGCTTCAATCCGTAATAGAACACGAATTCTTCCGAAAACGAATCCATCGGTCTGAGTGTTTCAAGAAAATCTAGACGGTAGCGGTTCAGAAAATTTTCCGCTTCCATAGGACTTTCAATTTCAAGAGCAGTCCGCACTGTCTGCAAAAGCTCTGCAGGGAGGACCTGGATTTCTGCATCAAAGTGTTTGTTCATTTTATCAGCACGAAGCTTTGCAAGAGCAATGCGAAGATTTCTTTCGCCATCATTCCATTTTTCAATCAGCGCAGAAGCTGACTTTTCAGGAAATACAGACGGCACAAGAGATAAATTTTCTAGTTCGCGACACGCTTTCTTGCTCAGAAAACGCTGACAAAGCTCCCGGAATCTCTCTTCCGTAATAGGAAGAGGAGTGCTTTCTGAAATACCGTCAAGTGACGGTAACTGAGATATCAGATAATATTCAGCCATAATTATTCAGCCTCTTTCAGAAGTGCGGTTACTCTGGGGCTTAGATAATTTGACAGCATGTCTGTAACAGCCTCAGCAGAATAATCATAGTAAACTGCACCGTTATCAACAGCGATTCTGAATCCGCCGTCAAAATTATCATTTGCTTTGAGTGTAACGCCTTCAAGCATTTTTTTCTTAAGTTCTGCAAGCAGCGTTTCTTCGAGACTTGCAAGGTCGTTGCTGTTTAAAATTACAGAGATGTCCTCTGATTCAGGCTTGCTTGCCCAGCATTCAATAGTATTGATAATAAGTTTTGCAAAGGAATCTGTTGAATAAACTGTATTTACATTATTATCCACAATTGCCTTGAGCTCTCTTGTGACGCTTTCCCTGAAAGAAATAAGAAGATTACGTCCCGCCTGACGGATTGCGTCCTCGCCGGATCTGACGATTTTTTCATTCTCGTTTTTGGCATCGGCTATAATCTTGTCTGCCTGCGCCTGCGCATCAGAGATAATTTTTTCGGCCTCGGCCTTTGCGGTGCTGAGTATCATTTCAGCCTGAGATTCAGCCGCTTTTACCCCGTCATTTTTGATCTGGTCAATAAGTTCCTGAAGTTGTATTTCCATTATACAGTCTCCTTTTTAGTTTGTTCTGAATAACAGTAATGTGATTTTTGTGTGTTTCTCTGAAAAACACAAAGGAACCAACGTCCTCTGCAGTCAGCTGGTTCCCTAAATACATTATTGACTTAACAAGGTTTATTATAACACAAGTTCTTTTTTTGTCAAGATTTTAAAAGGATTTTTCTTTATCTTTTGCCATCACATGTCAAGCTTACGGATAAACCGGAGCAGATAACCTGAACGACTTATTTTATCTGCAATAAAATTTAATCGCATTGCTTACAAACTCTGCTGTGCCGGCATCTTGTTTATCGATGTTATGCTTGAATCTTTCATCAAGAACATACATCTGACCAAGACCTGACAGAATTTCCTTTGTACAAGTGTAGTAGTTTTCTGTGATATAACCCTGCAACTTTTTCACAAGATTCTGTGTGTTTTCCGAATCAGGTTTTTCATCGTTTTTCATACAGACTGCAAACTCTGCGAAAATATCATTCATGCCCTCAGCGAGAAACGCGTATTTTTCCTCGGTATAGCCTTTACTTTTTCCGCAATACTCTTTGTAAGCATTTGTTTCGCCCCATTTTTTCCGGGCTTCTTTTTCAATTCTGTTGTTATCAGATATTTTCATAACGGCTTCTCCTTTTTCATAAGAATCAACTCTACAAATGTTGATTAAAACACACAAACAAATTCTTATTTGTAAGAATTATTATACCATACCGGAAGAGTAACTTCAACCTGACATTTTTCTGTGGATGAAAAACAAGAATGCAGAAATGCCCCTGCTCGGCAAAAGATTTTAAATTGTAGTTTGCTTATGAAAAGTTATTGACTTTAAGAAAAAAAAATGATAATCTTGTTTTATAAAAAGGAGGATGATACTATGAAAAAATTTATAAGCATTTTACTTGCAACAGTTATTGTTGTGACAACAGGATTTTCTGTTTTTGCGGCAAAACCGATTCCTGAATATGATCACAATTGTCTGACGGAGTGCGAAGGTGAATGCGAATACACACCAATAGTTGTTGTTCACGGCATTATGCAGTCACAGGTTTATGTTCAGGACAAAGAGGGTAACGATATTCTCACAAGTGACGGTTTTCCCATCGTCGAGGGTATGGATATGCAGTTTATGTTTGATATGAAAACAATCACAAACGCTATTCCTTCAATCCTTCTTAAGCTTGTTCTTGGTCTTATTACAGGTAACAGGGATATTTTTATTGACGAGCTTGTAAGAGTTGTTGACACTGCATTTAACTCTCATTATTTTAACGCAGACGGTACACGTACAAACGGAGTACATGTTGATGAATACTGGTATTCAGATGAGGTTGCTATGACGAAGCCAGATAAGTCTTACGGCTATGCTCAGGGCTATAAAAAGGATGATAACGGAAACACTCTTCCCTCATATAAATATGAGCATGAGTATGATTTTATCAAGGCTCAGGTTGACATTACGGATTATTGCGAAAAAGCAGGTTATGATCACGCATATTATTTCGCATACAGTTCATTCGGTGACACTCTTGAAACTGCGGAAAGACTTGATTCTTACATTCAGATGGTTAAAGAGCAGACCGGTCACGATAAAGTAACAGTTGTTTTCATCAGTCTCGGTGGCACAATAGGCAATGCATATCTTGCAAAATATTGCAACCCTGACGATATTGACAGAGTAATTTACGCTGCAGCAGCAACTGACGGTTCATATCTTCTCAGTGACCTTATGAATGCTGCGTTCAGCTTTGATGACAGTGAACTTTTCTATTCGGAAATGCTTCCTCTTATCCTTCAGCTTGCCGACGGTGGCATGGACTGGCTTGGTTATCTCCTCAACTTTGTAACAAGAATTATTCCTCACAGCTTTTTTGCAGATGATGTTGATTACATAGCAGGCAGAGTAATAAAAGAAGTTCTCGGTAATCTTATTATGAACTGTCCGTCAATGTGGGCACTTGTTCCCAGTGCAGAATACGAAGCACTTGCTGCGAAATACATTTCAGACGAAGCTCATGCTGCGCTGAAAGCAAAGACTGATGAATATTATGAAATCCAGAAAAACGCAGGTGCTACAGCTAAGAAACTTTCTGAAGAAGGTATGGATATTTTTGTAATCTGCGGTTATGGACTTCCTCTTCCAAGTGTTATTGAAAACTGGAACTACAGCTCGGACAACATCATTCAGATTCAGTCAACATCTTTAGGTGCAACATCTGCAAAATACGGAGAAGTTCTTCCTGAAAATTATAAGCCTGCAATTGATGAAAGCTATATTTCTCCTGATGGTTCACTTGATGCAGGCACATGTGCTCTTCCTGACAGAACGTGGTTTGTTAAAAATCAGAGCCATCTTAAACTTCAGTCATCTGTTGAAGATGTTATTGCCCTTTGCGTTGATATCGCAACAAACAAATCAATTACTGACGCAAGAGTAAACAACGGCGGATATCCTCAGTTCAACGAATACAGAGACGTAGATGGTCTTGGTGACGTAATTAACACATACGAAAGGCTTACTGAAGAACAGATTTCTTCAGTTTCTGCTGAAGATAAAGCAGAGCTTGATGCTGCATATGAAACAGCAGTCAAAGAACTTGCAAAACGTGCATGGAACTTTGATGATGCAAGACAAGCAGAAAAAGCTCTTTATACCAAGCTTTACGAGCTTGGATTTGAAGATGACAAACCATTTGAAAAGTATGAGCTGAACGGAGTTCTTACCCCGATTTTCAAAACTTTAAGTGACCTTATGCTTAAGCTTTACGGGGCAAGGGATTATTATTAATTAAACTGAATAATCAAAAAGAGACCCCGGAAGTTCTTGGTAATAAAGAACTTCCGGGGTTCGTTATGTTCATTTCAATCCTTTTACAATGGCAATGAGATGGTCCAATTGATCATCACTCAGATTCTTTGCTGCATCAAGTAACTCATTTACTTTTGTTGGATTCTTTGATTCTAAATCGAAAAACTCACTGGGAGTTACACTTAAATAATCACAAATATAGAAAATTCCAGGTAGTGACGGAAGAGATTTGCCTGATTCAATATTATTGATATATCCGGGGTTTTGCCCCATAGACAAACTCATATCTCTGGCAGATACTCCTTTCTTTTCTCTGAGCTGTGCAAGTCTTAATGCAAAATCTTTTTCTTCCATTACAACGTCACCATCCTTTCATAATATTCTAACCCATATAATTTGAAAAAATATTTGATGTGGGGCTGAAATACTATTGGAATAATGGATTATAGATGTTATAATGATGAAGACAACAGAAATAAACCAACACAAATCTTAGATGACCGCTATACACATACAACACTATAGGGGTTGCGCGTTTTTTTACGCCCCACCCGGATGTTCCTGAAAGGGTACTTTTGCAGATAGCGAGTTCATTAAGATAACCTGACGGACTTACGTTAGATGCTCAGCATAAGTCCGTCAGGTATTTTTATTAAGAAAGTAAAGCTGACTTCGTTGAAGGCTGTTCAGAAAATTTCCATAATTTTTCTGAATTCTTTGCTGCTTTTGAATTCATCGGAAAGCTCAGGTCTGTTTAGCAGACCTTCTTTCATATCCTCAAGGAATGAGCCTTCCCAAAAACGATATGCTTTCGTTTTGTCAAATTCAAGTCCCTTTACGGCATTTGAAGAGTGTATAAGAAGGTCAGGCATTTCGTCATAGCTTTTTGCAAGTTTGAGGCCTTTTTCAAAATGCTCAAGGGCAGATTTTACATCCCCTGCAACATATTTTTTGACACCAAGGCGGTGATGGTTGATTACCATAAGATAATGGCTCTTGCCATAATCTCCGTCAGGCATAACCTTTTCAACCAGGTTGATGTATGCTTCGGAGATGTCGCCGTCTGCGTCGAGAAAATTCTTATATTTTCTGTTCATTATTTCACCGAAAAGACGGAGCATTTCGGAAATTCCGTTTGCACAGGCACGAGCTCGTTTTTCGTCATCATTGGGATACATGTACATTGCTTCGTAATCTCTTGTATTCTGCATAACAGGCATTTGCTCAAGAATTTTTTCAGCGTCAGCAATATCTACACCGCTGTTTCCTATAAGGCTCAGGTCACGCATATAACGGCACATGAGCTTCTTGGTCCATATTCTGATGCTGTCAATAGTGCAGTAATTCTGTATGGTGTCATAAACTCTGTAAACTTCTGCTTTTATCGAAAGAAGATAATCGTCGTCATATTGTGCATGAATAAGTGCGTTCAGATATTTTGCAAGCAGGTCATAATTGCCGGGAAATTCGGTAATTGCGTTTTTGAGCATATCTCTTACTTCTTTTATTTTACCCTCAGTCCACAAGCGTGAATATTCTTTACAATATTCACCAATCTGCTTTTCTTTTTCAATCATGTCCGTACCGAGAAGGCTGTCAACGGTAACGCCAAAGAATGATGCGATTACGGGAAGCATAGTTATGTCAGGGTATGTTTCACCACGTTCCCATTTGCTTATTGCCTGGAATGACATACCGAGGAAATCTGCCAATGCTTCCTGAGTGAGGTCCTTTGATTTACGAAGTTTTTTAAGGTTTTCTCCGAAATAGATTGTCATAGCATATCACCTTTCAACTTTTAAGTTAACCCGGCCGTGGTTACACACTGATAATATCAGTTTTTGAAAAAATAAACAATAACCTGTTTATTGAAACAAACTCTCCTGACAAGAGAATTTTTCCACCATAAAGTATAGCTTATACAATATGAAGGGAATAAAAATAAATTTGTTAGAACAAGCGGAGTCGGAAAAATTGTATTTTCAGAGGGCAGCATCAGGTGATGTTACTATATATTATCACTCTGTTAGTTATATCAGTAATGCTTCTGTAAAAGAAAATGACAGTGATAATAAAACTTTCTTACGGGTATCCGTTAAAATTATTACTTCGTTTATTTAATGAGAAAACAATACTCCACAATGAAAGGCTTAGCCATGTTCTTCATTGTGGAGTTATGCTTTGTTTGTATCAGAACTGCGAATTGATTTGTGCCCAGACGCAGATATCTGTTGCTTTCACAATTTCTTTGAATTTTAAAAATCCACTGTCTGCAAAAATATTATCTGCGTAGGTGACATTTGAACAGAATTTTCCGAATTGAACTCTGCCTTGAATTGAATTTTTCTCAAAGAATTCACCGGTATCAATCGTGTTATTACGGAAAACAAAACCATTCGCATTATCCGCTCTCATCAGCATTGACGGAATGTCAGTAAACTTGTTAGAGCTGATTTCAATATTGGTAAAAACGGCTGTTTCTGCACTTCTGCCTGCAATATTTGTGCCGATTTCAATTACAGAACCCCAGTCACTGTAATTACACTTTTCAAAGGTGTTATTCTGTATGATAAGGTTATCAACGCCTGTGCCTTCCTGCCAAAGAGTGGGTTCAATATCCATAACAACCTTTATTGCCTGTGCCATAGTTTTATAAAAACGGTTGTTCTCGCAGAGCCCGTTTGAAGATTGAAGAAGCAGACCTCTTGCTCTGTTTTCGTGGAAATAATTGTTCGTGATAACGTAATTATCGCTGCCGCATTCTGTATTGTAGGCGGTCCAACCTTCCTTTACGCTCTCGGGCAACGCCTCAATGACAACCTCTTTTGTTATCCAATCAAGATCTTTGACAGAAACGATTTTTGCGGTTAAATCTGTGTTCTCAAATTTGTCATTCTTAAACGCAAGAGTGTCACCTTTGCTCAGCCTCATTGCCGAAGCGACAAGCGTTAGGGTGTTACCGTTTATTGCTGAAATATATCCGAGTCCGTCATGAACGTTAATAGCATCATCGCCCATTCCGCTTATGTCACAACCCGAAATATTGAAGCAACCATCGGTGTTTACAATATGAATCGCGTCGGCTGTCAGGGACACGCATCGTTTATCTTTGTTTTGGGGATTGACACCGATAAAGTTATTGATAATCTGAAAATGTGAGCAGTTGCCTTCACAGATATAAGCCATACCGGCACTTCCGTAAATACTGACATTGTCAAAGGTTAAATTTTTGCTGTAATCCCGGAGATTAAAAATCGTTCCGTCATAGACATAGTGTCTGAGTATATATGTTTCACCGTCATGAAAATTGTCCATACAGCTGTTATGAGTAACACGCAGAGTATTATCAGAAATCTTCCGGACTGATTTTATGTTTGTTCCGTCCTGATAAAGATAAACCTCTTTTGATGAATATTTTGCACCGAAGGTATATGTTTCAGTGTCACATTGAGTAATTGCCATCAGTCTGCAGTTTTCTTTACAGTATTCAGCATCCTTGAATACAAGGTCAAGCGTGTGAGTATCTGCGTTACTGTTTTGAACGGTGACAACCGAAGCAAGTGGGCTTTCTGTCCAGTTCCAATCAAAATTAAGGTTGCGGATTTCAACGCAGTCGCTGTTTCTGATAAAAAACTTATAACCGGTTGAGGAGAAAACAAAGGTTGCATCGTTTCCTTCAATAAGCAAATCCGTGCAGTTGTTGGCATCAAGTCCGTTAAGGCTTTTGAAATAATATGTGCCTTTGTCAATAACAAGCTTTGTCTGCGGATGTTCGGAGCAGTAATTAAGTGCACTCTGAAAAGCAGAAAAATTATCTTCGTTACTTTCCGAAAGTCCGAAAGCAGAAGCCTTAACCTCTGTAAGCATTTCATTTTTCGGTCGCTGAATATAGAATTTTGTCCCGGCTGCACCATTTATCTCGTCTGCCGTTCTGTTCTCGCTTAAGTTATCAAGTATTTCAACGAGTACATCCGGCTTTTGTGGAGCTATTGCAGATGAAGTGAATAATAACAATATTGATGCAATAAATGAAACTAATTTCAGAAGCATAAAAATCTCCTTCCGATTATTTTTTCGGTTATTATACCACATTTAAGACATAACTTCAACAAGACATTTTCTTCAGTTAAAAGCGAGAAATGCCGTAACCCGGAATTTAATCTGAAATACAGGATTCCTGTGTTATGAATACTCACTATAATCAGCACGGCGAGCTTGTGCCTACTGATATAACTGAGGCAATTGTGAAGTGCAGAAAAGTGTGACTATCAAAATTTGTATGAGGCTATATAAACCTTGTGCCTTATTTCAAATGTGTCGGGATAATTTTTAAGCAGTTCTTTATGTTCTTTATTCCACTTTTTAAATGTTTCTTCATCCATAGATGCCATCGTTCCGCGACAGGCTGACATTCTTCCGTGCCAACTTTCCCTTGTAAACGGTATTTTGCACTCGAAAACATCAAGCTTGCTATTTTCAAAAGGATGGTTATACATATCTTTTGAACCCGATGCTCCGGGAGTCCAGTTCTTATTCAGTTTCTTGACAAGCTCGTGAGATTTTTCAGCAATTTCATCATCAAGGGTGTAACTCATATAGATTTTCACAAACACTCCGCCGGGTTTAATAAGCCGCTTAATTTCATTAATAATTCTATCTCTGTCAAAATACCAAAAGCATTGTGCCGCAGTAATGCAGTCAAAACTGTTATCTTCAAAAGGTGTTGTTTCAGCAGGAGAAACGAGAAAACTCACATTATTAACACCTTTTTCTATAGTCAACGTTTTTGCAACTTCAATCTGACTTTCAGAAATATCAACGCCTGTTATACTTGCACCATAGTTACAGAGGTTAAATGGCAGAACGCCTGTGCCGGTGCCTATATCAAGCCAGGAAGTGTTTTTGCGTCCTACGCCAAGTGCGTATAATTCTTCGTAAAGCCTTTCAGGGTAGATATCTCTGTATTTTGCATATTCAGCAGAGGCTTTACCGAAGTCAAAAAAACGACCATTATCAATATGTTTTATTTTCATAAATCATCACTCCAAATGCAATTTATATGATTTTGCTTTGAATTTTTCTTTACCATCAAATGTGCTGTATTCAGTGTAACGCTCAAAAGTAAGACCGCATTTTTCCATAACTCTGCCCGAAGCAGGATTATCAACAGCATGGCTTGCAACAAAATCTTTAATGCCGTGTTCTTTATGTGCAAACTCAATCATCCTTTTTGCAGCCTCTGTAGCAAAGCCCTTGTTCCAGTAATCAGAACGAATATTATAACCGAATCCCCACTCATCGGGGTTACCCTTGTCAGGCCCTATGCTTCCGCTGCCGATTAACAGATTGTTTTCTTTAAGCATAAATCCCCAGTGGTATTTATCGCTATCGGGAAGAATTACATTTATCCAAAGCAAAACCTCGTCTGTGTTTTTGTAAAGGTTATAAGGCATGAATTTATTAACCTTTTCATCACTCAACCATACAAAAGCTGCATCTGCATCCTTTGGTGTAATAGGACGTAAAATCAGCCTTTCAGTTTGAAGTGTGGGTGTGGTTTTTATGTATTTTATCTGTTTTATTTTTTGTATTATATTCATCGTCGTTTCCTCTTTTCAGTCTCTATTGCTATAAAGGGAACAGTCATTTCTTCTTCTGTGAGACCTGCGTGAACACCAACCATTTCAAAATCACCTCGTTTATAGTCAATATTGATTTCACCAAGAGCAACTGCGAAAAAGTCACCTATAAAGTCTGCAGTTTTCGGATGAGGTGTTCCAAAACCTAAAATATTTTCAGAGAAAACCTCGTCCTTTGTCATTAACCTGAAAGACTCTCCAAAAATTTTATTGAATTCTGTTTTGAATTTTTCTGTTCTTCCGTCTTTAACAAAGAAACTTAATGCTCTTGGTTCAATGGATGGTTGTATTTTTAGTAGTTCTGTTATTTGGGGATAGTCCTCTAAATATTCTGTTTTCCCATCACAAAGTCCGTGGTCTGCAGTTATGATTACAAGCGAATCCTTCAATTTACCGCAAAGCTTTTCTACCTCGCTGTTAATATGCAGAATCTCTTTGTGTGCTTCAGGACTTGTTACTCCGTGACCGTGCATTGCATGGTCAGGCTGATTCCAATAAGCGTATATGTATTTCTTCTTTCTCTTTTTGGAAAGCTTATAAATGGTCTTGCAAATATCTTCAACACTTTTGATGCGGTATTTTGAAAAGAAGGCTACACAGTAAGCACTTTTTCTGCCCTTGACCTTTCCAATTCTTTGCATAATGTTTTTGTAAGGAATGTATTTGTGAGCTACGTTGTATTTTGCGGCACGCTCACCGTCCCTTTGTAAAGTGTTTTTGAAAACTGCAACGTTTTCACCGATTTCCTCAAAGTATAAGTCCCAACCGAGCCAACCACATTCCAAAGGGGAGTAGCCACTCAAAATGGATGTAGTTGCAGCAACGGTTGTCGATGGGAAAACGGAAGAAATATCGGTTACATAATGCTTTCTCAAAAAGTCGTTTTCTTTGAGGTGGTAGTTAAGTATCGAAGTTCCTAATCCGTCAAAAAGAATTACTATAATGTTTTTGTAATCTTTCTCAAGTAATTTATCAAATTCGGGTAAGGTCTTGTGTTGGCAGTCCTTAACGCTAAAATGGTTTAAAACTGATGAAGCAATTGAAAGTATGCTTCTGTCATAGTTTGGATATTTAATCATAGTGTCTGCTCCTTTCTCAACACATCAAGTGTGTGGTGCGATGTGCCGACTAAATCCTGTCTTTCACAGGTTTTGAAATGGTATTTCAGATACAGTTCATAGGTTTCGTTATCCATTTTATCTATTACGTCACGCATATGAAGGGTATAGCCGTCGGTTGCAAGAAAATGCAGTCTTTCCGCATTCAGTTCTTCTGTCAATTCAAAAATTTCATCTCTCGTGTATAGCTTGAAAACACCATGGGGAGGGAAATATGTTTCAAATGTTTCTGTATTAATCAGCCCGTCATCGATGCTTTGCTGAACCTTATTATTTTTGAAAATTCCTGTTAAAACAGAAGGGTCAACCATACAGTACGCAACAAAGATGTAGCCGTCGGGTTTCGTGATTCTGATTGCTTCAGACAGAGCTTTTTTCTGTTCTTCTACAGTATAAAGGTGATACATCGGTCCAAGCAAAAGCGTTACATCATAATTACCATCGGGATATTCAGCCAGATTGATTGCATTCCCTTGCCTGATGGTGACTTCCTCATCGGGCAGAGTTTTTGCTTTGAAAATTTCAATATTATGCTCAATGAGTTCAACTGCATCAACCTCAAAACCCTTCTGAGCAAAATAATGAGAATATCTGCCTGTAGCCGCACCGATTTCTATAATCTTCATACCGTCTTTCAGATACTTCTCAATGTATTTCACGGTTGTCAGAAACTCAATTTGCCCGTGCTTTGATAAAAGACGGGAATCCTCGTCAATACGGTTATAAAAATCTACAAGATGATCGCCTGTTTTTACATGTTGCTTTTTGAAAAGTTTCTTTTTGATTAAATCAAACAATTTCATAACAATTCTCCTTTTAAGATAAAAAATAAAACGGTGTAAGTATCTGCAGCTACTTACACCGTTATAAACATATGGAAATATAGTGTTATCTCTCCCAAAATGAATATAGAGGTATAAGCCTGCCCGGTGATGACTGATAATCATACTGTGCAAGCCAATTCACATCCATATCATGTTTTTTGAAAAGATATGTGTTCATAATAATACCTCAAATTGAATTTTGACAAGAATAACACATTGGATTTAGTTTGTCAAGCCTTTTCTTTTCACGCTACTCTGAAAAGTCGTTGTGTATAATGGTTCTGAACCCTTGGTAAATCAACGGTTCGGACTTGTAACTTTTTATCCGTGCTGATTTTTAATTGAACTTTTTTGTTGTGTACAGCACAGGTATCCGGCTTAAAATCTGCTCAAAGAAAAGACAAAATTGTGTGCAAAGGTTTTCGAAAAATAAAGCAACATTCTGTCTGAATGCACAGAGGGAGTTGCAGATATCTTTTATAAAACGCTGGAAGTCATTAAGTCTGTCACTTTCATCATAACCATTTTTATCTTTGTAAACACGGACATAATCAATCAGCCATTCTATGGGATAATTGTTTTCAGGATTATCCCAACCGCTGAAATCAGAGTTGATGTACATAGACAGAATCATACACATTCTGTATTGTGGCGACTCGTATGTTTCGGCTACTTCTTTTCCGTCCACATAAAACGTTATTCCTTCAGGTCTCCAGTCCATAGCATAGGTGTGGAATTGGTTTATGTAATCTGTCGGCTCACCTTCAAGGGTAACTTTGTCTGACCACTCGTTAAGGCTTTCGTCATTCCATGGGTGAACCTTTGGCTCGAACACTCCTGGAGTTTCAAAGAAGGTTTCCAGAACATCAATTTCACCGTTCTGTTCCGAAGTTGTTCCGTCAGGGCTCATATCGTCCTGCGTGCCGATAAGCCACCAGGAAGCATATCCGCCACCTTTAGTGTCAGGCATTTTCATCCGTATTTCAAAGTAGCCGTACTGTGTGGCATACCCTTCGTAGGGCTCAACATTCATCTGTTGGTTACCACCGGGGTGCAGGTGATTCTTTTCCCACGTCTGAATTCCGTTAGCTATCCATAAAAGGTTGTCAGGGTCTGTTGAACCCGGTTGACCGCCGAAATAATCAGGCGAATCCTTTGTGAGAAAAAGATTAAGGCAACCGTTTTCAATTCTGTACCTTGCAGAAGCACCTTCTATGTTGGTAGTGCAGTGAGGCAGATACTGAGGCAACCAGTATTCTGTGTTCAGCTCATCATTGAATTCAGTGCTGAAATCAAGCACATAACCTTCCTTTTCAGGAACACTTTCTTCTGCAGATGCCCCTAAAGGTAAAGCAAGAAGTATAGTTAAAGCAAGTAACACTGCGGTAATTTTTTTGCACATGGTTTTTCACCTTCTGTATAAATCTTATTCATTTGTAACGGCAATTTTTATAACGCCGTCAAGCTTGTTATTAAAACGATATGTTTTCGTTTCCTTTCGTTTCAATGTTGAAAATCAGATTGAAAGGATTAAGCTTTATGCCGTTTGCAATAACATTTTCAAGCTTTACTTCAACATCGTTGTTGCCGGGGATAAGGTGGCCGAAGCTTTCTTCGCACATAGGGAAGAAGAGCCTGAGCAGTCTGTAAATAAACGCTTTGAATTCCGTTTCGGAGCCGTTCAGACTCTGAATGGAAGCAATCTTTGATCGCTCGGCAGAATTGTATGTGACGTTTCTGAAAACAACTCCGCTTACCTTGCAATTTTCTATGTCGTTATTTACTGCACAGTAAAAAGCTCTTCCGTCATCACGGTATATGTTGATGTTTTCAAACAGAACATTTTCTATAGGTGAACCGCCCATTTCAACGGCAACGGTCAGAGAGGCAACCTTATTGTTATCCCAGTTTGCATTTCTGTAAAGCACATCGCAGTCTGTAAAGGTTATGTTTTCAATTGGCGCATAAACTTCTCCGGTGATGCCGAAGCAACGGCATTTGTTACTCCAGCCGATGCAGTTTTTAAATGTGATGTTTCTCGCGTCAAAATCTGCATTTGTTGTTTTTACACTGTAGCAGTCATCACCGTTTCGTGCAAAGCAGTTTGCAATTTCCATGTTTTCGCAGCCGCATATATTTATGGCATCGCTGTTCGTACGGTAGCCGAAAATTGTAAAATCGTCTATAGTGCTGTCCGATGTTGCATAAACGGTAACGGTCCATACGGGCGGGTTAATAAAGGTCAGTCCCGACAAACTGCAATTCTTGCAGAGAGATACATTCATAAGTGAGCGTTCATTACGGTCAAGACGATTAAAATCTATAGTGCCCGAGCCGTCAATTATAACGCCGTCTCTTGAAAAAACATCAAGAAAAGTATTTCTGTGAGGTAAGGTTGCAGCTTCTTCATCACTTCGTACATCATAAATATGTTTTGCAGAAACAAACGAGCCTCTGCAGAAGTAAATTACGTCACAGTCGCTTGTGTCGATATATTCCGTCTCATAAAATCCTGCAGGGAAAACCTTTACCCTGTCTTCACCGTACTGATTTATGTATTCGCCTATTTCAGCATTTTCATCAGTGTATTCTTTAACAAACACGGTGATGGCATCATTCAATGAATCACCGTTTATCAGGCAGGTGTATGCGCCTAACTTTGTTGCAGTGAAACCGACAGAATTGCCCTTCACACAGGCAGTAGCACCGAGCTTTGAAGGCAGAATAATGGCCGAATCAATTTGTGAGATTTTCTGAATAAGAGTGATGTTGATTCCGTCAGCAAAATCTTGAACGAAAATCGTAACAACCGATTGCAGAACGCCTCTGTTTACATCTTCATTGTAGCTCATAACCGCATATACGGGAACATCTTTTCCTTCGATTTCACAACTCCAATAAGGGGACATATAAAGTCCGTTTTCTTCGTATCCGCGGTTTGAAACATAATCAGGACCGGTTGACACTCTGCCGAGCATTTCTTCTTTGAAAGCTGTAACTGCTTCTTCAGGATAGACGAGAGGTTCAAATATCGGTCCGCTTTGTGCTGAACCGACTGTAGAAAGTGAGAAAATAATACATAATGTTAAAACCGAGCATAAAATAAATTTCTTCATATCAATATCCCCTCGCAATGGTCAATTTCGTGCTGAATTATCTGTGCAGTCCGGCCTGTAAAGTTTTTTATTTATTATCAGATTTCATTATAACAATTAATTTTGAAACAATCAATATTATTTTTATCGAAACAAGTGAGAGAAAAAGGTAATCGTCTGTGTTGCTAAAGTTTATTAAATTAGACCAAAATAAAGAGCACATGGTGCTTTGATAAAATAAAAAAGCCTGAAAACCTTGATAAATCAACGTTTTCAGACTCTTTTCGATGGTCCGAGTGGCGAGACTTGAAAACTTAAGAACGCTTCGCGAAATGTTGCACATCACGTCATAAAGCGCAGTAAATGGGCGTTTCTTGATCTTCAATTTTTCATATGTTTGCACGTTTTAACATGTGTTTTCATAAAAATAAGGACCAAATAAGGACCAGAATTTGTTATCTTCATGATGTAGTTATGAGGATTTACAGACAGCAAAAGCAGAAAGACTTTATTTTTAGGTTTTTCTGCATTTTCTTTTATACGTAAAAATATATGTAAAAACTATATTCTTATTGACAATCAAACTACAAATGTAATATAATTGTCATATATTGTAAATTTATAAGGAGGAGTGTCGGATGGAGCACAAAAAACTGACAATTTCTTCAAGAAAATTCAGAGGCGATTCTTCTGTGGTTTCTGTTCGCTTACCTAATGAGTTGATTTCTGTTGTTGATGAAATAGCAACAACAACGGGAAGGACGAGAAATGAAATCATACAGAAATTCATAGAATTTTCTGTAGATAATCTTGAAATTAAATAAACATATTCTGTGAGGGAAAATCATGGCTATTTTTAAATGTAAAATGTGCGGCGGAGACCTGAATATTGAAGCTGATGTTAATGTTGTAGAATGCGAATACTGCGGAACAACTCAGACAGTGCCTGCACTTGACAGTGAAAAGAAAGTAAATCTTTTCAATAGAGCAAACAGGCTTCGTCTGAACAGTGAATTTGACAAAGCGGCAGGCATCTATGAAAATATTATTGCAGAGTTTCCCGAAGAGGCAGAGGCATATTGGGGACTTTGCCTTTGCAATTACGGTATAGAATATGTGGATGACCCTGCAACGGCGAAGAAAATTCCCACATGTCACCGAGCATCATTTGAAAAATTGTCATCTGATGAAAATTTCAAAATGGCAATGGAATATGCTGATGTTGTTGCGCAGAAGATTTATCGTGATGAAGCAAGAGAAATTGACCGCATTATGGATGAAATTCTGTCAATCAGCAAGAACGAAAAGCCGTATGACGTTTTTATCTGCTACAAAGAAACAGATGATAAGGGCGAAAGAACAATCGACAGTGTCCTTGCACAGGATATTTACGATTCACTCACTGCAAAAGGGATGAAAGTATTCTTCGCAAGAATCACACTTGAAGATAAACTTGGTCAGATGTATGAACCTTACATTTTTGCAGCACTCAACAGCGCAAAGGTGTTACTTTCTGTCGGCACAAAATACGAGTATTTCCATGCAGTGTGGGTTAAAAATGAGTGGTCAAGATTCCTGAAACTTATGGCGAAGGACAAATCAAAGGTTCTTATCCCTTGCTATAAAGATATGGATGCATACGATATGCCTGATGAATTCAAAGCACTTCAGGCACAGGATATGGGCAAAATCGGCTTCATGCAGGATTTGGTAAGAGGTATTGAGAAAATTATCGGAGTTGTTGCATCCGGTGGAAATTCTGTTGCCGAAACAAAAAATACAAGCGGTGCTTTGACAACACGCGGATATTTTTACCTTGAAGACAAAGAGTACGAGAAAGCGAACGAATATTTTGAAAAAGCTCTTGATGAAAATCCGTTGGATGCAATGGCTTACGTTGGTAAAACATTGCTTCGCTTGAGACTGTCTTCTTTAGATGAATTGGAAAATATAATAGTTGATCTGGATGCAGATAAAGACTTTATGCGCGCTATTCGAGTTGCAGAAGGTGAAGAAAAAAATCATTTAGAATCAATTAAAGAAAAAGCGGATAAAAGAAAATTAATTTTTGGTTTTTCAAGACAATGTGAACAAATAGAAAAGAAATACGAAAACGCTACAAGTTTTATTAGAAAAGCTGATAAAGAAAAGAAAGATCCATTTTATATTCAGTATGCAGCAAAAACATATGAAAGAGCGAGGAACCTTTTTGAATCTTTAGGTGGATATCTGGATTCTGAAGAACTTGCAAAAGAATGTAAAGAAAAATTTGATGATATGCCGAAAGAAAAGATTCGTTTTGAGGCTGAAAACAAAATGAATCAAACGGAATTGTCACAATATTTTGAGGCAAAAGAATTACTTGAAAAAATTTCAGGCTGGAAAGATGCGGATGAACTTCTTTTGCGTTGTGAGCAACTAATTGAAGAAAGACAGGCTATTATTGAATCAAAGAAAGAGGAAAATGCACAGTTGATTAAAGCGGTTAATACGGCAAAAAAATTATTCAGTTGCTATGGAAATAAACGTTTAATAGCTGTGAAAGTTGATGGTACTGTTTTGGCAACTGGTGAGAATGCACAGGATGAAGCTTGTCATGTGGAAAAATGGAGAGATATTATTGAAGTAAGTACAAATGAGTATCATACAGTTGGCTTGCAATCAGATGGAAGAGTGGTATCCACTAATGTTAATGATAAAGATAATGATTATAGTCAAAATGATGTTAGTGAATGGAAGAATATTATTTCTATAGCTACAACGAAATATCATACTATGGGTCTTATGTCTAACGGAAAAGTTGTTGTTACCCATGACAAAAAAATGGACAGAGATATGTCTTTTTATCAGCCATGTGTTGAGACGTGGGAGAACATTGTTCAGATTAGTTCAGGCGATTATTTCTTTGCGGCATTATCTGCTGACGGAAAAGTTTATACAGCGGCTTCGGCTAATAGAACATGGCAAATACAACCAGTAAAATTCAATCTTATTGATTATCTATATCAATGGTGTCCTAAAAATATTAAATCAATTTTTGCTCTTCCAGACGCATTGGCATGTTTGACAAAAGAAGGAAGAGTGGTAGTTAAAGGAAAGTATAGTACATATGATGATTTTAAGAAATGGGACGACATTATTGCACTTCTGGAATTGCAAGTTATTACAGGCTTGAAAAACGATGGTGAGAGGGTTGGCTTGTTTGACAAAACCATTCCCAGTGATGTTATTGCCACTAAGTCATCTGTTCAACTGAGAAAGAATGGAACAATTGAATGCAAATTTTTCCCGGAAGCTAAAAAATGGATACTTTTTGATAATATTTATAATTGGGATGAAGAGCATAAAATACTTTCGGAAAAACTTAGGATGGCAGAAGCGCGCCAGGTTGAAGAAAGAAGACAGAGAGAAGAAGAGGAAAGAAGACAGAGAGAAGAAGAAAGAAAAGAAATGGAAAGACGCAGAAGTAATCGTCGCGCGCAGGGACTTTGTCAGCATTGCGGTGGCATTTTCAAAGGCTTATTCACTAAAAAATGCAGTTCTTGCGGTAAAGAGAAAGATTATTAATTTGTGAGGTTATAATAATGGCTATTTTTAAATGTAAAATGTGCGGTGGAGATCTTAATATCGAAACCGATGTTAATGTTATAGAATGTGAATATTGCGGTACAACACAGACAGTGCCTGTACTTGACAGTGAAAAGAAAGTAAATCTTTTCAACAGAGCAAACAGGCTTCGTCTGAACAGTGAATTCGACAAGGCAGCAGGCATCTACGAAAATATTATTGCAGAGTTTCCTGAAGAAGCGGAAGCATACTGGGGACTTTGTCTTTGTAATTACGGTATTGAATATGTGGATGACCCTGTAACTGCAAAGAAAATCCCCACATGCCATCGTGCATCATTTGAAAAATTGTCATCTGACGAAAATTTCAACATGGCAATGGAATACGCTGATGTTGTAGCACAGAAGGTTTATCGTGATGAGGCAAGAGAAGTTGACCGAATCATGGAGGAGATTCTGTCCATCAGTAAGAACGAAAAGCCCTATGATGTTTTCATTTGCTATAAAGAAACAGACGACAAAGGTGAAAGAACAATTGACAGTGTCCTTGCACAGGATATTTACGATTCACTTACTGCAAAAGGAATGAAGGTTTTCTTTGCAAGAATCACACTTGAAGATAAGCTTGGACAGATGTATGAGCCTTATATCTTTGCGGCACTCAACAGTGCGAAAGTAATGCTTGTTGTTGGTACAAAATATGAGCATTTCCACGCAGTGTGGGTTAAAAATGAATGGTCACGATTCCTGAAACTTGTGTTAAAGGATAAGTCAAAGATTATCATTCCTTGCTATAAAGATATGGATGCATATGATTTGCCCGACGAATTCAAAGCACTTCAGGCACAGGACATGAGCAAAATCGGCTTCATGCAGGATTTAACAAGAGGTGTTGAGAAAATTGTGGGCGTAAACACGGCCAATGCAAATACTGTTGCAGAAGTAAAATCTGCGAGCGGTACATTGACAACACGCGGATATTTTTACCTTGAAGACAAAGAGTACGAGAAAGCAAACGAATATTTTGAAAAAGCTCTTGATGAAAACCCAATGGATGCAATGGCCTATGCTGGTAAAACTTTGTGTCGTTTAAGATTGTCTTCTTTAGGTGAATTGGAAAACATAACAGTTGATCTGAATGCAGACAATGATTTCATGCGAGCTTTAAAAATAGCAACGGGCGAAGAAAAGAATCGTTTGGAAGCTGTTAAAGAAAAAGCCGACAAAAGCTATCAATTTTTACGAGAAGCAGATGATTTGAAAAAATCCCAAATTTTATTATATCACAAAAAAGTTAAAGAGTTTTTAGGTGATAGTATCGGAGTGAAATCTGACGGTACATACAGAAATAAGTGTTGGTCAGGCAAATCTGTCAAAGAAGTGTCAAATGGTGTTATGCTTATGACAGATGGCACTGTTACATTTGATGGTGTTAGTGGCACAGGCGGAGAGTTTGAGCTTTGGACAGATATTGTAAGCATTTCTTGCAGTAATCACATTGTTGGTGTGAAATCGGATGGAACTGTACTGGCTTGCGGAAATAACGTGCATGGCCAGTGTAATGTATCGGATTGGACAGATATTGTTTCGGTAGATACAAGCAGTTCTCATACAGTAGGTCTGAAAAAAGACGGAACTGTAGTAGCTGTCGGACAAAATCATGATGGACAATGCGATATTTCAGATTGGAAAGATATTATTTCTGTTTTAGCATTAACAAATCTAACCGTAGGTCTTAAAAAGGACGGAACAGTGGTGGCAGTCGGTAACAACTATTATGGTCAATGCAATGTTTCTGATTGGAAAGATGTTGTGACGATTGCAGCTACAGGTAACACTGTAATAGGTATCAAAAGAGATGGCACAGTTGTTTTGACAGGTAAAAATGACGACGGTCAATATAATGTAGAAGACTGGAAGGATATTATTGCAGTGTCAACGGCGTATGCTCACATCGTAGGGCTGAAATCAGACGGCACAGTTGTTGCTGTAGGCAGAAATAAAGAAGGTCAATGTAATGTAAAAGAATGGAAGAACATTATAGCAGTGTATTTGAAAGGGGAAGAAACTATAGGGCTTAAAACGGATGGTACAATCATTTCTACAGATTCAGATTCACTTTATGCATATAAAGGCATAAAAGTATTTGATGATATTGAAAATTTTGAAAAAGAGGTTGAAGAAAAAAGAAGAAAAAGAGAATCTGAAGAAACTCCATGGGAATTGCAGGAAATTGAAAAATCATTATCTGAAGAAATTTTAGAAAAAAGAATAAAGATATATGAAAGTCACACAGGTACAAATGTTCCAAAAGAAATTTTACAAAAGATCAGAGTAAGAATAGATAAAAAAGAGACTGTATTGAAAGCTATCAAAAGGGCAAAAAGTTTGGTTAGTGCTGATTATGGGTCTCATATGGTGGGCGTTAATATTGATGGCACCGTTGTGGCAGTAGGTGACAATGAATATGGCCAATGCAATATAGGAAAATGGAGAGATATAGTTGCCGTAAGCACAGGATATTATCATACAGTTGGCTTGAAGTCAGATGGTACAGTTGTGGCTGTTGGCGATAATGATTACGGTAAATGCGATGTATCAGACTGGAAGGATATAGTTGCAGTTTCTGCAGGCTCGCAATACACGATAGGTTTGAAATCTGATGGTACAGTTCTTTATGCCGGTAAAAAATTCAAAAAATATGATAGTTATATAAAAGAAATAAATAGTTTAGAAAATATTGTTGATATCTGTTTGGGTCGGAGATTTTTAGCTGCTTTAAGAAAAAACGGTACTGTAAAAGTTATCGAAATTAGCGATATTAGCGGTTCCAAAACCAACTTAAAAAACTTTGTCCATGGTTGGAGGAATATTGCAGCAATTTATGCTGAAGGTGATTATATTTTTGGATGTAAGGAAAATGGTGAGATTGTCAGCAATCTAATTATGAAAAATAAAAAAGAGGATCTTCAGGATGTTGTTGCGGTGCGTTTGAATTGTATAAGTTCATATGAAAGATTTCCGGTCTTTTTTAAAGTAGATGGAACTTTCTATAGCGAGAAACTGATTGGCGATATCAATATAAATGGAATTGAGGTTGAGTATGGTATATATTTGAAAACAGATGGAACGGTTACCGTTAGTGGAGAACATAATGAAACACTGAGAGATGCTCAGGCATGGAAACTCTTTGATAATATTTATAATTGGGACGAGAAGCGTAAAGCAATTGACGAAGCTAAAAAAGCTGAAGAAAGGCGTCAGGAAGAAGAAAGAAAGAAGAGAGAAGAAGAAAGAAAAGAAATGGAAAGATGCAGAAGTAATCGTCGCGCGCAGGGACTTTGTCAGCATTGCGGTGGCACTTTCAAAGGCTTATTCACTAAAAAATGCAGTTCTTGCGGTAAAGAGAAAGATTATTAATTTGCGAGGGGAAAATCATGGCTATATTTAAATGTAAAATGTGCGGTGGCTCACTTGAAATTAACGACAATAAAACTGTAGCAGAGTGCGAATACTGCGGCACAAAACAGACTCTGCCGAAACTTGGAGATGAGCGTAAAGCAAATCTTTATGACAGGGCAAACCATTTCCGCAGAAACAATGAATTCGACAAGGCAATGTCAATTTATGAAAACATACTTAACGAGGACAAGACTGATGCAGAAAGCTATTGGTCAATTGTATTGTGCAGATATGGTATTGAATATGTGGAAGACCCTACAAGTCACAAACGAGTGCCTACAGTCAACCGTGCACAGTTTACTTCTGTTTTCATGGATGAAGACTACAAATCTGCAATAAAATATGCCGATGCTTTGCAGAAAGATGTTTACGAATCAGAAGCAAAAGCAATTGATGAAATACAGAAAGGTATTCTTGAAATTTCACAGAAAGAAGAGCCTTTTGATGTGTTCATCTGCTATAAAGAAACTGATTCAAACGGCAGAAGAACACCTGATTCAGTTCTTGCAACAGAGCTTTATCACGAACTCGTTAAAGAAGGCTTTCTGCGTTTTTGTTGAAAGTTTTTTACCGGTTTGTTTGTTGGCTCCGTCCTGTGCGAGGCTGTTTATAAAATTCTGAATATGAGCAGTTGTGATACGGTCGAGCCTCATGTGTCCTATAGCTTTGTATGTTCTTTCTCTGCAGTCTTTAAGGCGTTCGAGTGTGAGTTGTTTGAGATTTCCTTCAAGAGAAGCTTGTTCAAGAAATTTTTCTGCCATTACTTCAAATTTTACATTTGCAGAGACATAAGATCCGTTTTTTACTTCTTCTTCAAACAAGACGAGTTGACGCTCTACTTCTTTGATAATTTGTTTTTCGGTCATACCCGAATCAGGAATCCATGTTTTTGTTTCCACAATCTGATTGTGGTTGGCGTCATAACCGTTATAAACTTTCAGGCGGTATCCTTTTCCGCGTTTTTCGTATCTTCCTATAAAATCAACTTCTTTCATAAAATATTTCGGAAAACGTACATTTGTTCGGTTTCCGTTTATATTATAACTCAAGAAATAACTTAAGTCAACGTGGCAACGTTCACAAAAAAGGAGGTGGTAAAATGCCTGGCGGCCCTAAAATGCGCACAATAAAAGAGGCAATCAAAGAAATAAAAGATTATGACAGCAAAACAGCCCTCACAGAAAGAGGTCTTCGCAGACTGGTTAAGGAAAACAAAATTCCCGCTGTTGACATAGGGAATAAAGCGTTAATTGATATGGAGAATCTTTATGCCTATTTATCAGGAAAAAACAAAATTTAATATTGAAAGCAAAAAGTAAACCCCGAAAATTCTTGTGAAAAAGAGTTTTCGGGGTTTACTAATTTTTATTCTGATAATATGCGCAAGTCAATATGGGTTGCAGATAAGCACAGTTGTAGTTCTCTGCTTAATAATTCATCGACATCATATGTATCGTTTGCTAAAAATACAGAAAAAACATTGGGCTTCATCTTTGCAAAGTTGTCTCCAAGCGTTTCCATTCTATTTTTATTATCGTCTGTTGTGACAGAGTAGCCATTAATCCAATGAGGTGAATAATCAATCAAAGCTTGTGTTCTATCTTTATCAATTTCACCTAAAGTTGAAATTCCCACACCTACATAACAACCATTTAAAGAAATGTGGTGTGTATAATACTGAATGTGAAAAGAAGAACAATCAGGTCGATTATTTGCAAAATGTCCCATTGCTGAAAGAAATCCCATATTATCTATTCCTGATTCGGAAATGCTTAAATCGAATAAGTTTTTGCCGCGATGCAGTTTGGGAGAAAAATCATCATCGTTACTAATTAAAAAATATCCGATGCAACTATTGGATTCATCGAAATAAATTATGAACGTGTAATATTCGTTAATGAAAATGCTTTTTTTGCCAGATGTAGTTTTTTGTTTGCTATCTGTGTACTCGATTTCTGTTGTTTGTTGTGGCAATCCAAGTATACTTTCAATATATTCTTTGCTTTCGGTTACTTTGATTTTTTCAACATTTTTTTCTGCAATATTTCGTTGTACACAAGGTAAACGCTCAATGACAAAACCTGTGGTTGAGGCTATGCTTATACCAAGAATTGTCAAGATTGAGACTATAATTTGCAATTTTGATTCAAAAAATTTTAGATTATTTTTTTCTTTGATTGGACGAGTAGTTTTTCGTTTTTTTATTTTAAAGAAAGATAAATTCATTCTATGTCCTCCCATTTGGTTCAAGAAAAGTTACAAAAACTTTATAGATCACATTATAATATATTTTTAATAGATTAACAAGTAATTCTTAGGTGAGAATATCAAAAGAAGAATTGGTAAGACTTGACGAGCAAATTTTGCTCGTACTCACTTTTTTGTTAATAAGGACCAAATAAGGACCATTTTGTGTTTTGTGGCAAAATAAAAAAGCCTGAAAACCTTGATAAATCAACGTTTTCAGACTCTTTCAGATGGTCCGAGTGGCGAGACTTGAACTCACGGCCTCTTGACCCCCAGTCAAGCGCGCTACCAGCTGCGCCACACCCGGATTTTGTCCGTCACATCTGACGACTCATACATTATACAGTATGATTATCGATTTGTCAATAGGATTTTTGAGAAATTTTATACAAAAATACGGATGTTGATTCATGAGAGTCAAAATTTGAAAGAGAATTTGAGGTTATGAGTTCGAGAATACGAATTCAGATTGATTTGTTTGGCATGGGTGTGGTATAATGCATTTATTATTTAGAGTTTTGGATTTACAAAAAGACTGTAGTATAACATAGGAGTAGCATTATGATAGGGATAAGTGTTTCGGCCAAAAGAGAATGGAAAGCTGTTTTAGATAGGTTTCAAATGAATGTAGATCGTTGTATCAAGTATCCGTTTGGAGAGTATTTTACTACTGAAATAAATGGAGAAAGTGTGCTTTTTTATAGATGTGGCGTTAGAAAAGTTAACTGTTCTGCAGCCACACAATATGTGATAGACCATTTTAATTTAAAGAAAATAATAGTTGCAGGAACCTGTGCAGGTATAGATGATAGATTTAAAAACTTGGATGTATTTATTCCGGATAAAGCGGTGCAATATGATTGTACTGTAAAAGAACAAGAGCCGTTGATTAAGGATGGTTTTACCGTTTCTTTCGATTTGAATTTATTAGATTTTGATGTACTGACAGGTACAATAGGAACTGCAGATAAAGCTGTTGTTATGTGGAAAGATTATTTAGAATTAAAAGAAAATGGAATAACTATTGCAGATACAGAATCAGCAGCGATAGCTTATATTTGCAAGGCAAACAATGTTGAATGCATTATAATAAAAGGTATATCCGATTTCCCAATTAATGAACAAGAAACACAAAATGAAGAACAGTTGAATTCATTTTTTACCAATGTTTCAATTGTAATGAATAAAATTATTGACGAGTATTTACCACTTGCTCTGCAGTCATCCGTAAAATATATAGGCTGATAAACTTTTTATGTAAGCAAGGTGAGTTGATATGAGCTATATAATGGATTTGAGAAAAGCGGTTGGACACAGACCTTTATTGCAAGTCGGTGCAAGTGTTATTGTGATAGATGAATTGGGTCGCATTTTGCTTCAATTACGCAGTGATAATAACACTTGGGGTTATGCAGGCGGTTCGGTAGAAATAGACGAAAAAGTTGAAGATACTGCCAGAAGAGAATTATATGAAGAAACAGGTTTAATTGCTAAACAACTATCTCTTTTAGGAGTTTTTTCAGGTAAGGAGCTGCACAACATTTATCCCAATGGTGATGAAGTATCAAATATCGATATCGTTTTTATCTGCAAAAACTACGAGGGTAATTTGAAGTGCCAGGCAGGAGAAGTAGAAAACTTAAAATTTTTTGATATTTCTGATCTTCCCGATGACATTTTTAAGCCTAATATACCTGCGATTGAAGAATATATTACAAAACATAAAACGAGGTAACAAATTATGATAAAAATAGATGCAGGCGATTTCTTTTTGATTGAACCAAGTGAGGAATACGCAGAACAGATTGCTGAATATAAGCGGGCTTTCCTGGATGCGAACTCCTCAATGGATGGTTGCGGTCCTCTGCGCAGATGCGAGGATTCGCTTACATATATTTCGGAGAGCAGAAAATACACATTGCCCGAAACACTTCCTGACGGGTGGGTTTTGTCAACGCAGTTTTTCTACATCCGCAAGGCTGATAATCGACTTGTGGGTATGATACAGGTTCGCCATTATTTCAATGATTGGCTTTCAGAATTTGGCGGTCATATCGGGTATTCAATAAAACCTGACGAAAGAAGAAAGGGTTATGCGACTTCAATGCTTAAAGCCGTTATTCCTTATTGCAAAGAAATCGGTCTTGATAAAATACTTATATCCTGTATTGATAACAATATCGGAAGCGAAAAAACAATACTTAACAATGGTGGTGTCTATGAATCCACAGTATATGAACAAGACAGAAATCGCAATCTGAAGAGATTCTGGATTGCTCTTTGACAATATATTTTGCAAGCACTCTGCTCTCACTTTCGTGAGGGCAGTTTTTGTGTAAAAAGTACGCTTGTGTGTAAAAAAGTACACTATGTTATTGTAAAAAGCGGTGAAATATTGTATAATAAAATGTAAAGTATATTTTAAATCTGAAAAGTGAGGAAAAACGGTAATGAATTTTGTAAACACACCTACACCCGATATTCTCGAAGGATATTGTCTGATAAAATCACTCGAAAAGAAAACAACTGCAAAAGGTCTTACTTACCTTGATCTTGTGCTTTCGGATTCGAGTGGAGAAATAGTAGCTAAATTCTGGGACTATAAAGAAAATCTTCATAGTCATTTTGAAGCTAATATGCTCATCAAAGTACGCGGTAGAATGAATGAATACAACGGAGATGTGCAATTCAGAGTGGAAAGAATCCGCGAATGTACAGATGCGGACGGTGTGCGTATTGAGGATTTTGTTCCCAGTGCAAGCTATACGGGAGAGGAAATGCTGAAAAGTATTCTTTCCGTTGTTGAAACATTTGAAGATGCGGAAATCAAAGAGCTTGTAAAAACTATTCTTGCAAAATATGAGGATAAGCTCGTTTACTGGCCTGCAGCATTTAAGCTTCACCATGCTATGAGAGGCGGTCTTCTTTACCACACTCTGTCAATTATCAGACTGGCAGAAAATGCATGTAAGATATATCCGACTCTTGACAGAGATCTTCTTCTTGGTGGCGCAATTCTGCACGATATAGCAAAAATAGATGAGTTTGAGGTTTCTTCTACAGGTATGGCAACAGGCTACAGCGTTGAAGGTACACTTGTAGGACATCTCGTGAAGGGTGCAATGATTGTACGAGAAACCGCCAAGGAAATCGGAACGTCTGAGGACACTGCAGTGCTCCTTGAACACATGCTCATTTCTCACCACGGTATTCCCGAATACGGTGCAGCAGTGAGACCTCTTTTCGTTGAAGCGGAAGTGCTTTCTCAGCTTGACACACTTGACGCGACGATTTATGAATTTAACGATGCTCTTGAAAATGTAAAGCCCGGTGATTTTTCAACAAGACAGTGGGCACTGGACAACAGAAAGCTTTACAACCACGGAAGACGTGAAATCAGCACAGAAGCAAATCTTGATTGAGGTGAAAAGAATGGATTGGACAGAAGTTTCTATTGAGGTTCCGGCAAAGGATGTTGACAAAGCCGGAGACATTGCACAGATGGTGGTGCCTTACGGAATTTATATTGAAGATTACAGAACTCTTGAAGAGGAAACATGGGAAATTGCAAACATTGACCTTTTTGATGAGGATTTGCTGAAAAAAGACAGAACAAAGGGTATTGTTCATGTTTACATTTCTCCTGAGGAAAATCCTTTTGAGGCCGTGGCATTTTTAAGTGAGAGATATAACGCTGAAAAAATTGAGCATACAATTAACACAAAACAGTGCAGAAATGAGGACTGGGAAAACAACTGGAAGGCATATTTCAAGCCCATGAAAATCGGTGAGAGATTGCTTATCCGTCCTCTGTGGGAAGAAAATGTGGACAGCGAGGGCAGGGCAGTTCTCAGTATTGAGCCGGGGCTTGCATTCGGTTCAGGCACACACGAAACAACACGTCTTTGCCTTGAAACTCTTGAAAAATACATTGAGCCGGGCAAGACTGTTCTTGATCTGGGATGCGGAAGCGGTATTCTTTCAGTGGCTTCACTTCTTCTTGGTGCCGAAAATGCAACAGGCGTTGACATTGATAAGCTTGCGGTTAAAACCGCAAAAGAAAACGGTGAAATCAACGGATTCGGTGAAGATAAACTGAAGGTCATACACGGAAATCTTGCTGATAAGGTAACAGGAAAATTCGATGTTATCGTTGCAAACATAGTGGCTGACATTATTATTCTCTTTACTTCACAGGTGCATGATTATCTCGCGGATGACGGTATTTTCATCACAAGCGGTATCATTGATGTGAGGGAAAAGGAAGTTACGGATGCTTTTGAAAAATATGGTTTTGAAATCATAGCGAGACACGAAAAGAGTAACTGGCTCTGCTTTGAATGTAAGAAGAAATAAAAGGTAAAATAAAATCTCCTCAGATTCCTCGTTTACGCTCGGGGATGACAGAGGAGTTTTTTATGATGGAACGGTGAATCCCCTGCGACTTAACGCCCATTAGTCGCAGGGGATTCGTTGGTGTATATAAGGAGATTATTGGTGTAATAATCTTACTTATCTTATTTGATAACTCTGACTCTCTTTATTCCGTCAATTGCAGCGAGAGCTTTTTCGTCAGCGTCAACGTCTGCTACAGTGTAAGCGTAACCTTTCTTTGCTGCAGTTTTAACATCGCCGAGGATGTTTTTGATCTGAGTGAGAACTGTTTCGTCATCTTTGTGAATGATGCATGTTCTTGCACCCTCAATATTTCCGAGGAGCATGTTGGGAAGATTTACAGAGTTCTTGATTTCGCCTTTTTCAATGTAAGCGATAAGCTCATCTGCTGCCATCATCGCACAGTTATCTTCGCTTTCTGGTGTTGATGCACCGAGATGGGGGATTGCAGTTACACCGTCAACACCGATAACCTCATCTGAGGGGAAGTCTGTCACATAAGCTGCTGCTTTGCCGCTTTCGAGAGCTTCGATAAGAGCAGCTGATTCAACAAGACCACCACGTGCAAAGTTTACGATTCTCACGCCGTCCTTCATGATAGCAAAGGTTTCTTTGTTGATCATGTTCTTTGTGTTTTCGTTAAGGGGCAGATGCAGTGAGATATAGTCACTGACTTTGTAGAGGTCTGCAAGGTCAGTATAAATTGTTGTATCAGCAGGTAATCTCTTTTTGCCTTCTTCAGTAATGAAAGGGTCATAGCCTACGATTGTCATGCCAAGAGCATTTGCTGCATTTGCAACAAGCGCACCGATAGCACCGAGACCAACAACACCGAGAGTTTTACCGAGAATTTCAGGACCTGCAAAAGCCGATTTGCCTTTTTCAACCTTCTTGCCTACTTCATCGCCTTCACCCTTGAGAGTCTTGCACCAGTCAAGTGCATTTCCTACCTTACGTGAAGCCATAAGAAGTCCTAAAATTACAAGCTCTTTAACTGCGTTTGCGTTTGCACCGGGTGTGTTGAAAACGCATACGCCTTCCTCGGCACATTTTTCTACGGGAATGTTGTTTGTGCCGGCGCCTGCTCTTGCAATTGCGATTGTGTTTTCGTCAAGAACCGTTTCATGCATTGATGCGCTTCTTACCATAATTGCAACGGGGTTTTCAACTGCATCGCCACAAGTGTATTTTGTTTTGTCGAATTTATCTGTACCGCATGCTGCGATTTTATTTAAAGTGAGAATGTTGTTCATGTCTTTCTCTCCTTATTTGTTATTTTTCTCGAATTCTTTCATGAATTCAACAAGCTTTTCAACACCTTCGATAGGCATTGAGTTGTAGATAGAAGCTCTCATGCCACCTACAGATCTGTGACCTTTAAGGTTTACAAAGCCCGCTGCAGCTGCTTCTGAAACGAATTTTGCATTAAGCTCTTCGCTGGGAGTTACGAAAGTTACGTTCATCATTGAACGGTCTTCTTTTCTTACTGTGTTGATATAGAAATCTGTTGAGTCAATGTAATCATAAAGGATATTAGCTTTCTTGAGGTTTCTTTCCTTCATAGCTTCCATGCCGCCTGTAGTCTTGATCCACTCAAGCATAAGTTTACACATGTAGATGTTCCAGCAGGGGGGAGTGTTGTACATTGAATCCGCGTCTGCTACCTGCTTGTAGTCAGTGATTGAGGGACATTCCTCTCTTGCATTACCGATGAGGTCTTCACGGATGATTACGATTGTAAGTCCTGCGGGAGCAACATTTTTCTGTGCACCGCCGTAAATCATGCCGAATTTGCTGATGTCGAGAGGTTCAGAAAGGAAGCACGAAGATACATCGGCTACGAGAGGAATGTCACCTGTATCAGGAATATAGGGGTATTTTGTACCATAAATTGTGTTGTTGAAGCAGATGTGAACATAGTCAGCGTCTTCACGTACATCTTCTTTTGAGAATTTAGGGATGTATGAGAAGTTTTCATCCTTTGAAGATGCGATTGCGACTACATCGCCGTATTTTGATGCTTCTTTATAGCTTTTGGTTGAAAACTGACCTGTGAGGACGTAGTCAGCTTTTTTGTTCTTGTTCATAAGGTTCAGGGGAATTGCTGCAAACTGAAGTGAAGCACCGCCCTGAAGGAAAAGAATTTTGTAGTTGTCGGGCACATTGTAAACCTCTCTGAAGAGAGCTTCTGTGTCCTTGGCGATTTTGTCAAAAACTTTTGAGCGGTGAGACATTTCCATTACTGACTGACCGCTGCCCTCGTAGTCGAGCATTTCTGCTGCTGCGCGGTTAAGGATTGATTCGGGGAGCATTGAAGGTCCCGCTGAGAAATTGTAAACTCTTGCCATAATTGTAGCCTCCTAAAATATACACCGGACTTTTACCAAAAAAGTCAAATAAATTACTTCTAATGTTACTCCACTTTTAGTCTACTGTCAATGGTAAAAAAGAGAAAAAACATAAAAAAATCCTAAAATATGGAAAAATAATCAACCAACAGTTGATTAAAACAAAGACTTGCTATTCTGAAATACTCAAAATGACAAAACTTTAACAAAAATTTTTCAATGTTTATCAATATTGCTACTTGAAAAAATTTTCTCAATATAATACAATAGTATGCGGTGATTAGGGATAGTGTGTATTTTGGCACAAAAACCCTATACTATATAATAAGTAAATAAATTTCTGAAAGGAAGTCAGCACATGAACGTATTAAACAAGAAATCAGTTGAAGACATCGACGTAAAAGGCAAGAAAGTTCTTGTTCGTTGCGATTTCAACGTAAAAATGGAAAACGGAGTTATCACAAGCGACAAGAGAATCGTAGCATCTCTTCCCACAATCAAATATCTCCTTGATAACGGTGCAAAGCTTATCCTTTGCTCACACCTCGGCAGACCTAAGGGTGAATTCAAGCCTGAATTCTCACTTGCTCCTGTAGCTGCAAGACTTGGCGAGCTTCTCGGTCTCGAAGTTAAAATGGCAAAAGACGTTATCGGTGAGAGTGCACAGTCACTTGCTGCAGACCTTAAAGAAGGTGAAGTTCTTCTTCTCGAAAATGTACGTTTCCATGCAGAAGAAACAAAGAATGATCCCGAATTCTCAAAGGCTCTTGCATCACTTGCTGAAATCTATGTAAACGATGCATTCGGTTCAGCTCACAGAGCTCACTCTTCAACAACAGGTGTTGCTGACTATCTTCCCGCAGTAGGCGGTTACCTTATCCGTAAAGAGCTTGAATATATCGGCGGCGCTCTTGAAAATCCCCAGAGACCTCTCGTTGCTATCCTCGGTGGTGCTAAGGTTTCAGACAAAATCGGCGTTATCACAAACCTTATGGAAAAGGTTGATACACTTATCGTTGGTGGCGGTATGGCTTACACATTCTTCGCAGCTAAGGGCTACAGTGTAGGTACTTCAATCTGTGAAGAAGATAAGATTGACCTTGCTAAGGAAATGATGGCTAAGGCTGAAGAAAAAGGCGTTAAATTCCTTATCCCCGTTGATAACAGACTTGGTAAAGAATACAAAGAAGATACAGAAACAATGCTTGTTGATTCAGACAACATCCCCGATGGTTGGATGGGTCTTGATATTGGTCCTAAGACAGAAGCTCTCTTCGCAGATGCTATCAAGGGTGCAGGCACAGTTATCTGGAACGGACCCATGGGTGTTTCTGAATGGAAAAACTTTGCTTCAGGTACAATCGCAGTTGCAACAGCTATCGCTGAAAGCGGTTCAATTTCAATCGTAGGCGGTGGCGACTCTGCAGCAGCAGTTCAGAAGCTTGGCTTTGCTGACAAGATGAGCCACATCTCAACAGGCGGTGGCGCATCTCTTGAATACCTTGAAGGCAAAGAGCTTCCCGGTATCGTTGCTCTTAACGAGAAATAATTTAAACGAAAAATCCCCTCAGTCCTTTTCTAACGAAAACGACAGCTCCCCTTGCTTTTTCAAGGGGAGCATCTATCAATAGGCATACAGATAAATTGTAATTTATTGTTATATAACAGCATCGCAGATACGAGAAAATAATCTGCGGTGCAGAAATTTTGAAAGGATGAAACAGATATGAATAAGAATCTCCGTAAAGCAGTTATCGCAGGTAACTGGAAAATGAACAAAACTCCCGCAGAAGCAAAAGCTCTTATTGAAGAAATGAAACCCCTCGTAGCAGATGCAGGTTGCGAAGTTGTACTTTGCGTACCTTTTGTTGATCTTTCAGCAGCTCTTGCAGCAGCAGAAGGCTCAAATATTAAAATCGGTGCAGAGAACTGTCATTGGGCTGAAAGCGGTGCATACACAGGTGAAGTATCAACAGGCATGCTCAAAGAAATGGGCGTTGAATATGTTGTTATCGGTCACTCAGAGAGAAGAACTTACTTCGGTGAAACAGACCAGACAGTAAACCTTCGCACACTCGCTGCTCTCAAAGCAGGTCTTAAACCTATCGTTTGCGTTGGTGAAACACTTGAACAGAGAAATCTCGGTTACACAGAAACACTCCTTAAATATCAGACAAAGATGGCTCTTACAAATGTATCAGCAGAAGATCTTAAAAACGTTATCATCGCATACGAGCCTGTATGGGCTATCGGTACAGGCGTTACAGCAACTGATGATCAGGCTGACGAAGGTAACGGCTTTGTTCGTGCAGCGATTGCTGAAGCATACGGTGAAGAAGTTGCTGAATCAGTTACAATTCAGTACGGCGGTTCAATGAACGCAGGTAACGCTGATGCACTTGTTGCAAAATATCATGTAGACGGCGGTCTTATCGGCGGTGCATCACTCAAGGCTGCAGATTTTGCTACAATCGTAAAGGCTGCAAGCAAATAAGAAGAGGTATATAAAATGAAAAAACCTTATGTTTTATGTATAATGGACGGTTTCGGTTCAAACCCCGGTGCAAAGGGAAATGCTATTGAGGCTGCGAAAACTCCTTGTCTTGATAAACTTTTTGCCGAAAACCCCCACACACTTATCGGTGCATCAGGTCTTGATGTTGGTCTTCCCGATGGACAGATGGGTAACTCTGAAGTTGGTCACACAAATATCGGTGCCGGCAGAGTTGTTTACCAGATGCTTGTTAAGATTTCAAAAACAATCAAAGATGGTGAACTTGTTAATAATAAGGAACTTAGCAGTGCAATGGATTCTTGCCTCGAAAAGGGTACAGCTCTTCATCTCGTAGGTCTCCTTTCAGATGGCGGTGTTCACAGCCATATTGAGCATCTTTTCGGTATTGTTGAGATGGCAAAGGCTAAAGGCCTTGATAAGGTTTACGTTCACGCTATCACAGACGGACGTGACGTATCTGTTGAGTCAGGCGCAGGCTTCATGCAGGATTGCCTTGATAAATTTGCAGAAATCGGTCTGGGTAAAATTGCAACAATCTCAGGCAGATACTATGCTATGGACCGTGACTTCGCATGGGACAGAGAAGAAAAGGCTTATGCTGCTATGGTTTACGGCGAAGGCAACCAGTGCGATTGCCCCGTTAAGGCTATGAAAGAATCATATGCAAATGGTGTTACAGACGAATTTGTTCTTCCTGTTGTTATCGATAAGGATGGACTTATCAAAGAAAACGATTCTGTTATCTGCTTCAACTTCCGTCCTGACAGAGCAAGACAGTTGACCCGTATGTTTGTTGATCCCGCATTTGACGGCTTTGAGAGAAAGAACGGCTTCTTCCCTGTAAAATATGTATGTATGACTCAGTACGATGCAACAATGCCTAATGTTACTGTTGCATTTGCTAACGAGGACCTTACAATGACAATGGGTGAATATGTTTCATCTCTCGGTATGACACAGCTTCGTATTGCTGAAACTCAGAAATATGCTCACGTAACTTTCTTCTTCAACGGCGGTGTTGAGGCTCAGTTCCCCGGCGAAGACAGAATCCTTATTAACTCACCTGATGTAGCAACTTTCGATATGAAGCCCGAAATGAGCGCATACGAGGTTACAGATGCAGTTGTAGACCAGGTGCTTGCAGGAAAATATGATGTTATCATCATCAACTATGCAAACTGCGATATGGTTGGCCACACAGGTATCTTTGAGGCAGCAGTTGCAGCAGTAGAGGCTGTTGACGAGTGTGTAGGCAGACTTTCAGATGCAGTGGCAAAAATGGGCGGTAAGATGATTATTACTGCTGACCACGGCAACGCTGACAAGATGCTTGACGAAACAGGAGAGGCTTTTACACCTCACTCAACAAACCCTGTTCCCGTTATCACAGTCGGCAGCGAATATCAGCTTAAAGAAGGCGGCAAACTTTGTGATCTTTGCCCCACTCTTCTTGATATTATGGGACTTGAGCAGCCTAAGGAAATGACAGGCGAAAGTCTTCTCGTAAAATAAAAAATTCAAAGTGTCTGCCGTGTAACACAGCAGACACTTTTTATAAACCAAAAGAGGTGATACTTGTGGGAAAATATGAGGGATATATGATTTGCACCGACCTTGACGGAACTCTGACAGAACCGCCGGAGGACGGAAGCGATAATGTACATATCAGCAACGAAAACTGTGAAGCCATAGAAAAATTCAAGGCAGGCGGAGGACTTTTCACTTTTTCCACAGGCAGAAGACCTTTTTACATAAGAGAAAAGATTTTTCCTTTTGTTACACCGAATATTCCTATGATTACTGTAAACGGTGCATCAATTTATGACCATGTAAATGATAAAATTCTGAAGTCTGTATTTTTACCAAGATCAGTTCTGGGCATTCCTCTTGAAGCTTTTGAAAAATTCAGAAATTCTCTTGAAGAGGTTTATATAATTGCTGAAACTGAGGAATTCTGCTTGCAGTTTTCGGAAGAAAACTTTGAGGAAAAATTCAGAAAAATTATTTCTTTGCATGAAGATTGGTACAAGTTTGTTTTTCGCGGAACAGACGAAGAATCAACGCTGACTTTTCAGAAGTCTTTAAAGGGAAAATATTCTCATTGTTGTTATCTTCCCAGAAGCTGGCAGACAGGTCAGGAGGTTCTGGCACTTACTGCAACGAAGGGTGAGAGAGCGCTGGAACTGAAAAAGATGTTCCCTGCTGTTCACACTCTTATCTGCGTGGGAGACCATGAAAATGATATCCCCATGATTGAAAAAGCAGATAAGGGGTATGCGGTTTCAAATGCAATACCGTCTGTTCTTGAAAAGGCAGATTTTATAACTGTAGCAAATACAGAAGCTGCAATTGCAAAAATTATTTCAGAAATTTAAAAAGCTTGGATTTCCTCTTGCATTTTCGGGGAAACTATAGTATAATAACAATTACCGAAACAAGAGCTTTGTTTTGGTCATGTGGCGTGTGGGTCCTGTGCGACGGGGCGCCGTGAACCATGTCAGGCGGGGAATCGAGCAGCATTAAGCGGTTAGCGCTGTGCGCCACAGTCCGCCTGCACGTCATATGACCAAGGCAAAGCTTTTTATTTAATTTCCATCGAAAGAAAGGGTGAGCAGGATGTATCAGGTGCTTTACAGAAAATACAGACCACAGGTTTTCAGCGATATTGTAGGACAGGAGCATGTTACATCCACTCTTGCCAACGAACTTAAAGAGGGTAAGATTTCCCACGCATATCTTTTCAACGGCTCACGCGGTACAGGCAAAACAACTTGTGCACGAATTCTTGCTAAGGCTGTCAACTGTCTGAATCCTCAGGATGGTAATCCTTGCAATGAATGTGAGATTTGCAGAGGAATTGATAACTCTTCAATTCTTGATGTTATTGAAATCGACGCCGCAAGTAACAGAGGTGTTGACAATATCCGCGATTTGACAGACGAAGCTGCTTTTACCCCTGCAAATGCGAAATACAGAGTTTATATTATCGACGAAGTTCATATGCTCACTATCGAGGCTTTCAATGCACTTCTCAAAACTCTTGAAGAACCGCCCGAGCACGTAAAATTCATTCTGGCTACGACAGAGGTTCACAAGCTTCCTCCTACAATTCTTTCACGTTGTCAGCGTTTTGATTTCAGAAGAATTCCTGTTGAGGATATTGTGAAAAGGCTGAAATTTGTCTGTCAGTCTGAAGGTCTCACAATAGATGATTCTGCGGCAGCGTTAGTAGCTTCTATTGCGGACGGTGCACTGAGAGACGCTTTGTCGCTTCTTGACCAGTGTGCATCAAGAAGCAAAAATATAACCGCCGAAGTTGTTGAGAGTGCAGCAGGAATGGCAGGTAAAACATATCTCTACGACCTGGCAGATGCACTCAACGAAAAAGATACAGCAAAAGTTTTTCAGATGATTGATGACCTGCACAACGCTTCCTGCGATATGGAAAGACTTTGCAGTGAACTGATCTCTCATTTCAGAAACCTGATGGTTGTCAAAACAGTCAAAAAGGCAGAAGGCCTGATTATCTGTACTGCAGAGGAACTGCAGAAAATCAGCAACCAATCTCAGAAATTTACACTTGAAAATATACTCTATTGTCTTTCACAGCTTGAAAACACTCTTGCAAATATCAAGAGGGGACTTTCGGGCAGAATAGAAACAGAGATGGCTATGGTGAGAATCTGCTCGCCGAAACTAGATGAAACAAATAAAGGTCTTTTGTCACGTGTAGCAGAGCTTGAAATGAAGCTTTCTGCAGTAGCACAGGGCGAAAGAGTGGTTATAAAAACCGAAACGAAGCCGGTAGAAGAGCCGAAAAAAGAGGAAGTGAAGAAACCATCTCTTCCTGTTGAGGACAGCTTCACACCTCCACCACCTGAGGAAGATGATTTTATTCCTCCTGTGCAGGAAACAAAACCTGTGGAGAAACCCAGAGCAGAGACTCAGCCTCAGACTTCAACAGAAGGTGATAAGCCTTTCCCGCTGTGGGCAGAAACACTGGCAATTCTCGGTGAAACCGATAAGCCACTCAGAGGCTTGCTTGCAGGCTCAAGTGCAGTTCAGAGAGGCGATTTCGTGCTTATCAACAGTTTCAATCCCACTCTTGACCAGTTTATCAGAATTGATACTCACAGAAAAGCGCTGAGTGAGGCTATATATAAAGCATCGGGCAGAAAATACAGATTAGGAATTTTCAAAGGGGAAGTAAAAAAAGAAGTTCCCGGTGCGAAAAAAGATCCCCTTGATGAGTTTATGAAAAAAGCAAACGCAAGTAATATTCCGTTTGATGTTAATTAGGAGGAAAAGAAAATGAAAGCAAGAATTCCCAACCAGGGTGGTATGAATCAGGCAGCAATGCTCAAGAAAATTCAGGATATGCAGGCTGATATGGAAGCAAAGCAGGCAGAAATTGAGCAGACAGAGTTCACAGCATCAGCAGGCGGCGGAGCAGTTGAAGCAGTTGTTCTTGGCACTCATGAAGTTAAGAGAATCAAGATTGATCCTGAAGTAATCGATCCCGATGATGCAGAAATGCTTGAAGATATGGTAGTTGCAGCAGTCAATGAAGCAATCAAAAAATCTGTTGATGCTATGGAGAGTGCTATGGAAAGCGCAAAAGCAGGTCTCGGCGGTCTTGGCGGACTTGGTGGTCTGTTTTAATGGGCTACAAGGTCGCACCCCTTGCCCGTCTTATTGAGCAGTTTGAACGCATGCCGGGCATAGGAAAGAAAAGTGCACAGCGTATTGCGTTCCATGTACTGGGAATGTCAGAAAAAGATGCGAAGAATTTTGCTCAGTGCATAATTGATGCTCACGAAAAAATTCACAGATGTTCAGTCTGCGGTGACCTGACCGACAGTGACCTGTGTCCTATCTGTGCAAGTATTACAAGGGATAAAAGTCTTGTCTGTGTTGTGGAAAATCCAGCAGATGTTCTGGCTTTTGAGAGAACACGTGAGTTCAAGGGTACATATCATGTTCTTCACGGTGCTATTTCACCCATTAACGGCATAGGACCTGATGAGCTGAATGTGAAATCTCTCATTTCAAGAGTGGCAGCGGGAGATATAAAGGAAGTTATCATGGCGACTGACCCTACTGTTGAGGGTGAGGCAACAGCCATGTATCTGTCAAAGCTTATAAAACCCTTTGGGGTGACTGTTTCACGTCTTGCTTACGGTGTGCCTGTAGGCGGTGACCTTGAGTATGCTGACGAAATCACACTTCAGAGGGCGATTGAAGGCAGACAGATTCTGTAATTTTTTGAATAATTTACATTTGATTATTTCAAAATAAATTAGTATTATGAAAGGGCGTGATACGCATGAAAAGTGAAAACAAATCAGTAGCAACCAACAAAAAAGCGTATCACGACTATTTTGTTGAAGAAACGATTGAAGCGGGACTTGAGCTTTTCGGTACGGAAGTTAAATCTGTCCGTCAGGGCAAGGTGAATCTCAAAGATTCATGGTGCAGCTTCAAGGATGGAGAAGTTTTCATCCACGGAATGCACATCAGTCCTTACGAGCACGGCAATATTTTCAATCGTGACCCTATGAGACCTAAAAAGCTTCTTCTCCATAAGCGAGAAATCAACCGTTATTTCGGACTTACAAAACAGCAGGGACTTACCCTTATTCCGCTTTCAATCTATTTTGTCAAAGGCAGAGCGAAAGCAGAAATCGGACTTTGCAAAGGTAAAAAGCTGTATGATAAGCGTGCAGTTGCCGCAAAGAAGGATGCTGCACGTGATGTTGAACGTGCTTTACGTGATAAAGGCTGAAAACAACTGTTGGTTTAGTTGATTTTTAAACAAAAACAACCGATAGTTGAGAAATTTCCGCTGTTTTCAACCTTTGCTATATTAAAATTTTTGAAATTCTCCATTAAAATTTAATTGTAAAAACGGCTCAGCCGAAAAAAGGAGAATGACTATGTCAATATTCAAAAGAAAAGAACAAGAAGCACCTGTTGAAGAAAATGTGAAAGAAATCAATTCTGTAACATTAGGTGAAAGAATTGCTGAAGGCAGAAAAAAGTGCGGATATACGCAGGAAGCTTTTGCAGAGCTTCTTGATGTTACACCTCAGGCGGTATCAAAATGGGAAAACGATGTTTCGTGTCCCGATATTCAGCTTCTTCCGAAAATATCACAGATATTAGGTGTGTCTGTAGATGAGCTTCTGACGGGAAGAAAACCGACAGGAACTGAGTTACCAAAAGTAGAAACAGTAATTGATACAAGCAAGCTGAAATTTGTAATCAGAGTTGAAAAGCCTGAGCAAAAGCCCGTTGTGGTGTCGTTTCCATTTACTGCAGCGAAGAGATTTGCAAAAATGGGCAACGGAATAGCAGGGGTTATGGGTAACGGAACCTTAAGCGGTGAACAGCTTGATGAAATAATTAATCTTGTTGAAAATGGAGCAACAGGAGAGGTTTTTAAAGTTGAGTCAAATGATGACACGGTTGTGAGGTTTGTTATTGAATAATTGAAAAGGTACATATATGGAATATGAATATTCCATATATGTACGTTGAAAATATAAATGTGATTGAAAGTTTTGAACCTTTTCACTATTACTTCTTACCTCTTACCTTGAGCGTAAGCGAATATATGGGGATGAAAGGATTTCGACGGGGATTTTGAATCATGATAAGCGAGTAGTGGTGCGGTGCCACTTTAAAAATCGCAACGTTTAAAAATAAACGACAAAAACACAGTTTTACAGGCTGCTTAACTAAGCGCCCGTCCTGAATAAGAGTACCACGGCTTATTTAAGGGCGTCGATTAGTGGTGAACGTGAACAGGTGAGCGCCTTGTAACCTGTCATGCATCAAAGGCTACCCGATAAGTGAGTTTGCCAACTGACGTGCTTTGAGGGGAATCTTAAAAAATTGGCTACACTCGTAGAAAGTTGTGAGAATGAGTTTTCGGACGCGGGTTCGACTCCCGCCATCTCCACCACCTAAGTACAGCTTAGGTAATACAGCCGAAATCCCTTGAAATATAGGGGTTTTGGTCTTTTTTATACTCAAAAACAACGGAAACGCACTTGAATGGTGCTTCGCAGAGATTAGAAAATAAGAATAAAGGCAAAATGCTACCCCACTTGAAAATGACATTCAGGTGGGGTTGTTTTTTGTCCAAGTTTCCGGACTCTGCTGAATTTATAGTTGTAAAGTGGATATATAATATGTTATAATATATCCGCAAACGTTCAAATGAATACTCCAAGGGAGGTGTTGTTATGAATGACATTATCGTTGCTGAAAATCTCAAGCCAGAATCGTCAGGCACAGAGATTGAAGTTTTGTCACCAAGAGATCCACATTATGCTATTCAGTTTTTTGCAAATAGTTTGAGCAATAAATTAGCTCAAGCGGATGCAATTGCCGAAGGTGTGTATCGAGCAGTAATAAAAGAGGCATCAACTACCTCTCAAATTGCACAGTCGTTTAAAAAAGAGAGTCGCTTTGTTGTTGATATTAATGATGCCACCAAGGAAGCAATTGATAAAGGTTACCTTAAATTAGTAAAAGAACATGGTAAAATAAGAGCTCAATTACGAGATGCCAATGGTCACTATGGTGCAAAATTGGATATTAAAGAGGAGTTTTTTCGTAAAGGAATCGATACAGTTGAAATGGCAAATGCTCTTCAATTAAAAGCGATACAAGAACAGTTACAGCAAGTGTCTGACCAAATAGTAATGATAAACAGTAGTGTACTTGATGTTTTACAAGGTCAGCAAAACGATAGAATTGCTCTTTTTTACAGTGGTATGAATTTATACCTTGAAGCGAAATCTGTTACAAATCCTGAAATGAAAAGTGCTTTAATGGCACAAGCTATAAGAGCACTTTCGGATGGAACGCAAAGGCTTAGTGTAACAATGGAATCTGACATTGAATATTTAACCTCCGGTCAATACAACAAGCTGCGTGGTAAAAAATATGAAGCAATCCAAAGTAGAATGGAAAGTATAAATAAAGCTTTCAGTTTCATCCATCAGGCAACTTTAGCTCGAGCCGCCATTTACTGTGAACAGAACGAATTTTTAGCAATGGCAAATGTACTTGATGAATATTCTCGTTTCATTGAAAGCACAATAGCAGACAAAGCAAATATTCTTTCACAGTGTGATGTTAATGACAATGGAACGATTAGTGGATTGTGGCAATCTCGTGCAAGATTAAGACTTGATGCGAGTGAAATACGAAAACACTTATCTTCTGGCAGTGAGGAGTATTATTTATTTATAGAGGATGGTAACAATGAAGATTAAAGCAAAAAAAGGTTGTATAAATCCAGACTGCGTTATGTGCAAGAAAAAAGTACATGCTCATAAAGAAGATTCTTTTTGCCCAAGATGTGGTAATGAACTTTCATTTGTATGCGAAAAATGTCATACTTTTTTACCGGACAGCTCAAAAAAATTATGTTTAGGTTGTCAGGCTAAAAAGGATGATGCAAAGGTAAAAAGTGGTGAAAATCTCGCCAAGATTGGTACAGGAGTGTTAAGTGTGGCGGCAACAGCTTCAGGAATTCTTGCAGCAGTAGCAAAAAAGAAAAAGTAAACTCCATTTGAAACTATACCTTTGAAAATGAAACTCTCACTCTCAATTTGAAACCATACTCTTAAATTTGAAACCCTCCCAATTTTGTATTAAAGTTGGAGTAGTCAGACAAATAAAAAGCACCCATATGGGTGCTTTTTTTATGCCGGAAAATAATTACCATTTTTTATACAAATTCAATTTCAACCGTTTCACCGGCAGTTAGCTCGGCTATAAATATGCCGTTTTCGATTGCATAAGCTTTTGTAGTTTTGATTTCGCCTGTTCTGTCATTGAGCTTAAGACGAAGTGTGTTACTATGGGCTGAGGTTATATTAAGCTTCGTGGCTTTACATTCATCCCACACAATATCAACAGTGAAGTTTCCGCGTGCTTTCAGACCTGATACAGAGCCGCTTTTCCATGCTTCAGGTATTGCCGGCAGGATTTCAATAATACGTTTGCCGGGCTCACCGAGATGGCTTTGTATCAGCATTTCGTTGATGCCGGCTACACCGCCGAAGTTGCCGTCAATCTGGAAGGGCGGGTGAATATCGAAAAGGTTGTTTGCGGTAAATTTTGTAATCAGCTGCTGCAGATGCTCCCATGCCATTTCACTGTCTTTAAGTCGGGCATAGAAGTTGATGGTCCATGCACGTGACCAGCCTGTAGAGCCACCACCGCGTGAGAGACGGCGCGCAATTGTCTTTTTTGCAGCCTCATAGATTTCGGGGTTCATTTCGTTTATTTCATCTCCGGGATAAAGAGCAAACAAGTGAGAAATATGGCGGTGATTCGGCTCAACCTCTTCGTAGTCCTTAATCCATTCACAAATAGTGCCGTAGCGTTCACTTACACGCAGTGGCGGGAGCTTTTCAAGAATGTTTTTCATTGTCTGAACAAAGTCCTTGTCAACCCCGAGTGTATTGCAGGCATAAATTACTCTTGTGTAGAGTGCACGGATGATTTCAAAGTCGATTGTTGCACCATGAGTGAACATACTGCTCTTTCTTTCGCCGTTTTTATTATCATAATAGAACCAGTTTTCGGGAGAATTGGAGGGTGCAGTAGTAAGTCTGCCTTCTCCGTCTTCAATCAGATAATCACGGAGAAATTCGCATGCACCTTTCAGAATAGGATAAATTTCTTTTAGAATCTCAATGTCTCCTGAAAATTCATAATGCTCCCACAGATTGAGACAAAGCCACGGACCTGCCATAGGGAAGAAGCAGTGAATGGTGTCATGAGGCCCTGTGCGACCGAAAATGTCGGTTGTGTGGTTAATAATCCAGCCGTCGCAATCAAGGAGCTTTCTGGCGGTTTCCTTGCCGAAAAAGCTTATCATTTTCATGAAATGCACAAAGGGCTTCATGGCTTCAGGCATGTTGCCCGGCTCGGCAGGCCAGTAGTTCATCTGCACGTTGATATT
>SVPP01000027.1 GCA_015065765.1 Oscillospiraceae bacterium | reverse complement strand
ATCTATTTTAGGGAGGTGGCATCTTTTTAATTCAAGTGGTGTTTAGGTAACGAAAAAACCCAGAAACCGTTGTGGTTACTGGGTTTTTCGGGCTGTCATCTATTTTGGTAGCCAACCATGGTTGCGGAGATAGGACTTGAACCTACGACCTCCGGGTTATGAGCCCGACGAGCTACCAACTGCTCTACTCCGCGATATATAGTTTTTGTGGCTCGCCACTTGATATATTATACGCTATAAATCACAAAAAATCAACCCTTTTCAAAAAAATATTTCCCGTCACATGATTTTGATGTATTTTGTACAGTTTATTTTAAAAATACTCATTGACTTTGTGAAAATTAAATGTTAAAATACTTTTCACAATAGTTGTTGGATTAATTTTTCAGCAAAGGAGAATGTAGAATGACAAAAAAATTCATGAAAACATCACGTAAAGTGATCGCACTTATCCTTGCACTTCTCATGATGAGCGCAGTGAGTGTGCCGACAATGGCAGCAGAAAATACTGCTGAAACAAAGAAAAATTACATAATCGACAACCCCTATGAGGGTATTGACTGGGATGCATGGGAAGACTACAAAACTCAGCTCCACTGTCATACAAACGCTTCGGACGGCTTCCTTACAATTGAGGAGTTCTGTGCTATGCATTATGCTTGTGACTTTGAAATTGTTGCTCTTACTGACCACGGCACAAACAATCTCGGTTGGAACAAAGTTCCCGAAACAGTGCCTCTTATGCGTTTAATCAAGAAAGAGCGTACAAACATGGCTCCTATTGAGCCTATTCCCGAGGACGAATATCAGGCATATCTTAACGGCACACATGAGGAACGCTCATATACAGTAAAATATGACGAAAGCACTGACGAGGACGATGTGGTTCTCACAAGAACAACTACAAATGGTATGCTCGATGTGCCTTACGGAAACGAGCTTAACATGGCAACACCTGTTGCTGACTGTCATCTTACAGGCTACTTTGCACCCTACGGACAGGGCCTTGCAGGTGTTTTCGGTGACTATGAAACTCCTTCAAAGGGCGTTATGGAAGCAGGCGGTATCTCTTTCCTTTCACATGTAGGTGAGTTTGTCTATACAGACAAGGATTCTGCTGACCATGTGGGACAGCCGGTTGATGATTATTATGCTACAAAGTTTGCAAGACTTTTCATGGATTATGCAGGTTCATCTCTCGGTACAGGCATCAACAGTGCGACTGACGCACACACACGTTGCGACAGAATCCTCTATGATCAGATTCTTCAGAAAACAATTCCCAATGGTGTTGTTCCGTGGGGTAACACATTTGCTGACTCACACAATGAAACAGCTGTTAATGATGCTTATACAATGAGCTGGATGCCTGAGCTTACACTTGAAGCTTTCCGCACATGTCTTGAAAAAGGTCAGTTCTTCTCAGTTTCTCACTTCTCAAACGGTGTTGAACTTAACGGTATGGAAGAAATGCCCGGTTTTGTTGAGCAGGATGTTTATGATACAAAAGCATATTGGCTTGATAACACTCCTCAGGTTAAGAGAATTGATGTTGACCAGGATAATGATACAATCACAGTTTACGGTGAAAACGCAAACATCATCACATGGGTTTCAAACGGTAATGTTATCAAGAGAGAAGAGCTCAAAGACGGCAAGGCAACACTTGACCTTCACAATGACGAGCTTCTTGACACACCTTATCTCTATGTAAGATTCTACCTTTCAGGCGACAACGGAATCTGCTACGCTAACCCCATGGTTCTCAATGTTGAGGGTGAAGAATTTGCACCTGTGGATGTACCCGAAAAGATTTATGATCTTCCCTGGTTCCTCCGCTCACTTGTAACAGTTATCGATGTTCTTCTGTTCAGATGGAATCCCATTATCTGGATCTTCAAATATTTCGGACTGGGTTATAATCCTGTTACATGGGACAGACTGACAAATCCCTTCTAAAAATCAAACATAAATAACAGCTTTTGCTCCCCTTGAAACCCAAGGGGAGCAAAAATTTTACATCATTGTTTTTTCTTTCAGTTCAAATACTGCGCCGTGAGGTACAGGGCTTTGTGATGACGAATCCTCGCCGTTGTATTTATATTCAGGGATAGGTGACGAGCCTCCTGCATCAAAAACGAGAGTGTCATCTTCTTTTCGGAAAGCGTATCCGTGTTTTTCGTCTTCTGCAGAGAGAATAAGCATATTATCTTCCCATCGATATGTTCCGGTAGCCACATAACTGCTGAAACCCGAATACGAGAAGCAGAAGGTTTTTTCATCCTTGTTAAGGGTGAGTGTGGGATTGAGAGGATCGACGGAATTTTCAAAAACATACGTTTCCGTATTTCCCTTAGTAACCTCTGTGCGTTCATCAGAAGTTTCAATTTTTTCCGCACTTTTCTTCATTTTTTTCAGTGTTGTTATCTGCTCTTGTGTCATGTCGGAATAATATTCGTTACAGTAAACTATTTTTTGATCAAAACCAAAATAAACCCGATAGCCGTCATCGCAGTGGATTTCACCGTCAAAATCAAAATTGATTCTGTCTGTCAGTAAATCGGAGGTCCAATTGTTTGCTTTAAGGGATGAAAGGAATATTTCAAAGTCTTTTTCGCTGAACTTGTTATAATATTTTATATCGGGGGTTTCATATTCCACAGTGGGTTTGTCATAAAATAATACTGTTCCTGTTGTTAGTTCTGTAATTTTGCTGCTGAGTGATAATTCTTCTTTTTCTGAAACTTCAAATTCTATCCATGCAACTGCGTTTTTGACCACCTCAGTAGTGTCCGGTTTTTCAAGTCCGTATTGTTTTTCAAAACGATATGTGCCCGGAACAGACAAGTCAAACATGCTCAGAGGACAGGTTTCCGAAGTTGAATTTTTCGGGAACAGATGGTATAGCGGAAGATCAAAAGCAAGGTCTTCTTTTTCACAGCTGACTTTTTCTTTTCCCTCAATGCGGTAAATCATATAGTCAGCACCGTAAGTGAAATTATAGTCCGTGTCATTGATGTATTCTACAGTCATATAAGGGTGCTCATCATCAACATTGATCTCCTTCAGCCTGATTGAAATGCCTTCTGTTTCAGTTTCGCTTTTGTAGGCTACTGCCGATAAACGAACTGCTTGCTCGAAAATATCAGGCAGCGTTTCAGGATTTTTTACCTCATATGTATAAGAGGGCTTTACACCGTCAGATACCCATACCGTTGTATGGTCTGAGCTGAAATAGAATGTTATTTTGCCGAATGAAACGGAATTTGTTTTGTCACGCTCTTCGCTTCTGCTTTGGTCAATGGGGGTTTCGTCAATTCTGACCTTCTGAAGCTTTTTGTACATTTCTTCAATCTCTTCGTTTTCGTAAGACGAATATGTGCCGTCAGGTGTTGAGACTTTGTAGTAGAGGGAATATGATGCGTTGAACTCGCAAAGCTCAGTCAGTTTCATTCCGAGGGGATTTGTCATAAAACAAATTGTTATAATCAGTGACGCGATAACCGCAATGACAATAACCCAGAATGCAGGCTTTTTGTAATTGAGAATTGATTTTATTCTGCCCCTGACACCGTTTTCACCGAAAGCAACAGGACAGGCACTGATTGCATGCCGTGATACAGAGCAGTTGAGCAGAGCTTCGGAATATGCTTTTGTTTCTTCTTTCCCCATTTCTTTAATGACCTTTTCGTCGCATGCAAGCTCAATGTCACGGCATAGAAGAATGTAAGCAACCCACATCACAGGGTTAAACCAATAAACTGAAAGAAGAAGAAATCCCAATGGTTTCCACAGATGGTCTTTTCTTTTAAGGTGAGATTTTTCGTGCAGAAGCACGTGCTTTATGTTTTCTTCGTCAATTGAAGAGGGAATATAGATTTTCGGCTTGAATACACCGAGAATAAAGGGTGAAGAGATGTAGTCGCAGAGAAAAATATTTTCTTCCGTATTGATTGAGGGTGCAACCTTTTTTCGTAGACGAAGATAGCTTATCAGTGAATAGATAAGCATAATAACAACTCCTGCAATCCACACATAAGAGGCAACTTCCATGAAAACCTGCATAGGGTTGACGCTGTCCCCCGGATTTGGTTTCATAGCGTAAATTGCGGAATTTACAACCTGATTTACATACACAGATCCGCTGTGAATTGACGGCGAATCGGTTGTGGTGATATATTCGGGGAAAGTCTGGGTTGTGGGAATAAGACTAAGCGCACTTTCAATTGAAAACGGGAAAATAAGCCTCAGTCCCACAAGAAACCAGAGAAAGCAGAAAACAGTCTTCGGAGCTTTCTTGAAAATAAGACGAAGCAGAATGGTCGCAAGAACAAGATAGCTTGCGGTGATGCTCATATTGAGAAGATGTATAAAAATATCAGACATATTTTATTCCTCCCCGTAAGTATCAATCATTCTGCGGATTTCATCAATATCCTTTTCCGATAAATTCTTTCTTTTTGTAAAAGCGGCAATGAAAGCGGGGAGTGAGCCGTCAAATGTTTCTTCAACAAATTTTTCGCTCTGTACGGCATAAAACTCTTCCCTTGAAATTACAGAAGAAACTGTACCGCCTTCATTCTTAAAAATACCTCTTTCACAAAGTTTTCTGAGAACGGTGTATGTTGTGGGCTTTTTCCAGTTAAGCTCTTTTTCACAGATTTTCACAAGCTCGCCTGAAGAAAGCGGCTCATTCTGCCAGATGATGTCGGCGAAGCGTGATTCAACTGCACCTAAACTTGTATTATCCATAAACAAACCTCCTTTTGGTTTATTGAGAGTAAACCTCTATGTTTAGTTTACTGCCTATAAACCGATTTGTCAAGAGTTTTTTATAAAAAATAGAACCTCAGATTTTCTCTGAGGTTCTAATGTTATCAATATCCCGGTATTCCTGCTGTTCTGCAATTTGCCACATGCTCGTCCCATGTTGATGCGTAGTAGTAGTTCCACTCTGCATCTGTCACAAAGAAAAGGTAGCTTGTCTGCTCGGGATAAAGTGCAGCCTGAATTGCGGCATAACCCGGGTTGCAGATAGGGCCTTTTGGTAGTGCGGAGCATTTGTAGGTATTGTAGTTTTCTCTGTTTGCATCTGTCAGACCGTAGGGAAGATAAGGCGCACAGTGGTCTTCAAGATATGCGATTGTTACATCACACTCAATTTTTGTGCCTGAATTCAGTCTGTTGTGAAGGACTGATGACACCTTATAATCCTGATCGGGTCTGCCTGCTTCTTCCTGAACAATTGAGGCGATTGTGAGAATTTCATCCATTGTGTAGCCAAGCTCTGCGGCTCTCTTTTTATCATTTTCAGTAATTTTTGACTTGTAGTTATCAATAAATCTCTGAAGAACAGATGTGGCGTTTTCGCCCTTGTAAAACTCATAAGTATCGGGGAAAACATAGCCTTCAAGAGTGAAAATTCTTTCATGTCTGTTGCTGATTCCAAGTTCCTGAAGTAATTCGTCTGTAGGATTGTTAACAGTATTCAGAAATTCGTCCTTACTGCAGACATTATTTTCTTCAAGCTTTACAGCGATTTCAGTAACTGTCAGTCCTTCCGGAAAGGTCACTGTTGCAATGTTGGGGTCTTCTGTGATTTGCGGTGTGTTAAAGCCGGGAGAGTCCATTGTGGGGTCTCCCGTGCGGTGTCCTTTTATTATTAAAACTGCAAGAATTACTGCAATTATTAAAATTATTGAAGTCAGTAATATTCGTTTTGTTTTTCGGCTCATTCTTTCGACCTCCTTTGACAATTATTTTATCATATTACTTTTTCTATTTCAACAGGAAAATGTCACTGTTTTTTCTTTTTTACATATGATGATAAAAAGGAGGTTTTGACATCATGAATCACGCTCTGTTTTTTATGAATTGTCCCTGTGATGACGGAATTTTTTCGCTCTGTGAGAGAAGCACAGAGGAGTCTCAGAATACCCGTACATATGTAGTCAGCGGGGGCGTGGGAATAAGCTCCCGCTTTATTGAGAAAATTGCATCTTCCGTTGAAAAGGAAGGTATTATATCTCAGCGTTTTCTGAATTTCTACGGGGAAGAGGGACTTGACGGTGTGTATTTTCCTGAAATTGACGTATATATTTTTGACGGAAATATTTTTTCTTTTCCCATGAATTTGCCTGATTGCAGACAGTATACTGTGGATTTAGGTGTGGCTGCAAACAGGAAAGAGCTTTTTCTGAACAAGGCCCTTATTGAAGAGTCAAAAAGAGAAGAGGAAAAGTATTTTTCAAAAGCTGTAAAATTTCTGTCAACGGCAAAGTCTGTGAAGAATGATATAAGACAGCTTACAGGCTCATTAGTCAATGCAGAAAAGGTGGAAAGATTTGTGTCACGCTTTGTGAAAAGGGAGTTGGGTACAGCTTCGGCTTTTTCAGGCAGGGAATATTTCAGAATGCTCACAGCGGTTACTCCCGAGGGTGTCAGACTTCCTGAGGAAACGCTTTTGTCCATGTGTCCGAAACTGTACTGTATAGATGACAAGACGGGAACTGTATCGACTCTCCTTGTTTCACTTATCCGTGAGAGTGCACTACTCTGCGGCTTTGATGTTATAAATCTCATCTCTCCCTTTGAAGAAAATGCCTGTCCGGAGCATGTTATTATGCCTGAGCTGGGGCTTGGTGTGATTACTTCAAATGAAAGCCATCCTTACAAAGGTGATGCCTTCAGGAAAGTAAATGCATCAAGATTCTTTGACAGTGAAAAAATGAAAAAACACAGGTCAAGAATCAGATTTAATCTTGGTGCTGAAAAGGAACTGCTCAATCAGGCATCCTTCCTTCTTGGAGAATGCAGAAAAAGCAGGGAAGAATATTCTGAAATTTATTCGCGGAGCTACGACATGGGAAAAATAAAATCCCTTGCCGATGAAGTGACAAGGGAAATTCTTTCTTTTATCAGTTGTACATAAACATGAGAGCGAATGTGCCGGGACCGCAGTGAGTGCTGATTGTACTTCCTGCACGAGAGACAAGGACTTCGTCGAAATCATAATTATCTTCAATATATGCCTTCAGCTCCATAAGCTCATCGTTGTCAATTCCCGAATGGTCAACGAAAATTCTGCTGTAATCGATGTTGGGAGAGGAGAGTTTTTCGTCAATATACTGACGACGCACCATACTTGTTTTACCGCGGAATTTTTTGCCTACGGCAAGAGAACCGTCGTCAAGATTTTCGATTGTAGGCTTGATGCCTAAAATGTTTGCACCGAGAACTGCAAGAGCTGAACACCTTCCGCCCTTGTTCATATATGTGAGCGTTTCAAGAAGGAAACTTGTGCTTACTTTATCACGCATAGCCGTAAGGTTTGATGCTATTTCTGCCGCACCCATTCCGCTTGCAACCATTTCTGTTCCCTTGATTGCCAACACTGCCATACCGGTTGAAAGACGTCTTGTGTCAACAATATGAACGTTATCCATTTCCATAGATGCAATTTTAGCATTCTGATGTGTTGAGGAAATTGCACTGCTCAGTGACAGATGAACTACATCATATCCGTCAGATATAAATTTCTGAAAAAATGTTTCATATTCAGCAACAGAAATTGCTGAGGTTGAAGGGAGAATCTTTTTTTCATTATATGCTTTATATATGTCATCGGGAGTTATATCCACACCGTCAAGGTAATCCCTGGAGTCAAGAATAACATGCAGCGGGATAATCTCAATGCCGTATCTTGATGCTTGCTCGGCAGAAAGATCAATCGGGCTGTCGGCTGTTATAACTGTTTTCTTCATATTTTTACCATCCTTGATAGAGTAATTAAACGACATTATAACACAAAAGGGGAAATAAATCAATCTGTAAAATGTGAAAAGGGTTAAAGTTAACTTAATATTTACAATTCGTCCTTTTATATTATAGCACCGACTACAAGCATTTCCTCGATTTTTTCGTAAATTTCATCAAGCTCATTTACCGGCAGAGGATTTTTCCCTTTGCCGATTTCTATTGTAAAAGCACATCTTCCGAAGTAATCTATGAACCAGTCTTTGAAGCCGCCGTGAGACGCAAGACCATTATTCTGTACAAGCTCATAACCGCTGCAGACGCTGAAAATGTTTGCCATTGTCAGGCTTTCTTCAGGTGTGTTTTCACCGTATTCCCAGTAAATTTCTTCTCCTTGTGAATGTATTGCAAAGGTGTGGTCTACCCGGTTTCTTTCGCAGAATCGCACGAGTGCCTCGGTTTCAGGTTCGCTGTGAGGTGCGTGTCCTCCGTATCTCCTGGGGGAGGGACCGAAAATCCCGCTTTTACTTTCCATTTCCCGCAGTATCTGCCAGCCGGCATCAAAATTATGATTGATGTCAACACCTCTTGCATTTGCGTTCCATTCAGATAAATCTCCTCTTGAGATATCTGAAATAAAACCTGAAAATTCTCCTGCTGATTCTGCACCATGCAGAGCGATTTCCACACCGTCGGGATTTACGCAGGGTACAATGGTAATTCCCTTTGTCATGAATGCAGATGTAATGTCAACGCCTGAAAGCTTTTGTTTTGTTTTAAGGCTTTCGCATACTTTCTCAAGAAATCTGAGAAGAACAAGGCTTGTGAGCCATTCCTGAGCGTGAAATCCTCCCGCGAAAAGAACTATGTTTTTATAATTCCCCAGGCTGTATGCAGTTATGTCACGGCCACACACACTTTTTCCTACCGAGTGGCAGACAAGAAAAGGATATTTGTTTTTCAGTTCGTATTTTATTCTTTGGTTTTCGTCGTAATCAAATTCATTTGGTAATACAATTCTGCTCATAGGGGAAACCTCCAAAAATTTTATGTTTTTTTAGAATTTGTGTTTATTTTTTGTGAGATGTATGCTATTATATACTAGTGATGTCATATTTATTGGCGAATTTTAAGATGAAAGAGGCACCTTTATGCAGTTAAAAGAAAAAAGACTAAGCGGTGAAACGCTGTACGAGGGGAAAATTATTGACCTTGTGAAGGATACTGTTCTTCTTCCCAATGGAGGACAGTCAATAAGGGAAGTAGTTGTTCACCACGGCGGTGTATGTGTTGCGGCACTGACAGAGAAAAACGAAGTGTTTCTTGTCAGTCAGTTCAGATATCCCAACAGTGGGGTGCTGACTGAAGTACCTGCGGGAAAACTTGAAAAAGGTGAGAAACCTCTTGAAGCGATTAAAAGAGAACTGAAAGAAGAAGTGGGTGCAGAGGCGTCGAATTATTATTTCCTCGGTGAATTCAATCCTACGCCTGCATACTGCAGTGAAATTATTTATCTTTATGCTGCAACAGGTCTTTCTTTCGGAGACCAGAAGCTTGACGAGGATGAATTCCTGAATGTTGAAAAAATGCCTCTTGAGGATGCTGTGAAGAAGGTACTGAGCGGCGAAATTACAGACGGCAAAACACAGGCACTTCTCCTTAAAACATTTATGCATTTAAAAGAAGAAACTTTACATCAATTTATAATAACGGAGGATTAAACAATGGAAAAGAAACAATGGTACAAAGACGCGGTAGTTTATCAGATCTGGCCGAGAAGCTTCTGTGACGGAAACGGCGACGGTATCGGTGACCTGTGGGGTGTTCTCAGTAAGCTTGATTACATCAAGTCACTCGGTGTTGACGTAATCTGGTTCTCACCTCTCTATCCATCTCCAAACGAGGACTACGGCTACGATATCGCTGACTACAGAAACATTTCTCCCGATTACGGTGACCTTGACCTTTTCAAGAAGGTTCTTGATGAATGTCACAAACGCGGTATGAAGGTTATCATGGACCTTGTTGTAAACCACACTTCACGTCAGCATCAGTGGTTCCTTGAGAGCCAGAAAGGTCATGATAATCCCTATCATGATTATTATTTCTGGAGAAAAGGCAAAGGGGACAAAAAGCCACCCAACAACTGGCTTTCAACATTTGACGGTGATGCATGGGAATATAACGAAAATCTTGACGAATATTATCTCCACATTTTCGCAAAAGGTCAGCCCGACCTTAACCATGACAACCCCAAGGTAAGAGAAGAAGTTAAGGATATTATGAAATTCTGGCTTGATATGGGTGTTGACGGTTTCCGTGAAGACGTTATTACATGGATTTCAAAAGCAGAGGGACTTCCCAATGGTTTCCCGATTCCTGTAGCTTGCGGACTTGAACATTACACACATGGTCCTCACATCCACGAATATCTCCTTGAGTACAGACGTGATGTTCTTGACAATTACGATTGCTTCGTAGTTGGCGAAGCACCTATGATGACCCCCAAGGCTGCGCTTCCTTTCATTGAAGAAGGTCCTGACCAGCAGCTTGATATGATGTTCCACTTCCAGCACATGGAAGCAGACTGCTTCATGACAGACCCCATTCCTACACCTTTCAACCTTAAGAGAATGAAGAAGGCTTTCTCAAAATGGCAGTATGCTCTTGAAGGCAAGGGCTGGAATGCTCTTTATCTTGAAAACCACGACCATCCCCGTATCATCAGCCGTTACGGCAGCGAAGCATACCGCGAAGAAAGCGGCAAGATGCTTGCAGCTATGTACATGCTTCAGAAGGGTACTCCTTTCGTATATCAGGGTCAGGAAATCGGAATGACAGATATCCGTCTTCCCAAACTTGAAATGTACGAGGATGTATCTACTTACAATGCTCACAGACTTTATAAGAGTGTTCTTCATTTCCCTGAAGAGAAAATTATGAACATTCTTAAAAAACGCAGCCGCGATAACGGCAGAACTCCAGTTCAGTGGTCAAACACAAAGAATGCCGGCTTTACAACAGCTGACAAGCCCTGGTTCTACATAAACGAAAATTACTGGCAGATAAACGTAGAAGATCAGGAGAAGGACAAGAATTCACTTCTTAACTTCTATCGTAAGCTTATCAAGTTCAGAAAGCAGTTCAAGGTTGTACGTGACGGTGTTTATAAGGAGTATTATGCAGACAGCAGCAAGATTTATTGCTATGAACGAGTTCTCGGTAACGAAAAACTTCTTGTTATCTGCTCATTCACAGATAAGCCTGTTGAATTTACAGCTCCTCAGGGCTATAACCTTGAAGAAGGTAAGCTTATGCTTGCAAACTATGATAAGAACATGCGTAAGCACAACACCTTCAAGACAAGACCTTATGAAATGAGAGTATATTATTTCGGAGATAAATAATGAAAATTTTATCGTTTATAATGTCGGCTATAACGGCAATATGCTTTTTCTTTTCATCTTTTCCTGCTCTTTTTCAGAAAACAAGCACAGCGGTGATTGACGTGGACACATCCTCTTCGGGAGATGTGATTCCCAATGTTGTTGATAATATTAATGTGTGGCACATGGGAACACAATTTTATAACGCTCAGCGAAACGAGGAAAACGATGTTTTTGAGTTTGTAAAATATGTTCAGCTCATGCAGTGTACAGGCGGTACACCTGACAGAGATTTGTTTGTTGATCCCTATAATACATCAACTTTAACAGACTACAAGTTTGATTCTCTCATCGAAAACTGCCGCGGAATTCTGAACCTTGGTGCAAAGCCTCACCTGAAGCTTGGCGGCGTACCTCTGAAATTTACCAAGGATTTTGAAATGGGCGACTTTGACATGAACGTTTATCCGCCTGATGATTTCAATGCTTATTACACCTATATCAGAGCAATCGCACAGGCGCTTGTTGATGAATTCGGTATCCAAGAGGTTAAAACATGGCGCTTCGGTGTTATGACGGAATATGAAAATGCTCAGTGGTTTCAGGCAAAAAGCGGACTTCCAGAAGATGCTGCTGAGGCTTACTGCAAGCTTTATGACTATACTGTTCAGGCACTTATTGATGTTATCGGTGAAGATGTTTTTGTAGGTGCTCACAGTATGACAGTGACGGAAGGCTTGTGGGATGAAGAAATTTTCATCCGTCATGTGGCAGAGGGTACAAACTACGCCAATGGCAAAAAAGGAAGCCGTATCTGTTTCCTTTCGGCATCTTTTTATGATGCATGTCCCGGAGAATTTACCTCAGGATACACCTTACCCGAAACAATCGGTTATCTTAAAGATAAGGCTCAGAAATATGGTCTTGATAACCTGATTTTCGGTATTGATGAGGGAAGAATTCTTTCAGGTACAGTCAGCGGTGCTGATGACAGTCAGCTTCTCAACAGAACTGTAGGCTTTACATGGCAGGCTGCCTACGATGCAAGAATTTTCGCTCAGACTATCCGTGCAGGAGGAGACTATTTCTCATCATGGAATTTCCTTACAAACGGAAATCTTGACGGTTACCCCATAATCAGTTACCATGTAGCGGAGAACATTGCGAAGTTTGAGGGATGCAGAATACTTTCAGCTGACACAATGGCTGTGAAAACTTCCCTTAAAACCGAAATCGGAAACCTTGTTGCAATTGACGAAGAAACAGGCATGCTTCGTGCAATGGTCTATAACTTCAAGAATGACCTTGACTACAAGGGTAAGGCTGATATTACACTGAACATACCTGCCGAAGATGGTAAAAAGTACAAAGTCACCCGGTATCTTGTAAGTGATGATTGTAACTACTTTGACGAATGGCAGGAAGACAGAAAAAAATATAACATCACAGATGACTGTTTTGCGTGGTCTCCTGATGACCCTATGATTGACTCCGGAACAACCCTCAGAGACCCTGAAGCAAGAGAAATTTATTACACACAGCTTCGTGAAAAATACAAGGAGTGTGCAGTTCTCACTCCCGAAGTTTTTGAGGCTACAGCAAATGAGGGGGAACTTTCTCTCAATATCACTCTTGAAGCAGGCAATGTAGTGTTCTTTGAAATTGAAGAAATTTAAATAAAAACTCCTTTGCTCTGATTTAAGGGCAAAGGAGTTTTTATTGTAACAACATCTGTTGACATGTTTGTTTTATGGTGTTAATATTAGAAAAAGAGGAAGAGGTGTTTGCAAAAATGAGATTTATTAAAATGATAAGCGCACTTTTTATCGTGTTCAACTGCTTCTCTATGGCTATTACGGCAGGTACAGAGCAGATTGATGAAAATATCAGATATCAGCAGGAAAGAATGGATTATCTGAGAAATGAATTTTATACAGACTACACTCCTTGCGACGAAAGCGAGTTTGCTTCTTTCGATATTGAAAAAGCAATTGCTTCCGGTGTAAAATATAATGAAGTACAGTTTCTGGCAACACACAACAGCTATCAGATTGAAGCTACCGAGGAATATAAAAAGCTTTATCAGGTTTTCAGCGATATAACTTTCGGTATTCTGAGAGCTGAAACTGCGGATTTTACAATGGACAGTATTACAGAGCAGTTCGAACTTGGTATCCGCGGAATTGAGCTTGACATCGAAACTGTTGAAGAAAACGGTCAGGCAAGCTTTATTGTAGCTCACAATCCTCTTTATGATAACACTTCAAGCTGTTATGATTTTGAAACTGCAATTGAAGAAATCAAAATGTGGTCAGACAACAACCCGTCTCATCTGCCGCTGACGATTATTATTGAACCGAAAAAAGATGTCATTGAAATCAATAATCTGAAAAGCTTTAAGATTGAATATGCAAAAATGATTGATGAGATTCTTCGTGAAAAAATGGGTGACACACTTCTTACTCCTGCGGAGATGATGGGGGGCTATGAAAGCTTAAAGGAAATGCGTGAAAACGACGGATGGCTTCCTCTTGAAAAGACTATGGGCAGAGTGATTTTCCTTCTTCACGATACAACGGTTACATCAAAATATATAAATCAGGATAAAAGCATAAAAACTCAGGCTATGTTCCCAATGCTGAGATATGCTGACAGAAACAAGTCCTATGCATCATTTATTATTGACAATCATCCTGATCAGGCAATAGCACATGAAGGTGAAACTGTTGACAAATGCAATCTGATTGTGAGAACAAGAGCAGACTTTTACCCTGATTTCAGTGAAAGAAGATATGCATATGCAGACGAATGTGATGCACAGATAATATCAACTGACTTCCCGATCAGAAAAGGTGAAAGCAGATATCACGAATATTCCTTTGACGGATATACAGCTAAACTTCAGAAATAAAAAAGAAGCAACACTGAAAAGTTTTCAGTGTTGCTTTAAGTTTTTTTGAGTATCAATCAAGTCCTTTTTCATCGAAGAGGAGAATTGTTTTCAACGCAATTTTAAGTCCTGCTTCAATTGTTTTTTCATCGAGGATGTCTTCTGTATCAAGTCTTGTGTGATAATATCTTGCAGGGGCGGGGTCCATAGCGGTGAAGCTTGCAGCGGGAATTCCCGCCTGAGAAAATGCAGCAGCATCTGTTGAGCCTAAGTCTATAGTGCCGACGCTTACGTTGTCATATCCTGCAAGGTGTGCACCTTCCTTGATAAGACCCGCTACTCTCTTATCATTTTTCACGGTGCCGTTCATGTCACCCAGGATAATTTTCATAAAATCAAAATCGTGTATTGTGTCAAATGCTACACACACAGTTTCAATGCCTTCGTCTGTAAATTCCGTCCTGTGTTTTTTTGCGAAAGCCTTTGAACCTCTCAGTCCGCACTCTTCACCGCCTACAAGAGCAACAACGATTTCCGTGTTTTCAAGGTTAATGTTGTTGTCTTTCAGATATTTCACCGCTGCAAGAGAGACGTAACATCCTGTAAGGTCATCGTTTGCACCTGTTACGGGACGGCGGTAATTGCAGAAGAAAAGTGCTACAATCATGAAAGGAACAAGGCAGAGCATAAGTATTGCAAAAACTGTAATTGCAGTATTGTTTCCACCGAAGACAACTGACGGTGCAAAAGCTTTGCCCATAGCGATTGCGGTAATTGAACCTGCGATTGATGTGACAAGTGCAACAACTGCCGAAACAATAATCGTTGCAACTGCAGCTCTTCCGCCATAGTAGGTGTAAGTCCATTCAAAGGCTGAGTCTGTGTGACCGCAGAGGATAATTCTCTTCTTCGTTTCACCTGATGCTTTCACTTTGCCGATTACGTTCGCCGAATCTTTCTTTCTGAAGAAGACATCAAGTGTTTCTTTGTAGAAAAAGAACTCACTGACGATGAAAAATACAGTAAGCAAGGTTATCAGAAGGGAAAGTGCAGGCATGCCGAAGATAAAGAGCAACGTTGAGAGAATCACCAGCACAGCACCTACAGGTACCCATGACATGAATGCCTTGTCTGAACACCTGAAATCTTCTGTCCAGGCTTCATCGCATAAGGCTTTTGTATCCTCGAGAAAATATTTTTTTGCTTTTTTGTCGCCTTCACTGCCGGCGGCTCTCGGTCCGCATTTTTTGCAGACTTTTTTAATTTTCTGTGTTATGAAATCGGTATACTGCTCCATGTTATCAAGGGGCAGACCAAGCTTATCGGAATTCATTATAACAAAACCTTTCCTGTAACAAAAATGCATTTAATATTTTTTAATATTTTACAATAAATCTGTATTAACTGTCAAGACACATTGACTAAAATGGCACATTTTATTTATGCAATATTATGTTTGACTTTTATATGTGGTTTTGGTAGAATATAATGGATAGTATGCGTGCAGGTGTGTCTGCACATCAAGGAGGAATTATTTTGACAGACGCAAGAACATTAGCCTACATAAATATGTTTGCTGTTCTGGGTTCTCTTACAAATCTTTGCGATCTGAGTGAAGAAGCGAGAAATCTTGTAAAAACAGAAAAGCCTGTGTCAATCGGCTTTGAGGTTAAGGGCGGTCCCTCTGCTACTCTTACTTTCAAGGACGGAAGATGCACAGTGAAAGAGGGCACGGACGGTTGTAACGTTAAGCTGCCTTTCTCATCATGTGAAAAATTCAACGGTCTTATTGACGGAACGGTAACACCAATTCCCTCAAAAGGCTTCACTAAAATCTCATTTTTGCTTAAACAGTTTACCCCTCTTACAGATATGCTTTCAAAGTATATGCGTCCCACAGAGGAAGACCTGAAGGATGAAAAATTCTTTGAAATCAGCACTGTTCTTCTCTTCAACACAATTGCAGTTGCTATTTCTCAGATTGGTAACAACGATGAAATCGGCAAGTTCAGTGCGCGTCATATTCCCGACGGAGTTGTAAAGCTTTCAATCGCAGGCGGTCCTGCTGCAGCGATTGAAGTTAAAAACCACAAGCTGACAACTGTTAAACAGAATCCTGAAAAATACCGTGCTCTTATGGAATTCGGAAGCATGAAACTGGCTCATGACCTCTTTGACGGCAAAGTTAATGCTATTGCAAAAGTCGGCGAGGGCGAAATTGTAATGCGCGGTATGATTAATATGATTGATAACATCAACAGAATTCTTGACAGAGTAGCACTCTATCTTGCATAAGGGGGATTTATACAATGGCTTTTAAAATCAATGACTATACAAAAAGTAACGAGCTTTTCAAAAGAGCTACAAAAGTAATTCCCTCAGGCGTTTACGGACATTTAGGTCCTGCTGAAGGCAACTTTATCCCTGTCAGTGCATGGCCTTTCTTCTCAGAAAGAGCAGAGGGTGCTTATTTCTGGGATGTTGACGGAAACAAGTTCATTGACTACATGTGTGCATACGGCCCCAACATTCTCGGCTACAATGACCCTGATGTTGATGCTGCAGCATTTGAGCAGGCAAAGCTCGGTAACTGCACAACTTCACCATCATACAAAATGGTTGAGCTTGCAGAGCTTATGGTTGACACTGTTAATTGTGCAGATTGGGCATTCTTTGCAAAGAACGGTAACGATGCTACATCATGTGCAGTTCTCACTGCGAGAAATGCAACTCACCGCAAAAAAATTATTTTCGTAAACGGATTCTATCACGGTGTTTCTGCATGGACACAGAAAATCGACTATCCCGGTGTTCTTCCCGAGGACGTTGCAAACAACCTTTATGTTGATTGGAATGACGTTGCAGGTCTTGAAAAAATCGTAGCAGAAAACAAAGGTGAGATTGCTGCTTTCATTTCAACACCCTACATGCACGGTAACTATAAGGATAACGAGCTTCCCGCTGAGGGCTACTGGCAGAAAGTACGCGAAATCTGTACAAGAGAAGGTATTGTTCTTATCGTTGACGATGTGCGTGCAGGCTGGAGACTTGATCTTGCAGGCTCTGACCACTATTACGGTTTTGAAGCAGACCTTATCTGCTTCTGTAAAGCACTTGCAAACGGCTGGAACGTTTCTGCAATCTGCGGTAAAGAATGGCTGAAAGATGCAGTCAGCGGTCTTTCATATACCGGCTCATACTGGATGAGTGCTGTTCCCTTTGCTGCTGCAATCAGAAATATCAATAAGATGAAAGAGCTTGATATTCCCAATCTTCTCAAAGCAAAATCAGTCAAGCTTCTTGATGGACTTAAAAGTGCCGCAAGCAACAACGGCTTTGATCTTGTAGTTTCAGGTGAGCCTTCACTGTTCTACCTGAGAATTGCTAACGATGACAGCATGATGATTCATCAGGACTGGGTTGCTGAAATGGTTAAACGCGGAATCTTCATTTCGAGCCATCACAACCACTTCATGAACGCTGCAGTTTCAGATGAAGACATCAGACACACAATTGAAGTTGCAGACGAAGCATTCAAAGTTACAAAGAAAATGCACCCCGAAGCATTTTAAATAAAAAATAAGCAGGGAGGAAACAAAAATGCCATTATCAAAAACAGAATGGTTGGCTCTCGAAAAGAAAGCCCACGAACTGCGTAACCTCTGCCTTGACACAACTTACTGGGCAGGCAGCGGTCATATCGGCGGCGGTATGAGCGTTATGGATATGATGACAGTTCTTTACCACAAATATCTTAACATTAAGGTTGAGGACCCCAACTGGGAAGACAGAGACCGTTTTATTCTCAGTAAAGGTCACTCAGGTATTGCTTTTGCACCTGTACTTGTTGACAAGGGCTTCAACGACCCCGAACAGCTCAAAACCTTCAACCTTTCAAACTCAAAAATGGGTATCCATCTTGATGCAAATAAGGTTGTAGGCGTTGATGCATCAACAGGCTCTCTCGGCCACGGTCTTTCAATCGCTCTCGGTACTGCACTTGCAGCAAGAGTTCTTGGTAAATCATACAAAACATACTGCATCCTCGGCGACGGCGAATGCGACGAAGGCTCAAACTGGGAAGCAGCAATGGCAATTGCACATTACAACGCAACAAACGTAATTTCTTTCGTTGACCGTAACAAGTGTATGATCGACGGACGTACAGAAGATGTTATGAGCCTTGAACCCTTTGCAGATAAATGGCGTGCATTCGGCTTTATCGTAAAAGAGGTTGACGGCCATAACATTTCAGAGCTTTGCGATGCTATTGACTTTGCTCTTAATGACCCTGAAAAACCTGTTATGATTATTGCTAACACAATCAAGGGTGAAGGCATTGACTTTATGGCAGACGATTATCACTGGCATTATGGTGCTATTGATGAAGCAAAATATAATCAGGCTAAGGCAAGCCTTGAAAAATACTACGCTGAGCGTGTGGCTCGTGCAGAAAGGGAGGGTGTATAATTATGGCAGGCGGAATTTCATATACAGCTCTTGAATCAACAGAACTCTCAACAGCCGAAATTTACGGCCAGACTCTCGTAGAGCTTGGTAAAGAGCATCCTGAAATCGTAGGTCTTACAGCTGACCTTGGCGGTTCAACAAAAATCGGTGCTTTCGGTAAAGTATATCCCGACCGTTTCTTCAACGTAGGTATCGCTGAGCAGAATATGTTCGGTATCGCAGCAGGTATGGCAAAGGCAGGTCTTGTACCTTTCCTTTCAACATTCTCAGTTTTTGCATCACTCAGAAGTGCCGACCAGCTTCATACAGACATCTGCTATCAGAATGTAAATGCAAAAATTATTGCAACACATTCAGGTACATCTTTCGGTCAGGCAGGCTCAACTCACCACGCAATCTGCGACCTTGCAGTTGTGCGCTCAATGCCTAATATCACACTTATCTGCCCTGCAGACGGTGTTGAAACTGCAGAAGCAGTTATTGCAGCTTATGAAAACAAAGGACCTTACTATATCAGAATCAACCGCGGCTTTGACCGTGTTCTCTACGGTAAGGATTACCCCCGTGAATACAAATTTGAAGTAGGCAAGGCTATCGAGGTTAACCCCGGTACAGATATCACAGTTATTGCTTGCGGTTCATGTGTATTCCAGGCTTATCAGGCTGCAAAATTCCTTGAAAACGCAGACGGACTCAAGGTTCGTGTTCTTGATATGCACACAATCAAGCCTATTGATAAGGAAGCTATCCTCAAGGCTGTTCAGGACACACGCCGTATTATCACAGTTGAAGACCACAATGTTATCGGCGGTCTCGGCTCAGCAGTAGCAGAGGTTATGGCTGAAGCAGGTAAAGGCTGTGCATTCACACGTCTCGGTATTCAGGACGAATTTGCTCCTATCGGACTTCATGAGGATATTATGTCAACTCTTGGTATTGACTGTAACGGTATTATCAATGCAGTTCGTGAGGCTATGAACAAAGACTTTGAAGAGGACGACAACTGGGACGACGAAGTTTAATTTCAGACTTTTTCATCTCACAGAAAGGAATGATTTATTATGGCAAGCGAAGTCGTATTGACCAACAAAATATTTCTTAGTGCTGTTTTGCCTCTCGTAAAGGTTATCGCTAACGATGTTCCCTCACTCAGTAAAAAGTTTGAGGGTATGAACGCAGTTTTTCAGGTAAGTGCCCTTGACCCCGATGCAGAGGGCGGAAAAGTCGGTACATATTTTGAAGTGGTTGACGGTGAATGGACAGTTAAAAATGACCAGGTTTATGAAAATCCCGATGTTGACCTTGAATTCAAAACCCTTGAAGCTATGAACGGATTCTTCAAAGGTAAAATCGGACCTGCAACACTTCCGAAAATGAAGGGTGCGCTCAAAAAGACAAAAGTTTTTATGGCACTTCTTATGACACTTCTCAAAATGTCATCACTTCTTACTGCAAAGGCAGCTCCTGAAAAGGAAGAAGACAAAGTTCTTATGGTAAAATGTTTCTTCTACCTTCTTTCAGCTGGTATCAGCCAGCTTAATAAGCAGGGACATGAGGCTATCCATGATTGGACAAGTAAAAGCCCCGACCGTGTTTATGCATGGGCAGTTGACGGACATCCTGAGGTTTCAGCATACCTTCGTGTAAAGGCTGGTAAATCCCGCTCAGGCAGAGGCGTATACAAAAGAGCAATGCCCTTCTTCACAATGCGCTTTGATTCTCTTGACAGTGCACTTGGTATTCTTCTTTCAACAGATGATATGCTTGATTCAACTAAGAAAGGCAAGCTTATCATGGATGGTGCACCTGAATTCGGCGCACAGATCGGTGAATATATGTTGACAGTTGCAGCATATGCACAGGGCTAAAAAATAAAGTGAAATGAATTTGGCGGATTTTCGTCCACTCGGAGTACCTTCGTACACCGTCGGGACGAAAACCCGCCATTTTTGCACTTTTGTTTGTCTATTTCAAATACAATTTATAGCATCTTTCGTGTTTTTCTGCGTTATCCGGTTCGTAGTAGCTAATTCCCTTTTCCCAATCAATTAAAGAGTAGGGAACATACCAAGATTCATAACCACTTGTTTCTGCAAATATAACAAAATTGTTTCCGTAGGTTTTTCTTTCATCTATGGAGAACACACCGCTTTCTCCGACTACACTTAATAAATCATTATTAATAACGTTGTATTGTTTTCCACCGTCATAAACAGACATGTGGTTGTTTTCATCTATTTTATAACGGACATAGTATCCGTTCTCGAATTTTATCACGTGACCACCAAAATCACTATTATGATAAACGTAACCTTTGTTAAGGTCAAAGCCTGTTATTTCAACAAGACCGTAGCCTATTTCTTCCATGTAATTAAAGCCCCATTCGTTTATTGGGATAGTCGCGGAGGGTGTTTCCTTGGGATGAGTATATTGATCATAAGTGTTTTCAAACTGTTCGTAGTGCTGCGTTTCTGATGTTTCATCTATGTTGCTATTATCAAAATTTGAATTTAAAATGTTGATAGTTAAGATTACAGCAACTGAAATTAACGCGAGAACGATTAAACTTGTTATTACGATTTTCTTGTTCATTTTATTTCCTCCTGATATTGACATTTACTGAATGTCATATTAGCACATATTATAGCATATAATTTTCTTATTGACAAGCACTAAATGTCAAAAGGAGAAAATTTTTATGTTTATAAACAAAACTAGTGAGGGACTTAACAATATTTGCGGAAAAAACATTGCGAGGCTTCGCACGGATTTGAAAATTTCTCAAAGAGAACTTGCTGACAGAATGCAGTTGGTGGGAATTGACCTTGACAAAAATGCAATTCAGAGAATTGAGTGCGGAAAACGCTTTGTAACTGATATAGAAATAATTGCATTTGCAAAAATTTTCAATGTGACATTTGAAGAACTGCTGATTGCAGAAAAATAAAACTCCCTCGAAAAAGGGAGTTTTCGTTATTTATGTGAGAAGAATCTTGCGGTTGTCCGTTAAAATTTGATGTTATGAAACTGATTGTGAGCGTAGGCTCCACTTGTGAGGGGAGCTGTCTTTTTGCGAAGCAAAAAGACTGAGGGGTAGTCAAGTCTTTTCTCTCCTTCCGTCTTTTGCTGCGCAAAAGCCACCTTCCTCGTCAGAGAAAGGCAAGGCTTGTCAAACATGTCTGCTGATTATAACTTATCTGTTGGTTTTAAATTGCACATTCGTAGGGTTGCCCCCTTGCGGGCAACCGTAAATTTGCATTTAAACTGACGGAAGACCGCAAGGGTCTTCCCTACGATGTTTCCGTTGGTTTTATATAAAAATTTACGTCGCAGACCCGACATTCTGCATTCTGCTTTCTGCATTAAAAACGGGAGGGCACGGAGACCCTCCCCTACAAAATTTATTCTTCAATCAACAGCTTATACAGCGTAGGCTCTACTCTGAATTCTTCCATAGCAGAATGGATTTCGCTCAGGGCTTTTTCTTTTACATTTGTCGGTGTAGTGGGTCTCTTCACTGCGCGGATAAGTATATTTTTAGGAGTGTGGGCAAAGTCCACAAACTCAAGAAGCTGAGTTTTGTAGCCGCTGTATTCAAGAAGATTTCCTCTTATTGCATCTGTAAGCAGTGCTGAGAAACGCTCCTGAATAATTCCGTGTCTTGTGAGGATTGAAAGGTTTTCGCTTTTCATCTGACCGTTCAATTCATGCTGACAGCAGGGGACGGAGAAAATCATTTTTGCATTCCACGAAATTGCATTGAAAAGTGCATAGTCCGTTGCTGTGTCGCAAGCGTGAAGAGTTATCACCATGTCAACATCAAAGGGGGCTTTATAGCCGTTGATGTCACCCAATTCAAAACGGAGATTTTTGTAGCCGTATTTTTCTGCGGCCTTGTTGCATTTTTCTATAACATCCTTCTTAAGGTCAAGACCGATGATGTTTGCCTCAATTTTTCTGATTTCTGTCAGATAATAGTATACGATAAAGGTAAGGTATGATTTTCCGCAACCGAAGTCGATAATATTAAGCTTTTTGTAATCATTCTTCTTGATGCTGTCGTCAATAAGCTCAACAATTCTGTTTATCTGCTTATATTTGTCGTACATGGAGTTGATAACCTTGCCTTCTTTTGTGAAGATTCCCATGTCGATAAGCGGTTCGATGATTTCACCCTCGGGAAGAATATACTGCTTCTGTCTGTTGTGCTGAAGCTTTGCCTGAGGTGCAGAATAGGATGTGCTTTTTTCTTTGAAAACAGGTTTCCCTTTTGATGTGGTGATGATAAATTCTTTGCCGTCTGCCCACGCATTGAGCTGAGAAAACTGACCTCTCATCAGTTCAAAGGTACGCTCTGCGATTTCTTCAGGCTGCAGATTTTCATGGAAAACCTGTTTTTCGGTGCATTTTGCAACCTGATAGAATTTAGGCATTCTGGTAATTGTGATTTTCTTGTATTCGCTGTCTTTTCCTTTGCTGAGGACAGCTTTGTGCACGTCGTTTTCAAAAATTTTATATATGCTTTCTTTTAAATCTGCCATGCTTTCACCTACATCTGTCCTAAAATGTAATTCTTTACATCTTCAAGCTTGCTCTTTTTCCACTCGCCCTTTTCCGCTTCTTCTGCAAGTGGAACAAGGATGAAGAAATCAAGTGTTTCACCGGGGACTCTTCCTGTGCGAAGAGGCTCCCTGAAATGCTCCGCCCATTCCTCTTCTGTAGCATCCTTGAATCTCTGCGGATTAAGATAGGTCATCTGACGTTTTGTTGCGTTGATGTGCATTTTCGCAGAGAGGGGAGAGAGAAGTCTGAACTCCTCTTCCTGAACATCTGTGAAAATCGCAGGTAAATCAGATTTTACAATTTTTTCTTCACCGCGGACGATTTCAAGGCCCATGGGCTCCCATGTGAAATCGTTTTCAGTGAAACTGATTTTCACAAGCAGACCTTTTTCTGTTCCGTACTGTGAACGCTGATAGTCTGTGTCAAAAATGAAATTACCAAGAGAATAGAAAATAACCTTATCTCCTACTGTTTCATAGTTCATAGGAACGTGGGGATGGTGAGAAACCACAATGTCAGCCCCCATTTCAAGATATTTGTGATATCTTTCTCTCGTATATGGAGATGGAAGGGGAGTGAATTCTTCTCCCGCATGAGCCACAACAACACACCAACGGCAAACTTTTTTGATTTCATTTATAGTATTCTGTATTTCTTCGAGGTCACTCCAGCTATAGCAACCTGCTTTGTTTTCATCGGCTTTTCTGCATGCTCTCTGATATCCTACGCCGAACATGCCGATTCCGCCCGCTTCATCTAAAATAACAGGTTTTCTCGCTTCGTGAATATCCATTCCTGCACCGATAGTCTGAACGCCATTTTCTTTTGCGATTTCCAGAGTGCTTTTTATTCCGAATTCGCCTGCATCCATAATGTGGTTATTGCAGATGTTCCAGATGTCAGCGTGCATTTTGTTAAGAACGGTTACAGCTTCGGGATCAATTGTATGAAGAAGCTGCTGAGCGCCATCTTTTGTTGTGTTGGGTGCAGCGGGTGCAACAGGGCCTTCCACGTTTGCAACAACATGGTCTGCTCCGTGAAGGAATGAGAGAATATCATCTGAAATCAGATTTTCATCTTCCCATTTCTTATACATATATCTGTCAAATCCGATGTCGCCTGTGAATACTAAAGCTGTTTTATCTTTCATAACTATTTCCTTTCGTCGGTAAAAGGTTACCTTTATTATATCACGCTGAAAACAAAAGAGCAAGGAGTGTCCGGATATTGTAAAATATACTTGCTTTTTTTTACTTATGTGGTAAAATAATAGTATCATTTAAATTTTGGAGGGTGCTATGAAAATTAACGAAATGTTGCACAAGCTGTTCGGTACAACTCCGGGCAAGGGCGTGCAGCCGAAAGAGGCAATTGCTTACAGCGTAACAGGTATTGGTCAGAACTTTATCTGTACAATTGTAGGCTCATATCTCACAATCTTTATGACAGACGCTTTGCTCTTTGGTGCTGCAGGTGTAAAAGTCGGTGCTATGGAAGGCGCAATTGCAGTTGCGATTCTTATGCTCGCTACGCGTGTTTTTGATGCGTTCAACGATCCCATTATGGGTAGCATTGTTGACAAGACACGAAGCAAATGGGGTAAATGTCGTCCCTATCTTAAATGGATGGCAATTCCTATAGCCGTTTGTACGATTCTTTGCTTTCTTCCTGTTTTTGAAGCGAAGTCTGTAACAACATTCGTGCTTATTTCTGTTATCTATGTTATCTGGTCTATGGTTTACACTGTAGCTGACGTTCCATACTGGGGACTTTCAACATGCCTTACAAACGACACGACAGTGCGCGGTAATATTCTTACTGTTTCACGTCTTGCTTGTACAGTAGGTGCAGGTGTTGTAACTATAGGTGTTCCGTTTATCACAGATGCACTTACAAAGAAATTCAAGTATACTGACAGTGCAGAGCATATCGCTATGATTATGAAGGATTACGGCGTTGATGCTGATGGCGCTGCAGCATATATCGGTACAGTCATGAAGAGTCAGGTTGAAGCTAATGCTGATACGCTTAAATGGATTTATTTCATCTGTGCAGTTGTGTTTGTAGTTCTGGCTATTCCTATGTTCTACTATGGCTTCAATAACACAAAGGAACGCTTTACGGCTGAGGGCGAGGCTCCTTCATTCGGTCACAACCTGAAGCTTCTCTTCAAGAATAAAGAGCTTCTTCTTATCGTTCTTTCAGGTATTCTTGGCGGTGCAAGAATGGTTTACACCTATACAGGCGGTCTGTATTTTGCAAAATACATTCTTCACAACGAAGGCCTTTACGGTATTATAACTCTTCTTGTTGTTCCGGGCGGTCTTGTTGCATCTCTTCTTGTTCCCTGGCTTACAAAGAAGTTCACAAAGAAATATACATATATTTTCGTGCATCTTTTCGGCGGTGCAGTAATGACCGTTATGTACTTCGTAGGCTACGATGCAACCTGGAAGCTTGTTGTCTGTGCAATCGGACTTATTCTTCTCGGTCTGCCTCAGGGTATCAATAACATTATGACTTACGCTATGATAGGCGACACTGTTGACTACCTTGAATGGAAAACAGGCGAACGCGGTGAAGGTATCTGTTTTGCTATGCAGACACTTATCAACAAAATCGGTATGGCGGTCGGTGCATTTATCGGCGTTATGTCAATGAGCATCGCAGCTATTGATACTGAAACAGGTACAGTCGGAAATCCTGATGCACTCTGGAATGTGCTTATCCTTTCAGGTGTTATAAGTATGTTTGCATGTGCTGTTCCCATGCTCTTCTATACTCTTACAGAAAAACGTCAGAGAGAAATGGTAGCTGAAATCGAAAAGAGAAAAGCTGTTAAGAAATAAGTTTTATTAAAAACAGTAACATCCGCATTTACAGATACGTATTTGCGGATGTTATTTTTTATGTAATCAGAACAAAAGTTTTGAACACCTATTGACATTTTTTGTAAATTTTATTATTATTTTATTATCATAACATCATTTTAGTGCTGATCTGAAAGGAGCTTATTTATGGATTTCAATGTTTTTATGCGTGATCTTATTTCAGCAATTGACTTTTTTCTTTATGATGTGATTGTCTGGCTCAGCCAGTTCATTCCCGGTCTGATGCTGTAAAAAGAGGTGGAAGAAATGAAAAAAATAACTAAAAAAATTATTTCGGTAATTCTTTGTGTTACAATATTGACAAGCATCGGCATTGTTGCATTTGCAGCAGATGCGGATGAATATGATTATAAAATCTCAAGTCCCTATGATACGGTGGATTGGGATAATTGGAAGCAATATAAAGCATCGCTTCATTCTCACACAGACGCCAGTGACGGTGGACAGTCTATTGAAGAGAGTGTAAAGAGTCACTATGACTTAGGCTTCCAGATTCTTGCAATCACCGACCATGCAGTTGTGGGTAAGCAGTGGAATGAAGTTCCCGATATGGTACCTCTTTACAGGCTTTTCAAGTTTGAAAGAACGGGCATGCGTGATCCCGTTATTCTTACGGATGAAGAACGTGAACAGATTATCGCAGGTACATATGAAAGCGCTGAGCGTGATGCTCTTGAAGAAAAGCTCGGTTATGAGCTTGGCGGTATGATGGAGGTTACAGGCGGTTGCGAAGCTAACGGTGCAGTTCCTATCAATGACTGCCATGTAAACACATTCAATTGTCAGGCAGCCCGTGCGAAAATGGGTATTTACGGCGACTTTAAAACAATTGTTGAGGATTGCGAAGAAGAGGGCGGATACTCCTTCCTTGACCACACTGGTGAGTATGTAGGCAGATGGGTTGAGGATGAATGGCGTGCGCATGAGCCTTATTATGCAAACAAGTTTGCAAACATTTTCCTTGAGTATGAGTCATGTGTTGCTTTTGACGTAAACAGTACACGCTATGATTCTGTAATATGGGACGAGGTGCTTCAACTTACTATCCCCAAGGGAAGAAACGTACCGGGTATCGCATTCTCGGACTCTCACCAGAAGGGTGACGATAATGACTGGGCATTTACGATGATGCTTATGCCTGAACTCACAATGGAAGCCTATGAGGCCTGCATGAGAAGCGGTGCATGGTTTAACGTGGGCAGAGTCGACACATTTTATCTCGGTGACGAATTCAACGGTACAGGTAACCTTCCTCCTGCAGTAGCAAGAGTTGATGTTGACGAAGAAGAGGACACAATTTCTTTCAGAGGCAGCGAGTTTGATAACGTTCAGTGGATTTCAAACGGTAAAATTATTGCAGAGGGCAAAGACCTTACATCAATTGACCTTGATGATTACAAGGATGAGCTCGGCTGTTATGTCCGTTTCCAGATCACAGGCCCCGGCGGTATCCTTTATTCTCAGCCATTCGTAACTATGGCAGAGGGCGTTGAATACACATCAACAGTTTACAGACAGTTTGACACATCAATGATGTTCAGAGCACTTGCGAATGTTTTCGATGCAACTATCGGACGTACATTTATTGCAGTTCTCCTCAAGAGATTGCTCTGGAACCATGTATGGTAAGGAGGTAACAGAATGAATTTTTTAACTGAAATTATAACCTTTCTTCTTGGTGAAAATGCCCTTGCAGATGGATGGGTAGGTCTCGGAGATATATTCAGTGCACTGTATTATAAAGACACACCTGCGATTATGGCAATTCTCGATCCGATTTACGAAGGCTTCTGGGAGTTCCTTATCGGACTTCTGAACAAGTTCATGTAATGAAATAAATTTATCCCCTGCAGAAAACAAACTGCAGGGGATGTTCTTATATAAAACAGGCTTAAAAGTCCCGATAAAGTTTACGTAAAAAGAAAAAACCTTGTAAACTTTTGTCTACAAGGTTTTTCTGGTGCGAGTGTTCATAAGGGATTACTTAATGGTGGTGTTTATTGCCATTACTATTAGGGCTGATTCTGACAAAAAGAAATTGCCCTCAAACGAGATTTTCTATCTGCTCAGTCAGAGAAGAGGGAGCGTGAACCTTTGCAATTATCTCTTCGTCCGCATCTTTATCTATAATGAGTTTGTATTTAATCGCATCAAATCCTTATTGTTTTTTCATTTGTGTGAGAAAGCTGAGAACAGCTATCGCAGTTATAAGTACACTGTACAGAATAATGGGTGTAATGTGAGTTAAGGCAAGCTCAAAGTTCCCGCTGAACAATGCTTTTTCCATTTCTGCTGCGTGAACAAACGGTAGTACATTAGCAATTTTTATGAAAAAACCACCCACAAGCTTCAAATCAAACCATACTCCGGATAGCCACGCAGAGAGATTAGTAAGTAATGCACCGCAAATACCGCCGACTTGTTTAACGCCAAAGATACTTCCACACAAAAGCCCTAATGCAATATTTAAAACAGCCATTGGTATTATACCTATTATTGCATAAACAATGTTTATGCTGACCGTCAAGCCCAGAGGAATCGCAAACAGGTAACAAATGATTGTCTGACTAATGGCAAGAGGTAAAAGAGGTAGCATATAGCCAAGAATAAAATCAAAACCTGTAAGTGGTGTTGCGTATAATCTTTGCAAAAAAGCACTTTCTCGGTCCTTAGCAATCAGCGTG
>SVPP01000026.1 GCA_015065765.1 Oscillospiraceae bacterium | reverse complement strand
ACACTTGCAGACGGAACAGTTTACGAATATGCAGTAATCTTTGATCTTGGTCTTTGATCTCAGATAAGGAACTTAAACTTAATATTTAATTCCTGACAAAAGGGGGCGGATACCGCAAGGTATCTGCCCCTGTTTTATGCAATCAACCAAAAGCTTTATTTGTGGAGATTGAAAAAGCAGTAGCGCTCGTTAAAAAGTCCTCCTTTGATATAATGGGAGAAGTAAAAAACAACCGAAAAGATCAAAGGAGGACGAATATATGGATGAAAGCAGTTCATAGCATACAAGGCAAAAAGATCAATATCACAATACTTGTATCAAAATACTGAAGGAAAGTGGCTTATGGGATATCTGAAAGTAAGCACATTAATAATATTTGAAAGACATGTGTAACTGAAATCAAATACAGGAGAAGAACTTTCGGGTCAAAAGGATATTATGTAAGTACAGTCGGAGCTAATAAAGCAACGATACAAGAATATATACAGGATCAAGAAAATTAAGATATGGTTTCAGATGAATTAAGCTTCAAAGAATATGAAAACTATTTCAACACATAAAGTAAAAAGCAACACCAATTTGCCGTTGATGTTGCTTATCCTTATAGGTTTATTATTCAAACCACGTCCTTTCGGGCGTGGTTTGTGTTTATTTTTTTTCTTTATTTATCGCTAACAGTATTATTGAGAACAAAATACATCCGATTGAAAAGAATGCCACAGCCGAAGGTCTTTCGTTGAAGAATATAAATCCCACAATTGTTGCAGCGACCGGTTCAATTGATGCCATGATAGAAGCTTTTGACGGAGATAAAATTGTAAGTCCGTATGTATAAAAAATATAGGGAAGAACTGTGCTGACGATTGCAAAGAGAAGGAAATAAAGAAAATCGTTTCCGCTTGCAAACATTTCTGTCGATAAACCTTTCCAGTCAGTAAGAGGAATCAGCCCTATGAGTGCGATAAGGAAAGTGTAGAAAATAATCGTCAACGATTTGTAGCCTCTGTTCAGTGCCGCTCTTGAAAAAATGGAATAAAGAGCATAGCCGAGACCTGCTCCCAGGCCTACAAATATTCCTTCTTTTGAAATCAGCGGTTTTGTTCCTACAATTCCGCTGACGAGCACACAACCGAGCATTGCAAGAAGAAGTGCACTTATTTTCTGAACAGTAATTTTTTCTTTAAAAACTATTGCTGAAATTATCATAACTATTGCAGGAGCAGTATAAAGTAACACTGCTGCAACTGAGAGTGATGTCATGTTCATGCATCTGAAATAGCAGTAGTTGAAGAAAATTATACTGCACACTCCTGTGCCGATAAAGCACCATATGTCCCGTAACTTGATTTTTAGCAAATCTCTCTTGAAAATCAGCAGTATAAAAAAGAGTAAAACGGTAGTAAGTAGTGCTCGAGATGTAACAATCTGCATGGAGTCCATGGTTACTGAAAAATTTCTGATGAAAATCCCAATGCATCCCCACAGAATTCCTGCAAGGGTTACCGATAACGTGCCGACAAACTGGCGGAGAGTTTTGTTTTTCATTTAAATCACCTTGGTAAATGATACCACCCTGCACACCTGCTGTCAATGGCACAAATGGAAAATTTTTAAGTGAAATGTTTCAAATAAATTTACACTTATTCTAATATTTACAGCATTATTGTCATTGACGAAAAAGAGGATTTACTTTATAATATAAAGACATAGTGGATTGAAAGGTGTAAGTTGATAATAGAAGTCAACTTAAGGATTAAGATATGGAAAATGTTTTATTTGATGTAATGCCTGTTGTGGCACTCAGGGGGCTTGTAATTTTTCCTGAAGAAAAGCTCCATTTTGAAGTGGGGAGAAAAAAATCCATAGCAGCAATAAAAGCGGCAATGGCAAATGGCAGAGAGGTTTTTCTCGTTGCACAGAAAAGTGTTTCGATCGATGATCCGACGCCTGCAGACCTTTTCAGAATAGGTGTTGTGGCGACAGTTCAGCAGGTAACTAAAATTCCTAATTCCGATAATGTGAGAGTTACTGTCAACGGAATGTACAGAGCAGAGGTTGCAGAAATGATTTCTGTCAAGCCCTATCTTGAAGCATCAGTCAGACTCACACGCAGCCATAAAATCAAAGAAGAGGAAAAGGATTATGTCAGTGCGCTGACAAGACAACTTAAGGATATTTTTGAAGAATATGCTCAGGTGGCTCCACGTCTTGCTCCTGATGTCCTGCTTGGTGTGATTGATGAGAAAAATCCCGGCAGACTTGCAGACTATATTGCGGGAAACATCATGATTGAGTATGAGCAGAGATATGAAGTTCTCAGTGAGCTTAACATTGCTAACAGACTTCTCAAGTGCTGTACAATGCTGATGAGTGAAATTGAGCTCTTTAAACTTGAAGAAAAAATTCAGTCAACAGTTCAGGAGAGAATCGATAAAAATCAGAAGGAGTATTTCCTTCGCGAACAGATGAAGGCGATTTCAGAAGAACTTGGTGAAGGCAAAACTGTTGAAGACGAAATTCTTTCATTCCGTGACAGAATAAAGGCTATCGGTCTTGAAGAGGTTCATGAGAAAAAACTTCTTGATGAGTGTTCAAGGCTTGAAAAAATGTCTCCCACGTCTCCTGAGGCTACTGTTTCACGCTCATACCTTATGACTGTTCTGAACATGCCCTGGAATATTATGACAGAGGACAAGCTTGATCTTAAAAACGCAAGAAAAGTTCTTGACAGAGATCATTATGGTCTTGAAAAAGTTAAAACAAGAATCATTGAAATGCTTGCGGTCAGAAAACTGAACCCTGATATAAACGGACAGATTATTTGCCTTGTAGGTCCTCCGGGTGTAGGTAAGACTTCAATTGCACGTTCGATTGCAGAGTCTATGGGCAGAAAATATGTGAGAATTTCTCTTGGCGGTGTTCACGATGAAGCGGAGATAAGAGGTCACAGAAAAACTTATATCGGTTCTATGCCCGGTAGAATTATGGCGGCTATGGAACAGGCAAAAAGCTCTAATCCGCTTATGCTTCTTGATGAAATTGATAAATTAGGTTCAGATTATAAGGGAGACCCTGCATCAGCTCTTCTTGAAGTTCTCGATGCAGAGCAGAATAATACCTTCTGCGACCATTACCTTGAAGTTCCTTTTGATTTAAGTCACGTTTTGTTTATTACAACAGCCAACGATAAATATTCTATTCCTGCACCGCTTCTTGACAGAATGGAGATCATTGAGCTCGGCAGTTATACACACGAAGAAAAATTCAATATTGCGAAAAAACATCTTGTTTCCAAACAGAGAAAAATGCATGGTATTCCTGCAAATATGCTGAGAATTACTGATGCGGCACTTCGTGAAATAATTGACGGTTACACAAGAGAAGCCGGTGTCAGACTTCTTGAAAAGCAGATTGCCGCAGTTTGCAGAAAGACTGCGTTCAGACTCGATGAAAGCGAGAAAAGAGTCACGGTAAAACCTGCAGACCTTGAAGAAATGTTAGGCTCAAGGAAATATAAGACAGAGAAGCTTGCAAGAAAAGACGAAGTGGGTGTTGTTAATGGTCTTGCGTGGACGAGTGTAGGCGGTGAGATGCTTCAGGTTGAAGCCGCAGTTCTTGACGGTAAAGGTGAAATCAAACTTACGGGATCTCTCGGCGATGTGATGAAGGAATCAGCATCCGCTGCCGTCAGCTTTATCCGTTCAAAGGCTAAAGAATATGAGATTGAAGAAGATTTCTATAAAACTAAAGATATTCACCTTCATTTTCCTGCAGGAGCAGTACCGAAGGATGGTCCCTCAGCGGGTGTAACGATTGCAACTGCCCTTCTTTCAGCACTCAGTGATACTCCCGTCAGGGGCGATGTTGCTATGACAGGTGAAATTTCACTTCGTGGTAAAGTTCTTCCTATCGGCGGGCTTCGCGAAAAAACAATGGCGGCATACCGTCACGGAATAAAGACTGTAATTATTCCTGAAGAAAACAAATCAGACCTTGATGAGGTTGAAGAAATTGTAAAAGAAAATATCCGTTTTGTTATGGCGGAAAACCTTGAAACTGTTTTTGAAAATGCTCTTGTCAAAAAGAAAACAGAGAAAAAAATAAAGGAAGAAAAAGAAAGAAAAATCATCAGTGATGCAACTGTTTCACAGAGAGGAGGAGTGGCAAATGCTTAAATTTGAAAAATCAGATTACGAAGCTTCATACGGCACATTTGCACAGCTTCCGCCTTCGATAAAACCGGAAATTGCGTTTGCAGGCCGTTCAAATGTAGGTAAAAGTTCACTTCTCAACAAAGTTCTTAACAGAAAAGGACTCGCTCGTGTCAGCTCTGTCCCGGGTAAAACAGTGACAATAAACTTTTACACCGTAGATGACATTTATTTCACTGACCTTCCCGGCTATGGCTACGCAAAAGTTTCTGATAACGAGAAGAAGCGTTGGGCAGACCTTATGGAAGGATATTTTGCATCGGACAGAAACATTAAGCTTGTTGTAGTGCTGACAGATATGAGAAGAAGCATTACAAAAGATGATATTAACATGATTGAATACCTTGCACATAACAATTTTAATTTTGCAGTTGTTATGACGAAAAGCGACAAACTGAATAAAACAGAGTATGCAAAACGTCTCAAAGAAATTCAGGTTGAGCTTGAGGGATTCAATCCCGTTGCAGTAATACCTTTCTCATCTCTCAACGGTGACGGCAGAGATGAACTGAGAAAGGTGATTGATGAATCGATCAGATAACACCTACCCACCGAAAGGATTGATAAAATGTTTGTTTCAGAAAGTTTAGGTGTCAACGAAAAAGGACATCTTGTTTTCGGAGGTCACGATACAGTTGACCTGTCTGAAAAATATGGGACTCCCGTATATATAATGGATGAGGTTCTCATCAGAAAAAATTGCCGTAAATTTGTAAACTCAATGAATGAAAACTACGATGGAAACGGCAGAGTTATTTATGCTTCAAAAGCTTTCTCCTGCAAAGCTATGTACAAAATTATAAATGAAGAAAATATGGGCATTGATGTAGTTTCAGGTGGTGAAATTTATACAGCTATGCAGGCAGGCTTTCCGATGGAAAAAGCATATTTCCACGGCAGCAACAAATCTCTCAGTGAGCTTGAGTTTGCAGTAAAAAGCGGTGTCGGCAGAATAATGGTGGACAACCTTTTTGAAATGGAAAAGCTCATTGAAATTTCAGAAAAACTTGACACTGTAGTTAACGTTATTGTCAGAGTAAAGCCGGGTATTGAGGCTGAAACTCATTCGTTTATAATGACAGGTCAGACGGATTCAAAATTTGGTCTTGACCTTGATACAGGCGATGCAATGAAAGCGATTAAAATGGCTCTCAGTGCAGAAAAAATTGCTTTCAAGGGAATTCATTGTCATATCGGCTCACAGATTTTTGCAGTTGATTCATTTGAACATGCTGCAAAAGTCATGGTCGGAATTATGGAAGATATCAAAAACGAAACAGGCTATGAGGTGGAAGAACTTGACCTTGGCGGTGGTTTCGGTATCAGATATATTGAAGAACATAATCCTGCTGATTTCAGAGAATATATGGAAAAGGTTGCAGTTGTAATAAAAGAGGAGTGTGCTGCGAAAAATCTTAAAACGCCCTTTGTTATTATTGAACCCGGCAGATCAATTGTTGCTGAAGCTGGAATTACACTCTACACTGTAGGAGCGATCAAAACTATTCCTGATTGCAGAACCTATGTTTCTGTTGACGGCGGTATGTGCGATAATCCCAGATATATTCTCTACCAGTCATCATATATGGCAGTTATTGCGAACAAAGCAAATGAAAAAGCGGATTTTTGTGCAACTATTGCAGGCAAATGCTGTGAAAGCGGTGACATGATTCAGGAACACACCATGATTCAGAAACCTGAATCGGGAGATATTATGGCAGTGCTTTCAACAGGTGCTTACAACTATTCAATGTCATCAAACTACAACAGAAATCCCCGTCCCGCAGTCGTAATGCTGAACGGTGACGAGGAAAGAATTGTTGTAAAAGCAGAAACCTATGAAGATTTAATCAGAAACGATATGTAAAAAACAACCGATTTATCATCAGATAAATCGGTTAAACTTTTATTCAAAAAGGGGTGTTGAAAAATATCTCTCTGCAGTATCGGGTAGAACTGTTATAACAGTTTTACCTTTACCCAGTTTTTTTGCGAGCTTCAGAGCGGCAGCAACATTTGTACCGCTTGAAATTCCGCACATAAGCCCTTCCTTGCTTGCAAGGTCTTTAGCAGTCTGTATTGCTTCTTCGTCTGTTACAATGTAAATATCATCGTATACTTTTTGATTAAGATTGTCAGGGATGAGTCCGTCACCGATGCCCATCTGAAGATGTGTTCCGATATTACCGCCTGCAAGAATTGCAGCGTTTTCAGGCTCAACTGCCCAGATTGTGATATCAGGATAGTTTGTTTTGAGAACTTCACCGATACCTGAAATTGTGCCGCCTGTGCCTACACCTGAACAGAAGCCGTGAATAGGCTCTGCGACCTGTTCCATAATTTCAAGAGCTGTATGGTACCTGTGAACAGCGGGATTTGCAGGGTTTGAGAACTGCTGAGGAACGAAAACCTTCGGATTTTCTTCTGCCATTTTCATTGCAGTTTTAAGACAGTTTTCAATACATTCGCCGATGTTGCCGTCATCGTGGATGAGTTTCACTTCAGCGCCGTAATGTTCAACGAGCATTCTTCTTTCTTCACTTACGCTGTCAGGCATAATTATAATTGTTTTGTAGCCTCTTACCGCGCCCACAAGTGCAAGACCGATTCCCTGATTTCCGCTTGTAGGCTCAACGATAATAGTATCTTTTGTAATAAGACCATCTTTTTCGCCTTGTTTGATCATGTTGTAAGCAGTTCTTGTTTTTATTGAACCGCCAACATTAAGTCCTTCGTATTTTACAAGCACCTGAGCACTGTCTTCATCGACCATGTTGTTAAGTCTGATTATGGGCGTGCTCCCCATGGCTTCAAGAACATTATTGTAAATCATAAAATCATTCCTTATATAAATATAACATATAAATCTAATTTTACTCTGTTCAGAAAAATTGTCAAGTCTTTTTTGCTTTTATTTATAAAGTATGTTATTATATTATAGTATAGTGAGGTGTTTGAAATGACATATTTTCTTTGTCCCGTCTGCGGTAAAAAACTGACAGAGCACGAAAAGGGTGCTGTGTGTCCCGATGGACATTCTTTTGACAAGGCGAAAAGCGGCTACATAAATCTTCTTCCTAACAATCTTCCTGCAGGAAATCACGGTGATAACAAGCTGATGATAAGAGCCCGTCATGATTTTCTTGAAAAAGGATATTATCTTCCTCTCAGGGACAACATTTGCGAAGTTATAAAGGAATATGCAGAAGTCTCGCCTGTGATTATCGATGCGGGTTGCGGCGAAGGATGGTATACAAAAGGTATTTTTGATTATATTGAGGATGCAGAGATTTTAGCAGTGGATATTTCAAAGGATGCCATGAAGATTGCTGCTAAAAGAGAAAAACAGATTAAATGTGCTGCTGCAAGTGTTTTTCATCTACCCATAGAAGATGAATGTGCTAATATTTGTCTTTCGGTGTTTTCGCCACTCTGTGAGGCGGAGTTTAACAGAGTTCTCAGAAAAGGTGGTTATTTTATCTATGTCATTCCTGCGGAAAATCATCTGTGGAGTCTGAAAAAGGCGGTTTATGATGAGCCTTATAAAAATGAAGTAAAGCCATATGAAATGGAAAGCTTTATTTTTAAAGAAAAATTTTCTGTTGACGGTGTTCTGAAAATGCAATCGGCAGATGATGTCAGAAACCTTTTCATGATGACACCATACTATTATAAGACATCTCAGTCAGATACTGAAAAGCTTTTGGCTTCTCCGCCTGAGAGGATAGAATACGCTTTTGAAATTCTTATTTTTCAAAAAAAATAAAACTTTTCTAAAATGGAAAAATCAGTATGCTGAACTGTTAAAAGCGGGCATGCTGATTTATTTATTTTGTACAAAATTTGAAGAAAATTTATTAAACCACTTGATTATAATTTGATTTTACTATATAATGACTATGAGATTATATCTATAAATGGCATTTTATACCCTTTTTCAGATTTATAGACAAAATCCCGAAAGATTTTTAAATTTATTTTTCATTAAAACTAATCGAAAGGCGGAGTATGTTATGAAAAAGAAATTGTTATCTCTCTTGCTCGTAATTGCAGTTATGATGACATCCGTTTCCATGGGATTCGGCTCTCTCGTTGCGACTGCAGGTGCAGCAGGAGGCGGTGTTGAAGCTATCAATGCATTCAGCCTTACAAGCGGTAATGCAACGGGCACTTCATTCAGCACCTCTATCACTATCAAGAGTAAAATTTCAGGTTATCAGATTAAGGTGAATTCAATTTCAGCCGTAATCAGATTTGCACAGAATGATACAGATCTGCTCAATACTGTAAGTGTTGCTTATTCAGCAGGTACCGTTGTCGGCACAGGTGGCCAGAACTTCACCGTAAGCGGTACTATCGGTGCGGGTCTTGCAGGTCTTATCCGTTACGAAGTAAACTATGACCTTCTTGATTCAAATGGTAACGTTAAATACGCAGGTATGACAGGCTACGGCTACGGTGCAGTTTCTGCAAATGGCCAGCAGACAGGTGCATTAGGTTCAAACTCAGCTGAACCTCCCCGTCCAGGCGATCGTTACTATTTCGGACATTTCAATCCTATTAACTCGCTTTATGTTCAAACACCTAGTATTACGTTGACTTCTAACCAGGAAACATCGAAAAATGCTGTCACAGGTGCTGGTTCACAGGATAAAAGTTTCTCCATTGAAGGTACTGCTCCCAATACTATTACATTGAGAACACTTCACTGGGATCACGTTGAAATGTACGGCTCAGGTGACGTTACAACAACATGGTTTGAAATGAACTCAATGCCTAACGGCTACTTCAACTTCAAACTTAAATACGACGGTAATGATTACCATAACGTTGAAATGTACTACAGAGCAGACGCACAGAAAAATGCTGCACTGAATATTCTGAATCAGTACCTTGGCGAAGGCCGTGAAAAGAGCTACTATACAGCTGATTCATGGAACCACTACCGTGATATTCTTGAATACACAGCTCTCTGTGCTATGGCAACCCCCGGACCTAACTACGCCTTCAAAGTAGCTTGTACCAATGTTGATGCGGCAGCAGCAGGTACCTTGATGGCAGAGGCTAAAGCAGGTCTTACTCCCGTTGCTGCTGATTATACCGCACTCAACAACGCTTACAATGCTTTTACGGCAGTAAAGGATAATACTGTAACAGTAAGAACCTATGATGGCGGTACATCTCTCGGCTCAACAACAATCCGTCTTTATGTTCAGTCATCAACAGATGCAGTTGTAAATTACAGAAATTCATGTAACATGAATCTCTATAGATATGACCAGCCCACGGTTGATAATTACACTGCAACTATTCAGTCCATGATTGCAAACCTTACATACTCCGACGCCGTTTTTACATATCTTGATTTCGCAATTTCCGAATATGAAAATACTAAAAAGTCAGACTATACAGCAACAACATGGGCTGCTTATGAAGGTGCGGTAAATACTGCAAAAGCACTTTCACGCACACTCAAAGCAAATTCCCAGAACGATATCAATACAGCACTTAACTCAATGGTTTCAGCGAAAATGAATCTTAAATATGTTCAGGCTGATACAACTGAACTTCTTGACCAGATTGGAAAAGCTGATGCAGTTTATGAAGAATATGATAATGGTAAACTCCTTACCGCTGCAACTGGTTTTGATGATGTATGGGCAAACTTTGAAGACGCTTATACTGCTGCAAATGAAGTCAAAGGCTACACAATCGACAAGCAGGCAGACGTTGATAATGCAGCAAATACATTGAAAGCAGCAATTGCTGCACTTTCAGACTACCGTGTTCTTGACACAACGGCTCTTCAGAAAGTTCTTGCACTCACTCCTGAATATGAGGCTTCAAAATATGTAGCAGACTCATACAACACATGGAACTCTTTGAAAGTTGAAGGTTATTCTTTCCTTGGTAAAGCTTCTATTAACTATACGGGCGAAGACAGAAAAACATATAGTCATGTTGATGAGATGAACAGACTTGTTACTCTTATTCAGAGTGCATATGATAATCTTGAAAAGGTTAAGGCTGATTTCACAGAGCTTGATGAACAGGTTGCAAAGATTCCGTCAGATGAAGTTCTCGCTCTCTATAAACAGGAATATGTTGAAGCAATCAAGGCAGTTGTTGCAACAATTGACTATGGTGCAACATTTGAGGATCAGGCTAAGGTTGACGAGGTTACGAAGAACCTTAAATATGCTCTCGCAGAGCTTACTCCAGCTAACTACAGAGATGCTGACTACACAGCAGTGGATAAAGCAATTGAAGATGCAAACGCACTTGACAGAAACATCTACACAAACTTCTCCATTGTTGACGATGCAATTGCGGCAGTTGACAGAACGAAGAAAATTGTAGACCAGGCTGATGTTGACGCAATGGAAAAAGCAATCCGTGATGCTATGTCACAGCTTGAATTTGTCCTTGCTGATTACACTGATGTAGAAAAAGCAATTGAGGAAGCCGAAGCAGTTGAAAATAAAGATTGGTATGCAAACTATGACAGAGTTGAAGAAATCATCGATGGTATCGATTGGAACATAACTCTTGAAAATCAGTCACAGGTTGACGCTTATGCAGCAGCAATCCGTGAAGCAATCGAAAATCTTACACTTGCTGAGGCTGATTACTCAGGCGTAAGAGCTGCTATCGAAGAATCAGAAGCTCTTGAACCCCTTACAGACTTTAATGATGAGTACGTTGAACGTCTCGACCTTGCAATTTCAAAAGTTGTTGCAGGTTATACAAAGGACAGACAGACAGAAGTAGATGCTATGGAAGCGGAAATCAGAGCTGTCCTTGCAGAAGCGGAAGAAAACCTTCTTCCTGCTGATTATACAAAACTTAACGCAGCAATTGCCTTTGCGGAAGGTCATGTCGAATCAGAATACAGCAACTACCAGAGCGTTAAAGATGCAATCAATGCAGTGAATTGGGATCTCAACTGCCGTCAGACAACAGAAATGCAGGAACAGATCGATGCAATTTATGATGCAGTAAATGGTCTTAAGCTTCTTCCCGCTGACTATTCAAAGGTTGAAGAAGCAAGAGATAACGCAAGATATGCTTACAACAACGGTGCATATCCGTACACAGAAGACTCAATCAAGAAGGTTGAGGATGCAATCTCAGCAATCAATTGGGAGCTTGATATCCAGCATCAGAAAGAGGTTGATGAATATATCGTAGCAATCAACCTTGCAGTTGAAGGGCTTACATATGTAAGAGCTGACTATACGAAACTTGAAGACGCAAAGAAAGAATATGATGCACTCGATAAGGATCTTTATGCTTCAACGGCAACACTTGACGCATATGTTGCTGCTCTCGATTGGAACAAAACAGTCGATAAACAGAAAGAGGTTGATGCAGCAGCAGAAGAAATCCTGGCAATGATAGAAGCTCTTGAATACGGTCCTGCTGATTATACTGTTATTACAAATGCTCAAATTGAATATACAAATCTTGATAAGAGCCATTATGAGACAGAAGACATTGAGCGTGTAGAGGCCGCATTCGAAGCTGTTGTATATGGACTTACAAAGGAAGCACAGGCTCAGGTTGATGAATATGCAAGGAATGTAGTTGAGGCTCTCAACATACTTAAAGACAACATCAAGAGTGCTGATCTTACAAATCTTATCGATGCAAAGGCAGCAGCATCAGCAAGAATAGCGGAGATGAATGCAACTGGTTATGAGATTGATGCCGCTACAACTGCAGTTATTTATGAACTGGTAAGACAGTCTGAGAAATATAATGAAAACACAAAGATTAATGAGCAGCCGGCTATTGATGCTCTTACAGCACAGATTATTGAAGCAACTGCAAATCTTGAATTCATGTTTACTATTGATCTTACAGGTACTGGTCTTGTGATTGACGAAGACGGATACATCTATGGATTTGAAGAAGGCACAATGGAAGCTGATGCAAGAGAACTTATCAAGTTTGTAGGTGCCGCTGAACTGAAAATCTACGAAACAAAGAATGGTTTCGGTACAGGTACAATGATTCAGTTTATAAGCACAAAGGACGGCTCAATCCTTGGCACATATACAGTTCTTGTATTTGGTGATGCAAACGGCGATGCAGTTATTGATATGTTTGACGTGGCTTACATCACAGAGGTTGTAAACTCAGGTGATGATCCGAGTGCGATTCTTCTTAAAGTTCTTGATCTTTTCCAGGATGGCTATGTGGATGCAATGGACGTTTCAATCATGATTTCACTTGCAAACATGGATGCTACACTCAAGCAGGACGGTTCAATGGGAACATATTAAATCCAATAAGTTTTCAGATGCAGGAAGTGGAAGCTTCCTGCATTATTTCTTTTCGTCGGAAATAATATTTGTAAATAAATCAGAAAAGGTATAGACTTTTTTGCTTTTTTGTAGTACAATACACAGACAATAATCTTTTGAAAAGAGATGTATTAATTGAATATTGTAATTGCAGGATGCGGTAAAATCGGTACGGCAGTGCTTGACAGCCTTGTATCTGAAGGACACGATATTACGATTATCGATAACAACCCATCCGTAGTTTCAGAACTGACAAATATATATGATGTTATAGGTCTTTGCGGTAATGGTGCAGACAGTGATATTCTCATTGAAGCAGGTATTGAAAACGCAGAGCTGTTTGCTGCTTTTTCAGGTTCAGATGAGCTTAATATGCTCAGTTGCTTTATTGCACGAAGAATGGGTGCAAAGCATACTATTGCCCGAATCAGGAACCTTGAATTCAATGACAGAAGTTTAGGTCTTCTTCGTCAGCATCTCAACCTTTCAATGGCTGTTAACCCTGAAAAGCTTGCAGCAAGGGAAATTTTTAACATTCTGAAATTCCCCACTGCTCTCAAAATTGAAAACTTTTCGGCACGAAACTTTGAAATGGTTGAAATAAGACTGAAAGCAGATTCTGCTCTTGATGGAATGACTATTGAGCATATGCGCAAAAAATATGACTATAAGTTTCTTGTCTGTGCTATACAACGAGGAGACAAGGTTTATATTCCTGATGGTAATTTTGTTCTCAAGGGCGGAGATAAAATTGCAGTAACTGCAGACCCGGTGGAGGTGCAGAAGCTTCTTAAAGATTTAGGTATTCTGCAAAAACAGGCAAGAAAGGTTATGATTGTGGGTGCTAGCAGAACCGCATATTATCTTTCAAAAATGCTTTTAGGAATCGGTTGCTCAGTAAAAGTTATCGACTCAAATATTGAAAAATGCGAAAAATTTTCTGAGCTTCTGAATAAAGTGGACGTCGTTCATGGTGATGCAGCCAGAGAAGAACTCCTTCTTGAAGAGGGACTTAGCTCAATGGATGCTTTTGTTTCTCTTACGGGTATGGATGAAGAGAATATTCTTCTCTCATACTACGCTTCTTCTCACGACACGCCTAAGGTTGTGTCAAAGGTTAACAGAACTGAGTTTTCTGCTATGGCCGAAAAGCTTGGAATAGACTCAATAATTTCTCCGAAAATCGCAACATCAGATATTGTTGTAAGATACGCAAGAGCCCTTGAAAACTCTATCGGCAGCAGCGTTGAAACGATGTATAAACTGATGGATGGCAAGATTGAGGCGCTTGAGTTCAATGTGCGGCAGGATTGCGAAATGATTGATGTGCCGCTGAAGAAAATTCGATTCAAGTCTGATATTCTTATTGGCGGTATTATCAGAGAAAAGAAAACCATAATTATCCCTGCAGGTGATGATGTAATAAAATCAGGGGATAAGGTTGTTGTCCTCACATCCGGACATCGCATAAACAATCTTTCTGATATTATTGACTGGGGGTAATTTCTGATGAATCACAGAATGGTCTTCAGTACAGTAGGAAAAATTGTATGGGCGGAAGGAGTATTACTCCTTTTACCGTACATTGTATCACTGATTTATAAAGAAGAATGTTCATCTGCTTTTCTTATTACAATTCTTGTTGCAGTTGTTGTAGGTACACTTCTTGCGACCCTGTTCAAAAAAAAGGATGACATTATCTATTCAAAAGAAGGTTTCATGACAGTTTCTCTTTCATGGATAATCCTGTCTCTTATCGGTGCACTTCCTTTCAGATTAAGCGGAGAAATTCCTCATTATATTGATGCAATCTTTGAAACTGTAAGTGGTTTTACTACAACAGGTGCATCAATTCTTACAGACATTGAAGCAATGAGTAAATCTCTTCTTTTCTGGAGAAGTTTTACGCACTGGATTGGCGGTATGGGTGTTCTTGTCTTTATTATGGCGATTATTCCCAATGTCTCAAAACGCTCTATTCATATTATGCGTGCAGAAGTTCCGGGTCCTGTCAAAGGCAAACTTGTTCCTAAAATGAGGGATACCGCAAAAATTCTTTACACAATATATATTGTTCTTACGGTTATAGAGATTTTTCTTCTGAGGATCGGCGGAATGCCTTGGTTTGACAGCATTGTCCATTCTTTCGGTACGGCAGGTACAGGTGGTTTCGGAATAAAAGCCGATAGTATTGCTTCTTACAGCCCCTATCTTCAATGGGTAATAACAATTTTCATGATTCTGTTCGGAGTAAACTTCAATATTTACTTCTTACTTCTTATCAGACGTTTCAAAGCAATCGGAAAAAGCACAGAGCTTTGGGTATATTTGGGAATTATTGCAACTGCAGTTTTGTGTATTACAGTGAATATATATCCCATGTATAATGATTTGCCAACAACTGTAAGAGACGCATCTTTCCAGGTGGCATCTATCATAACTACAACAGGATACGCGACTGCAGACTTTAACCTGTGGCCATCATTTTCAAAAGCAATTCTCTTTGCTTTGATGCTCCTGGGTGCATGCGCAGGATCTACAGGTGGCGGATTCAAGGTTTCAAGAGTTATAATTATCTTCAAAAAAATCGGCAGTGAAATCAAGCGTCTGCTTCATCCCCGTTCAGTCAAGGTAATTACTTTCGAGGGTAAGCGTCTTGAAGAACAGGCGATAACAGGCACAACAGTTTATCTTGCAATTTATATGGTCTGTTTCATTCTGATTTTCCTTGCCGTTTCTCTTGATAGGTTTGATTTTGAGACGAATTTCAGTGCAGTTGCGGCTTGCTTTAATAATATCGGTCCAGGCTTCGGAGTAGTAGGTCCTGTAGGAAGCTATGCGGATTATTCAGTTTTTTCAAAAATTGTTTTATCTGTTGCCATGCTTCTGGGCAGACTTGAAATTTTCCCGCTTATTATTGTTGCAATGCCCGCTACATGGTCGAAAAACTAAAGTTAAGACCTCTGGTTCATATTGAATCAGAGGTTTTCGTTTATATTTTTTGTCAAACACTTGAAATGTATTTTTCTGTGTGGTAATATATTTTTAATTTAATTGAAACAAGAGGTGTTTTTATGAGTGTTGCACAGTCTATTTTCGCTAATCTTGGGGCATTTCTCATGTCGATTATTATGACCTGGATTCCCTATGCAGGAATTGAACTCCCGATAATTGATGATAAAAAGGAAGGAAGCCTTCTTACTGCAGAGCTGATTTCCGATACACATATCGAGATGACAGAGCTTCTTCGTCCTGAATTTCTCAAAGCAGGCTTTAGAAATATGAAATATGCGAAGAATGATATTGATGTTATGGTTGTGGACGGTGATATTACAAACTATGCTGACGAGCCTTCACTGGCTTACTATTATGAACTTATTAACGAGTACAGTCCTGTACCTGTTATAACAGTTGCAGGTAATCACGATATCGGTCATGCTGGTGACAGAGACGTAACCGACATCAGCCGTGAAGAGGCTATGGCAAACTTTATCAGATATTCAAACGAATATTACGGCACAGACCATGAGCATAACTATTACAGCAGAGATGTTGAAGGCTTCAAATTCATAATTCTCGGTGACGAAGTTATTGACGGTGGTCACTGGGACGGCATGGATATTTCTGACGAACAAATGGCGTTCTTTGATAAAGAACTTGCTGAGGGCACAAAGGACGGAAACCCTGTTTTTGTTTGTTGTCATTGGCCTGTAGACGAAATAAATGGTCAGGAAATTATCTATCCCGACAGTGGTATCGACCTTGCTGTGAATGATATAAAAACAGTTATGGAAAAATATGAGAATGTTATCTATATCAGCGGTCATATGCATGGTGGCATCAGATGCACATGGGCAGGAGAAAAGTATGATATGCCTATCGTTGAACAAGTAAATGGTGTAACATATGTCAGCCTTCCTACCTTCGGTATTGTAAACATGTACGGGCTTCTTCAGGCAGGTACAGGCATGCAGATGGAAGTTTATGGGGATGAGATTATTTTCAGACCGAGAAACTTTGTTACAAATCAGTGGTTTACAAACTCTGTATATACAATTGACCTTGTATAAAACGAAAGCAGTAGAGTGAAAACCCTACTGCTTTTTGATATTTGAATTATTTGTTTGTTGATTTTAAATCCAGAAGGTCATCTGCACTGACATTATAAAATTCACAAAGTTTTTTAAAGTCTTCAATTGCAAGTTTTGCTCTTCTTTTTTCTATATGGTCATAACCCTGCTGGGACTTATCAATGATTTTTCCTACTTCCTTCTGTGAAAGGTCATTGTCAATTCTTAATGCTATGAGCTTGTCAAGATAGTCCATTTTATCACCTCAAGACAAATATACAATACTCTGATTTTGAGTATTGACAATAACTCAAACATTGAGTATAATTATTGTAAAACAGAAATTCCTTTATTTGAGCGTTGACAAGGTTTGCTTTCTATTATATTATTAATTATACAAAACACGAAGGAGAAATATTATGGCTAAATTTTTCGGTAACAACAAAGACCGGACAAACACAAAAGAAAATAATCTGGAAACAAGATATAAAAGCAGTATAGGTAATCTGTTGGTAGTAGTAATTTTCAGCGTTATAAATATTGTTCTGCTACTTATGGGTACTGATACATATTTTTTGTTTTCTGCATTTATTCCCTATTTTATAGTTGATTACGGCAGGGTGATGTGTGGAATGTATCCTGAAGAATTTTATTCCGATTTACCTATGGAAGAATTTCTTGACAGTTCATTTCTGATTGTGATGGTTTCAATTGCAGCAGTTATTATAATTGCCTATCTTGTTTGTTGGATTTTTGCGAAGAAGAAAAAGGTTGCTGCTTTGTTTGTGTCTCTTGTACTTTTTGTAGCTGACACATTGCTTATGCTTTATATGGTAGGCTTTTCTGCAGACATAATTATCGACATTATTTTCCATATCTGGGTTATTGTTTACCTTATAACTGCAATATCAACATATTATAAAATAAAAAACACTCCTGATGCAGAGTGTGCAGAAATGCTCGTTGAGTCTGAAGATGAAGACGGGAATCCGGTTGAAAGCAATTCATCAATTTTGAGAATGGCTGAAGAAGTCAAAAGCAGGGTTTTTATCGACACAGAAACATGCGGTATGCATATAATTGTGAGAAGAGTCAAGCACACAAATGAACTCGTAATCAATGGCTGCGTGTACGATGAATATGAGGGCGTTGTTGAATATGCTCACACACTGACTGCAGACTTGTGTGGTCACAGAATAGAGGCAGTGTTCGACGGTGCTACCAGCATAAAACTTTTTGTTGATTCTCAGGAAGTGGCCAAAAAGATAAGACTGATATAATTTGAAACAACCCCGGGTCTGATAACTACCCGGGGTTGTTTGCTGCATAGCAAAACCTCCCCTTGAAAACACAAGGGGAGGTGGATGCGTCAGCATTCGGAGGGGATTTTCCGCTTAAGTTATCTGTCAGTTGAATTGAAAATTTCTTTTACTGCATAGAATGAAGGTTTTCTGTTACCTTCACCGTCAACGAGTCCCCAGCCTGTTTCAACGGGACAATCAGACTGTCCGCAGACATAGCATGAATCACTGTCGGACCAGCAGTAAATAACTGTACCGATGATATAATCTTTGGCAAGAAGCTTCGGAATAAGATCTTCAAAGAATTTACCCTGTCCTTCAGGTGTATGTGTATAACCATCAAGGTAGTAGCCTTCGGGAAGTGATGTGTAGAAGTGGTTCATATATTCTCCGCGGAAGATTACATCTGCGTACTGTTCTGCGGTGTAATCGGGATATAATTCAAGAATTTCTTCCTTCATATCTTCAGGAAGCTTCTGAATGAAGTTTGCCATGTCAGAGGTAGCTTCAGCTTCACTGTTGTAGCCGTATTTCTGAAGAACTTCGACCTTTTCTTCAGGTGTTTTAGGCTCACCATAACCCATGTAACCGAATTCGCAGTATATGATAGGCTTCTGAGTAACAAGATGAACAAGACCTGCAAGAGCTACAAATGTATCAATTTCATGAAGAATATCTTCAAAGCATCCGAGATAAAGGTCAAGACCTACGTAGTCAAGATAGTCATTGTATTTGAGCATCTTGAAAGGAAGTTCAACATTTGCAATATTGTAGCCGAGAAGAATATCGTATTTTTCGCAGAGGGGATCCATAACCTCAAGCTGGCATCCGATATAGTCGGCAGCCTCGTCAATTGTGAGAGGCTTTGTGAAACGATCTATGCCCATTTCGTTTGTAACCTGGAAAACACCTACGATATCTTTGAGGTCTTCAACATAATATTTTGCAGTTTCCTGAACCTTTTCTTTACCTTCAGGGGTTCTGGGGTCAATACCGTGTTCTAAAAATTTGTAAGGATATGGTGTTATAGCGAAGATTTTGATGCCATTGTCAGCATAAGCCTGCATTTCTGCTTTCCAGTTAAGATAGCTCTGGCTTATGTTTCCGTCTTTGTCATAGAGGAAAGGAATGTCTTTTCTTGTCCACTCAATGCCTGCTTCGTGAAGAAGCTCATAGTCGGGATCTGCATGGCATACGCCTTTGATAAGACCGTCTGTTTTTTCAAGAGCTGACTTAACCTCAGGGTCGTACTTTGCAAATGGATCAAAGGAAACCACTGCAGCCAGTACGGGGATCAGAACTGATAACAGTACTGCAAGTAACTTTTTGCCGATTGTCAATAATTTTTCGTTCATGTTTTTTCTCCTTTCGGGGATTTATTTCATTTTGCCGACCTTTGCCCATAGAGTATCGGCAATTTTTACCCATTCATTATAACCTTCAGGTGATGAGGGGAAGGCAAGATAGTGTTTTTTTAGCTTATTTCCAAGCATGAATCCGCTTGCAGCTTCTTTAAGAGTTGCGAAAGAAACTTTTCCTGTAAGAATGCCGCCGAGAATTTTTCCCACTGCGGGAAGAAGCTGACCCAAACTTATCTTGATTTCGGGACCATCTGCAGCTCCGTCGAGAAAAGCCTGGAGGAAGTCATGGCCTTTTTCAAAGAAGAATTCAAACTCATCCTTCTTAGCTTTTACAACTTTTGTGAGAAGAGCTCTTGTGCTTGCAAAATCAGCACCTTGTTTTTCGTTGTATATCTTGTTTATCTTCCAGAGGTTTTCGCAGGAAAGGTCATCTGCCTTTATTGCCTCATCGAGAACATCTGCTGCAATTTCCATATGTACCATACTGCTTGTAACACCTTCGCCGTTGTTGGGCTTGGTAAGACAGCCTGCATCGCCTGTTACGATAAAGTTATCAGTTACAAAAGAGTATGGCGGACGAGTATAAGGTGTTTTTCCTTTTTCTGTATGGGTAACTGTGTATTCAGGCATAGGAACATTTTTAATAACATCCTCAAGGATTGTTTCTGCCTGATTATAGCTGTTGCAGGCACCTATTCCCAGAATACCACCGTTAGGATCAGCCTGAGGTGCAAGCCATGACTTGTAGAAAGGCCAACCTGTTGAGGACGTATCATACACGAAATCAGGATCCTTGAATTTTACATATCTGAGAACGACATAAAACATGTCATCTCCCTGTAATTCAAAGTTTTCAACTGTAGAATTTTCAGGAAGCTTTTTGCGGGGAATGCTGTCAATGCCTGAACAGTCAACAACACATTTTGCATAAATCTCTTTCTTTTCTCCATCCTTAGAGTATGTAAAGCCGACGATTTTTCCGTTTTCGTAAATAAAATCTTCAAAACAGGCCGAATACTCAAACTCAGCACCTTCTTCCTTTGCCCACTCATTCATGAGAACTGTATAATCATGCATGTGCAGACCGACCATAGGGTCAAAGGTCTTTATGGGATATTTTCCTGAGGGCGCTGCAGTGTAGTTAGTTTCAAATTCGAAAGCCCATTCTTTATCGCCTTTCACGGGGCGTGGAATTCCGAATCTTTCAAATTCCTTTCTGCCAATGTGGAAAATGTCATATCTTGTTCCGATTTTTTCAATAGGATTTTTATCGACGACAAGAACCGAATAACCTTTTTCAGCCACCTTACGTGCGAAAAATGAACCTGAAGTTGCACCGCCGATAACGGCAACGTCAAATTTTCTCAAACCAAAGCCGCCTTTCTTAATTTTTCTTAATAAATTCTATCATATATCATGTGGAATTTCAATATTAGATAAAAGATTTTTCGGTAGAAATATACATTTTTTACTATTTGCGACTAAAAAATTTCCGAAATTTTGTGATTTAAAATATCTTGAAATTTTGGTTGTATAGGTATATAATAAAGAGCATAATCAATCAACATAATGGAGGAGATTTTATGCAAAACAATGTACGTCCCGAATCAATGCAGAGAATTAACACAGTAGAGCTTGCAAATGCGTTTATCGAAGAGCAGGTAAAGGCAATTCGTGAGCAGGTTGGCGACAAGAAAGTTCTTCTTGCACTTTCCGGCGGTGTCGATTCATCAGTTGTTGCGGCTCTTCTTATCAAGGCAATCGGCAAACAGCTTGTATGTGTTCATGTTAACCACGGCCTTATGCGTAAGGGGGAGAGCGAGCAGGTAATCGAAGTTTTCGGTAAAGCTCTTGATGCAAACCTTGTTTATGTTGATGCGACAGACCGTTTCCTTGACCTTCTTGCAGGCGTAAGCGATCCTGAAAGCAAGCGTAAGATTATCGGTGCTGAATTTATTAAAGTATTTGATGAGGAGTCAGCAAAGCTTGACGGTATTTCATTCCTTGCACAGGGTACAATTTATCCTGATATCCTTGAAAGTATCAAGCAGGCAGAGGGTAAAAAGGCAGTTAAGTCACACCACAATGTTGGCGGTCTTCCCGAAGAGATGGAGATGGAGCTGGTTGAGCCTATTAAGCTCCTCTTTAAGGACGAAGTAAGAGTTGTAGGCGATGCTCTCGGTCTTCCCCATAACATGGTTTACCGTCAGCCGTTCCCCGGTCCCGGACTTGGTGTTCGTTGCCTCGGTGCTATTACACGCGACAGACTTCATGCACTCAGAGAAGCAGATGCAATTCTCCGTGAAGAATTTGACATTGCAGGTCTTGCAGGTAAAGTATGGCAGTATTTTATCGCAATTCCCGATATCAAGAGTGTAGGTGTCAAGGATGAGAGCCGTTATGAAGGTTGGCCCGCAATCATCAGAGCTGTTAACACAACAGACGCGATGACAGCAACAGTTGAAGAAGTTCCCTATCCCGTTCTCCATAAAATCGTTGCAAGAATCACAAGTGAAGTAGACGGCATCAACCGTGTACTCTTCGACCTTACTCCCAAGCCCACAGGCACAATCGAGTGGGAATAATCCCAAAAACTTAAGAAACCTAATAGAATCAAGGTTTTTGAAGTTAAAAATGTCCCCGTGACAACAAAATGACAACAAAATTCAGTTTTTTAAAGATAAAGAGCTAACAGATTTTAAGGTCTGTTAGCTCTTTTTTGCACATTATTTACGGGTGATAATCAATAATAATTCCAATTTCAATTAGTTTGATTATTTCGGGATCTTGTTTTTTGTCTGCGGATTAATTTGATGTAACTTATCAGCTCTATGCCCATTTTAAGCCACATTTGTTTTATTCCTCCGGATAGTTATATCTCCACTTATCGTACTCAATTTTACTGATTTCTCCGTTGCGACATTTTTCAGCCATTTCCTGCCATTGTGAAAAGCGTTCAAACATTGAAACATAGGTATTGCCTGTTTCTCTGTTAAGACGGATACAAACCTCATCATCCAATTTATCAATTTTCAGACCATAAAGGTCTTCCATAGCAAAGAGAGTGTGCATAACACCGATGTAACTGTCGATATCAGGCGTCTCAAGAGCTTTTTCGGATACATCAAATATGTTTGCAAGTTTTTTTATTAAATCCGCTTTTGGACCTCTTGAACCTGATTCATACTGTGCTATGCGGATATCTGCAGTTTTCTCGGGGAATCCTACGTAAACGCCAAGTTGTCTCAGGGTCATACCTTTAAGAGTTCTGAAAAATCGTATTCTTTTACCAATAGACATATGTATACTCCTTTTAAGTGTTAATGTAAGCATAACATATTTGTTTAATAAATGTCAATGATACTAAATGAAAATTAGGAGTCGAAAAAAACCTATTGACTTAAGCGAATAACGTTAGTATAATATAATTGTAAAGTGATATTTGCGTTGAGTTTAAAAATTAAAATGCGAATGTGATAAGAGATAACCCGTAATATCTCGGATGACGACTTAACCGAAAAATTTAAAAGAAAGGGGAGACGCAAAATGTCTGAAAAATTATTTATGACTGCAGCGGACATTTCAGAATTATTAGGTGTGTCAAAAACATCCGCATATGCAATTATCAGAAAACTTAACGAAGAATTAATGGCGCAAGGATATATTGTGCTCAGAGGAAAAGTCAACAGTCAGTATTTTTACGAAAAAACTTGCTATAACTACAACAAATAGGAGATGATCTGAATGTCGGTTTATAAAGACAAAAAAACCGGAACATGGAAAGTTTGTTATCGTTATACAGATTGGCAAGGAAAAGTACACCAAAGCACAAAAAGAGGGTTTTCAACGAAAAAATCGGCTTTGGAATGGGAAAGAGATTTTTGTAATAAAAATGAAGGCAATCTGAATATGACTTTCGCAGATTTCGTTGAAATCTATCTTGTAGAGAGAACCTCGTTTAAAGGAAAATACATTTTATACCAAAGAACAGATTATAAGAACAAAAATATTACCGTTTTTCGGTAATAAGAAAATAAGTGAGATAAAACCAAAAGATGTTATTGCATGGCAGAACGAATTAATAAAAAGTGTTACTAAAAAAGGTGAACCGTATTCTGTTGTATATTTAAAAACCATACATAATCAATTAAGTGCCATTTTTAATCACGCAGTTAAATATTATAATTTAAAAGAAAACCCTGCTGCCATCGCCGGAAGTATGGGTAAATCAAAAGGCAAGGAAATGCTTATATGGACACCCGAGGAATATAAAGATTTTTCATTTGCAATTATGGATAATCCGGTTTCTTTTTATGCTTTTGAAATGCTCTATTGGACAGGAATAAGACTTGGGGAATTGTTAGCCCTTACCCCCGAGGCTTTTGATTTCGAAAAAGGTACAGTTACAATTGATAAATCTTATCAACGCCTGAAACGTAGAGATGTTGTTACCACTCCAAAATCAGATGGAAGTATTCGCGTAATTGTAATGCCTGATTTTCTTAGAGATGAAATGAAAGAATATATAGAAAAACTTTATAAAATAGGAAAAGATGAAAGACTTTTTCTTGTTTCTAAAAGTCAGATGCATCGTGAGATGAGCAGAGGTTGTGAAGAAGCTGGTTTGAAAAGAATAAGAATTCATGATTTAAGACACTCTCATGTTTCTCTTCTGATACATCTGGGATATTCAGCAGTGGCAATAGGAAAAAGAATGGGACACGAAAGCGAAAAAATCACATATATGTACGCACATCTTTTTCCGTCGGAACAAAAAGATATGGGTAATAAACTTAATAAATTAAGAGAGGAAACTGCATAAATGTCAGCAAAGAATTTAGATAAACATAATAGATTCAGAAACATAACCGTAGGGTTCAGAGTTTCTCCTGAGGAAAACGAAACCATAAATAAAGCCGTAGCGTTATCAGGTTTATCTAAACAGGAGTTTTGTTATCGTCGCTGTATCGGACTTGATATTGTGGTGCAGGGAAATCCGAGAGTTTATAAAGCTCTGAAAATAGAAATGGGATTAATTCTTGATGAACTCAGACGCATCAATTCTTGTTCAGAAATCAGTGATGATTTTCTTGCAATTTTAAATTTAGTAAGCAAGACTGTTAACGAAATGAATAACGAACAATAATCCAAAATTTACCAGCCCTGCATCAAAAATCGATGCAGGGCTGGTTGTTGGTAATTAAATTTTATTATTCAATATGTAATTAGCGACTGTCACATCATTTCTCCAATGTGACAGATGAAACATAGAAACTGCCATTATCGCAAGTCTGTCGTATGACAAAGGCAAACCGTTTTTTATGGCAAGTTCTTTATTCTTACCGCGTACAAAATATTTACCTGTGATTTCTTTTTTATCAAAAGTTTTCGGTTTTTTAGTGGTTTTGTCAATGTTGTATTTGTTCCATCTTCTGATAATTTCCTCTTCAAGAGTTTTCCGATATTCGGGTTCTGTCTCAATTTTTTCAAGGTAAAAGTTATACGCTTTGAATGCTTGTACTGCTCTCATTGAATGGTAATCAATCTGATTATTCATTTCTTCCTCGGTGAAAACCTTGTTTTCTGTTCCGTCAAAATATGAGCTGACGAAATCCACATCTTCAGGCAGAATTCTTTGTAAAGTCATTTTACCGCCCTTTCCCTGTCTCACTCTGACACAAGGGTATCCTGATTCATCAGTCACAAAATCGTTGCCACGGAGATTTTTAAGTTCGTCTCTTCTTATTCCGACACATTTCTGAAGTCCGACGCTATACGCATATTTCGGACTATTTTCATCACCATTGGTACGATAATGTTTTCTTTCTTTTCTTGAGCGAGTGTTATCTGCAGTGTGTCTGATAGGAAGATTCAGAAGTGAAAGATCCACTCCATGGTAAAGTGCAACAGGAACAAGATAAGTGTGAATTGTACTTGCACTTAAGCCTTTTTCAATCAAATGTTGCACATAGTCCAGTATGTGTTCCATACACTCTGCTTTTGTTTTGCAGCCATAGTGTTCTCTACAGAATTTGATGAATCTTCTATAGTTGATCTTGTAGTATTTGCGAGTTACATTGTTTTCGTACTGGTCGAAAAATACACAAGATTCGTCATAGAGTTTTCTTGATTTGCTTTGTTTGTAATGTTTCTTTTTCATGAAACATACCTTCTTTCATTTAAAATTTTATTTGGAAAGTTTCTGCTTTGCAACGGACTTTCCACCGTCCACGCACAAGGCGAGTTAAACTGTCAAGGGCTTATTCTGAAAGCGATGTTTTCTGAACAAAAACATCCGATAAGGTGGATACACACCATATCGCCGAAATGATTTCTGAGTAGGAAAAATCACTCAAAAACCATTCATTCTATCCACTAACTGGTTATTCCAGCAATTTTGCCGTAATAACCATTAGTGGATACGGTTCTTTTCTTTCGAAAAGCTACCGTTTCCGTGATGAAAACAATTCAAAAATCAGTACGTTTTTTCTTTGTTCTCATCACACCTCCTTTCAGAATTTAGTTTGGTAGGGACAAAATTCTGAAAGGACATTGTCAACCTGAAAAACCTTTCTTCGTCCGCAAAGCGTTTTCAGGATTGACTTCTTTCTTGTCGCGATTCAGTTTGTATACTGAATACTGTTCGGTACATCAGATTGTTTTCAGTAAAGGTCTGCGGATGTGACCTTTCATTTTCATAGGCCTGAAATCTACTGTTTCGACCTCTTTTATTTTCCTCCTCTCAAATTGTCATTGAGCTGATGCAGGTTGACATGTGACTCAGAAAGTAAGCTTTCTCCACAACTTACTCACCTGTCACAAGTTGCACATTCTGTTTTCGAACGTGCAACTTGGTTTGTTCTTTATTTCTGTGAGTCGGAGACCCCACACTCCATACGCACAATCTCTTTGTGCATACAGGAAACTCCTATCGTCTATATTCATGTACAGTATGTAAGATTAACCCACCCAAAAAGATCGACTAAGGGCCAAAAAACGGCAAAAAACGTCTGTTTTCAGACGTTTTTGAGTTGATTTTATTTTGTTTAAATTTTCAGCAGGTAAAAGCGCACAAAAAATCTGTTACTCATTTGTTGAAACAGCCAAAGCGCCTCTAAATCGCACTTCGTCAAGAGATAAACAGGCAAAAAGAAAAAGCCACCTGTAAAAGGTGACTTTTCGTATACGAAAACCGGCGAATCCGTATAATATTACGAAAATATATTTTTATGTATTTTTGAATTGATAGTTTTCGTGCGGAATTTGGCTTGAATAAATATTTATTGATCATGTGCTTGTTTGTGGTTCAAAACTTTTTTGGATAAATTATAGCTCTTGTAATCATTGTTGTAATGTGTTAAAATAATCTTCAATTAAGTTTTAATAAGTTTTTGAATCTTTTGTAATATTATTGTGAAAAAAGCAGGAGGATATGATGTATGTTTAAAAGGTTTTTTGCTGGCATTCTTGCCTTTGTTTTTTCAATTCTTCCGTGCGCAAACAACAAGGCGGAATACACCTGCAAAGAGGCGGTTGCTGTAACAGCAGAATTCGCTGAAAATGAAAGTGTTGCGATTGACGCACCGAAGCCTGTTTTTGCGGCGGATATGCCGGAATCAGAGGTTATCTCGGTTAACGGATTATCACGGCTTTCAATCAACGGTCAGCTTACATCTCCCGTCCTCTTTTTCGGCAATACGGATTTCTCTAATCCCAATGGTGTCACAACAAGTCAGGCAGGATTTGCTTCTGATGCGGGGATACATCTTCACTCCATTATTGAAAATATCAATTATTATGCCGACCTTGACAGCATCAGTGAGGCGGAATACAGACAGTTATACTCTCATCTTCACGAGAGCGTTAAGAGTATTTCAGAGGGGGACCCGGACGCAAAAATCCTGCTTCGTGTCAAGGTGACAATGCCCGATACAGGCTCCATACCCGAAAGCGAAATAATACAGTATAAAGATAAAAGCATAAAATCCGGTGTTGTATCAATGGCATCAGATTTATTCAATGAAGAATCAAGCAGAAGGCTTGCTCATCTGGTCGATTATGTCAGCTCCAGCGATGAGCTGTCGAAGCATATTATCGGATATCATCTTGAAAATAATGAATGGTTTCAGTATCTGTACCGTGAAAACGGACAGGACTTTTCAAACGCAAACAATGAAAAATTTACCCAGTGGCTGAAAGTGAAATATCCGACTGATAGTGATTTGCAGAAAGCGTGGGGGAATTATTTCGTGACGCTTTCCACAGCGACTATTCCGAATAATCTCCCCGGCAACATTTATGACAACAGCAAACTGTATAAAGATATTCTCTTTTACGGAACAAAAACGCAGAAATATGTTGATTATCATCAGTATATCTGTGACCTTACGGCAGTACGCATTTCGAATCTTGCGCGTATTATCAAAGAGCGGACAGAAAACCGAGCTATCGTAATTTCTTTCTACGGTTATCAGTTTGAACTGTACAGCTCTCTTTCAGGACACCATAATCTGAATTGGTTGCTGTCTGACAAAAATATTGACGGCTTTGCAGGGCCAATCAGTTACAGAGACCGTAACGGCAGTTCATACGCTCCGAATTCACCTGTGGGTGCTACGGGCGCATATATGTCAACGGTTGACTCAATTCAGCGAAACGGAAAAATATGGTTTCAGGAAAGTGATGAGCGGACATTTATCAATCACACCGATGAGCCGTATGAAGATACTTTTTTAACTCCCATAGAAAGCCTGAATGACATTATTGAAGTGCATAAGCGAGAGCTGGGCGATACCATTATCCACGGCAACGGTTTGTGGGCAATGGATTTATGGGCAAGGGGATGGCTGGATGATTCGGCAATATGGGAAAACCTCGGAAAACTGTCGAATCTGTATCAGGCATATCAGAACGGGTACGGTCAGGCATCTCAGTTCGATGTGGCACTTGTTGTAGATGAATATTCGCTTCACCGCATGGCAAATCAAGGACCTGTGGGTGATGAACTGCTGGGCGGGATGCAGCTTAATCTCTATCACGCAGGACTCTCAACTTGCTATGTTCAGCTTAAAGATGTTCTTGCGGGACGTGTTGACGATGCAAAACTGTACATCATCACATCTGCGTTTGATATGACGGATGAGCAGATAGAACAGCTTCAGACAGCACTTCATAAAGACGGCAAGACAACGCTCTTTATGTATAATTTCGGAAGCATGACCACTCAGCAGGCTGAAGCACTCACGGGTATGGAATTCAAGGTAAAGAAATTACAATCCAAAACCGGAATAAAAATGACAAAGCAGTCTGCCGTTCCGGGTCTGATTAGTGATAATCATACTGCGCCTATCTCCCGTGCTATGAAGGTCGTCGGCGGACAGACCGAGACTCTCGGTAAATATTCAGACGGCTCTGTCGGCTTTGCAATCAACAGACAGAAAGACTATACCACTATTTATTACGGTGATTCGCTGATTTCAGTCAATAATCTGAAAGCCATTGCACGTGCTTGCGGAATCCATGTTTATTCCGATTCAGAGGATGTGCTTATGGCAAATCAGAATATGGTGGTATTCCACGCTGTCACGGCAGGTGAGAAGGCCGTCACCTTTGAAGGCAAGACTGATGTATGGGACTATTTTAATAATAAATGGTATACAGATGTGGATTCAGTCACATTCTCTGCGGAAATCGGCGAAACAAAATATCTGTTCTACGGTGATAAAGAAGAG
>SVPP01000005.1 GCA_015065765.1 Oscillospiraceae bacterium | reverse complement strand
TCTGTGTTAACGGTATTATAAAAGGTCTTTACTATTGCATATCCAATTGATTTAGCTTTTTCTTCATCATTAAAGGTAAATGCAATAAATATGGTAGGGACATTTTTTATTGCCATTTTTTTGACAAAAGCTGCAATTTGATTCGCCATTTCTTTTGTATAAGAACCTTCCCCTGTTTCGTTTTCGTTGAAAGCTATATGCAGATAGCCTTTGACTTTGGACCAAGTATGCATATAAAACTCAGGACAAGGAGTATAATAATCTGTTATATGAATTATAGCTGAACTCCTACCGTGCTTCTTGGAACAGTATATTATAGGATCGAATCGAGGAGAAATGTTAATATATGGTTTCTTCATATTGATTATCCTTTTCGTTAATTACATTTTGCTATTTTTGTCTTTTTGTTGTATTTTGGAGCGTTTAAATCTTCCATTGCTTCAAACATTAATTTGTAAGCAACGTCATTTTTAGATTCTGCGTTTTTAGGTTGTATATTTGAGTCTCTCATATAATTTTTAATTGCATAACCAATGCTTTTGGCTTGCACCGCATCTTTGGGATGATAGAATATGTAAAGAAAATCAACTCTATGTTTTACCATATTTGTCATAAATTGGGCAGTTTTCTCCGCTAACTCTTTGTTGAATGAATCTTCTTGATTTTCAGTGTTGTTAAAGCCAAGATGCAGAATACCTCTGACTTTACACCAGTCATCTTTATATAAATCTAACGGAGTGTCATAGTAGTCTGTTACATGAATGATAGCAGAAGACCTTTTACGCATATGGGAACAATGTATAACAGGATTAAATTTTGCAGTTATGCTTATGTAGGGTTTTTCCATAAGAAATCATCCTTTCTATGTGAAAGTATGTCAGATTGGTAAACAAATCTTGAATTCTAAACAAAAAGAAGAACAGCCATAACTTTGATATGGCTGCTCTTTTTTGTATTCAGTGTGTATTTTTATACATTCTCAGTGGTGTTTTTTCCTGATTTTGTGTTAGAAAAACTTGGTTTTAAGCGTTTTCTAACGCTCACTCTAACACTTTTCTAACACTTTTCTTTTTAAAAAATTTCTTGATTTTACTTGTTGTTTTTATCCTGATTTTTTCGTACACCCATATGCATTGGGACTTTATAACAGATTATAATTTAAGATAATGTTTAATAACAAACAGTATACACAATATTGTGGTTATTTTTTGGATTTTTTCTAAATCTTGTATACTTTTGAATAAATATGCATACGCTTTTTCAAACAGAAAACGGCTCAGAAGCCTGTAACATCAAGCTTTTGAGCCATTTTGTGACAATTTTTGCAAAAACACAAGATATTGTGGCCGAGAGAATATTTATGGGTAAAAATAATACAAGATACTATATATTGTGTTGCAAAAAAATTGAAATTGTATAATATTTACACGGTAGATTTGTGCTATTATTACCAGAGTGATGATACACCTCTTGCATGGGCATTTACTCGTGCCACATCAACGGTATTGATTCTGCCGTCGCCATTAACATCAAGGCATTCAAACTCATAGCCTGAAACACTTGCTACGCCCCTCGCATGAGCATTCGCACGGGCAGTATCAATGGTATTCACTCTGTCGTCACCGTTAACATCACCCAGCGGATGAATTTTCACATCTTGTGTTACATCTTCATCAGTAACTGTAATCTGATAAGTTCGTGTAACATGTTTATTCTTTAAAACGCTGAGAGTATATTCTCCTGCTTCTATATTTTCAAAAGAATATTCCGCACTGTTGCCTGTGACTTCAGCAGAATATGAAACTTCTGAGTTTTCAACGGATGTGAGAATCAATGTAACTACATCTGTTTCAGAAAGGAAAGAAGTTACTTCACCGCTTATCGTCTTATCTGTTACCTGAGCACCAATATTAATTACTCCGTTGGCATCTGAAACCGTTATTTCTGTTTCAGTCTCATTCACCATTCTGGTTCCCTTAGCTTTACAGCTTATAGGATAGTTACCGGCTTCTGCGTCTTCTGAAACCTGAAAAACAAGCTTTAATATATTACCGCTGTATGCCGTGTTATCGTCAAAAGTGATTATGCTTGCATTGTTTTCAAAATCGATATCTTTGATTTTACCGTAAATCAACCATGCACATTCATCTTCAACAATCGTCAGAACAGCATCATCATAAGAAAAATCAAAGAAGGATAAAGTTTTAATTCCACCTACGCCCTCGATACCTATGTAAACATCCACTTTCTCCCCGGGATTAGCGGTAACAGCAGATATTGTTGCCATCGCATCAGTATCGGCGGCATTGGCTGTAAAAACGCCAAAATTAAACACCAAAGCAACAGCGAGAATAACGCCTAATACTTTTTTCATAAGATATCTCCTTTTCATGTTGCAGGCTTTTATTATTTGTCATATGAAATAGTTATCCCTTTGCAGGCAACTGTTTCCTGTCCATTTTTCAAAACCGCGTCAACATCAAACATTCCTTCGATAATCGTGAGATCTTTTTTTGCCTGTACTTCAAGCTCAAAAATTTCACCACAATAGTTATTTTCTTCTTTAAAAGCTATTGCTGCATCCTTGTTTTCCTTGTTGAAATCAGAAATTACAGCTTGATGATTCAGCCATTTGCCATCAATAATTTCAAAAGCTGAGTCATCAGAATAAAGGGTAAGTGCCATTGATTTAATGAGTCCACTATCCTCCATTGAAACCTTCACGAAAAAGGTATCTCCGCTTTTCACTTCAAACGACTCCGAAGCCGTATTTGTTTTTTTACAACCTGAAAAAACAAGAATCAACGATATCGCAATTAATAAAACAGATATGCTTTTTTTCATATCAATTCACCAACATCAGGCAAGAGGATATCTTTCGGGAAGCATTGTGAAATAAAGCAGATATATTGCATCGTCACTATCCACATCTGAATCACCGTCAAAATCGCCATTCTGGTTAATTTCATATCTTTCAGGAAGCAATGTATGGTAAAGCAGATGAATAGCATCATCACTGTCTACAACACCGTCACCGTTTACATCACCACGGATAACATTAAGGATATTAACAGAACCGGGAACTACTACTACTTTGATTGCTTTTTCTGTACCTGTTTCATCAACCTGTTTAATTATTATCTGCGAATCAATTGCAACCTCTTCATCTTCAACATTTTCTTTGATTGCAAATGTGAGATGCAGAAAATCTCCGGACAATTCTGTGTTTTCAGAATATGCGATAGCACCGGTACCATTATCATTATCCCAGTCTGTAATGATTGAGTCTTCTGCCACCCATTCACCGCTTATTAATGTAAGTTTTTCATCATCATAAACAACATCATAAACAGACATTGACTTTACATCTGTTGATTTATCAAGAGCAAAGAAAACATCAACTGTGTCGCCGGGTTTACCTGTTACCTTGTCAATTGTTACCCTTGTATCATAATCGATAACCATATCCATAACGGTAACCTTACCTGCAACGATATTGAAATCTACATCTTCTTCGTCATAGTTTGATATATCGCCTGCACTATATGTTACTGCAACTGCACAATCACCTGAAACTGCATTTTCAAGAACTTTAAATGTCAATGTAAGAATTTTACCTGTATAAGTCGTATCCTTACTGTTCAGCCATACAGCTTTTTTACTGTATGTAAACTGACCACCAAGCTCGGGAGCAACTGTTACATCTGAAAGTTCAAGAACAGAATTATCGTAATCAAAGCCGAGAGAGAAAGTATTTATACCGGGATTTGATGCGATTGATACAGGGATTGTTATTGTTTCACCGGGTGCAGCAGAGGCTGTACCTACTGTGATTTCACCTGCATCATCAATAACAGGAGGAGGTGTCTGACCTCCAACAGTGACTTTACCCGCAACAATCTGAAAGTTTACATCTTCTTCGTTATAATTTGAAACATCGCCTGCGTTATATGTTACTGAAACTGCAGCATCACCTGCTTCGGCTGTGTTCATAACTTCAAAGGTAAGCGTAAGGAATTTACCATTTGTTGTGATATCTGCACTGTTGAGCCATACAGCTTTCTTTGAATATGTAAACTGTCCGGGAATGCCTGAAGCAAGTTCAACACCTGTAAGATTCAGTCTTGTTTTGTCATAGTCAAAGCCGAAAGAGAAAGTGTTTATACCCGGGTTATCAGAAAGAGCAACATTAAGTGTTACTGTTTCACCTTGTTCGGCTGTAGCAGACGAAACTGTAATTGTCGGTATTCCTGCTGCAAAAGCAACCGATGCCATCGATATAGAAACAATAACAGCTAACATAAATGCCATAATCTTTTTTATCATCGTATTTCCTCCTTGAAAAATCCTATATATCTGCAGAGATTAAATCAAAATCTCCGCAGATACAAAAGACTTAATTAATATGCAGGAATATTAATATTATATGTATAGTGCTGTGGGTCTCCTTCGCGCCCTTCTCGCCAGTATACGCCTCCAACCTTTAATGTTGCAGCATTTGAAGAAACAGGAATGGTATACCATTTTGAATATGCCGTTGAACTTCTTGCACTTGAAGAAGTTCCTGACCAAGTTCCACTAGCGACAATTTGATAGTCAGTATCATAAACACCAACACCATTTATATCGCTCACATTAAAAGCCTGATAATATGAATATCTACTATTTGCGCGAATAGTATTTGTCCAAACCATTCTTACCTGAACTGAATTAGCTGTCCTGTTCTGATACTGAAGATCAACATCATAATAAATCACGTCGTTACTACCAGTATAATACCAAACACCACCACTCTGTACTCTTTGCGATGTAGAAACACTTTGGGGTGTATATCTAAATGTTATTGTCTTAGAAGTCGCATCCCACTTAACACTCTGCGATGAAGGTGTAGTGTAACCGGTTTTCGCAGGTGCTGAAATTGTGTTGGTGGTACCAAACTTATAAGTAGCACTTGATGAACCTAAATCAGTACCATTTGTAGACACATATTTGATTGTATATGTATAACTGTTAGCTGTTGCTGATGCGCAAATAGTACTTGATGTTACATTGCCAGTAACAGTGATTGCTGTTGAACCTTTCGAACTGATAGAATAACCCGTTGAAGCAGTATAAGTAACATTAATCACATCGCCGTAATAGACAGTTGTACCACTACTAAGATTGCCTATGCTTGCACCAGCATTAGGTGAACTTGTACGCTTTACTACAATACTATAACCCGTTCCAGCGGACCAACTTACGGTGTAAGAATTAACCTGCCATCTCGCGTAAAGTGTCTGTTCAGCAAGAATACTAACCGTAGAACTCGCAGTTATCTGAGTACCACCGCTTGCCGCTGTGTACCAGCCCTTAAATGTCCAGCCAGTTCTTGTAGGAACAGGTAAATCACCATAAGTTCCACCTGACTCAACCATTTTACTTGCTGTGCCTACACTACCACCATTTGCATCGAAATTTACTTTATATTCATTTTTAGCCCACTGCGCATAAAGAGTTTGATTAACAAGACTCTCAACTGGTGAACTTGCGGTTATTTCTGTTCCGCCATTATTTTGGGTGCACCAACCAGTAAAGGAATAATGTTCACGAGTAGGAACAGGAAGTTCACCATAAGTCTGACCATAGTAAACAATTTTTGTTATCTGATTTTCAGACAATGTACCACCATTAGGATCAAAGGTAATAACACTTGAGGAAAGATAGTTATTGAATTCTGATTCAGAAATATATTTAATTTTCCCATCAGAAATATTTATATGGTTAGCTCCTGTTATCGATTCTGCACAAACAAGTATATTTCCAACAACATCAATCTTTCCTATTGAACCACTATTTTGTTCTTTAATTGACACATTTCTGCAAAGAACAGTATTTTCTCCCTGTGAACCTAAACTATTAGTACCATCAATAGTCAAATCAACATTTTCACCCGTTAGTATTAATGCAAAGCCCGGAGCATCTATCACTGACACTGAATTCAGATTTACCTTTTCAGCAGCGAGTTTTATAGGTGTATCTGTATTATTCTTAAGAACTAAGTCTCCAAGAGTTGTTTTCCCTGCTTCTGAAACAATTTTCAAATTGCTATATTCCTTATCTTTATTTCCTAAAAATCTGAATGATTCAATTGCACCTATATCAATCGTTTTATTATCAAGTGATTCTTCAACATAAGATACATCTATGCTTATATTTTTTGCACCAGATTTTATTGCAGCATCAACAACCTTATCATTAGCTGCAACCACATCAATTGAATTAACATTTTCAAAAGCGTTATCACCTAACTCCGTGACAAACCTGTCAATAGAATAATGCTCCAACGATCTACAGTCTTTAAACGCATTTGCTCCTATTTTTGTAACACCATAACTTACTAAAGATTCAAGATTAGTACAACCTGCAAATGCACCGGCCGGTATCTCTGTGATATAGTCCGGAAGAATAATACCGGTAATGCTTTCATTTCCGGTGAAAGCACTCGCCGCGATTCCGGTTACTCTTGTTACAGAATATTTTTCTGTATCTGAGTTATAATCTACTGCATACTCAGGTATAACAATGTTTCCACCTTTACCATCGTATCTTTCTACAATACCTGTTTCATAGTTGATCTTAAGTCCATCTGAACGCATCATTGCTCTTGTTGTAAATTTATACAAATCAAATGGAATTTCAAACTCTAAAACACCATTTTCACAATCATCAAAATTTGATGAATGTCTTGAATGGTCAATAAAGATCTTAGCAGATTCATTATCCACAATAGTATGAGTTGTTGTATAGAATGATTGTGTTGCTATATCAAAACCTACAACAGCAAAAACATGAGCTGTTGCAGCTTGAACCACTCTGTAATACCCGTAACCCGAACTAACATTGGTAAGCTTTTGCTTAACAGTCGTGATTTCTGATGTTGAATATTCAACAGTGGATGAATACTGATCTTCTGTTCCAGATGTTCTTCCTGTTGATTCGGTTTTTACATCACTTCCGCCAACGCTCTTTGAAGAACTTATACCATACTTATTATAAATAAGTTCAGAAATTGATTTTGAAACAGTCTGATTTTTACTAACAGTTTCACTGGTTTCATAACCCGATGTAGTATTCCAGTTACTTGATGATGTAGCACTTATATCGTAATGATTTTCTGAAACTTCATTAACTTCTGTTCCATGAGTTCCGTTCATAGTAGCAGTTACACCTTGTGATCTCGCCGCTGCTATAGTCGAACTTTGAGTATCAACAATGCCGCCAGCTATTGTAGCACTGTGGCTTTTTTCTTTACTACCACCAACTTCACCATTAATACCCCATGAACTTGTCTTTTTGGCTCCAGCAGAAACACCAGCTGATCCAACACCATCTTTAACCCCTACATTTGCTCCAATACTCGCTTCTTTGCCGCCACCTATATTGCCACCAAGTTTCCAATCAAATGTTTCTTTCTCGCTTTCTGTAAAAGAAGCATTTAATTGCGTTTGTGTGGTATCGGTTTTACTATCTGATATTTCTGTTTTTTGGGCACTTTCCAGACCCCAAGAAGCATTGTCGGTAATCTTATTACTTGTACTACTTGAACCACCTGATGATGTAGATGAAGTAAAAGCTCCTCCCTTAGAGTTACTTACATACCATTGTTGACCCGTAACTGTACCGGTTTCATCAATCTGACCTTGTGTCTTTGCGTTTTCACTACCTGTTTCTTCAGTCGCAGTTACTACATCATTCCAATCTTCACTAAGTGTCCAACCTGCTGTTGTTGTTGTTGCATTAGAAATCGTATTAGAAATTGTTTGTGCTGTTTTTACATCAATTGATTTTGTAACATCTGACTCGATCTCCCAAGTAAGTCCCACTGAATTTGGAAGATCGGCTACAGTATAAAGAGGAACATTTTCAACTATACCAATTTTGTAAACAAATACCAATTGATTATTATCCATATCTTCTATAAAGAGAGGATCTTCCAAATTTGATACAGGCTTCATAAGATTTCTGTTTGATGTCCAGTTTGCGTGAACTACAACATCATTAGCAGTGCCGATGGGAATTTCTGTTATTATCTTTCCATTATCAGAGAAAACAGAACCATCTATCGGATTAATAACTGTATCCTTTACCGACCAACCCACAAAAGTATATCCTTGGAGTTCAATGTTTTTCAACGGAACCCTCTTATTCACTGTAAAAGCGATATTCTCAACAGGAACATCGGGCGAATCAAAAATAACCTCGTATTCTACCAAAGACCACTTCGCATATACTTCAAATTCTCCGGTTGTTCCAGCAGGTATTTCTTTAACTATTTCACCACTTGAACCAGGGGCATCATACCAACCTTCAAAAGTATATCCGGGTACACTGATATTTTTCAGTTTAAGTCCTGTGCCAGTAGAATATGAAACAGGATTCGGATTTTTAATTTTGCCATTATCTGATAAACTTGCTAAATATGTATCGTTGCCCGCAATATCATAAACAATCTCGTATTCACTAATTGGAATAGGCTCTTGTTCTACTGTCACTTTACCACAAGCATTGCATTTTTTACCGTCAGTTAATCCTTCTTCAGTGGTTGTTGCAGGATAACCAGGAATTGTCACAATGTCTGTATGTATCTGTGATTTTGCTATTACTGTAGATTCAAGTAAAATCTCTGTTTCACAATCTTCATCACCGAAGCACTTGTTACATAAAGGACAATACCAATATGCAATATTACCTTCAGCTACGCATGTTGCTTCTACTGCTTCTATTGCCTCTATTTCATGTGGGCAACCTACATATATGGGCAGAGTTTCATCACCCGCAATATGCCTCATAAGACGGGTAAGGTCTTTGTTGTTAGTTGCACCATCGCCATTGGGGTCAATAGCAACCTCAACAACCTCTACATCTTCACCTGCAAGGTATTTCATAAAACGGGTAAGGTCTTTACTGTTGACATTACCGTCACCGTTGATGTCACCTGCAACAGGTGCCGCATTTATGGCTGATGCAATAAATGTTCCCATACATGAAATGCTTGAGAGAACAATCATCAGACTCAGAAATGCAGAAATGAATTTTTTCATGTGTCTTTCCTCCTTTTTAATTTACAAATGAAAATAATTCTATGATTCCTTCATATATCCACACAAAAAATGAAAGAATCTTTTGCCAAAATGAGGGCTCAGCCTCATCACCGCCAATAGTAATTTCTCCCTCAACGATTTTGAAATTAACATTCTTCTCGTCGTAGTTTGAAATATCTCCGGGAGTATAAGTTACTCTGACTTTTGCGTCTCCGCTTTCGGCAGAATCAAGCACCTTAAACTCCAATGTCAGAATTTTACCATCATAGACAACATCCTTGCTGTTAAGCCATACGGCTTTTTCTGCGTACACAAACTGACCACCGAGTTCATTATTAAGAGTTACATCATTCAGAATCAGTTTTGATTTGTCATAGTCAAAGCCCAAAGAGAAAGTATTTATACCGGGGTTGTTCTCTAAAACAACCGCAAGTTCTACCACATCACCCGGTTTTGCCTCTGCAGACACAACCGTAAGTGTCGGACGTGCTGCGGTGCATATCACGGTAAAAATCGTTACAAGAATAACCGCTGTCAGCAAAACACTTATAATCTTCTTGCGCATATTCTCACCTCGCTTTAAATAGATATTCCTGTACAGTGTTTCATAAAGCCTATAGTTCCAAAGGGTTGTTGCATATTAAAATATGCAACAACCCTTTTTGTTTCCGTGCTCGTATATGGGGGCATGCGCACTAAAAACCTATACAATTTCTTCTTTCGAAATTGTATCACTTTACAACGAATCAATTCAATACAACTGTCCCCAAATGCAGTTTTATAGTAACAGAATGCACCTACCGTGAAATCACGATAGGTGCATTTTTATATCATTATTTATCTGATGTTATATAGTTCATAACCTTCAACTTCATTTCCTTGCTATAGCTTCGGCTCAAAGGTATTTTCATACCATTCACAAAAACCAGCTCAGATGAAGAAAAGCTCTTTAAATGTGCAGGATTTGCCCAATAGGAACGATGGCAACGAACAAGTTTATCCTCAAGAGAACCAAATACATCCGAAACATTTTCCAGTGTTTCTTCTTCTCCCGATACCGTATTTATTATCGTCCTACGCTTTACTCTTTCAACATATACAACATCCTCAAAACATATTACCTTTTGAGTGTCATGAAGAGCCTTGATGCATATACTTTCTTTTCGCCTTTTTTCAAGCTGGTCAATCGCTTTCTTTATAGCAACAGGCAATTTTTTGACAGCATCACTTTTCAGCACGAAAAAAGTATGCTCGGTTTCATAAACTTCTGTTGCAAACTCAAGATAATTTGAAAGGAAAATTATTCTGCATCTTTCATTGCGACTACGTATTTCTCGTGCTATCTCTATGCCGTCGGACTGAGGCAAAAGTATGTCAAGCACAAGAATATCAAACAGAAACGGACTTATTTCAAAATCATTGTCAAAATCTTTTTTAGTTTCATAGCAAGTAATCAGAACCTCTTCCTCGCCAAAGAAATCCTGCACAATCTTCTTTGTCACTTCAATGTGATGTTTTTCGTCATCTAATATTGCAATTCTCATTTTTTAACCCTTCTTTATATTAATCTCCTGTCCGCCTGCTCCCGACAGTAAAATTTTAATTTCAAAAACCTCAGCTTTATCCTCGATTTCTATAATGCCATCCTTTTCTTTTACAATCTCATTAATAATTTTTATTCCGTAGCCGTGACCACTTTCCTTCTTGATCGTTCTGATGCTTTTAGCATTGATTTTTTCATTTGTGCTTTTTGAGTTTTCACATTTTATTACAATGCAATCGCCTGAGATACGGACATCAAGATTAATGAATTTTTTCTCATTCTCAGCCATTCTGAGACATGCCTCATAGGCATTATTGAGAATATTTGTAAAAATACATGTAAGAGAAACATCGTCAATTCCTGTTTTTTCGGGAAGAAAGCCTTTGGGTGTGAATTTTATGTTCTGTGACGAGCACTTTTCTGCCATATCACAGATAACGGTATCAGCGTTAACATTACCTGTAATATTTACTCTTCTGACTTTTTCAAAATTCTCATTAAGTGTGAAAACATACTCTTTTGCTCTGTCATATTCCTTTTCTTCAACAAGCGTAAAGATTGCAGAAAGATGTCCCTTTATGTCGTGTCTGATTTTTCTGACTTCTTCATTATGGATTTTTACAAGGTTATAATATTCAAATTGCCTTGCTTTTTCTTCATTAAGGACCTCAATTTCCCGTCTTAATCTTTTCTTTGTGAAATAGTCATTTATCATGTACATAAGCACGAAAAACACAATCCACCAAAAAATCCAGAAAACATAATGACCAATATAATTTCCGAATTTGAAATCAAATGATTTTGATATACTTCCCAATATTGCAAGCAAATCAATTAAAAAATAAAATACAAAACCAATTATACCCAAAACATTAAATAACTTTGTGCGGTAGTTAATTTTTCTCAATAGTTTTCCAGTCAAATACATCACAGCAAGGGAAATTGAGACTACTGCCAGATAACCGAAAATTAACAACAAGAAATTTTTGAAATCATCAATATATATCCTTGTCTGACCTTCCGGTATAAACAATTTCTCTATGTTATTCCTATAAAGAACCATCGGCAATGACGATATCTCACACGCAACTATAGTCACGATTATCTCCTGAAATGTGCCTTCAAACACTATAAAAAACAAAGCAAAATCAAAGAACGCCGTTGCGACTGAAAATAGCAGTGATAAAGGAACAGTTTCACCGATCTTAATAGTGTAGTATTGAGAAAACTGCTGAATAATTTTCGGTATAACTAATAAAATAAAACACCTAAGCTTACCATATCTTTTCTCAACAAAAGACAAGGTCATAACTCCTGCTGCTGCAATCGCAAAAATTGCCAGTGAAATAATTTCATAAATCAGTGTGTAATTCATCCAATTCCCTCTTCCGCCAATAAAATCTTAATTACAAAAACACCTGTCTTGTCATCAATTTCCATTACACCGTTATATTCACTCACGATATCTTTAAGTATTTTCATTCCGTAGCCGTGACCTTTTTCTTTCTTGGTAGTTCTGATATTTTCAGTACTTATTTTTTCTCTTGCGTTTTTTGAATTTTCGCACTTTAACACAACGCAACCGCCTGCAATACGAATGTCAAGGTTAATAAACTTTTCTGCACTTTCTCCCATTCTCAGACAAGCCTCATAAGCATTATTCAGAATATTGGTAATAATGCATGTAAGAGAAACATCGTCAATTCCTGTTTTTTCGGGAAGAAAACCTTTAGGTGTGAATTTTATGTTTTTGCTTTCGCATTTTTCCATGATATCACAGATGACTGTATCTGCAGTAACATTACCGGTAATATTAACTCTTTTGATTTTTTCAAAATTTTCATTCAATTTTGAAATATAATCCTTTGTTCTGTCATACTCATCTTCTTCAACAAGCGTAGAAATTGCCGAAAGATGTCCTTTCATATCATGTCTTATTTTTCTTATTTCTTCGTTATAGCTTTTCACAAGGTTATAATATTCAAATTGCCTTGCTTTTTCCTCATTGAGAACTTCAATTTCACGTCTTAGCTTTCTCTTGGTAAAATAATCATTTATTATGTACATAAGAACAAGGAATAGTATCCAAAACAAAACCATAAGTAAATAACGATAAATTATCCCTGTGTTAAGGGCAAGGGTAATATCACCTGCAAGAACTGAAATTTCAAATACAAAATAGCATATCATTCCTATAAAACCAAAAATATTAAATATTTTCGTGTCGTATTTTATCTTTACAAGCAGTTTTCCAAGAATTAATGCTATTCCTATTGCCACGGCTACCGTCACTATATAGCCCAAAGAGGTTAAAACAAGTTCCTTAATACCCGGAATAAAGATTTCTTCTGTTCCTGCCGGTGTAAACTTTTTTTCTACCAAACCCTTAAATAATGACATCGGAAGCGAAGCTAATTCACAAGAAATTATTACTACAACAACTTCTTGAAAAGTCCCGTTGAAAACAATAAAGAAAAGTGCGAAATCGAGAAACAAAGTCGACATGCCCATAAGCAAAGACGCAGTAGTTGAATTATCAACATTTTGAATATAATACTGCGCATACAGTTGAATCAGCTTAGGTGTTGCAAGAAATAAAAAGCATCTGAGCTTACTGACGCTTTTTTCCACAAATGAACACATCATAACAAGGCCCATAGAAACCGCTGTGATTGTCATCAAGACAAATTCATAAATCAATGTATAATTCATTTTCTTCCTCCGACATAAAGTACGCACAACTAAAGTCATACATACTGAAAGTATATAGCTATAATTATCGCAACAAACACACATGCTTTCAATATAAGATAAGTACGTTTAGTTATATCGCCAAGTCATTTTAGCACATAAAAAAATTATATGCAATAGGGAAATTATTAGTGTTAATTAAAAAAACTTCCCACCGAATTTCCAGTTTTTCTGCTTGTCTAACTAAGCATTTTACTTTCTATGCATTATGCAAGACTTAGGAAAAATCTGAAAACAACCACAATATATCATGTTGCAAAAAAACTGAAATTGTATAAACTTTCCCTTTACACCACAAGCATGAAATATTCTGTAATCTGTTCGGGCGATTCCTGCATTTTATTATCTATCCACCACCTGACGGTTTCTACAAAGGTTGCTGCGATATGGTTGATACGAAAATCCCTTGGCAATTTTTCTGCGTTACGCTCTCCGAAAAGTTCAAGCTGACTTTCTATCAATTTTATCAAGCCTTCTTTGAAATATCGTAGGAACAGCTCATTATTCTGACAAGAAAGCAAATCAAGGATGTTGTTATCATTCCTTTTAAGATGCTGAAAAAGATGCAGAAACACTGAATCAGGTGCATCGCAATCAAAAATATGTCTGTGCTCATGTAAATGCCCCTCTGCACCGTCAAAAATGTGGCAGAAAAGCTCTTCGCACAATTCTTTGAGAAGATAGTCCTTTGTTTCAAAATGGGCATAGAAGGTAGCTCTGCCGATGTCTGCACGCTCTATTATCTCCCCTACTGTAATCTGATTTACATTCTTTTGTGACAGTAATTCTGTAAAAGCTTTGAAAACCGCTTCTCTTGTTCTTCTCTGACGTCTGTCCATGTTTTTACCTCCGTACAAATTCCTCAAAATGTTCAGTATCGAACAGGAAACAAAAAACATATATTGTAATTGGATATACAATAGCTTATTATAATATTGAACAATATGTTCGGTAACAAACTAATTGTACTCTTTTCCAAATAAAAAGTCAATCCGGGAGGCACTATGAAAACTACACGAAACATACTTATCGCTTTTCTGCTTAATCTTTTCTTTTCTGTAATTGAATTTGCAGGAGGCGTTTTTACGGGAAGCGTTGCTATTATTTCTGATGCAGTACATGACATGGGAGACGCTGCAAGCATAGGAATTTCCTATTTTCTTGAAAGAAAGAGCAAAAAACAACCTGATGAAAAATACACTTATGGCTACTCAAGATATTCTGTAATCGGCGGAATGATTACAACTCTCATTCTTCTTTTCGGTTCAGTTGCGGTAATTTACAATGCAGCACACAAAATCGCCAATCCTTCCGAAATAAATTATAACGGAATGATTGTTTTTGCTGTTATTGGTGTTATAATAAATCTTGCAGCTGCACTTGTAACCCGCGACGGCGAAAGCATAAACCAGAAAGCCGTAAATCTCCATATGCTTGAGGACGTTCTCGGGTGGGTTGTTGTTTTGATCGGTGCCATAGTGATGCGATTTACTGATTTTGCCATAATCGATCCGATAATGTCAATATGTGTTGCATTATTTATACTGATAAACGCAATCAGGAATTTCAAAGAAGTACTTGACCTTTTTCTTGAAAAAACACCTGAGGGAATATGTGTCTCAGAGCTTAAAGAACACTTACTTGAAATTGATGGTGTGCTCGACGTTCATCACATTCATATCAGAAGTATGGACGGTTTTCATGTTTATGCTACAATGCACATTGTAACAGACAGTGACCACCACGAAATCAAAGAAAAAGTAAGAGAAGAACTGAGTGAGCATGGTATCGTTCATGCAACACTCGAGCTTGAAGACGAAGACGAACATTGTCACGAGGAAAAATGCACTGTAGAACACGCTGAAAATGCTGGCATCCACCATCATCACCATCATCATTAATCAGATAAATCCGGTTAAAATAAATCAGAGGATGTGAAAATATGAGTAACAGCACTTTTGAAAAAATTTACAATGTGGTTAAACAAATTCCAAGGGGTAAAGTTGCAACCTATGGTCAGGTTGCACTTTTAGCAGGAAATCCCAGGTGGGCAAGAGTTGTCGGCTATGCACTGCATGTGAATCCTGATCCCGAAAACATCAAATGTCACAGGGTTGTGAACAGAAACGGTGAGGTTTCCAAAGCTTTTGCTTTCGGCGGAGAAAACATGCAGATAACGCTTCTCGGAGAAGAAGGAGTAGAAGTTATTGACGGAAAAGTTGATTTAAGTATTTATCAATGGTAAAAAAATAACACCGAAGGTTTTCGATGACCTTCGGTGTTTAAACTTTCAGTTATTTATTTTCTTCTTTTTTCTTTGCCTGTTCTGCTGCGTATGCTTCTTCAATCATTCTCTGCTCTTCTTCCTTCTTGCGAGCTTCTTCCATATCAGCAGCCATCTGAGCAGCTTTTTCTGCAATTTCTTTCTTTCTCTTTTCTGCAGAAGACTTAACCTCAATGGGATTCTTCTTAATCATAAGGTTGATTACGATAGGAGCAAGAGCTGCTACAATGAGAAGAATGTAACCGAATGAAAGTGATGATGAATAAGCACCTTCACCGAGAACTGATGCAAACTGTGAGCCTGAAAGGATAAACATCAGACCGCTGAGTACATAACAGCCAAGTGAAGCACCGGCAAAACCAAGGTTACGCGGGATGCCCTTAGGTGAACATGAAAGGAAAATAAGGATAAATCCTACAAGTGAGCCTACAGCACCGAGTGCAACAAAGATAATTGAAAGTGCAAACATGATTACTGCAGCACCTAATGCGGGAGATGAAAGCATTCCGAGAAGACCATCAAAATCCATTGTTGAAACTGCGTTATACACAGTCAACGCATTGATTGAAAATTCTTCTGACACGAAGGGCACATTCACTGCAAGCTTTGCAAGAGGCAGGAACAATGCTCCGATAGGAAGAAGGCTGAGCACAATTCTTGCGATTGCAAGCTTTGAGCCTATATAAGAAGCCTTTGCCCTGTCAAGCATAGCATACATTTTGTTGAGAGAAATCTCAGCAGTTTCAACGTCCTTTGCGAGACGCTCCTGCATGCCGTTGTAGAAGATGTTAACATTACAGTTGGGACAATTGGGTTTCCAATAAGTTTTTTTAAGGTGGACACCACAATTCGGACAATTTGCCATTTTTCATTCCTCCAATTCAGGGAACATAATATATCCCTATAAATTTACCATAAATATTCAAAAAAATCAAGAGTTTTTTGATATTTATGGTAAAAATGTTTTTTTATTCAGATTATCATGCCGCCATCAACGGAGATTACCTGCCCCGTGATGTAGTCTGATTTTTCAGAACAAAGGAAATAAATTGTTTCTGCCACATCTCTCGGAGTGCCGATACGCATAAGCGGTATTTCTTCTTTCAGGCAATCCATTGTCTCTTTGTCAAGGTTTGCATTCATTCTGGTGTCAATAACACCAGGACAGACGCAATTGACATTTATCGAGCACGGTCCTACCTCTTTTGCAAGAGCCTTTGTAAAGCCGATTACTGCAGCTTTTGAGGAAGAATAATGAACCTCGCATGAAGCGCCACAAATGCCCCACATAGATGAAATATTGACAATCTTCCCCTCTTTTGCTTTTATCATCGAGGGAAGAACTGCCTTTGAGCAATTGAAAACACCATTCACATTGATATCAAAAAGCCGTTTTGCTTCTTCTTCGGTAACATCACAGAAAAGCTTCTGCAGTGCAACACCTGCATTGTTCACAAGAGCATATATTTCACCCAAAGTATTTTCCGCATCTTCAAAAAATCTTTTGACAGATTCAGGTAATGACACATCGCATTTGCCGCAAAAGGTTTTTACGCCCATATTTTCAAGCTCTTTTTCAAGTGTCTCAGCATCGTCCTGTGAATTCATATACATGATGCCTACATTCCAGCCATTTTCAGCAAAAACTCGTGCTGTTTCACTTCCGATACCGGCTGATGAGCCCGTAATTACTACTGTATTTCCCATTTTATTTTGTTGTGGGAACCCCGCCGAGATAACTTGCCAAGGGGCCGAGCATTGCATTTGTGAAACCGTCCTCATCAACTTTCTTATAACCTGCTGGAACTTCAAAGTATGAATCTGAGGGATTACCTGTAAGCTTCACGACATCCATTGCCATTGTCATACCGTCTGCTGCATCGTATTCAATACGCTTGAGTTCTTCAGTTGATTTATCAAAATAGTATTTGAATACAGTACCGTTATCAATGTATTCCTCGCAGATGTATGTTTTACCCTTTGTAGTAACAATTGATGTTTTCTGATACTGTGATGTTGTTGAACCGAGAGCATCCTGAATCTGGTCACCTGTGAGCATATCATCAGTAAGACCGTCTTCACCTGTTGCCTCCATATAAACCTTTGCTTTACTGTTGAGCATATACATTTTGTTACCATTCATAATAAACTCAAGTGTCATATTGAGAATACTTACCTGCATGTTTGTTTTCATGTAGGTTTTGTTACCGCTGACAGCAAGACCATAGTTAGCTCTTACACCTACGCCCTCCATGTTGTACTGAGTTTTCATTTCAATATAGAACTTACCTGAAGAAAGAATTCTTTTCAGAGTCTTGTCATACAGACGCTCTTCTGTCTGAACAGTTGTACCCTCAGGCATAGTTTCAACAACAACAGTTGACATTTCAATATCACCGTTCATAAGGTCCTCAAGAGAACCTGCATTAGCTGTTGTTGAAGGAGCTGAAGAATGAACCTTTGTTACGGGCTCTTTGTTTTCGTTAGTAACAACGTTTCCTTCATCATCAACGTCATGTACATAATAGTGGAGAATTGTAAGCTTCTCTCCGTTTTCGTCGAGAACCTGATTACCCTTCTCATCAGTTACATACTCAATTGAGCCGCCTTCAACAGCAACTGTAACATTCTCACCTTTCTCATTTGTTACTGTTTCACCCCAAAAGTCTGTTTCATAGACAGTTACGTCTTCAATCGGATCCTTTGAGCAAGCTGCTGTAATTGTAAGCACTGTCACAAGGCAGAGCACAATTGCAATAAATTTTTTAGTGTTCATTTATGTATCATTCCTTTCATTATTATAGATTACACTAATTTTGACAATAAATCAAGAGAAAGTTTGGATTTACATCATTTACCTGAGTTAAGGAAGATTTTTTGCAAGTGACATAGCCTCCCCTGATGGGTATATTATAGCACAGTATTGCGAATTATTTTGTAAAAAAGTATTGCAATTCTATTAAATTTTATGTATAATATTCAAGATATTGCTGGTGTGGCTCAATGGCAGAGCAGCTCATTCGTAATGAGCAGGTTGCAGGTTCGATTCCCGTCACCAGCTCCAGAAAGAGGCGCCTCTTAAATGAGACGCCTCTTTCAACTAAATCCGTCTATGGAGGACAATTTATGCTTGAAAACATCATTTCACACACCAACGACGCACTTTACAGCTATATACTTATTATATTACTGTTGCTTGGCGGTATCTATTTCGTTATCAGAACGAGATTTGTACAATTCAGACTTCTCGGTGAGCAGTTCCGTGCAGTTATGGAAAAACCAGCTGACGGAAAAGGCGTTTCATCCTTTCAGGCACTTATGGTTTCCACTGCATCAAGAGTAGGTACAGGTAACATTATCGGTGTTTCAACCGCACTCTGTCTTGGCGGTTTCGGCTCAGTTTTCTGGATGTGGATTATCGCAATAATCGGCGGTGCTTCTGCTTTTATTGAAAGCACACTTGCACAGATTTTCAAAAGAAAAGGCTCTGACGGTTGCTACGGCGGTCCTGCTCATTATATTGAACGAGGTATAAAAAGCCGTCCTCTTGCGATTATCTTTGCTATTCTTATCATTATCACCTATGCTTTCGGCTTCAATATGCTGGCTTCCTACAACCTTCAGTCAACATTTTCTTCTTACGGTTTTTACAACGCTCAATGGTCGCCATGGGTTATAGGTCTTATCGTTGCTGCTCTTGTTGCTTACTGCCTTATGGGTGGCGGTAAAAGAATTCTCAAAGCTACTTCATTCCTTGTACCTGTTATGGGAATCGCTTATATTCTTATCGCACTCGTAATTGTTGTTATAAATATCAAGGCTCTCCCCTCGGTTTTTCAGAAAATTTTTGCTGAAGCATTTGACATGGAAGCAATCTTCGGCGGTTTCAGCGGCTCATGTGTAATGTACGGAATTAAAAGAGGTTTGTTCAGCAACGAAGCGGGCGTAGGTTCTGCTCCTAATGCTTCTGCTGCTGCAGAGGTTGACCACCCCGTAAAGCAAGGACTTGTGCAGGTGCTTTCAGTTTTCATTGACACACTTCTCGTTTGTAGTGCAACTGCTTTCATGTGCATGTGCTCAGGTGTTGAACCTTCAGCAGAACTTTCCGGTGCACCGTATGTTCAAGCGGCTCTCAGCAACACGTTAGGTGCTTTCGGTCCCATATTTATTACAGTTGCTATGATGCTTTTTGCATTTACTACTCTTCTCGGAAATCTTTACTACGTTGACAACTGTCTGATTTTCCTTCTTAAACGTCAACCGAGCAAGAGATTTATGATGATATATCATATTATCGCTTCGCTTATTGTTTTTGTTGGTGCAGGACTCAGTGCAGACCTTCTCTGGGGTATAGCTGATGTAACAATGGGTGCTATGACAATAATAAATATGCCTGTAATTCTCATCCTTGGCAGATATGCTATCAAAGCTCTTAAGGATTACGAAAAGCAGCGAAAAGAAGGCAAAACACCTGTATTTAAAGCTAAAAACATCGACCTTCCGTATGATGTTGATTATTGGAAATAAGTCAATAAAATAAAATTTGCCGTCTGACAGACAGTGATTTGTCAGACGGTATTTTTATCGGTAAAAATTATCGCCGCAGTTTTCACTGCGGCGATTTTGTTTTTTTAGTATGCCATGTTAGCCATGTTGATTACGATTGTAAGGTCGATTGCATCGAGCCATCCATCGTTTTCAAGGTCAATAGCTGCCATAATGTATTCTGTTTCAGGGTCTGCAAACTCGTTGATAAGGTTTGCAACGATTGTTACGTCGATTGCATCAACGAACGCATCACCATTTGCATCACCGTTAACAACAACTACATATTCCTTGACAAGTTCTTCACCATCAAAGTGCTGAACAAGTGTACCTGTACCGTAGCCGTTTGCTGTGGGTGTTACAACGATATGTGTATTCTTGCCGTATACATCAAACTGACCTGCAATTTCATCTGCGGACCAGATTTCACTGAGACCTCTGATGTAACCTTCTTCAGTGATATAAGCCACAGAATCATCTTTAAGAACTACTGTTGAAGCGTAATCAAGTGCTTCAGTTGCCTCAACGATTGCGTCAGCATAACCGTTAACAGTTTCCTGTTTTGTAATATCGAGGTCATAAACAACTGCATTGATTGCCTCATTGAGGGCATCCACTGTTGACTGCTTGAGATCAACGCCTGTTGCCTGCATTTCAGCAAGTCTCTCTGCTGCTGCTGTTTTTGCATCTTCAACAACCTTATAATCAGCAGATTTAGCTTCAAGCTTTCCGATTGCTTCACGGATAGCAGCTGCATAACCGTTAACAGTCTCCTGTTCAAGGATATTGAGTCCGTAAACTACATTAGCAATTGCTTCGTCAACAATCTCAAAGTTAGTGTAAATATCTCTGTTAAGAGCATTTGCTTCACCAATTGCAGCTTCTACATCTGAGTAATTTGCATCTGCCCATGCTGACTTGAGTGCTTCAAGTGCTGCATTGTAATCTTCGATTGCCTTAACTGCAGCTTCATCATCAAGGATTGTGAGGTTTTCAGCATCAGCAATCATATCAGTGATTACTTTACGTGCTGCTTCGTATTCAGCATATGCTTCATCCTGATAGTATGATGAATCATATTCGGGAACAACTGCGATTGCAGCTTCGAGATCAGCAAGTTTTGTAAATGGTTTAAGCTCAAGTGCTGTATGAGCATCAATAATATCCTGTGCAATAGCATCTACGATATCCTGCTCAGCCAATGTCCAATAATAATCTTCACCATATTCCTCTAATGCTGCAAGAGCATCCTTGTAAGCCTGATATGTTGTTTCATCATAATACTGTTCATCAAGAGTTTCAAGACTGAGTGCTTCTTCAAGAAGTGTCAGGTCTGCTGGAACATACTTCATGTTATCAAGAGCATCTCTGAGCGCATTAATAAGTCTGAGAGCTTCTTCATCATCTCTGATATCAAGCTCTTCGCCTGAGTATATGAAACTTTCAAGTTCAATATATGCGTTCCAGAAGTTATCAACAGATTCAGGAGTATACTCATCGTCTGCACCTTCGTAGAACCATGTTCCGAGAGCCTCATCAGCTAATTCCTGATATGAGAAAGGTTTGAATTCAAGAAGTTCGATAGCAGAATAGATAGCATCTGCAGCTTCATTGATTCTTTCATTATCAGTTATCTCGAGATCGTCCTCAGCAAGAATATCTTTACCTGCATCAATTGCAGCCTGATATTCAGCATATGTTTCATCTGTATAGAAGCTTGAATCGTACTCAAGAAGAGTATTGATTGCTTCCTCAAGAGGTGCTGTGTCAGCATCTTTGAAATCAAGCGCTTTAAATGCCTGATTGAGGTTGAAGATAAGGTCCATACCTTCAGCATCATCAAGGAATGTAGGATTGCTGTTTTTGAATTCTGCGAGAGCATCATAAGCATCATTGTATGCCTTATATGAATCTTCTGTGTAGAAGCTTTCATCATATTGGGGTGTGTTTGCAAGAGCTGCTTCCATCTGCACCTTGTATGAGAAAGGTCTGAGTGTCAAATTGTTAAATGCATTTATAATTGCATTTGCCGCTGCATTGATTCTGAAGTCATCAGCAATTGTGAGATTTGCTTCAGCAAGAATTGACTGACCCTGTGCCACAGCATCTGTATATGCCTCATATGAATCTGCTGTGTAATAATCTGCAGGATGCTCGGGTGTCAATGCAAGAGCATCTTCAAGAGGTTTCGTTGTTGCGGGAAGAAGTTCAAGTTCGGCAAACGCTTTGTTAATTGCTGCTGTTGCCGCATCAATAATCGGCTGTTCTTTAACTGTATATTCACCTTCATGAGTAACAACCTCATTACCTGTTGCTACAGCATCAGTAAATGCCTTATAAGAATCTGTAGTGTAGAATGATTCCTGATACTGAGGTGTCTGGAGAAGTGCAGCTTTAAGATCAGTAAATACTGCAGGTGAATTGGGATCCACAACAGCAAGCTGAACTGAAGCCTTTGAAAGGTCAATATCCTGACCAACAGTTACAACATTGTTGCTTACATCAGAAGTTTCATAACGTCCGATATAGAGTTTACCTGTCTTGTTTTCATCAGTCTTGAGAAATGCCTCATCAACCCAGATTCTCGCCTTATAGTTACCGACTGTAAAGTTCTGCTTTACAAGGAATTTAAGAGTTACAACGGTCTGTGCAGGATTAAGAATCTGTGCCTGATCATTGAGGTCTGAGTCGGGTGAAAGAGTAACAAGTGCATATTTCCACTGTTCCTTGTCATCAGCAGTATAGCTTGATGGATAACCCTTTGCGGGGCTGTTGATATTACCGCCCTGCGTTGAAGATTCGGCATAAGAACCGCTGAATGTATAAGCATCCTTCACTGAAGTACCGACGAGCTCATAGAAGTTTGTGTCATATAATACAGGAATTGAAGAAGCTGCTGCATAATAATCAGTGCCTACAATAACAGAAATTGTAACAATATCACCGGTATATGACAATGACTTGTCACTTACAAGCTCAATTGTTGCCTTATGAACTGCTTCAGCATATGAGAACTGAGCATACGCTGCTCTTATCTGAACTGCAAGAGCCGCAATTTCGGCTTCCTGTTTGATTGTATATGTACGGTCAATTGATGCTACGAATTCTTCAAAAGCATCAATACTCTCCTGTGCGATAGGAGGATCGTTTCTTTCGATAATCGCACGACCTTCTGCAATTGCTGCATCAACGTCTGAATAGTCACCTGTCAGATACTTGAGGTTAGCAAGTGCTTCTGTAAGAGCTTCTACGTAACCGACAACTATATGCTGGTCTTTAGCTTTAAGATTCCAGTTGATTGAATCTTCCACATCATTTACGTCATCAATTGAAGCTTCTGTATACAGCGTTTTCATTACTTCATCACTGGGAACTGTTTCAAGAAGTTCAAGAAGCTCTTTGTAATCTGCATCTGCTTCGACAAGGTCAAGCATTGCGTCAGTAATCTCAAAAGCATATCCATTGACAACATCCTGCTGTTCTTTTGTAAGTTCCCAGTTAATGCCGGCAATAATTTTTCTTACTGCCTCAATGCTTCCCGGTGTATAATGGTCACTGTTAAGTGCTTCAAACCTATCGATTGCTGTATTTACACGGGAATAATCAGCAGGACCGGGTTTAAGGTTATTAATTGCATTTTGAATGTTTTCAGCCATTGCCTCAACTTCATCCTGAAGGTTAACACCATAGCCGTAAACAACTGCTTCTACCGCAGCATCAAGATTAGCAAGACTTTCGTCTGACCAATAATCTCTGTTAACCGATTCTGCTCTTGAAAGAGCAATTGTTACGTTTGTATAATCAGCAGGTTCATAAGCAAGTGAATCAAGAGCGACTCTGATTGCATGCGCATAGTTATTAACATCATTCTGTCTGTCTATCTTGAGACCATATTCAACAGCTGCTATTGCATCATCAACCTGTTTAATAGAATCTGCTGTAATCTGACTGAGATCCTTTTTACTATATTCCTCAATATATTGTTCAATTAAAGAATAGTCAGCATCATGCATGTCAAGAGCATCAACTGCAGCCTGAACTGAAGCTGTCATAGCATCAATTTCATCCTGACGTGTAATACCGATCTGATCATAACCTGCACATGCTGCAGCAGCATCCTTCGCTGCCTTATATGTATCAGGATCATAATATTCTTCTACAAGATTATCAACAAATGTAAGAAGTGCTTTAAGCTCTGAATAATCTGCAGAAAGTTCATCGAGATTTTCAATAGCTTCGTTAATCAATACAACGTAGTTATCAACTACATCCTGCTTGCTTACATCAAGTGTATAATCAATATCTCTGAGAAGATTTCTGAGATTTGCATAAGACTCCGTTGTATAGTCTGATGCAGCGTAACTCTGAGCTCTTGTAACCGCATCATTGACCTCTGTATAATCTGCAGGTCTATACTTAAGATTATCAAGTGCCTCTCTGAGAGTGGCTGTCATTGCAGTAACCTTTTCCTGCTCTGTGATCTTGATATTCCAATCAATGCTGTTCATTGCAGCCTTAACACTTGAGAAATCAAGATACTTATCTATGTTTTTCTCAGCTTCAAGTACTTCTGCATAAACTTCATCAAGCTCAGTATAGTCTGCACGTCTGTATTCAAGTGCGTCTATTGCTGCGTAGATATCTGCTTCCCACTGGTCAACCTGAGGCTGGAAAAGAACACTGAATCCAAGCTGAATTGTACCTTCGGGATTTGTATCAGCATCATAAATAGAAATTGCTTTCTGAAGGTTTGCGTAGCTTTCGTCTGTATAGAGACCTTTTGTTTCTTCGTAAGTAAGAGCCTCATTATAAGCTACTGTTGCTGCAGAATAATCTGCTTCAGCAAGAACAAGACCATTATAAGCATTTGTAAGGTTTGTTATAGCGCTATTGATATCAGCCTGACTTGCTCTGGGGTTCTGGAGAACTGTCTGAGCATTAAGCATTGCTGTTTCGTAAACTGAGAAACCTGCTGAATAGTACCATGACTGGGGATTAACACCTTTATAACTTGCAGTTGTGAGAGGTGTTTCGGGTGTATAATTGTGGAGGATATCATTGATTAATGCACGGAGTTCACCTTTGTCTACAGTATGAATTCTGAGGCCGACAGGGAAATATGTAGCATTTGCTGCGCCCTGATAAGATGAATCAATACTTGTGACGATTGTGTACTCTGCACCGTCTATAATGTTAGAGCCGGTAAAAGCTGTGACATACTGGTCAGCTACAGCCATTGTACCTTTCTGCGCAATCGTACCGAGTTCATAGTCGCCCGTACCTTCAAGGCTTCCATCTGCCTGAACATTACCTTTTCTAGCAACGACATTGTTAAGATTCTGTGTTTCATTGCCACCGATTTTTTCTACCTTTGCAACTGCAAAACGCAGATTGAGGTCAGAGAAAGAATCAGTAACACTTGTATCAACATAGACATCAGCATATGCACGTCTGTCGTTGATTGCATAGGTAAGCCTGTTGTCTTCGTCTCTTGTGCTTGAACTTCTTGTTGCACTGTATGTAGCGTAATCGGTTGAAGACCTCATAACAAATGAGTTAGCACTTGCGTTGTAGTAACCACGCATATCTGAACTGCTTGTTGAGAAAGAATCAAGACTACCGTATGTATTGATACCAAGAACACGTGTAGCTGCAGAAACACCGGCATAGTAGTTTGCACCCCAACCGAAGAGACCTGATTCATACTTTGATTCAGTTGTTACATGGTTACCTGCAGGCTGTGCAATACTTTCAACATAAGAATAAGCGTTGCTTACATATTGCTTACCATTGTATGTGTAAGTGATTTTAAATCTGAGTGTATCACCCGCGTTTGCTGTACCGCTTGCAATAAGCCATGTGTAAGACTTTTCCTCAGCGTTATACGCTGCTACACTCATAACAACATTGCTTGCTGATGATTTGGAGTTTACGCAAGTAATCTGAGGAACATCCGAAGGAAGATCCTTAAATGTGATTTTAACTTCAGGATAAGATGGGGTTTCATTTATGTTACCCACATTTGCAAGTGAATTGTCTTCATATCCGCCATTCATGGCAGGAATACCTGACGGTGTAGCAGGAACAATAGTTGTACCCGGCTGATATGAATAGAGACCTGAAGCAACTCTTACAACTTGTGTACTTGTTGCAACAGCACCTGCATCAGGTAATTTTTTTGCTTCTTCTGCACTGATCACATAGCCTGTGCTGTCAGCTGCAAATGCAACGAGTCCGGTCTGAAAAACAGACACGAGCATTAACACGGAAAGAAGCAAACTGATGACTCTTTTGCTTTTTTTCATAGTTAGATACCTCCACTTGTAATCAAACTAAGATATAATAATCCACTAAAACTATACCACAACCAAATATTATTGTCAACAATAAAAACTGAAAATAATTAAATTTTTGTTCATTTTTTACGCAAAATACACAATATATTGCGTTTTAAGGATTTTAAAATGCGTGATATATGAAAAAGACAGAAAGCAGGGACACTTTCTGTCTTTAATAATGTATTTCATTTCCAGAGTAAAGAAATGTGTCTTGCGTGAGCATTGATTCTTGCTGCATCAACAGAATTTACTTTTCTGTCGCCATTGACATCAGCACACAGAACCAGATAATCTTCAAGAAGACTTACACCTCTTGCATGTGCATTGACTCTTGCCGCGTCAATTGAGTTCACTTTACCGTCGCCGTTTATATCACCTATCGGATGAATTTTAAACTCCGGTACATCCATTTCTTTTTCTATTATAATAATATACTCGCGTGTTACATGATTACTCTTTGAAATTCGCACTGTGTATGCACCCGAAAGTATATTTTCAAAGGTAAATTCTGTACTGTTACCTGTAAGAGACTTTGAGTAAACCTGCTCTTCTTCTCCCATTCTTATGAGTTCAACAAGAACTTCGTCAGTTTCCGAAAGATAGCTTGTAATATTAATAGAAATTGAAACTTCTTTTACTACATCAATAGTCTTTGCTGATCGTGAAAGTTCCTCGCCACATACAGAACAATATACGACTTCATCATACGAACCTTCGTTTTCATAATCAGGTTGAATTATATTTTCCTTTATAACACTTCCTGAAACATGCCCCTTTGCAGGAATTGTAGTTGTTGTTCGAGAAAGCTCTTCACCACATACGGAGCAATAAACTACTTCATCATATGAACCGTCATTTGTACAATCAGGTTCTTTTCTGTTTTCTTTCACCGCTTCACCTGATGTATGTCCGGTTGCAGGAATTATTTCTTCAATTCTGTCACCGCAGGAACAGATTTTCACCATAAGACCATCCGTATCACAAGCAGCTTCTTTTTCTGTTATCCAATCACCATGCTCATGTCCCAGAGCAGGAATAGCAACCGAGTCAACTTCATTTACACACGATTCTTCTAAAAATGAATCTCCACAAAGAGTGCAGGTGTAATATTCAATGTTACCTTCTTCTGTGTGAGTCGGTTCAACTCTTTCTGTTTTTATAAGGCTTTCAATCGGATGCCAGTAAGCAAAAATCATAACATCCATTTCTGTTGTAGGATTTTCTGCATTTTCATCTGTATATAATTTACCGCAGGAACACTCGTAATAAGGAACATTTCCATCCGTGTAACAAGTTGCTTCAACGCCGGGAACAAACTCAAGGAAATCAGCACAGATGTGATCTACACTCCACACAACATAAAGCATTACATTCGCTTTTGGTTTTGACGTGTAAGGAACTTTATGTTGTGGATCGGCATAAATTGTAGCAACCATACCTTCCTTTTCTGCTTCAGCAAGTTCTTTAAGATTATCATTTGCATTTACATAAAGATAGAGACTGGAAATATTCACTTTATCATAAAGCTCCACCTGATAGATAATTTCATCGTCAGATTTCAGGAATGTCGTAACACCGTCGCGTTTTGTCCACACCTTTGCTCTCGATGTGCTTTTACCTTCATCAAGATAAAAGGCCGCAAGACCATTTGAGAAATATTTGCCGTCCAATGATGTAATACCATCACTGTAATCATTATGTATCGGATCAAGTGATGATGTTATTACATAACTGTTTATTACTTCTCCATTGTCATTTTCACCGATAAATGATCCTGCATCATACTCGCCTGCAACATCACAGATTGAATAAGAGTGAGATACTTTGCCTGCATTTATACCAACTAGTCCGCCTACAGATTCCTCACCTGAAACAGTACCGGTTGAATAACAATACTGAATTGTACCCTCATTAATACCGCAAAGAGCACCTACACCGTAAATACCATTAACGGAAATATTTTCTACTCCTAATTTTCTGATGTCCGCGTTTTCAGTAAGTAACGAGAAAACACCGATGTAATCTAAATCCGAATCAATTACACCATTTCTGAGAACATATCCGTTACCCTTGAAAAACCCTTTGAAGGGATTATTCTCTGTACCTACAGGGATTATTTCCCCACCGGCAAAATCAATATCATTCATAAGGTTAACGTTTCTGCCCTCAAAAGACTTTCCGTTTGCAACATCTTCAGCAAAAGCATTGAATTCTTCTGCAGTTCTGATTTCAAGGGAATTGTCGGGAACAGTGAAGGCTTTTACGCAAACATTGTTCAGATTGGTCGTGCTGCCATCCTGATTTGTAAGAACAGGCTCGCTCCATGCAAGATCACCAAGAGTGAAAAAGCTCTGTCCGGATTCACTCGAATAATAACGAGAATAGTAACCATCGTGTGTTTCTTCTCTGCCCTCAACAGGAATAATGATACGATTACCATCACCTTCGGGGACTGCCATTCTGACAATCACCGAAAATGTTTCTCCCTTACTCACAGGAATGGTGCTGTCTAGCTTTATTTTATGGTAGCCTGTATGTTGTGCAACACCTTCCGTTATCACAGAAGATTTATTGCCGCCTTCATAAGGATTATCTGCACCTTTAGTTACATTTTTATAAACAGAAATCTCATATGTCACATTTTCCTGAGCTGTATAAAAAGCAACCGAATCAATTGCCTCGTTCTTCTCAGCGGTAAAAACATTAGCAACAGCACCATCGTAATATCCTTGTACGGACAGCATAGAATTATAGCCATATCCGTCATATTGGTATATTGTTTCTTCTTCATTTGTCAGCACTACGTCATGTACAAAGAAATCAGTAAGCGATGGTTCTTCATAGGAAATCCAGAAATATCCGTTATCTCCCCATGTAGTATCATAACTGTTTTTTATAAGCCATGCACCCGGTGCAGAAGGTTTACACTCTGATCTGAAATTGTCCACTGAATAATTGTCATCCCAACCGACAATTATCATCTGATGGTTTGTACCCACATATTTATTCTGATAATATGCAGCACCGTTTAAATATTCCGTTACAATTAGACCTGCAACAGAAACAGAGCCATATTCCATAATAGCAGTTTTTATTTCATCGGTATTTTCACTGGGGATAAGGAACGCTTCATTAAGAGTTACTTTGCTGTCATATCTTTTGGATTCATCATAATCGCCCATATAAGATGTACTGTAGGGATAAAACGGATAATCTTTTTCAAGAGCAAAGCCTGCACCACGTGCAAGAGTATAGGTTGAACGATGCCAGTCACCGCCTGCAGAATAGGGACCTGACACATTTGTACCGTCACCGAATGTCGGATCATCTATATCAGTAGTAAGACTTTTATGAGCAAACCACACGAGATGCGCTTCAGACAAATCAGTAATATCATCGCCTTTTTTCGCAAGAGACTTTCTTAAAATATTCGTTTCTGCAGAAGCTACCGCAGAAAACACCCAACAGGAATTTGTGCCACCCTGATTTCTCACATCTGTACAATATCCCAGATCTTTTGATGAATATTTTTCGGGGATTGAAGACAATTTATTGGAAACAGGTTTTTTCGTTGAAGATGTCGATTCAATAACAACTTCCTCTCCGTTTTCATCAACAATTTTCTGTGCCTGATAGCCTGATTCAGACACTTCACCGTCAGGAACAAGTGTATATACATTAAATTCCGGCATCTCAGGAGCAGAAGATGCCAATGCCGGTGTGCATACTGAAAAAAGTAACAAAGCCGACATAAATAAAGAAAGCAACGATTTACAATAACGATTCATAAGATTTCCTCCTAAAAGAAATACCTTTTCATTGTTATTATACATCATTGCTTTATTGAAATCAACATATAAAATATTAAAGAATCTTGCCGCCGCCGAGAACATATTCGCCATCATAGAAAACTACTGCCTGACCTTTTGCGGGAGCACGCTGTGGCTCATCAAACTCAACTATGATTCTTTCATCGTCAAGCTGAGAAACAGTGGCGGGAACTTCCTTGTGTTTATAACGGATTTTCGCCATCACCTTTATGGGTGATGTGAGTTTTTCAAAAGCTATCCAGTTCACATCGTCTGCAGTGATAGTTTTGTGGTACTGCTCCTCTGCCCTGCCGATTATCACTTCGTTTCTTTCCACATTCTTTTCAAGAACAAAATATGGCTCAGTTGAAGCAATACCGAGACCTTTTCTCTGACCAACAGTATAGCCGATAATCCCTTTATGTCTTGCGATAACTTTACCGTTTCTTTCCACAAAGTTACCTTCAGGAAATTTTTTACCGCAATAGTCTTCAATAAATGAAACATAATCTCCGTTTTTAACGAAGCAGATATCCTGACTGTCAGGCTTTGCAGAATTTATAAAACCGCAATTTTCTGCAATTTCTCTTACTTCCTCTTTTTTCATTTCACCGATAGGAAGAAGAAGTCGTGACAGCTTGTCCTGAGAAAGGCTGTAAAGAACATAGCTCTGGTCTTTTATGTCATACTTTCCCTTTTTGAGAAGATATCTTCCGCTTCCGTTGTCAAATTCAACACAAGCATAGTGACCTGTGGAAATATATTTTGCAGAAAAAGTATCAGCGGCTTTCAATATATGCCTGAATTTTATATATCTGTTGCAATCAATGCAAGGATTGGGCGTTTCGCCTTTGAGATACCCCTGCACAAAACGTTCTATAACCTCGCCTTTGAAATCGTCCTTGAAATCATACACATCAAAAGGGATTCCGAGACTTGCGGAAATAGCTCTTGCGTCCTCAACATCTTTGTCTGTGCAGCAGGCTTTACCGCCGATTTCACTATCCTTTTCGTCATAAAGTCTGAGCGTAACAGCGTGGCAGTCATATCCTTTTTCTTTCAGCAGATATGCCGCAACAGAGCTGTCAACACCGCCACTCATTGCAACTATAACTTTATTTTCATCTAACATAAATCATCAGTCCTTGATAATTTCTGATTTTTCTGACGGAACACGGAAAGACACCGTACCGTCGTAGTCTGTTCTGTAAATTAAAATATCACTGCGAAGAAGTCTGCCTATAATTTTTCTCTTCGGATGACCGTACTCGTTATTTTTACCTACACTGATTACGGCAATCTGTGGGGCAGCTATTCTGAGAAACTCTTCACTTGTAGATGTGTCACTTCCGTTGTGAGCAATTTTCAGCACGTCGCATTTTAAATCTGCATCTGCAAGCACAAGAGCAGCCTCAGCATCTTTTTCGATGTCACCTGTAAAGAGAAATTTATTCTCCCCGTAAGTAAGCATAAACACTACCGACATGTCATTTATTTCTTCAAAGTTTTTACCCGGTGAGAGGATTTTAATTTTCGCATCGGAAAGCGTGTATTCATCCCCCGCCCTGACATATTCCACCTGTACTGAATTATTTTTCAGAGCCCCTTTAAATTCCTGATAAACTTCAGTGCCATCAAGAATTTTTTCATCAATTTCAGGCATTAACAATGTGCCGATTTCATAGTTTTCAATTATTTTACTCATTGAACCGATATGGTCAGAATGAGGGTGAGTTGCTACAACAACATCAAGCTTTTTAACGCCTCTTTTTTCAAGCTGATGTTCAACCAGACTATAATATTCTTTCTCTCCTGTGTCAACAAGCATCGCTTTGCCGTTACATATTATGAGAGCTGAATCACCCTGTCCCACATTGATGAAATCTACGGTAAGACCTTGCATGCTCCCTCGTTCCTTCACAGGGAAAACACCCGAATAAGACAGCTTGTCTGCCCAGTTTTCATTCAGCTTTTCTTCTCCTGCAAAGAAGCGGAAAGCCAGAGAACCTACAATCAGCAATGCGAGAATTACAAGAAGAATTATTCTATTTATTTCTCTTCTTTCTACCATTGTTTTTCACCGGTTTGCAATTTTTCTTGTTATTGAACACAGGCTGAACCTTTCCTTTAATAAGACACTTTTCACCTTGTCCGATAAGGTCAAAACGCTTTGCTTTTTTCAGTGCTTCTTCAACGAGTGCTCTGTTCTTAGGATTATAGCTCTGAAGAAGTGCTCTCTGGAGTGCTTTATCATGAGGATTTTTCGCAACATAAACTTCTTTGAGTGTATAAGGATCAAGTTCCGTATAGAACATGCATGTTGAAACTGTACCCGGTGTAGGGTAAAAATCCTGTACCTGCTCAGGCTTGATATGTTCCTTTTTAAGGAACAGTGCAAGCGCAATTGCATCGTCAAGCATACTGCCCGGATGCGACGACATAAGGTACGGCACAAGATACTGTTCTTTTCCGATTTTTTTATTGATTGCAAAATACTCTTTTGCGAACTTAAGGTATGCTTCTATGTGGGGTTTCCCCATGTAGTCAAGAACACTTGCACTGCAGTGCTCAGGAGCCACTTTCAGCTGACCGCTTGTATGATGCTCAACAAGCTCTCTGAAAAATGTCTTATCTTTATCTTCAAGAAGATAGTCAAATCTGATACCTGAACGGATAAACACCTTTTTTACCTTTGGAAGTTTTCGCAAATCTCTTAAAATATTGAGATATTCCTCATGGTTTGAGATAAGCTGTGAGCAAGGCTTGGGTGCAAGACATTTCTTGCCCTTGCAAAGACCGTGTTCAAGCTGTTTGTCACAGGCAGGTCTGCGGAAGTTCGCAGTAGGTCCGCCAACATCGTGAATATATCCCTTGAAATCTTCAAGTTCAGTTAATTTTTTCGCTTCTTCTATAATAGATTCCTTACTTCTTGTTGTAATAAATCTGCCCTGATGGAAAGCAAGTGAACAGAAATTACATGCACCGAAACAACCTCTGTTGTGAGTGATTGAAAATTTCACTTCTGCTATTCCCGGTACTCCGCCCATTTCTTCATATGAGGGATGATAGTTTCTCTCATAAGGAAGTGAATAAACCCAGTCAAGCTCTTCAGTTGTCAGCGGTGGCATAGGCTCATTCTGAATGAGCATCTTATCGCCATGGCGCTGTTTTATCATTTTGCCTCGTATATGATCCTGTTCATCAAGCTGAATTCTTGTAGCAATTGCGTATTCACGCTTTGAATTTACAACATTTTTATATGAGGGACATTCAACACCTGTGTAAGGTGTGTCCTTCGTATCAACAAGACAGCATGTACCCTTGATGTCTGTCATCGTTTTTATGCTTTCACCGCTTTTAAGTCGCTCGGCAATTTCAATTGTCTGATTTTCACCCATACCGAATGAAAGAAGGTCTGCGCCTGATTCCACAAGAATAGATGGCTTCACCTCGTCTGCCCAGTAATCATAGTGGGCAAAACGCCTGAGAGATGCTTCAAGACCTCCGATGATTATAGGACTGTCAGGATAAATTTCTCTGATTTTTTTACAGTAGACAATCACTGCTCTGTCAGGTCTCTTTCCTGCTTTGCCGCCGGGAGTGTAAGCATCATCGCTTCTTTTTTTCTTTGCAGCGGTATAGTGAGCCACCATGCTGTCGATGTTGCCTGAAGTCACAAAGAATCCCAGACGTGGTCTGCCGAAAATCTTGAAAGCCTGATTGTTATTCCAATCAGGCTGACTGATAATTCCCACTTTATAACCTTTTGCTTCAAGCACTCTCGAAATAATAGATACGCCAAAGCTGGGATGGTCAACATAAGCGTCACCTGTGACATACACAAAGTCAACATACTCCCATCCTCTTTGTTTTGCATCTTCTGCTGTAATAGGTAAAAAGTTACTCATATCTTAAAAATCATCATCCTCGTCAGTTACGTCGTCAAATGCCATGTCGTCGCTTTGTCTGTTTAAGTTGATTTTGCCGTCAGACGAAAGGGCTGACATTTCCATATACTGCTGTTTTGAAAGGAGAACCTTTCTGGGCTTTGCACCCTCAGAAGGTCCGATAATTCCCCTCTCCTCAAGGTCATCAATAATTCTTGATGCACGGGCATAACCAAGTTTCAGTTTTTTCTGAAGCATTGTAGTTGATGCCTGCTGCATTTCAACAACTATTCTGATAGCGTCGGGAAGCATTTCGTCTGCTTCATCGTCACCATCATCATCAACGTCATATCCTGCACGCTTTTTCTCATTGATTGCGTGATTTTCAATTTCCTCAATAATATCCTCGTCATAAGATCCCTGCTGCTGACCTTTGATAAACTCAACAACATCTTCAACCTCGGTATCAGAAAGGAATGCACCCTGAACACGAAGTGGTTTTGACATTCCCACAGGACTGAAGAGCATGTCACCGTTGCCGAGAAGCTTTTCAGCACCTGCAGCATCAATAATTGTACGTGAGTCAATCTGTGATGAAACAGAAAGTGAGATACGGCTCGGGATGTTTGCCTTGATAACACCTGTGATAACATTGACAGAAGGTCTCTGTGTTGCAATAACAAGGTGCATACCTGCAGCACGTGCCATCTGAGCAAGACGGCAGATTGATTCTTCAACCTCGTTGGGTGCTGCCATCATAAGGTCTGACAACTCGTCAATGAAGATAACAATATGGGGAAGCTTGGGAATTTCGGGGTTTGCTTCACAGAACTTGTTATAGCCCTTGATGTTTCTTACGTTTCTTTCTGCGAAAAGCTTATATCTGTTAAGCATTTCAGTAACTGCCCATGAAAGTGCACCTGCTGCTTTTCTGGGGTCTGAAACTACAGGAACAAGCAGATGAGGAATGCCGTTGTAAACAGTAAATTCAACCTGTTTCGGGTCGATCATGAGAAGCTTGACTTCATCGGGAGTTGCATTATAAAGAATACTTACAATCATTGAGTTGATGCAGACGGATTTACCTGAACCCGTTGTACCTGCAATAAGAAGATGCGGCATCTTTGACAGGTCCGCACAGATAATGTTACCTGTAATATCTTTACCGAGAGCAACATTCAGTTTTGAATCTGAATCTCTGTATTCGGGAGTATCGATAATTTCTCTGAAAAGCACCATTGTACGCTTTCTGTTGGGAATCTCAATACCAATTGCCGATTTATTCGGGATAGGTGCTTCGATTCTGACACCTGATGCTGCCATATTCATAGCAATATCGTTTGAAAGGTTTGTAATTTTGCTGATTTTTACACCGGGAGCCGGCTGAAGCTCATATCTTGTAACTGAGGGACCTCTGCAGATTTCACAGATTTTTGCCTCAACGCCGAAGCTTTTAAGAACATCAATAAGATGCTGACCGTTTGCCTGTAATTCTTTTGAATAGTCAATATTCTGCGAGCCGTCAGGCTTTGACAGACATGAAAGCGGCGGGAATTTGTAGGGCTTTGATTTACCTGAACGTGTTGAAACATAGGCAGTTTCAGAAACCTCAAACACCTCGGCAGGTTTTTTCGGTTTTTCGGGAGTTTTCCTTTCAGGCTGTCTGACAACGGGAGGCTCTTCGGGAACAATTTCCTCTGCCTCAGGCTCATATTGAGGAACTGTGGGATTGTCTTCATCTACAAGGTCAATGTCAAGCGCTCTGAATTTGTTGTCACGGTTTTTCGATGTACCTGTAGCTCCGCTCTTTTTCATAATGGGCGGAGGCATAATAATTTCATTGGGGTCAAACTGATAAAAATCACTGTCATCCACTTCAATTGCCTTCAGAGGCTTTTCAGGAGCTTTCCTTTCAGGCTCTTCATCAAGGTCAAAATCAGGAGTGAAATCCACACCCTGAGGATCAAAGAATTCGTCTGCATCAGCGTCATCATAATCTTCTTCAGCAGACTGCTTTCTTTTTTCTTTGTGCTCAGCGATTTTGTCACCTGCTTTTCTTACAGGCTTTTCAATTGTGCCGAAAAGCTGTGCAAGAGTTGTTCCTGTCAGCACCATAAGAGTGCCGAAAGACAGAATTGAAACAAACACAACTGCAGGCATCTTTGCTCCGCAGAGATATGCAATAAATCCACCGAGAAGTGCTCCGAAGAAGCCGCCGTTTGAAATTTTAAGACCAACAGCATACACATCTTTTATCTGTTCCCAGACTGTGTTTTTACTGAAATATTCAAAATCATGTGCCACGATATGTACAAAGCTTGAGAAGAACAGCATAAAGAGACAGATGCCTATGATTTTTCCTATCTTACCTTTGTCATAAAGCTTGTCCCTTGCTGTGAGAATAGCGATATAGCCGAGAAGAACAGGAACAAGATAGGCTGTGATACCGAATGTTCCGAACATTACATGCTGTCTTACAAACTCCCATGCAGATGCTCCCGGAATAAAGCAGAATGCAAGCAGAAGCAAGGCTACACAGAACAGAATAACTGCAGTCATCTGTGCTGACAAGCCTTTTCTTTCGCTGTTATTTTTATTCTGCACCTTCTGAGTCTGAGGATTTTTTGCCCTCGTCTCAGGTTTCTTTGCAGGAGCTTTTTTGCTCTGTGTTTTTTTGGCAGTTTGCTGTTTTGGTTTTGCATTTGCCATGCTTATTTTTCCTTCTTTCATTTATCAGATTATCTAATTCGTCAAGTGCATCTGAAAGAGAACCGATGTTATCAATGAGACCGTATTTTACGGCATCCTCACCGCCGAGAATCGTCCCAACATCTGTCACAAGTTCACCTGTTTCAAGCATAAGAGTGCGGAAGGTTTTATCGTCAATACCTGAATTTTTGCAGACAAAGCCTACAATTCTCTCCTGCATCTGAAGAAAATATTCAAGCATCTGGGGAACGCCGATTACAAGGCCGTTTGTTCTGACCGGATGGACAGTCATTGTTGCTGACGGTACGATAAAAGATTTATCAGCTGCCACCGCAAGAGGTACACCGATTGAATGACCGCCACCGAGCACCAATGAAACACTGGGAGTTTTCATTCCCGATATGAGCTCTGCAATGGCAAGACCTGCCTCAATATCTCCGCCTACTGTGTTGAGGACAAGAAACAAGCCGTCAATATCACGGCTTTCTTCAACAGCAATAAGCTGTGGTATGATATGCTCATACTTTGTGGTTTTCGCTTCCTGAGAAGACAGATAATGTCCTTCAATCTGACCAATCACAGTAATACAATGAATTCTGTGACCGTTTTTTGTAACGGTAATCGAGCCTGTGTCGAAAACCTGTTTGACTGCATTATCAAAAAAGCCTTCTTCTTTTTCTTCGGTTTCTTCCTGATTTACATATGAATTTTCAAGCATTTCTACCACTCCTCAGGAAGATATTATCTCCACAAGAAGCATAAAAAATGCATTACAATATATAATAACATTTTTTTAATATTTTTTCAAGTAAATAACTTAATTTATAACCGCAATTATTATGCCTGAAATTATGACCGCAGCACAGAAAAGTTTATAGAGAATACGCTTTTCTTTGAACACAAATTTTCCGCCTAAAATCACAACAATACAACTGATTTGCTTAATAAGAGTCATAAGCGTTACTGTGCAGTCAGGGTTATTATTTGCCACAAAGAGTGCTTTATCTCCGATAACCAGTGTCAGGCTCATAAGATATACCCATTTATTTTTAAGTGTTGATTTTACATCAATTTTTGTGCGTGTGAAAATTATGTATAAAGCATAGAAAATCACAAGAAAAAGCATGTACCAGAACTGAAGCTGACCTGATGACAAATCCCCTTTTTTCATGAGAATTTTATCAAGTGCACCTGAAAGTGCCGTCAGTGCACAGCCTGCAAAAGCTGTTATAACAACTTTGAAATCAACTTTTTCTGATGACTTTTCTTTCTTAGTAAAAGGTCTGAATTTCAGAAGCAGAAGTCCGAGAGACACAAGAAACAATCCGATTATATGAAATAAGCCTATTGTCTCGCTCAGAAGCAGAATGCCGTATAATGTTGAAAAAATTATTCTTGACAGGTCAAGAACTCCGTAAAGGCTCACAGGCATTTTTGACAGAGCCCTGAAAGAACATATCCATGCCACAAAAATCACAAAGGATTTTATCAGAATCAGATACATGTAATTCAGGTTTTCTATTCTGAAAGCTTCGCCTGCATAGGGCAACACCATCACAAAAGAAAGGCACACATACATGAATAAAACTTCCATGACAGTGTTTTTTCGCAAGGCTATCTTTTTAAAAATTTCACGGCTTCCTTTGCATATTCCGTAAACTGCAACAAGAAGCGCCCATAAATAACTGCTCATTTTTTCATCTCTTTTTTCTTAATATACATCTAAATCTACCACTGAGTGTAGGTTTTGTCAATCAAATGGACAAAATATTGTGTTTTTATAGGGCAAAATGTGAATATTTTCGATAAATTTAATTTTTTCACAAAAAACACTTGCTTTTTTTGTAAATAACATATATAATATTAAACGTTGTAATCAGATATTAAAGAAGGAGGTGCGACAAATGGCAAAATGTGAATACTGCGGAAAGAGCGTTTCTTTCGGTATTAAGGTTTCCCATTCACACAGAAGATCAAACAGAACATGGAAGCCCAACATCATGCGTGTTAAGGCTGTTGTTAACGGTACTCCTAAAAGAGTTTATGTATGCTCTCGTTGCTTACGCTCCGGTAAGGTAACTCGCGCTGTGTGATTATAAGGCACTTCAGTGTTCTTAAGTTAAGATTCATAAGCAGAAAACTTATCTCCGTAAACTTTGGTTTACGGAGATTTTTCTTTTTTTCACTTCACTGCCCTGTTTATTAAGAATTATTAAAGCATGGTTTTTATCCGTTTTTTCCTTCTGAAAACCTTGATTTCCCTTGATTTTACGTTAACAAAATATTAATATTATGTTAAAATTTGTCAAAAAAACTGATACAACATCTTGTACTTTCACTAAGAATTTTATACAATTTATAATAATTCTATAATCTTTGTTTACATTACGTTCATTTTTCAGTAACATTTTAAGCATACGCAACAGATATATTATAAGTGTGTGTATTTGTGAAAAGATTCACAGAAATCTCAAAAAATTCTCAGGAGGAAAACACATGAAAAACAAAAAGTTCAGAGCTGTGCTCAGTCTTGTTCTCGCGGTTATCATGGCTTTTTCAGTAGTTCTTACTGCATCAGCTACCGAGTTCAACGGCAAGGTTAAATTCAGCTCAGCAAACGGCGAGTATCAGGCAACAAAAATTTCTCACCCCGATAAGGACCTGGGCGAAATCGACGGCGTTGTTGACTACATAGGAAACAGCATGGTTTCAGCCAAAGACCAGGGCCAGGGCGACAGAGCACAGAGTTATATCTGGGCTGCAATCGCAAAAGGCGATTGGATTTATGCATCAACAAACTACAACTCCATGATGGCTACTCTTTCTTTCATGGATACAGTTCTCGGCAATGACTACGATCCCACAGTCATGCACTCACTTCTCAATGTTATGTTCAACGGCTCTTTCTTCATTGAAGAAGAGGACGGTGGCAAGCCCAGCGGTGTTCTTTTCAAAATGAACGCTAAAACAGGCGAAGTTAAAATTCTTATGTCAGATCCCAAAGGCGTTCAGCTTCGTAACGTTTGCGAATATAACGGTAAATTCTACTTCTGCGGTTCAGTTTACGGTCTCCCCAAAATCGTTCAGGTTGATCCCGAAACAGATGAAGTAAAAATTGTTTACGAAGGCATCTCAGGCAAAGACTTCTACGCTGCTTACCAGAAAGGCATCTGCTCAGCTATCCGCGGTCTCTGCGAATACAACGGCAAACTTGTTGTCAGCATGGTAACACTTGAAGGCTCTGAAATCCTTATTTCCGACCATCCCGAAGACGGACAGGAAGCTTTCACAAGAATTGCTACTCAGGAAGACCTTTTTGACTACCCTGCTTACTGTTTCCCCGACAGTATCTACGGCGGTTCAATCTGGGAAATGGTAGAATTCAACGATAAACTCTATGTTACAATGTGCACAGGTCGTCCCGATAACAAACCTGACGAAAACTCAATGCAGTCTTTTGCAATCGTTGTCGGCGAACCCAAAGAAGACGGCACATGGTCCTGGAGAGCTCTTGCAGGTGACAAGGAAAAAGACGGTGCAAGATACACATTCGGTATTGACCCTGAAAGAACAAGAGCCGGCGCAGGCGTTATCAACGTATATGGCGACTATCTTTACATCGGTGAATACAATGACGAAGAAATTGCTCTCGAAGACGTTATCTTTAAACTTGACTTTGACTTTGTAAACGCTAACCTTGAACAGTCAGTTAACCTTTACAGAATGGACAAAGACGAAAACATGGAGCTGGTTGTTGGTAATCCCACAAAGATGTTCCCGAATGGCAGTCTTTCAGGTCTTAAATCAGGCTTCGGCAGAAATGAAAACCAGTATATCTGGAGAATGACAAGCTATAACGGTAAGCTTTTCGTCGGTACATTTGACACATCAAGCCTTCTTCAGCCTATCGGACAGTTTGTGAACAAGGACCTTATCACAATGTCAAGAGCTGAATGGAGACAGCTTATCGGTTATATCGAAAAATTCCTTGAAGCAAGTAACGCTGCACAGGAAGAAGCACTTGCAGGTGCTAAAATGACTAAGGCAGACAAGGCAAGTCTTGCGAGCCTTAACTATCTCTTCGACAACTATTCAACAAACGAAATCGTAAGCCTTGCAACAGGTGAAGAAGAGGGCGACGCTAAAACAGAAATGTCAACAGAAGAGCTTCTCGAAAAAATAAAAGGTCTTCTTAAATGCGCATCTTACCTTGCAAAAGCCGACAGAGGCTTCGACCTTTATGTATCAGAAGACGGCGTAAACTTCAAGACTATCACAACAAACGGTCTTGGCGATCCTACAAACCACGGTCTTCGCGTATTTTCTAACATGGACTGCGGTCTTATGATCGGTACTGCTAACCCCTTCTGGGCAGGTCAGGTATGGATGATGACAGATGACGGTGAAATCGTTGAAGAAAACAAAACAATCCTCGACATAATCAAGGATTGCCTTGCAAACATCTGGGAAACAATCTGTGGCATCTTTACAACAATCAGCGTTGTATTTGCTAACTTTGATTTGATTTCAGAAACACTTACTTCTGTTATCAGCGGACTTCAGAACGGTACACTTTTTGCCGGCTAAAGTTTATATCCTAACATAACAACTCCCCATTCAGTTAAAAGCTGAATGGGGATAATTTTTTATCAGAACAAGCTTATCTGATTGGATTCAGGCAAATTATCAAGTGCTCCTGCTTCTCTCAGAGCAGTTATAACGCTTGTAGAAACGCCTGAGCGAAGCTGTAAATCCTCAGCAGAAATAAACTCACCCTTGCCGTCTTCACGGGCAGCCTGAAGCTGTTTTGCAGCATTTTCGCCAACACCGTTAAGAGCAGAGAAAGCAAGACGGATTTTCCCGTCCTCAATCTGATAAACAGTTGCATGGGATTTGTAGATATCAACGGGAAGAAGCTCTACTCCCCTTGCCATCATTTCATTGATAACCTGCAAGGCGGTGTAAGTACCTTCTTCTTTTGCTGTTGCTTCCTTGACTTTCATCTTTGCAGAGATATCAGCCATTTTCTTTTTAACTGCTGAACGTCCCTGCATAATTGCAACCGTGTCAACGTCCTCGCCACGTACTGTCATGTAAACTGCGTAATACTCAACAGGCCTGTAAATCTTATACCAGCCAAGTCTCAGTGCTGCACTGACGTATGCCGCCGCATGGGCTTTGGGGAACATGTATTTGATTTTCATACATGAATCAATATACCACTGAGGCACATCGTGCTCCTTCATTGCATTGATGTGTTCTTCTGTAAGAAGCTTTGTAGCTTTACCCTTACGGACAATTTCCATGATTTTGAATGCCATGTCAGGTTCAAGACCTTTATGCATAAGGTAAACCATGATACTGTCTCGCGTTCCGATAACGTCTGAAATTGTACATGTGCCGTCTTTGATAAGATCCTGTGCGTTACCGAGCCAAACGTCAGTACCGTGAGAAAGTCCTGAAATCTGAAGAAGGTCGGTAAAGTTTTTGGGTTCTGCATCAAGAATCATCTGACGGACAAAAGGTGTACCCATTTCCGGAATTGAAAGAGTGCCTGTTTCACACTCAATATCCTCCGCTGTAACCCCGAGGGGCTCAGGAGAATTTATCATTTCATAAATCTTCGGATCACAGATATCAACTTCCATTGAATCAATACCTGTTGCATCCTTAAGATGCTTGTAGATTGTAGGAACATCATGGCCCAGATTATCAAGCTTCAGGATTGTATCGTGAAGTGAATGGAAGTCAAAGTGAGTAGTCAGAATATCTTTATCTACCTTATCTGCGGGATGCTGAATAGGTGTGAAATCTTCAGCCTCATAGTCGTTGGGGATAATAACCATACCACCCGGGTGCTGACCTGTTGTTCTCTTGACGCCTGTGCAACCGATTGTCAGTCTGTCTTCTTCTGCACGGGAGAGTACCTTTCCCCTCTCGTCAAGATATTTTTTAACAAAACCGTATGCTGTCTTGTCGGCAAGAGTACCGATTGTACCTGCTTTGAAGCAATGGTCTTTACCGAAAAGCTCTTCTGTATATCTGTGTGCCCAGAACTGATATTCGCCTGAAAAGTTAAGGTCGATATCAGGCTGTTTATCACCCTTGAAGCCAAGGAATGTTTCAAAGGGAATGTCATGGCCGTCACGATTCAGTGCATGTCCGCAATTAGGACAATCCTTTTTAGGAAGGTCATAGCCTGAGCCGTATTCGCCCTTGAGGAAGAACTCACTGTACTGACACTCAGGACACACATAATGTGGAGCGAGAGGATTAACCTCTGAAATACCTGCGGCATTTGCAACAAAGGATGAACCAACAGAGCCTCGTGAACCTACAAGGTAGCCATGGTCAACTGAGTTCCACACAAGCTTCTGAGCGATAACATAAAGAACTGCGAAGCCGTTCTTTATAATTGATTTCAGCTCTTTATCAAGTCTTGTGGCAACATATTCAGGAACAGGGTCACCGAACATTTTCTTTGTTCTTTCCCAACAAATTCTTTTGAGCTCTTCTTCCGCGCCTTCAATGTAAGGCGGATAGTTACCGTTGGGAATCGGTCTTATTTTTTCAACTGTATCTGCAATAAGGTTTGTATTTTTGACAACTACTTCATAGGCAGTTTCTTCGCCAAGGTATGCGAACTCTTTGAGCATTTCCTCTGTTGTTCTGAAATAAAGAGGAGCCTGCTGGTCAGCATCCTTAAAGCCTTGTCCAGCCATGAGAATTGCTCTGTAAACGCTGTCTGTTTCATCGATGAAATGCACGTCACCTGTTGCAACAACAGGTTTGCCAAGACTGTCACCGAGAGCTACAATTGAACGGTTGATGTTCTCAATATCAGTAACGTCTTTCAGCTTTCCGTCACGGACAAGGAACATATTGTTTCCGTTTGGCTGGATTTCAAGGTAATCGTAGAAAGAAGCAATTTCAAGCTGTCTTTCTCTGTCAGCACCTTCAAGAATCGCACGGTAAAGTTCACCTGCTTCACAGGCACTGCCGATAATAAGTCCCTCTCTGTGGGCAATCAGCTCTGATTTGGGAATTCTCGGACGTTTATGGAAATATTCAAGGTTTGATTTTGTAATAAGCTGATAGAGATTTTTAAGACCTACAGTATTCTTAGCAAGAATAATGATATGATATGTTCTCTCTGCCTTGATTTCCTCTGTTGTAAGCTTTCTGTCATCAAGGCGCATATCATCTACAAAATAGCCTTCCATACCGTAAATGATTTTGATATCACTCTTTCCTACTGCGTTCATAGCATCAGGGAACGCCTGAACAATACCATGGTCAGTAATTGCAATTGCCTTATGTCCCCATTTTATAGCTCTCTCAACAAGCTTACCTGCAGGGGTAAGACCATCCATGGAAGACATATTTGTATGAAGATGAAGCTCAACACGCTTTTCTTCTGCGTTGTCGCTCTTCTGCATTTTTTCAATCTGAGTAATAGCTCTTGCCTGAATGCAGTAATCTTTCATCCATTTATCGAAAACCACCGTACCCTTGACAGCAACCACAAGACCGTCTTTAAGCTTTGCAAGAAGAGACTTTGTATTTTCGTTTGCTTCAAAAAGCTTTACAGTGTAAGAGTTTGTAAGGTCGGTGATGTTGAAACTGATAATTTTATTTCTTCCGTCTCGTGTTTCTCTGACATCAAGAGAGAAAACCTCACCCCATACAGTTACCATACCATCCTCATGGCTTACATCCTTAAGATGCGTAGGCCTGTTTTTTATGGGATTGCCGTAAAGAGGCTGGGCATTTGTAAAGCTGATAGGCATATCCTCATAATCCTGAACGGGAGTTTTCTTCTTCGGCTGAGCAGTCTGATTATTCTCTTCCTGCTTCTGGAGAGTTACTTCATCAATAACCCTTTTGAACTCGTCCTTATCAATCTTTTCACTCACAAACTGAACACGTGCTTCAATACCGAAAATTTCTTTAAGCTGCTTTGCAGTAAATCTGTCAACGCCTGCTTTTTCAAGAATTTCAGCTCCGCCCTGTTTGAGATGAATTGTAAACACTCCGTTTTCAAGATGCACATCTGCATCAACAAGAAAGCCGTTTGCCGCTGCAAAATTCTGCTTAGTACGCTCTGCTATGTAAGGATAAAAAGATGAATCATAAACACTTGCAGGGAACTTAGGCAAAAGCTCAACATGTGTAAGCTGGAGACAATTTTTTATTTGTTTTTCAATTTTCAGTATAGTGCCCGGAGAAATCAGGCTTTCTGAGAAAAATATTACAGATAAATTCCTTTTCTCAGTAAAGAGAGACATGTTTTCAATTTTCACATTTTTCATCTGTGATTTGAACACGTCACTCTCTATATAGTCACCGAACACCGACAAAAAGTTATTGTCACTCATTTTTATAATTCCTTTAAAGTTTATCTATTTCTTCAAGTAATTCTTTTACTATATTTTCTTCACTGATTTTTCTGATGATTTCGCCATGCTTGAAGAGAACAGCACAGCCGTCACCGCCTGCGATGCCGATATCAGCATCTTTCGCTTCACCGGGACCGTTTACAACACATCCCATAACGGCAACCTTTATATTTTTTCGGCATGTTTTAAGTGCTTCTTCAACCTCTTTTGCAGTTGAGATAAGGTCGATTCTTGTTCTGCCGCAAGTGGGACAAGCCACAATCTGAGGTCTGTCATTTCTGATATTAAGAGCTGAAAGCAAATCAAGAGCACTTTCAACTTCTTTCACAGGCTCGTCCGTCATTGAAATTCTGATTGTGTCGCCGATGCCGTCAAGGAGAAGTGAGCCGATTCCCGCACAGGATTTTATAAGGCTCATTTTATATGTCCCCGCTTCTGTAACTCCTAAATGGAGAGGATATTCGCACATTTCAGACATCAGGCGGTAAGCCTTGACCATCTTCTCAACATCTGAAGATTTGATTGAAATTACAATATCATCAAAATCAAATTTATTGAGAAGTCTCACATGATACATGGCACTTTCACACATAGCCTCAGGAGTAACTCCGCCGTATTTTGCGAGAATCTCTTTTTCAAGAGAGCCTGAATTGACTCCGATTCTGATGGGAATATTTTTTTCACTGCATTTTTTAGCAACTGCTTTCACTCTGTCATCAGAGCCGATGTTGCCGGGATTGATTCTGATTTTGTCAATGCCTGCCTCAACACTTTCAAGAGCAAGTTTATAATCAAAATGAATATCTGCAACGAGAGGAATATTCACCTTTTCTTTGATTGCGGAAATCAGCTTTACAGCCTCCATATCCGGCACTGCTGCACGGATAATTTCACAGCCTGCTTTTTCAAGTTCAAGTGACTGTCTGACACTTCCCTCAATATCCGTTGAAGGCACATTAAGCATCGACTGCACACACACGGGGGACGACGAGCCTAAAGAAATATTCCCGACTTTAACTTGTTTGGTTTTTCTTCTCTCCATACTCAGATCTCCCTTTTATTTTATCAATTTGAAAATATCGTTTGCTGATATTACAAGCATGAGAAGTATGAGCAGTGCAAGACCTGCCGCATGCACCCATGATTCATATTTTGCTTTTATTGGTTTTCTTCTGATAAGCTCAATTACCATAAAGAACAGTCTTCCGCCATCAAGTGCGGGAAGAGGCAGTAGGTTGAACACACCAATGTTGATTGTAATGAGAGCCATCACAAGGAAAAGCGTTGAAAAATCATGGCTCTTGCTTGCGTCTGTAGCAACATCTGCAATCTGCGTTACAGTGCCGATTGGTCCTGCAAGGTCATTAAGACCATACTGACCTGTTACAAGGTCAAACAGACTCAGGTAAACCACTCTCACGATCGAAAGTGCTTCCCCTGCTCCCGAAACAACTACATTTTTAAAGGTGGGCTCAACACCATATACGCGAAAATCAAAGTAAAGACCTTTTGTGCCGTCCTCATATTCACGCATTTCAAAGGTGACATCTTCAAGCAGAACCTTTTCACCTTCACGCTTGACGGCGATATCCATAACTCCGTCTTTATCACGCATCATGAGGAATGACAAATCCATATAACTTGTAACGCCGTGACCGTCGATTTCCACGATTTTATCGTTCTTTTCAAGACCTGATGAAACACTGACAGAATCTTCCCTGAAATCCGCAATAACGGGAGTTGCAATCAGATCCTGACCGGCGTTAATACAGATGCAGATTATAAGTCCGAGAATGAGATTCATTGTAGCACCTGCAACTACGATTATGATTCTCTGCCAGCAGGGCTTCTTTGAAAACGCTCTGTCATCCTCGCTTTCTTCATCCTCGCCTTCCATACTGACAAAACCGCCTATAGGAAAAAGTCTGAGAGCGTAGGTTGTTTCTCCGATTTTCTTTTTCAGAAGTGTGGGACCCATGCCCATTGCAAATTCATTTACCTTCACTTTGAAGATTTTTGCAAAAGTAAAATGCCCCAGTTCATGAATGAAAATTATAAATCCAAAAAATAATATTGCAACAGCTATCGGCCATGCTTTTGACCAAAGTGCTGAAAAGTCCAATGCTAAAAGGTTAATTTTTACCACTTCTTTCAGTAACATACTTACGTGCTTCAATATCAGTTTCAAAAATATCCTCTAAAGTATAATCGTCCTTCACGGAGATATTTTCAAGGGCTTCGCCTACTAAATCGCCGATTTCAAGGAATCCGATTTTGCCTTCGCGGAAAAGTTTGTTAGCCTCTTCGTTTGCTGAGTTGGCAATTGCAGTTGCAGTGCCACCTCTTGTAAAGGCATCCTTACAGTATTTTATGCAGGAGAAGGTTTCTTCATCCGCTTTTTCAAATGTAAGAGTACCAAAATCAGTAAGATCGAGCTGTTTGACAGGGCTTTCATACCTTTCAGGATATGTGAGTGCATACTGAATGGGTATTCTCATATCGGGCACACCGAGCTGTGCTATAACTGAATTATCTACGTACTCAACGAGAGAGTGGATGATACTCTGTCTGTGTACCACAATGTCAATTTTATCTGCAGGCATGTCGAAAAGCCATGCTGCTTCGATAAGTTCAAGTCCTTTGTTCATCATTGTAGCAGAGTCGATGGTTATTTTTGCACCCATAGACCAGTTAGGGTGATTCAGTGCATCTCTTACAGTTACATTTTTAAGCTCTCCCCTCTTTTTACCAAAGAAAGGACCGCCTGATGCTGTGAGAATAAGTCTTTTGATTTCTGAGTGAGAAACACATCCGCCGAGAGACTGAAAAATCGCAGAATGTTCACTGTCAACAGGAAGGATTCTTACACCTTTTTTCTTCGCAAGACCTGTCACAAGTTTACCTGCTTCAACAAGAGTTTCCTTATTTGCAAGGGCGATTTCTTTCCCTGCCTCAATTGCCGCAACAGTAGGCTTCAGACCTACCATTCCCACAACACTGTTGAGAACTGTGTCTGTTTCTTCAAGAGACGCACACTCACAGATGCCTTCAATTCCTGAAAGCACCTTAATGTCTGTATCTGCTAATTTAATTTTCAGATCCTTTGCTGCATTTTCATCGTGTAACGCAACAAACTTCGGTTTAAATTCTCTCGCCTGTTCCTCAATTATGCCCACGTTACTGTTAGCAGTCAGGGCAGTAACGGAAAAACCTCTCATACGTATAACGTCGAGAGATTGTTTTCCGATAGAACCGGTAGAGCCGAGAATAGATATCTTTTTCATGCTTCTACCTCTTTTTAATTTTACATATTTACAAACTTGATACCTGCTGCAAGAACAGGAATTACAAAAATACAACTGTCAAATCTGTCCATAATTCCGCCATGACCGGGCATAATATTGCCGAAATCCTTAACACCGAAATTACGTTTGAGAAGAGATGCTGTCAGGTCGCCAAGCATACTGATAGCTGAAAGGAGCACAGACATTACGGCAATAAAAACAAAGCTGATTGCTGTTTCTCCGCCGAAAAGCCATTCTCTCACACCTGCAAAAACTGCGATATTGAATGCTGATGACAGAATAAGACCGCCTACAGCACCCTCAATACTCTTCTTTGGACTGATAATAGGTGCCATTTTATGTTTACCGAATTTTCTGCCCACAAAATATGCAAAGCTATCTGTAATAAGTGCACAGAAAAGTGCAAACAAAACAAGGTAGACTGCTTCAGCTTTTGTGTAAATGCCTGCATATGTAGTATGGATATCTCTGATTGAGACTGCAGATGAAAAAGCGTACGGCACGAAAATAGATGCATAAAGTGCTATTGCAACCTGTTCAAAGCGGGTTTGCTTATGTACTTTCAGCATCAGCGACATCATAAGTATCACATACAAAGCTACTACTGCGCCTTCAGGAATTTCAAAGGGAATCATACTTTTATATGCAAAATAGTTGGGCATTATAGCCGAAAAAACAAGAGCAGGTATAAGGATAAGCTTACTCCTGATTTTTGCAACGTTCATTATCTCATATGCCGCAAAAACACTTAAGAATGCCGCAAAAATCGGAAATACAGGTGTAAAAATCAGAAACATTACACCAATACCGATTATGAGTGCTACCGCTGAAGAAATCAATCTTGTTTTCATTTTGTAATCACCGGTTTCAATTATATTCCGCCGAATCGACGGTTTCTTTTTTCATAAGCTCTGAGAGCTTCATTAAAGTTCTCAACGGTAAAATCAGGCCATAAAATATCTGAAAACCAGAACTCAGAATATGCCGACTGCCATGTCAAGAAATTTGAAAGTCTGTATTCTCCGCTGGGGCGGATAATCAGGTCGCAGGACGGAAAATCAGGTGTGTACAGATTTTTCTCAATAAGCTCCTCTGTCACATCATCTGCCGAAAGGTTTCCTCTTTCGATTCCCTTTGCAATTTCCTTAACGGAACGGAGAATTTCCTGCTTTCCTCCGTAATTCACAGCGATATTTACAACCGTTCTTGTTTTACCTGCAGACTGCTTTTCGATAATTTTTATCATCTTCTGCAAATCCTTGTCAACGCGGCTCACATCACCGACAAACTTGATTCTCATGCCTTTTTCTTCGTTTTCTTTCTTACGGTCAAGTGCCTCCAGAAGATATGAACGAAGAAGCGACATAATTCCTTTGATTTCCATTTCAGGTCTTGCCCAGTTTTCAGTTGAAAAAGCATAGAAAGTTATGCACTCTATGCCAAGGTCACAGGCATATTCGCAGATTGTTCTGAAAACATTTGCACCCGCTTTGTGACCTTCAGAGCGTTCAAGTCCCCTGTTCTTTGCCCAACGTCCGTTGCCGTCCATAATAACGCCGACGTGTTTCGGCAGAACCTCGAAATGCTCAAGTTCAAATTTACTCTTCATAAATTTTAACTGTGTAACGGAAACTTAGATTTCCATTACTTCCTTTTCTTTATCTTTTGCTTTATCGTCAATCTTTTTGATGTATTCATCAGTAATCTTCTGAATCTTTTCTTCACCGTTTGAAAGGTCATCTTCAGTGATTTCAGAATTCTTCTGCATCTTCTTAAGCTTATCAATGTTGTCACGTCTGATTGAACGGATTGCAACCTTTGCATCTTCAGCCTTTTTCTTGATATCCTTTACGATTTCCTTTCTTCTGTCCTCTGTGAGAGGCGGGAAAACAAGGCGGATGATTGAACCGTCGTTTGTGGGGTTGATGCCGATATCTGAAGTCTGGATAGCCTTTTCAATTGCTGTGAGAACTGATTTATCCCAGGGCTGGATGTTGAGAATTCTTGCTTCAGCTACTGAAACTGTTGCAAGCTGATTGATGGGTGTAGGTGTTCCGTAATAATCAACACTGATTCTGTCAAGAACCGCTGCACTTGCTCTGCCTGCTCTGATTGATGCATACTCTGACTGAAGTGAGCCGAGTGTTTTTTCCATTTTTTCCTTTGTTACGTTAAATACTGTCTGCATAATATTGCCTCCTGAATTTATATTATTTCAAATTAATTACTTTACGATCGTGCCGATGTTCTGTCCTTCAACAGCTCTGATGATATTTCTGGGATCATTGAGGTTGAATACAAGAATCGGAATATTATTGTCCTTGCAGAGTGCTGCTGCAGTACTGTCCATAACCTTCAGGTCTTTTTCAAGAATTTCAGCCTGAGTAAGAGTATCGAACTTCACAGCATCTTCAAACTTATTGGGGTCTTTATCGTAAACACCGTCAACATTTGTTGCCTTGAAGAGAATATCTGCTTCGATTTCAGCAGCCTTGAGAGCTGCACCTGAGTCAGTTGTGAAGAAGGGGTTACCTGTACCGCAACCAAAATAACTACCTTACCCTCTTCAAGATATTTTTTAGCCTTGCTGCACACGAATGTTTCAGCAAACTGCTCCATGGGAAGTGCTGACATTGCAACTGCGTCCACACCAATCTGCTCAAATGTATCTTCAAGAGCGGTTGCATTCATAACAGTAGCGAGCATACCCATATGATCTGCACGGGAGCGGTCCATTTTACCGCTTGATCTGCCTCTCCAGAAGTTACCGCCACCTACAACAAGTCCAACCTGAACTCCTGCACGGCTTATCTCCTTTACTGCTTTGCAGATACCGAGCGCTGTGTCAAAATCAATTCCGTGACCTGCCTCTCCTGCAAGAACTTCACCGCTGATTTTCAAAAGTATTCTTTTGTAAACAGTTTTCATAAAGATTACCTCCGCTTTATTTATACACATACATTGTACTAAATTTTACCTTATAAGTAAAGAGTGTTTACAAATTTTTTCAAATATTTTAATTATTATTTGACATGTTTCAATTTATATTATAAAATCAATTAGAGAATCAATAAAAGGAGGTTTTAATATGTTTGACTGGCTCTACAAAACAGTAGGTCTTGCCTACAGAGAGGCTTGGGCAATTGTCGAAATTTTTGAACACACAAAGGAAATGTGGACAGGATTTTCAATCAAAGGATTTTTCGCAGGACTGATGGCAATTTTCGAGCTTTTCGGAATGCTCTTTTTCGGTCTTCCCACAACTCCCAGAGGTGAAGAACTGAATCTTGACGGCTACAGCCTCGTAATGTATGATGAGTTTGAAGGCGATACGCTGAACACAGATCTCTGGTTTCACAGAGGCGAAGGTTCTCAGGGACAAGGAAAATATTCTTCCGAACAGGTATCATTCAAAGACGGCAACATGATTATAAGTGGCGAGTACAGAGAAGACGGCAAATTCGGCGAAGGCTGGTATGGAGCTGAAATAGGAACTGTCAACAAATACAAGCACGGATATTTTGAAATCCGCTGTATCTGCAACAAAGATCCCTATTTCTGGAGTGCTTTCTGGATTCAGGCAGACCATCCTTACGAAGCAGAATACTCAAAAGGCGGTGTAGGCGGTGCCGAAATTGATATTTTCGAATCAATGAGTCACAACAGCACTGACCCAAACTCCGTTACAAGTACTGTACACTGTGCAGGCGTTGATGGTGAAACTGAAGGCATTCAGTCTGCCAACCTCGGCACATTCAAGGCAAACAACATTTACGAAGAATATAATACTTATGGGCTTGAATGGACGGAAGATGAATATATCTTCTACATCAACGGCGTTGAAACAGCACGCACATCCTTCGGCAACGGTGTTTCACAGGTAGAAGAAAGACCTATTATTTCTCTTGTTGTACCATCTTCAGATAAGTTTGATTTGATGGACAAAGAAACATATAACACACAATTCACAATTGACTATGTAAAAATTTATCAGAAAGAAGGTTAATTTTATGTTTGATTGGCTTTATAAAACTTTAGGTCTTGCCTACAGAGAGGCATGGGCAGTAGTTCAGATTTTTGAAAATGCAAAGGAAATGTTCACAGGCTTTTCCCTCAAAGGTTTCTTTGCAGGACTGATGGCAATTTTCGAGCTTTTCGGAATGCTCTTTTTCGGACTTCCCACAACACCCAGAGGTGAAAAACTGAATCTTGACGGTTACAGTCTTGTTATGTATGATGAGTTTGAAGGCGATACACTCAACACTGACCTCTGGCAGTACAGAGCCAACGGCTCACGCAGAAACGGCTTCAATGCACCAAGTCAGGTAACTGTCAAAGACGGCAAAATGACAATCACAGGCGAATATCTCAAAGACGGCCAATACGGTGAAGGCTGGTACGCCGGAATGGTTTCTCTCAAAGAGAGATACACACGCGGTTACTTTGAAATCCGTTGTATCTGCAACAAAGCCGATGTTTTCTGGAGTGCATTCTGGATTCAGGCAAGTAATCCTTACGAAGCAGAGTATTCAAAGGGCGGTATCGGCGGTGCTGAAATTGATATTTTCGAGTCAATGTGCTACAACGACACATACCCCGATGCAATTGTAAGCACAGTACATTGTGCAGGTGTTGACGGTGTTCAGGAAGGCTTCCAGTCGGCAAATCTCGGCAGATTTAAAGGAAACAACATTTACGAAGAATTCAACACTTATGGTCTCGAATGGACTGAGGACGAATACATCTTCTACATCAACGGCGTTGAAACAGCCCGTACATCCTTCGGAAACGGCGTTTCTCAGGTTCCCGAGGAAGTAATAGTTTCTCTTGAAATCCCCGGCGACGGACTTGACAAATTCGATAAAGAAACATACAAAACAGAGTTCATTGTGGACTACGTTAAAATCTATCAGAAATAACACCGCAAAACCAAATACGGCAGAAGCTTATATTACAAAACTTCTGCCGTGTTTTATTTTGTAAATTATAATTTGTTTGTGTGCTTTAATCAACATTCGTAGGGATGGACATCCTGACCTTCCGCGAATTTACGAATAATTTAACGGCTCGTCGAGGACGCCGAGCCCTACAAATGGTTACTTTAAACATACAGATAAATTATAATTTATCAAGCTCCTCAATAATTTCCTTGAATTCCTTTGTTTCCTTAAATTCATCGGAAAGAGGATATTTCTTGACCAGAAGGTTTTTCATCTGACTTGTTGCAACGTATGTTGAACCAAGGGTGTGCTTGTCAAAAGTTTTCCCTTCAAACAGTACCGAATGCATGGTTGTGATTCGGTCCATGCTGTCAAATTCTTTTGCAAGCCGGCACATTTTTCTGAAGTTTTTCAGAGCGTTTTCTTTATCGCCAATGTTAAAATATCTCACACCGAGATGCCCGTACATATACATTACCGTACGCCACATTTTTCCGTAGTTTCCGTCATCGTAGACGAAATTCAGAAAGTCAACCTCTTTTGTAAATGCATCAATCTGCCACTCATCGGAACACTTGTTGTTATAGAAGAAATAGTGTGAGAAAAACGTATTGCGGAGCAGGAAGCTTTCTTCGATCGAATTGCGGATTTTGTTGTCACGCTCAGGGTGATCCATGGGGTAAAATGTGCAGAACATTTCTCTTGAATCACGCATATCCGGCATTTCGCAGATGATTTTTTCGCAATCTCCGAAAGTGAAATTCTTGTTATTCAGTGCAAGCTGTGAACGATAATATTCGATTAACGCACGTTTGGCTTTAATTCTGATTCTGTCATCGGTACAGTTTTCCTGAATGTTGGTGTAAATTGAAAGCACCTCAGAATAAACTGAAGTCAGGTCATCCGAAAACCTCACAAGACAGCAGAGATATCTTATCAGCACACGGAAATCATTAGGGAACTTTGCTTTCAGTTAGTTAATAATACCAAGCATCAGCTTACTGTCTGTAAGGTTGTCATATTCTTGCAGCTTTTCTGTGATTTCTTTTTCATTTTCCGCTCTGTTCACGCCTAAAAGCTCATCAACGCTTATCTTGAAAAAGTCTGCAATTTCAGGAAGCATAGAAATATCAGGGTAAGTGTCTCCCCTTTCCCACTTGCTTACCGCCTGAAAGGAAACTCCCAGAAATTCCGCAAGCTTTTCCTGAGTGAGATTTCTTTTTCTTCTTAAGTTTTTTAAGTTTTCACCTAAATAAATGTTCATTATCTTCACCTCTGAATTTATTCAGTAGCGCTGCTGTAACTTAATAATAAATCACTTTTGCTTATAAATCAATAACTAATCATTTGAGAATTTTTCTAACAGTGGTTGAATTACAAAATATTGGCAGGGTTATTGATTTACGTGTTTCATTGTGATAAAATGTTGTCATAAAAAATAAGGAGCGATAAACATGAGCGAAAAAATCATTAAAGTAGGCGTTGTAGGTCTCGGCAGAGGTACGGCCGTTGCAAGATGTCTTGCAGGCGTAAAAAACGCAAAATTGGTTTCAGTCTGCGACCATAACCCCGCTATTCTTAAATCAGGCTATGAAGAACTTGCTGAGGCAGTAAATGACCCCAATCTCATTCAGTTCAGCGATTATGATGAGTTCCTCAAATCTGACATAGATGCAGTTATTGTAGCCACCGAAGCAGTTTACCATGTGCCCATTGTTATCAAGGCTTTTGAAGCCGGAAAGCATGTTCTCTGCGAAATCCCTTCGGTAAACTCAATTGAAGAAGCAAGAGAACTTAAAAATGCTTGTCTTGCACATCCCGAGCTTACATATATGGCTGCTGAAAACTGTTGCTACTGGGCATTTATCCAGACATGGAAGAAAATGCACGAGGACGGTCAGTTCGGCGAAATTGCATATGCAGAAGCGGAGTATCTTCATGCTCTTGATCCTAAAGAATTCTCACCCACATATTATCCCGAAGGTCACTGGAGAACATATCAGCCCGCAATCAGATATCTGACACATGAACTTGGTCCTCTTCTTTATGTTATGAATGACCGTTGTGTCAGTGTAACATGTATGGAAGCTGATATCAACTACGACCCCTACACACCTGAGAGAAAAGAAACAGGCGTAGCTCTCTTCAAGACAGCAAAAGGAGCAGTCATCAGACTTCTTGTTTCATTCGGTGCATACACAAGCTATGACCATAACTATCGTATCTGCGGTACAAAGGGCACAATCGAAACAGACAGAAGAGACATTGTTGACCGCTCACATTCACTTGCAAGCCTTTCAAGCATCCCCGGTACATTCACATCAAAGATTGATATTCCGGTGACAACATGCTACGAAGGCGAGGATTCCAGCGGACACGGCGGTGCTGATGCAAAAATGGTTAAGGATTTCATCGATTGCCTTGTTGAAGGCAGAAAGCCTGAGCTTGATGTTGACTTTGCAATTCAGATGTCACTTCCCGGAATCATCGCACACGAATCAGCCGTTCAGGGCGGCGTTCCTATGGAAATTCCTGAGTTTTAAGTATCGGATTGTAAAATAACATATTCAGAATCTCAATAAAATCAAAAGCAGCAGAAGTTTCAGAATGAACCTCTGTTGCTTTTTTGTTAGTGAAAAATTAACGGCAGGAGCAAGCCCCTGCCCTACGTTGAAAAAAATTGAATTATCCGTGAATTTGTAATTTGTAACATTATTCCCCGATTTTTATTTTCGCAACAGTGATTTTGTATGTTGCATCATAACATGGCGGATTGTTTGCATAGTAAAGTGTTGTGCCATCAGGAGAAAGGAAAAGTGAGGGACTGTATCCGCTTCTTTCAGATGAATCGTAAGGTATGGGATTATCAACGGGAACAAAAGTTTTGCCGTAATCAAAGCTTAAAAACATATCTGTTCCTGTGTCACTGCTGCCTTTTACCATATGTTTTGCTGTAACAATCAGTGTTCCGCATTCACCGCCCACAGGTGTCCATGCCACACAGGGAGAAGAACCGAATGTTTTTCCTGCAGCAGACACGATTTTACCGTAATCAGAGGTGTCGCCCCAGTTGTCGAGAGATTTAGTTTTCTTGTAATAAATGGGATTTCCGTTTATGCCTACCATTTCGTACACCAGGATGTATTCGCCGTTTCCCATTTTTGTTATAGACGGCATGCCCGGTCTTAGTGAAGAATCAGAACAAGCAACACATTCAAATTTTTCGCTCCAATTCACAAGGTCGGTTGTGTATTTGCAGACAAGCTTCTGTGAGTGTTCAGGGTCTGAGTCATCAGAATAGAAGCAGAAAAGTCTGCCTGTTTCTTCCTCATATATAAAGTATGGTTCCCACACGCCCCAGTCTATTCCGCCTGCCTTGTCAACGTTGCAGAAAGCAGTGAATGTTCTTCCAAGGTCTGTGCTTGAATAGAGAGTTATTGTGCTGTCTGTAGGACCTTCGCCATATATGGATGTTGCAGCAAGTATAATCGTGCCTTTTTCGAAATCACCCATATCTGCAGGAAGTTCATACAAAAAAGGCATCCATTCGTTCCAGTAGCCCTCATTCAGATTGTCCACTACAGTGCTGACATAGTGCCATGTTTCAGCATCATCAGTACTTTCGTATACAGGATATGTGCTTCCCCAATGCTCGAACGCAGCAAGAAGCTTACCATTATCTTCTTCGTTTTTCTGGTGACAGAGCTTTATAATGGTCGGGTATTCGCTGACAACTGTACTATTTTCATCAGAGGGCTTATATATATCGCTGACATTCTCTATCTCAAACGAAATCGGTAATCTGTCATAGCTTATATTCAGATTATCGAAACACGGAAAGATGGTGATAAAAACAGTCAGTAGCATAAGTGCCAGACGGAAAAATATGTTTTTCATTTCGTTCTCCTCGCTTGTGTTTTTGTGTTGAGTTTATTATATTACAAGTTGTTTTGAAAATCAATAATAACATGCAGTTGTAATAAATATACATCGTAGGGATGCCCCTTGCGGGCATCCGAAAATTAAGAAGCAAATCCGCGGTTGACCGCAAGGGTCAACCCTACGACACAAAATAAAAACATATATTGTAGAATATGGTGCTTTCCGACGAACCGTCAGAAATAATAGTTTAAATAGTGGTGATTGTTCCGACTTTTCATCGTAAGATAAATGAATAATTAAAATATTCAGTTTTGTTTTTTATGTTTTTCTTGACAAGACTCCTTTGTTGTGATAAAATGATTGATGTTGTGGATCAGGCTACGTGCCCCACCTCGGTGACCACACCGTGTAAAAATCAAGGATCAGCGGGTTAAGCTACGTGCTCCGCCTCGGAGATGTTTCACTCCGTGTAAAAATTAAATGAAACACATATGCGGATATGGCGGAATTGGCAGACGCGTTAGATTCAGGTTCTAATAGCTGCAAGGCTGTGCAGGTTCAAGTCCTGTTATCCGCACCAGTTTAAAGGTCTTATAACTTATTGTTATAAGGCTTTTACTTTTTTTATTTACAACTTGTTAGGACTTGAACCGCCTAACGGCGAAGCCGATTTGGGTAGTTGCCGTGACGGCAAAGCAAAGCGAACGCCGTCAAGTCCTGTTATCCGCACCAAACCAGAAAAATCCGAACTAAATTTTCCCAACAACAAAATGGTTCAGATTTTTTGTTTTTTCTGTATGATTATTCCGACAGCAGAAGGTTATGACTTTAGCTTCAAGGTGAGAAATTTCAGATATTACCGTCCTTTCGTAGTAAATTTTTGCTTTTCGAGTTATGTAATGCCAATTCTATGATTCATAGGGTGCAAAATTACAATAAATACTGTATAATCATTATCATAGGAGGCGATTTCAATGAATGAAAATAAGACAGGTGTATTTATTTCCACTCTAAGAAAAGAAAAAGAATTGACTCAAGCTCAGCTTGCAGAAAAACTTAACGTTACAGATAAAGCTATTTCTCGTTGGGAAACTGGTAAGGGAATGCCTGACTCATCTCTTTTAGTTCCACTTTCTGATATATTAGGTATAACAGTAAACGAATTGCTTATAGGCGAAAAAATTCCCGAAGAAACTTTTATTCAAAAGTCAGAAGATAATTTGATAGATTCCGTACATGAAACTGAAAAAGCGATTTCTCAAAGAAATTTTGCAAAAAAGTTATTAGTTGTTACTGCAATTGTTTTCATTTTATCAGTATCATTTCTGACTACAGCTATATATTTAATGAGTACATCCATATATGAAGCAACTTATTTATACGATGATGAAGGATTTTATAGCGGAGTATTATATGGAAATGATTCTTATGTTTATTGGCATCACATAGATAATACTTATTTAGAATCAGGAGTTATTGAAAATCCAGAAATGCATCCTTATAATCTCGTAGAAGGAGTATTACGAGAAAAAATATATATTTCAGATAATTCAATACATGATTTTTTTCCACCATACTCCTATTTTTCATTCTGTGGAGAAAGTAATGATTTTATATTTGAACAACCCGATGATTCCTCATTAAACTTGTTGCTTGTAAAAAAAGATTTTCAATTCCCTGATATTTATAACAATGAGGTTGAAGAAGTTTGGATGTCTCTGGATCCTTACGATAGTGGTAATATTACAGATAAAACAAAAGCCAATAAAATTGTAGATCGTATGATAAATGCTTCTAAGCAAGGATTAACTAAAGAAATATATGATTATATTTTGAAAAACTCGTGGGATAACTGCCATTTTTATTTAAAATATAAAGGTTATCCATTAGTGGAAGAATTCTGCGTTACAGTAACTGAAGACGGGCGATATATTGCAGTACAACAACAATAAAAATTTAACCTGAAGATAGGTATTGTGAAGTTTTAAAGTATTTTATTCACTTAAGTGAATGTGTAATAACAAAATATTGGTTCGGATTTGGGGTGCTCATCCACACCAAAGACAAGTGAGACACTTTTGTGTTTTGCTTGTCTTTTTTGTTTGTGTTATGACAGGACTTGAACCTGCTTATCGGCGATCATAAAAACGCACCTGCAAATTGCAGGTGCGTTTTTCCTTTAGAGTATTTCAATAATATCCGGATTTGCGAAAACCTCATCGAGCTTCTTCATGAAGGGAGCAACATCACCGAAGTCGAGGGCTCTGTGGTCAAACTGAAGGAGGAAGGGAGCGTATGAACGAACCATTATTTCGCCGTCAACTACGCCGGGAGCTTCGTAAACGGGACCGATGCCGATTGCACCAATCTGAGGAGGAATAACTTCTATGAGTGTTGCTTTGCAAGTAGAGCCGCCTCTGTAAACTGAACCAAGGTTTGAAATTGTAATCGTGCCTTGTTCAATATCAGTTTTTACGATTCTGTCGTTTTCGGGAATTTTTTACCCTTGTATTCTTTCTGATTCATTTTTATCACCTGTAATTTGAATAGTAAACTTATTCTACACTATATTCTGAAATAATGCAATTAAATTTTATTATGTTTCAAGAACGCAGGCAATAACGATAAAGTTAAGTATCCTTATGTTATTGAACCGTGGAGAAAAATATGCTATAATTGTTTCCGGTGATGTAACATGAAAAACGAGCTTATTATTTTTGACTGCTTCGGTGTGATTTTCGGTGAGATTGCTCCCGTATTTTTCGAGAGGTATTTTTCTCCCGAAAAGGCAGCGGAAGTGAAAGAAAAAATCTTTGTGCCTGCAGACCTTGGAAAAATGACACTGGATGAAATTTTTGATACAATGGCTGAGGAAACAAAACTGAGTCGCGAAAGAGTTATAAAAGAATGGAATGAGCTGATTGTTCTCAACGAGGAAATTGTTCCTGTCATTGAGAAACTCAGAGAAGAATACACTGTTATTCTTCTCTCTAATGCACCACTCGGTTTTGTTGAAAAACTGATGAGTGAATATAACCTTGAGCATCTTTTTGACAAAACTTTCATTTCATGCAATCTCGGTATGTCAAAACCCAATCCTGAAATTTATAAACATTGTGTGGAATCTTTTGAAAACAAATTTGACAAGGTGTATATGATTGACGATAACCTGAAAAATTTAGAGCCACTCCCCGCTCTCGGCATCACTCCGGTGCACTTTACGGGCATCGAAAAGATGCTTGAAAACCTGAATTAGTATACATTGTGCGAACAATGTTCGCTTAAAAGTGAACACTGTTCACCAGAGATAGAGAAAGAGAAGAGATAGATAAAGAGTTATATTCAGAGAAAGAAAGCCGCTTTTCCCAGAAATCGAAAAGCGGTTTTTTCACAAAACAAATTATTTATTTTTATGACAATCCCTCAGTCGCTAAGGCGACAGCTCCCTTTGCACAAGGGAGCCGTTTTTTTATTTCAGTGCTTTTTCTGCATTTTCACGAAGGCAGAAGCCTGTGAGAACTACTGCATCCGAGTTATATTTTTCAAGGAGTTCTGCCAGATGTGCTTTTTTATTCTCGTCGGGATTTTCCTGCATAGCATAAATTGCATCAAGCAAATCACAGCACATTGAGAACTTCTTCGTCCATTTTTTCAGTTCCTCAAAAAGAGGTACTGAAGTGTCGCTGATAAGTGTTAGACATGCTCTGCACTTTGAAATATACTCTCTGAAAAATTCAAGTGATTTTTCCTTATTTCCGATTGCCTTCTGGAAGTTTATCCTCTCAAAGGTTTCACTCATAAATGCTGATGCATGTCTGTTAAGACAGGAAACTCCGAGATGCTCTGCAAAATAGAAGAACAAATCTTTGTTTTCACCGAGCATTTCCGTATGTGCATTATCAAGTGAAGAATCAGGATCATAGCTTTCAGGATTCCAGAGGTAATCTGCGATTGTCATGAGAGGAATTTTTGAACACTCCGCGTATTCCATAACATTAGAAATTATACCCTCACATGACTTATAAAGGTCCTTATCTCTGCCGATAAGTGCACCGATGTGCATTTCCTGAAACATTTCAGCATCGTTTACGGGGAAATTATCCCAATAAAGAGGTTCGTGGCGTGTTGAACGCATAAACTCGTCTGCTTCTCTGACAGTCTGCACTCGTGAGCAGATTTCTGCACCTGTCCAGAAAAGGCTTACATCTGCAGGAATTCCTGAACCGAATTTTGAGATATAATATCCTTTTTCGTCACCGAAATACTGTGTGGGACAAACTGTAAGAGTTATTGAAGAATCAAAAGCTTTGAGTGCTTTATATGTTTTGTTCACAAGGAAAATGTGAGCATCTACAGTGCTGTCAAAGACATCTTTGTCATCTTCGTACTGAAAATCAGCAGGGATATCATCAAGAAGAAGTCCGAAATTTCTCACACCGATTGAGTAAACATTTTTGATTTTGTTTATCAGTAAATCAAAATCACTTTCAGATGTGTATTTATAAGTAAGACCGGGACCTATTGACCAGCAGAAATCAAGGTGGTTTTCTGTAGCAAAATCAAAAAGATTTTTAAGGTCATCAAGTTCCTTTTCAGGATAAATCTCTCTCCACTTTTCACGGTGATATTCGTCATCCTTGGGGGCATAATAAAAGGTATTCATACCATATTTTGCCATAAGTGACATTACCGACAGACGCTTGCTCTGCTCCCATGTATCGCCGTAAAAGCCTTCGATATATCCCCTCTTTGCAAAAAGAGGATAATCTTCAAGAGTGCCTTCTCTAAGTTCATCTTTTACTATTAACTTTGCAAGAGTGTTGACAGCTCTGAAAACTCCACGCTTTGTTGCAGCTTCAATAATTATCTTATCTTTTTCTGCAGTAATAAAATATTTTTCATCGCTCAGACGTGAGAGAGCATCAATATATGTAGTTTTTTTGCTATCTGAAATTTTAATCTCAACGGGAAAACCGTCTGCAGAAACAGGCAAAGCATAAGTTGCAAAAACCTTTTCTGCAACAGACACAAATTCACCTGAAAATTTTGTCTTTCCGACAACAAGCTTTTCGCCGTTAAGATTATTTTTCTGAGGAATAGGATAAATCAAAGGTGTTTAATCTCCTTTTTATATTTTTCAACTAACTTGTTGTTGATTTCGTCACCGCCGTCAACATTTGAGCTTGCAAAATGTTCAGGCGAGAAGCCTTTCTTTGCACACATATCAACTGCCTCTGAAACAATGGCGTTGAGAATCAGTGCGCCTGCAACAGTTGAAGTGGGGCAGATTTTGCCTTCAACGCCATCAACTTCAACACATGCGTCACCTACACAACCAAAGTTATCAAGAACGATATCAGCGATTTCGCAGAGCCTTTTTCCGCTCTTATGGCGGGATGCTCCTGCATATGTATGCTCAAGGTTTGTAAGACAGATTACATTCAGTCCCTTTTCCTTACAGAGAAGTGCCATATCAACGATAACACCGTTTCTGCCTGAGTTTGAAATTATTACGATTGTGTCGCCTTCGCTCATGCCGTAGTCTGTAAAAATCTTTTCCGCATAGCCTTCAACACGCTCTGCAAGAGTGCTGTCTGCAGCTGAAATGTGAAGCATGAGAGGCTCAACGAGCACAGGCTGAATATTCACAAGTCCCCCTGCTCTGTAGAAAAGTTCTTCTGAGAGCATATGAGAATGACCTGTACCGAAAAGGTAAATTCTCTTGCCGTTCATTAATGTTTCACTGAAAACCGATGCTGCTTTTTCAAGGCTTTCAGCGCCTTTTGTTTCAATTTTTTCTATAATGTTTTTTACGTTTTCAATATAACTGAGATAAGTTTTCATTTTAATTCCCTCGCTATTTTAAGTGCACCTTCCTCAGGCGGAATATCAAGAAGTCTGATTTCCAAATCAGGATAAATTTCACTTATATCCTCTTTGAATGCTTCGCGGAAAAGCTCGTTATGCTGGAAAACTCCCCCATAAAGAGCAAGCACAGAGCACTCTTCAATTTCACTGAGAAGTGCAAAAACCGTTCTCGCAAAGTTATGAGCTTCGTTCACAACAATGGACTCAGCAAACACGTCCCCTGACTCTGCAATTTTCTGCACTTTTGCTGCAAAACCTGCAAGCACGTCCTTGGTAGTATCAGGAGAATAGATTTTGTCAATTGCCGCTCTGAAATCTGAAACACCGAAATATTCCTCTGCACTTTCAAGAAGGGGTGATTCTTCACCGGAATCTGAGAAAATTGCACAGCATTTCAAAGCGTTTACAGCGATTGCGTAGCCTGAGCCTTCGTCTCCGATAATATGCCCCCAACCGCCTTTGAATTTTACGTTGCCGTCACTGTCCTCACCTATCACCATTGAACCTGTGCCGCAGATTGCAACACACGGACAATGGGCATTTTCAACGCTTTTCAGAGCAACATAAAGGTCGCTATCCATTTTTATTTTCTTTGCTCTGATTTCTCCACAAAGACTTGTGAGCGTTTCCGTATCGGCTTCGCTGTCAAGGGCGGAGCAACCTACAAAAACACTCTCAAAAATTATTTCACCGATTTCTTTATAAATATCTTCTATCACTGAAAGAAGATTTTCACGGGCTTTATCCATTCCCACTGAGTAGAAGTTGATTGTTTTACCAACCTTTTTCAGCAGAATATTGCCCTTTTCATCTGATACGGCAGCGGTAGTTTTAGTACCGCCGCCGTCAATGCCGAGATAATATTTCACAAAATATCCCCTTACTGGTTTTCGCTTTTTACAAGCTCGTTAAGTGTGCCGATTGTTGAAGATGCTGCTGTGCCACCTGTTGCAAGCATTTCTTCATAATGTCTGTGGTAAGGTCCGAATACATCCTCTGCACCATCCATATCCCAGAGTGAGTCTGCGATGAAGTGTGCATAGTCATTATCAGGAACAATATAACCGATAGCATCGTTGCAAAGTCCCATTACGAGAACTGTTTTTCCTTCGGGAACGAGAGTTGCAGTTGCAGGAAGAGTCCATTCTGTACCGAGATATGAATCCTCTGCAGAAACTACGTTACCGTAAATAAGCTGAGGAACAAGCTCACCGGGAACTGTAAGAAGAACGATGTCTGAGCCGATTTCGATATATCCTGTTTCTGTGATGATTGAATAGCCTGTTGAAGCTGATTCATCACGTACAGTTGTTGTGCCGATAAAGCCTTCGATTGCACCGTAGCTGAGAAGACCTGTGTCAAGTCTGACAGCGTACTCAGCCATTTTAACGTTGAGAATGGGATCAACCTTTTCAGCCTTATCCTGGGCTTCAAGAATAAGTCTTGCATATTCATAACCGAGAATCATGGGAGTTTCGTAACCCTTAGCATTTTCGTCTGCTGCAACAATTGCCGCAACCTCATCAAGGATTGACTGTGTCTGAACTCCGCCCTTGTTAACTGAAATGGGAGACTGTGCACCCTGAATAAACATGAAGTTCATGCCTTCTTCATTGATTCTTTCTTCCATGTAGTTGGGGAAGTCTGCTGAAAGGAGTTTTGTTTCTCTGTCAATTGTTGTGGGATGAGCACCAATGTTTGAGAAGATTGTGGGCTTTGATTCTTTATTATCGGGAAGGAATTTAAAGCAAGCCCATGTGTGCTGATAGCCTTCTGTGTCATATCTCTTGTTGTGAAGGTATGAATATTCGTCTTCAAGATATGTGCCCTTGCTTTCGTCTTTACCGATACCTACTGTTTCGAAATAGTAAAGCTCACCTTTTTCCATGTTTTCGTAAGCTTCTACGATAGAATCAGACGCTTTATCAATCATAACATCAAGGAATTCAAGATCAATTGATCTCTGCTGATTAATGAAAGGAAGCCATGTAAGGAAGCTGCGGAAAATTTTAAGGATAAGGTCGATACCGATACCCTGTGTATCAACAACAGTGTGGCAGTGTGTTGCGTTGATGTTGATAGCGTTGATGTCGCTTTCAATGCCCTTTGCCTTGAGCTTTTCTTCAGCTGCAGCTCTGATTGCACGTATATCTGTGTTACCTACACCGATACCGTCAATTGCTACGAACACAGTTGTACCTCTGCCTGAGCCGTCATTAAGAGCGATAGCGTTTGCTCTCTGGTCATCGTAAAGACCGCTTACCTGCTGTGTGAAGTAACCGCCTGTGTAGTATTTCTTTGAGCCGTCTCTGAGATTATCGGGAACAAGGCTTTCCTTGCCGAAACCGAGAGACCATTTTGCACCCTCTGCGGGAGCATCAATGAAAGTTTCTGTACCCTCATAGAAATTTTCGCTTTCGCCTGCAAAATATTCGTCAATTGTGGGCCAATCGGGTGTGGGTGTGAGCATACCCAGGAATGAGATTGCACCATCAATAATTCCGCCCACAATATCCGTTACTGTTCTGATTTCACCGTTGTGTCTGTCAACTGCGCCGAATGTTGCAGAGGCATTCACTGAAAACAGCATTGTGAATACAAGAAGCATTGCAATAAGTGATCTTATTTTCTTTTTCATTTTTTACAACTCCTTTATGTAAAAATATATTACTATATATATTTACCATAAAAAACAGAATTTGTAAAGAAAAAATATTAAAATTTATTAAATTTGTAACAATTTATTCTGCCCTGAAACTAAATTTACATATCCTGAAAAAAACTCTATTGACTTAAGGAACTATAAGTGATATAATGTTGTAAAGAATTTTGTGGAGGTACTTATCATGGAACACATCAAAACACTTGAAACTCGCAATCTTTGTGACAGTGCTAAAAACGGCGGCTGCGGTGAATGCCAGACATCTTGCCAGTCAGCTTGCAAAACAAGCTGCGGTATCGCTAACCAGCAGTGTGAAAGCACAAAAGAAAGCAAATAATTGCAGAATTTAAAATGCCGCCGTAAGAACGGCGGCATTTTTTATAAAGGAGAATACCTATGATTCATCAGTTTAAACTGAACGGCTACAACATTGTTCTTGACATCTGTTCAGGCTCTGTCCATGTTGTTGACGAAGTAGCCTACGATATTATTGAACAGTTCGAAAAAAATGACAAGGACACTGTCCTCGCCTCTTTAAATAAAAAATATGCTGAGAGAGAAGATATCACCGAAAACGATATTGCTGAATGCTACGCTCAGGTTGTAGCACTGAAAGACAACGGCAAGCTTTTCACACCTGATACTTTCGCTGACAAGGCGGGAGATTTAAAAGCCAAGACATCGGGTGTTATTAAGGCTCTCTGCATCCATATCGCTCACACATGCAACCTCAACTGCGAATACTGCTTTGCAAGTCAGGGCAAATATCACGGTGAAAGAGCATTGATGAGTTTCGAGACAGGCAAGAGAGCACTTGATTTCCTCGTTGAAAATTCAGGTACAAGAAGAAACCTTGAGGTTGACTTCTTCGGCGGTGAACCTCTGATGAACTTTGATGTTGTCAAGCAGATGGTTGAATATGCAAGAAGCATCGAAAAAGAAAAAGGCAAGAATTTCCGTTTCACTCTCACAACAAACGGCATGCTTATTGACGATGATGTTATTGACTTTGCCAATAAAGAAATGAGTAACGTTGTCCTCAGCCTTGACGGTAGAAAAGAAATTCATGACCGCTATCGTGTTGACTACGCAGGCAGCGGAAGCTGGGAGAAAATTGTTCCCAAATTCCAGAAGCTTGTTGAAGCAAGAGGCGGAAAAAATTACTACATGAGAGGCACTTTTACACATGCTAACCCTGACTTTCTCAACGACATCAAGGTTATGCTTGATTTAGGCTTTACAGAGCTGAGCATGGAGCCCGTTGTCTGTGCAAAGGGAGATCCTTCCGAACTTACAGACGAAGATATGCCCATTGTGAAAGAACAGTACGAAAAGTTAGCTGAGCTTATGCTTCAGAAAGATAAAGAAGGCAAGCCCTTCACCTTCTACCATTACATGATAGATCTCACAGGCGGTCCCTGCATTTACAAAAGAATTTCCGGCTGTGGCTCAGGCACTGAATACATGGCTGTAACACCATGGGGAGACCTTTATCCCTGTCATCAGTTTGTAGGCGATGAGAAGTTCAAGCTTGGTGACATCTGGAACGGTGTTGATAACACAGATATTCAGAACGAATTCCTCTCGTGTAACGTTTATGCAAGAGAAGATTGTCACGATTGCTGGGCAAAGCTTTACTGTTCAGGCGGATGTGCCGCTAACGCTTACCATGCAACAGGCTCAATAAAAGGCATTTACAAATATGGCTGTGAACTTTTCAGAAAGAGAATGGAATGTGCAATTGCTGTTGCGGTTGCAAGAGCTTTTTCGGGTGAAAACTGATGAATACACCTATTTGTGATTTCGTAAAGAAATATGCAGAATCAGACTCTCTCAGGCTTCATATGCCGGGTCATAAAGGAAAAAGTCTTTTAGGCTTTGAGAGCTTTGATATAACTGAGATTGACGGCGCAGACAGTCTGTATGAAGCCGAGGGCATTATAAAGGAAAGTGAAAAAAACGCGTCTTTACTCTTCGGTTCTCCCACATTTTATTCTGTTGAGGGCTCATCCCAGTGCATCAAAGCCATGCTTTATCTTGTGTGTCAGAAAGCAGAGGGAAAGGCTCTTATATGGGCAGGAAGAAATGTTCATAAAAGTTTTCTCAGTGCCGCAGTGCTTCTTGATTTCGAGACAGAATGGCTTTATCCTGAATATGATTTTTCTTATCTCTCATGCAGAATTAATGCAGAATATCTTGAAAAAGAATTGAACAAAACAGAGAAAAAGCCTGATGCGGTTTATGTTACAAGCCCCGATTACACGGGAAACATAAGCGATATAAGAGCTCTTGCGGAAGTTTGTCACAGACATGGCGTTATGCTTCTTGTTGACAATGCTCACGGTGCATATCTGAAGTTTCTTGAAAACTCTCTCTTCCCCATTGACCTTGGTGCTGATATGTGTGCATCTTCTGCACACAAAACTCTTCCTGTTCTCACAGGCGGTGCTTACTTGCACATTTCGGAAAAATTATCACATATTTCCGAAAGCGATGTAAAAACTGCTCTCAGTCTTTTCGGGTCAACAAGCCCCTCTTATCTTATTCTGCAGTCACTTGATATGGCCAACAAAATAATTTCCGATGATTTCAAGGATAAACTTTCTTCTTTTGAAAAAGAGATGAAAAAGTTCAAAAGTGAAATTACTGAGCAAGGATATACTCTTGTGGAAGATGAAGTTCTGAAAATTACAATTGACGCTAAAAAATACGGATATTACGGATATAAGCTTGCAGATATTCTCAAAGAAAACAACATATCCTGTGAGTTTGCTGACCCTGACTTCCTTGTGCTTATGCTGGCACCGGATTCAGATCTGAAAAAGCTGTGGGAAGTTCTTCTGAAAATAAAAAAGAAAGAGGAAATATCTCTCCCCTCTCCATGTATCAGTAAACCACGAAGAATTTATTCTCCGCGTGAAGCTTCTTTCATGCAGAGAGAAACCGTTCCGATTTCAGAGAGTCTCGGAAGAATACTTGCAGTTTCAACTGTAGGATGTCCACCTGCTGTGCCTATTGTTGCAGGCGGTGAAGAAATTGACGAAAACGCAATAAGATGCTTTGAATATTACAACATAAAAAATTGTACGGTTATTAAGTAAAATTATAATTTATCTGAGTATCTTAAATGACAACGTAGGGCGAGGGCTTGCTCTCGCCGCAAGAAAAAGTTAAATGAATAATTTCGGGTCTGCTACGCTGATTTATTAATTATATCAACGGCTGTACTGTAGGGGACGGGTTGCTCGTCCCGAATAAGTACACAAAAAAATTTGCGGGAGCCGAAACGGCTCCCCTATGATGTTTTCGTTGGTTTTATTATAATTGCGTCGCAGACCAAATTTTATTATTTATTACTTCTTCTTTATTCTTTTCGGCTCATCGTGGATGCCGAGCCCTGCAAACGATTGTTTTAAACATACAGATAAATTATAATTCACATGATATAATACAATAAAAAATGCGGTAGAGGTTCTTTTCTGAACTTCTACCGCTTTAATTTTAATTACAGATTATTTTCTTCTTGTGAAGTAAAGTGCCGCTGCAGCAGCGATACATACAACAACTATAACAATTGCGATAATACGCTTTGTGTTATCTGATTTATCTTCATCATCATCTTCTGCCTCGTTGTTTTCAGGAGCAGTATAAGAATATGATTCATACTCAGTTGTCCACTCTTCTGTTGTCATTTCTTCTGTTGTTGTTTCCTCAGTTGTTGTCTCCTCTGCTACAGTTGTAGGAACAGTAACACCTGCAAGTGTGGGGCTTACAACATTGGGTTTCTGTGTAACAGGAGTTTTTGTTGTTGAGGGCTTCTGTGTAACTACAGGTTTCTTTGTTGTCGTAGGTTTCTGAGTAGTAGTAGGTTTTTTTGTTGTTGATTCAACTTTTTTCAAAGAAACTTCTGCTGAACCGTCAGAAATTTCAACGCTCTCGCCGTCAAGGTCATATGTAGCTGAAGAAATTGCACTTGCACCAAAGGATACCGATGTGCCGTCTTTAACTGATGAAAGCTTTGAGAAAGTTACTGTACATACTGTACCATCTTTCTTTGTACCTTCGCCTGTGTTGCTCTCATCAATGATGATTCTGACGTTATCACCTGAGGAACTACCGAAAGCTGCCATGCCTGCGTCAGATGCAACGCCTGCACTTGAAACACCCTTATACTGAAGATAGGATGAATCATAGTTAAGGTTAACACCGAGAGCAGCAACACCGCTGTTACCTGAAATACCAACAGCAACAGTAACTGTTGAATCGTCCTCGCTGACCTTTGTAACTGTAAGAGATGTGCCTGCCGCAAAAGTCGAAACGGCTGTCAGGCCCGCTGCAGTTACAACAAGTACCACCGCAAGCAAAAGGCTGATTACTTTATTTTTCATTTTTCTGCACCTCATTTATATGTTTTTTATACCAAACGGGAACGTGCCATAAATGACACGTTCCTCCGGAGTTCAGAATATCTTTATCAGAATACAGGTAAACGCTTTGTAATAGCGAGTTTAAAGAACTCAACCATTACTGTCTTTTCAAGAACTTCACCTGATTTTGAAGTGATTTTTGCAGTAACATTAGCTCTGCAATACCACCAACGGTTAGGTCTTACAACACCGTCTTCGTCAATTGTAAGTCTGTCAGAGTCAATTGACCACTCAACGCTCTTGATTGTATCGCCAACGATGCTTGTTGAAAGCTGAACGCTCTGGTCTCTGTAGCTTGCAAACAGCGGAACTTTCTGATAATATTTATCTTCAATTTCTTCGCCTGCATCTACTTTTTTGTTTTCATTTGCATCAACATAAATTACAGGTGACACAATTGAAACTCTGCCTGCTTTGTTTGTAAACTTGACAGCCTGTTCCTTTGCGTTTACAACGCTGTTTTCAGGGAAATCAAGTTTTACATCAGCATAGCCTGTTGCACCCTTGAGAACTTTGAACTTAAGTGTGCATACTGTACCGTTTTTCTGTACATTTTCAGTACCGTTGTAGTAAAGAATTCTTACTTTACCTTCGTGTGCATCACCAATCATGAATGCACCTGAGGGGAAAACATCACCGTTTGTTGCGCTGACAAACTCAAGCTTTTCTGCATCATATTCAACTGTGGGGTTAACTACACATACAGGTTTTGAGTTTGAAAGAGTAACTTTCATTGTTACTGTGTCGCCACCTGATGCCTTTTTGACATTGCTGATTGTGAATGCCATGTCAGAAGCAGCAGAAGCTGTCATGCTGACACTGACTGACGCAAACACAAATGAGAGAGCAAGAAGTACGCAAAGAATCTTTTTAGTAATTTTCATATCTTCCTACCTCCCCTTACATATTTGTTCCCTTATCGGAGTCAACAATGTTTCTCCAAAGGAACACAACGCGGTTGCCTGAAATCATGTATGTGTCAACTTTTCTGAAGTTTACAGTATCGATGAATCCAACCTTTTCAAAGCCTTTCTCTTCAAGACCTTCTGCAAAGAGTTTTGCCATTTCTTCTGATTTAAGGTCAACTGTAAATTTGAGTGTAAGCTGGCTGTGAGGCTTTGACATATCTGTGTAGTTATCAAGCGCACCGGGTTTGAAGCCTGTGATCCACCAGTACATATCATAAGGCATTGTGAATGCTTCTTTTTCATCCTTATAAACTGTCATTGTCATACCGAGAAGGTCTTCGTCGCTTGCACAGTCATAGTGAGGAGTAACACGTGTTTCGGGTTTAGTGTAAACACCAAGCTCTGCACCGTAAAGCACCATGCCGTACTGTCCCTTCCAGGGCTGAATCATCCACTGCTTGACTGTACCGTCTTCATATGTACCATAGTCAAAGAAAACACGGAATGTATCATAGTACATGAAAGTATAGGGAGTAGCATAGTCATAAAGTGCGTTGAAGCCGAAGTTCCTCTGCCAGGGGTCACTGTTTGTGTAGAAGTAGCCGTCCTTTGATACCATATATGAAAGAAGCTGTGCATCGAATACCCAGTCAAACTCACCCTTGTCATCAGGCATTGTAAGCATCTGACGAAGAGCCTTAAGGTCTTTCTGGTTAATCTTTCCGTCTGTTTCAATGTCTGTTTCAAGTGCATTGTAGGGAAGGTCTTCATCGTTAATAACGATTCTTGAAAGACGTACAAGGTCAGCAGCATTTACTGCACCGTCGCCGTTAACATCACCTACAACAACCTCTTCATAATTGAGTTCAAACTGTGTTTCCTTGTTAAGGTATGTTACGATAACAGGGTTCTTACCAACCTTAAGCTGGTAAGCAAAGTACATATTGAATTTGTATCCTTTGAAAGTAAGAGACTTCACATCATCATACTTATAAACGAAAGTCTGTTCCTTTTCACCGCCACAGGGGTTGAAAACAACTGTGATTTCAAGGCCTGACAAATTAACATCCTTGTCGTTATCGTAGCCGTAGTAGTAGTCCTTCTGTGTGGGAGCCTTTGTGATTGAAATGCTCTTTACAGGGTTTGCATCAACATAAACGTTAGCACTTGCAGTTTTGTCTTCATACTTGAAGATAACTTCGTTTTCGCCCTGTGCGAGAGGATAATCATAATAAACCTCTACCTTTTTGGGGTCAACCTTTTCTGTCTCAGCTTCTGTTGAAGTAACTGTCTCTGCTGCAGCTGCTTCAGTTGTTGTTTCGTCTGCAACAGTTGTGCTTTCTGTTGAAGCTGTTGTGGGCACTGCATCAGCAAGTGCACCCTTTCTTTCAATATTCTCTGTCAAAGTAATTGTCTGTTCACCCATGCCCTGCTTAACGCTGAGGACTGTGCCTGTTACATCAATTTTGTCTGCAGCATCCAGATAATAAAGCTTATCGGGACCTGAAACAACTGACAAAGAATCTGCGCCTGCAAATGCAGAGAAGCCGATAGCAAATGTAGTCAGCACTACTGCAAAGCAGAGAATGATGCTCAATGATTTTTTCATGTTTCATATCACCTCTATGATTCTTTTTATTTATGTGTGGATGGTAAATAAATACCAAATGTGGAACAAGGTATTTCATAACAATACCCTGCCCTGAAAAGGACAGGGATGTTATAAAACGTTTTCAGAGATTAAAACAGAGCTACGAGAGCTTCGATACCCTTCTTTATGTAGTCAACAAGAACGTCAAAGTTGATGATCTCGTTAAGGATAGCCCAACCTGTCTTAATGCCTTCGATGATATCTGTGAAATTCATTCAATTCACTTCCTTTCAAGGTTCATTGGTTACTAAAGTTATCCCTTTAGTTCTCTTAAATTATATAAAATTTTGCCTTTCATGTCAAGTAAAATGAGGTCATATTTTGTGACTTTAATTATTTTTTATAATATTTATACTTTTAATAATTCTTTGTAATCGCGTCAGAACCAACGAATTTATAAGTGAAAATTTTCAATGTGACACTATCTTACCCTCAAACAGCTTTTCAAATTCTTCAAGAGTACCGCTTGTCAGCAGGCTTTTCTGACAAATGAAGTTATGACTGACTTTACCAAAAGGAAAAACAAGCTCATAAAACTCCCCGTAGTCTAAGACAAGCTTTTCGTCTCCGATGAATTTTGTTTCCGTGCATTTTTCCGTCACACATGTAATTGTTTCGCCATCTGTAAAAATCCTGTTGGGGGTTAAAGCCTTTTTGTCTTTTTTGCTCTGAGGATTTAACAGAATCAGCAGCACACCCGCAACAAGGGCTATACCGTAGATTCCAAGTGCAATATAATGCTGAAGCTGAAGCGTCCAATGTAATACTATTGGGAAAACAATTATCACTGCAGCCAGAAAAAGCTTCATTCCGAAAGCTTTGCTTTTCTTCCAAAAATGCTTTTCAGCTTCACCTGAAAGATATCCTGAAAATTCTATCATCTTGTCTTACCTCCCGTAAGTTCTCATTCAATGATATCACTTGCCTGTTTTTCTGTCAATCAAAGCTTTTTTATAGCCCTTAACTATAACGACTATCGCTATACAGACAAACACTGTTATGAGTACAGAAACTGCTACCGTTTTTGCAAGCTGTGATGAATTCACATCAAACAACATCGTTTCTGTGCCATTGGCATCTGTTACAGTCAATTGAGAATATGATGAAGCGACAAAATTCAAAATCCCCATATCATTTCTGAGTGAATATTTTCTGTCACCCACAAGTCTCTCCGTTGAGTGGAGTAAAAAATTGTGATATCTATTATTTTCAGTTGTGTTCTGAACCTTTGCAATATCAAGAATATCGCCTTTTTGATTGACGATTACTATAATATCACTACGGACGAAATATATGTTTATGTTTTCTTCGTCCCATTCTACAGCAAAATCTCCCGTACAGCCAAATTCGTATCCGTACAAAAATTCATTCTGACTATAAACACAGATTGTTTTATTCTCCGAATCGCTATATCCCAGTGCAATTTTTTCGTCGCCGTTCACATCAAAACAGACTATTGACTGCATCTGCGGTTCTTCTTCAATCAGAGAAATATCAACATTTGAAAGGAAGGTATTTTTATCTTTTTCGGACAATTGCTCTGCTGAAAAACGTGTATTTACAGCGTGTACAGCTATCGTACCAATAAATAAAGACACAAACAACATCACTAAGGAAAATCCTGACAGTTTTTTTATACCCTTTAAGTTTTTCATTGTAAACATCCTCTATCATACGAACAAGTTTTTGCCGGCTTCAGAATTTTGTCTCCGTTATCATCAAAGCATGAAACAAAAACAGAGTTTTCAATCCCTTTCAGCTTATCAGAACATAGGGAATATGCTTCTCCTGTGATGTATATGCTTGCTTTCGTATACTTTAAAATCTTTATCAAATCTTCGTTTTCATATACGTAACAAAACAATCTGACACCATCCGAATTTGGTTTTTTCAAGTGTGCGCGTGGCATTCTGATAATTGAATCAGGAGCAATGTCTGACGAAGCTGTCTACTCAGAAGAAAAGGCTGAAATGGCTACGTATTTTTTCTTTTCTTCATCAAGTATCGGATTCCAGTAATAATCTGCAGCTACAACAATTGACAAGGCTTCAATATCACTGTATTGCACTTTTTCACAGACGCGATTGCCCTTACAGAAAGCTATCTCCGTCTCATCAAGCTTTACTTTATAAAGTCCTGAGATAAATTCCAAAAGCAATATAAATAATAAACAGAAAGAAACAATAACACCGATAAGTGCTGATATGTCAAGCCAAAAAGCATCTGACTCAATAAAATAATTAACCAAAATCAAAACCGTAGCAGTCAATGCTGAAATCACTACAGATGAACATAACACATAAAGCCTTTTCATTTTTCCCACCTCGCAATTCATCAATATTATATCAACTATAATTACAAACAGTCAACATAACTAACCTTTTCAGGACAGCATTTTTCGCATGTAAAAAACTAATTTTTTGTACTGAAAATATTTTTAAAAAAAATTGTAAAAAAACCATTGACATTTTATGTCACTGTGCTATACTTTACGCGAAAAGTCCACTCTTTTCATAAGTGCATAGCCAAAAAGGAGGGTTTTATATGGAAGAAATCAAAACCTTTTCAAACAAACCAATCCCTGATGACATTATGAAAACTGCTGAGAAAGTCCTCGATGGGGAGAAAATCCTCTTCGCCGTTGTGGGTGACCTTAACCTTGACGGAAAATACGACTCCTCCGCTTTCATCGTCACGAAAAATCAAGCAGTTGCAATTGACTCAAAGATTGAGAGCGGATACAAAAAATTTGCTTTCGCCGACATCGAAAAAGTCATTGTAAAAAGAATGTACGGCAACGCTATTATCAGAATCAAGACTGCTGAAAAGACAGAAACTGTTCTGAGATTTACATACGCTAATGCCGACATTGCCGACGCTGCTGCAATCTTCATCAACAACCTTAATAAGGGTATGGAATTTGAAGAACAGCTACTTATTGTAAAATCCACTTATGACAAGCAGCGTTCCTTCTGTCCAAAATGCGGACGAAAATTAGCTTCTCCCGACGCGGAATGCTACAACTGTAAGGGCAAAGGCAAGATTATTTCAAAGCTTATGAAATATCTCATGCCTGAAAAAGGAAAACTCATTCTCTGTATTATCCTTTCAGTAGTTGTGACGGGGCTTTCTCTCGTACCGCCGAAGGTTACTCAGCTTATGGTGGATGATATTATCCCGAACAAGGATGCATCAGGACTTATAAAAATCATCCTTTTCCTTCTGGGTGTTTATGTTGTGCAGTACCTTATCTCTTTTATCCGCACATACTACCTCAGAGTTGCAGGTGACAAAATTATCATCGACCTGAAAAAGGATATTTACGCGAAGGCTCAGTATCTGCCTCTCAGTTATTATGACAAAACTTCAACAGGTTCTGTTATCAACAGAGTTAACTCTGACTCAGTTATTCTCCAGAACTTCATAATGCGAATTTCTCAGGAAGGTATTACTCAGGGATTCCTTCTTATAGGTATTGCGGCAATTATGCTTGTGATGAACTGGAAGCTGACTCTCCTCTCACTTCTCCCCGTTCCCCTCGTTGTTATCGGCGGCAGAATTTTTGGTAAGAAAATCGGTCCCCGCTACCGCAGATTGTGGATAAGAAGTTCACACATTTCAACACTTCTTGCAGACACAATTCCCGGTGTAAGAGTTATCAAGTCTTTCACAAACGAGGATTCAATCATCGGCAAGTTCAAAGCTTACTGCGACGATTGGCTGAAAGAAGACAAGAAAGCAAGCGTTATTGCTTCTGTTTTCCCCAACGTTATGACTTTCCTCATTACATGCGGTTCAGTTATTATCTGGCTTGTTGGCGGTAAATGGATTATTGACCCTGACAACAATGAAATCTCAATCGGTCTTCTTGTTTCATTTATTTCTTACACAAGTATGTTCTATGGTCCTGTCAGCTTCTTTGCAAACATCAGCGACTCTTATCAGAACGCTCTTGCTTCTGCGGAAAAGATTTTTGACATTATCGACGCTGAGCCTGAACATGACTTTGCAAAAGGAAAAGAACTCGAAAGAATGGAAGGCAAGATTGAATTCAGAAACGTTAACTTTGCCTTTGACCGTTCAAAGAAAGTTGTTGACAACGTAAGCTTCACCCTCAATCCCGGTGATATCGTCGGCATTGTAGGTACAACAGGTTCGGGTAAATCAACACTCATTAACCTTCTCATGCGTTTCTACGATGATTACGAAGGTGAAATCCTCATTGACGATGTGAACATCAAAGACATCGACATGAAATATTACAGAGACCAGATAGGCTATGTTCAACAGGAGCCTCTCATGTTCAAGGACACTGTTTTCAACAATATTGCTTACGGTACACCAAACGCTCACGTTGAACAGGTAATTTATGCAGCAGATGTTGCGAATGCTCACGGGTTTATTTCACGTCTGCCTGACTCTTACGATACATTCCTTGGCGAAAGAGGTATCGGTCTTTCAGGCGGTGAAAAGCAGAGACTTTCTATTGCACGTGCCGTTATGAAAAACCCCAGCATCCTTATTTTCGACGAAGCAACTGCCGCTGTTGACTCCGAAACTGAAGAGCTTATCCAGCAGGCTATCGAAAGACTTATCCGCGGCAGAACAACTCTTATGATTGCTCACCGACTTTCAACTCTCAGAAAAGCAAACAGAATCCTTGTTGTTGACAAAGGCAGAATCATTGAAAACGGCTCACACGAAGAGCTGATGGCTCTCAAGGGTAAGTATTACAAGCTGATTCAGATTCAGTCCATGTCACAGAAAATCAGAGAAGAGAAAGACAAGGAAAACTTTGAATAATCTTGAAAGGGAGTGTAAATTATGTTAAAATATATTGACGGTCCCGAGGTTAAGCTGACTGTTAACGATAAAATTTTTATTGACGCTGAATTTTACGGCTCTGACGAAAAGTTGACAGGCCTTGAGCCTCACAGACTTTTCCCCATAAGCGGTCTTAATAAGTACATTTCTCTCCTCGACAGCGAAGGAAACGAATGTGCAATTATCAGAAACATCGACAATCTTCTGCCTGAAAGCAGAGAAGCATTGCAGAGTGCTCTTGATGAATATTACATGATTCCGAGAATCACAAAATTCATCAAGCGTTACGAAAAATTCAGTATCTGGATGTGGACAGTTGAAACCGACAAGGGCGTATATACATTTGAAGTTAGAAACAGTCTGACAGCTATCAAAACTCTTTACGACGGACGTATACTTATAAAGGACGGCAGTGACAACAGATATGAAATCCCCGACCTTTATAAACTTGACAAACGAAGCATCAAAATGCTGCTTCCCGACATTTGATTTAAGGAGAAATAAAAATGAAACTTATTCTTGCAATTGTAAACAATGATGACAGTGCTGTTGTGGCATCTGCTCTCACAAAAGAAAAATTCACAGTTACAAAGCTTTCAACAACAGGCGGTTTCCTTATGGTTGGCAACACAACACTTCTTATCGGTTCAGAAGACAAGGATGTTGAAAGAGCAAAGGAAATCATTTCAAAATATTCTCAGACAAGAACTCATACTGCTTCCTCAACTGCTACATTCGGCACTCACATGAGTGAGCTTGACAAAGCTAAGGAAGTTACTGTCGGCGGTGCAACAGTGTTCGTACTCAGCGTTGACAGCATGGATAAATATTAATATGCTGGAATATATCAGTGAAGAAACGGTCTGGCTCAAACTGCAGAAAGAGTCCAGACCGATTCTGCTTTACGGAATGGGAAACGGCGCCGACATGATTATCGAGAGATTGAATGAATTCGGCATAGAGTACAGCGATGTTTACGCAAGCGATGAATTTGTAAGAGGTCACTTTTTCCACGGCAAAAAGGTGCTTAAATACTCTGAGGCAGAAGAAAAATACGGTGACTTTGTTTCGCTGATGACCTTTGCTGTTAAAGATGATGCCACAATCGACAGAGTATGGCAGATGTCACGCAAGCATCCTTTTTACTCACTTACAGTCCCTGTTGCAGGCGAAGGTCTTTTCACAAGAGAGTTTGTGGAAGCAAATGAAGAAAAGTTTGACAAGGTTTATTCAATGCTTGCAGATGATAAATCGAGGGAAACTTTCATTAACCTCATCAACTTCAAAATCAGCGGTAAGCTTAACTATCTTCTCCCCTCTTTCAGTGAAAAGTATGAAGTTTACGAGAATATTTTAAGACTCGAAAGGGATGAAATTATTGCTGATTTGGGTGCATACAATGGAGACACCGTAGAAGAATTTGTAAACGCAACCCGTGGAAAAATCAGGAAAATCTTTGCCCTTGAGCCTGACAGAAAGAATTTTGCAAAGCTTGTGAGAAACACGGAAAAATTAACTTTTGTTGAACCGATGAATGTTGCGGCATACAAAGAAAACACTTCACTCTTCTTTAAAAAATCTGCAGGCAGACAGTCAAAGATTGCGGACGAAGGCGAAAAAATTGAGGCTATCGCAATTGACAGCCTCGGTGATGAAAAAATTTCACTTATTAAAATGGACATTGAAGGCAGCGAGCTTGACGCCATAAAAGGTGCTGAAAACACAATCAGAACTCACAAGCCGAAACTTTACATCTGTGCGTATCACAGAAACGAAGATATGTTTTCAATTCCTCTCGCAATAAATGAGATAAGAAGCGATTACAAATTCTATTTCAGGCAACACAAATATATCCCTGCGTGGGAAAGTAATTTCTATGCGGTATAAAAAAACACCACACATAAATTATTGTTTAGTTGATTAAACAACATAGGCTTCCCCTTGAGGGGAAGGCTTTATAAGCAATAATTCATCTTATAAACAAAACCGCTGTTATCCTTTTTTACGGGATGACAGCAGTTATCTGTTTTATTAATTCTTATCAGAGCGTTGTAACACCTCTTGTATGAGCGTTCATTCTTGCAACGTCAAGAGTATTAACTTTTCCGTCGCCGTTGATATCCGCACACGCAAAATCATAATCTGAAAGTGAAGAAACACTTCTTGCATGGGCATTAGCTCGTGCAACGTCAAGAGTGTTGACTTTTCCGTCACCGTTGATGTCACCGATAAGATTTAGCTGAATATCAAGTTCAACATCTTCCTCACCAACAGTGACACTATATTCGCGTGTAACATGGTTTGCTTTTGAAGCTTTCAGAATATATTCACCTGTTTCAATGTCTAAAATGGAATAAGCAGTAGTGTTCTCATCAATTACTATGTTTTTTATGGCGATAGAATCTTCCATTCCTGTTATACTAATACTTATTTCTTCTTCATTTTCAAAGCTATATATATTACCAATAATTTTGCACTTTGACTCTTCAACAACAAAAGATTGCCAATCGCTTTCTATAGTTGTACCATCCTGATAAAACGCAGTAAGACAACATGAATATTGTCCTGCTTTACCAAACTGCCTTGTATATTTCGTGCTTGAAGAAAACTCCCCAGTAAAATATACCTCTGCCCCATAGTTATAATATATTGTAAAAATTGTTTTATATGCATTCGGTGCTGACAAATCAAAAGACACATCTTCCCATAAATTCGTTTTTTCTTCTCCAACTGTAATTTTTGGTTTTTCTACAATATCAAATCCAAGCCAGTCACTCTCTATATCTCCAGATGCATTATGTGCAACTAAATAACAAGAATAATGTCCCGTCTGACCAAATTGTCTTGTATATGTATCTGTCGGCGAAAACTCACCTTCAAAATATTTTTCAGTACCTTTATAAATATATAAATGAACACTCGTTGCGCCTTCAGCATTAAAAGAAAAATCCATATCATTCCATATTGTAGAAACATTCTTATTCATTAAAACGGAGGGTTTGGATGTGTCTGTTGCACCCAAACTGACACTTTGAGAAGTAACATACCAATATTTAGTAGCGTTTGTTACATTCACACTATATGCTCTTGAAACATTAACTCTTCCAACAGGTTGTAAATCATCTGGATCGTTGCAATAAAAAACACCGTTTGTATAGTCCGTCAGCAGAACAGCATGGATTCCGTTGTAAATAACTACTCCTTCGGGATGTCGAGCTAAAACATCGATAAGTGTTGAGGTATTAGATGAACCGGTAGATAAACTTGTGCAAGTAACCGAAATATTTGCAATACTATTTGATGTGTCGCTATATGTAAACGTCCCCCTCAAACCCTCACCGCTTATCCAAGCATAACTACGTGCCTTAGATTCAGTAATTGAAGACCAATTAGAATCTCCACGTAACATTGAATATCTACGCATCATATTTGCAGTGGCAACCAGAGTACAAGTAACAGTATTAGGTTGTTGTTTCAAAAAAACTGAATCAGCATTGATTTGATCAAACGTTGCTGCAAATACAGAAATAACATTGATAGGTGCAATACATACAAGTATTATTACTGTGAGAAGTATTGACAAGATTTTTTTGCTCGTGCTTTTAATTCTTTTCATTATGATTCCTCCATTGTCTGTGTTTTTACGCTACTTTTAAATTTCACATGACAAAACAATACTTTTCAATGCGTCTGTCCTAAGATACAGAATAAATGTAACAGAATGCAGATTATTTGCTGAATAAAAAAGTGCGTACAACCGAAGTCATACGCACTGAAAAACACATAGCTCCGATTGTCGCCAAACAAACTTAAATTCGCACAATACAAGTATGCAAAAGTAGAGCATGCATTTTTACCGAAAGGTATAAAAACACACACTTATATTATGCGTAAAAATATTAAGTTCGTTTGGCACAATTAGTTTACCACAACAGAAAAATTTATGCAATAGTAAATTATAATTTGTCTGACGGAAAATATTCGGCTTCTCCTTGAGGAGAGGCTCCGCCGTCAGGCGGTGGTGAGGTGTAGGAAACGAAGTTTCCGTACATATCCTTAAATAAATTAAAACCTTCAGCTTTCCACCTCATCCGAGTTTTGCTTTGCAAAACCCACCTTCCCCTCGAGGGGAAGGCTTTATACACATCTCGCAAAATCATAATTTTTCTTATAACAAAACCGCTGTTGTCCTTTTTACGGGATAACAGCGGTTGATTTACTATTTAGTTGCCTTTCATAAGGTCATCAAGGATAACATAGAATTCGTCATCTTCAAGCTTATCCTTTGTGCCTGCGGGAGGTGTTTCTCTCTTAGGCTCTGCTGCCGGCTTGGGAGCGGGATCAAAGTTAGGCATTACAGGCTCTGACTTGGGAGCTTCTGCTACTTTTTCCTCTGCTGCAGGAGCTTCTGTTGCGGGCTCTGTGAAAACAGGCATTTCAACAGGAGCAGACTTTGTTACGGGAGGTTTCATGTCTGCAAAAAGCTTTTCAGCATCATTGTTTTCGTTGCCGAAGCCTGTTGCGATAACAGTAACAACCATTTCATCCTCAAGGTTTTCATCGTATGCAACACCCCATGTGATAACTGCATCCGGATCTGCTGCCTGAGTGATGATATCTGCTGCTACTTCAACATCTTCAAGGTCGATATCCTCAGAAGATTTGATACTCATGATAACACCCTTAGCACCCTTGATTTCTGTTTCAAGGAGAGGACTTGTAACAGCTGCATTTGCTGCAACTTCTGCTTTATCTTTACCGCTTGCACGTCCTACACCCATGTGTGCGTAGCCTGCATTCTTCATAACACTTGTAACGTCAGCAAAGTCAAGGTTGATGAAACCGGGAACTTTGATAAGTTCTGAAATACTGCGAACACCCTGAAGAAGAACTTCATCAGCCTTTTCAAATGCGTTCTTAAGTGTAATTCTCTGTTCGCTGACATATTTAAGTCTGTCATTGGGGATTACGATAAGGCTGTCAACCTGCTCTGCAAGCTTTGCAATACCTTTCTCAGCAAGTGCCATTCTGTTTCTGCCTTCAAATTTGAAGGGTTTTGTAACAACACCCACTGTAAGACAGCCAAGCTCTTTTGCGATTGATGCGATAACAGGAGCTGCGCCGGTACCTGTGCCGCCGCCCATACCGCCTGTGATGAATACCATATCAGTACCCTGAAGAAGATCAGTGATGATTTCACGGCTTTCCTCAGCAGCCTTTTCGCCTACCTCAGGAAGTCCGCCTGCACCCTGACCTCTTGTTGATTTTTCACCAATCTGGAGTTTATGTGTTGCTTTAGAAAAACCAAGAATCTGCTTATCTGTATTGACTGAAATAAATTCTGCGCCTCTGATACCTGCATCGATCATGCGGTTTACTGCGTTTCCGCCACCGCCGCCTACGCCGATAACTTTAATCTGGACAGCGCTTTCAAACTCGTTATCCATTTCAAATGCCATTTTACTTCCTCCTATGGAATTTTATTCTATTCCTGTTTATTGTACCACACAAAATCATAAATTACAAGTTGATAATTCAAAAATATGTATATTCTTTATGAAATTTATGTTACATTTTCCGCTTTTTGACAGAAAATTCCCTTTTTATTCCTTAACTGTGGTTTTTTCTTCCTCAGGATTTTCCTTATCAGCGGTGAAATATGCTTTCTTTGAAATGGCAAGTTCAAGCTTACCTGTCTGGGTTTTGCTTACTTCATCCTGCTTGGCAAGAGCATTTTTGGCAAGCTGAAGCTTTCTCCATGCAGTAACACCGTTTTCTTCATCAGACATCTCACCAACATGTACTCTGATTCTTCCGTCGTATACCATGCTGATATCTGCAAGGTCACGTATGTCAACGCTCGTAATATTCATTCCGCTTTTTTTCAGAAGTTCAAGATAATCAAGTATTTTCTGAGTGTCGGGATATTCTTCTGTCGCTTGATCCTGTTTACCAAGCTGCAGAGGCTCGCCTGTCAGTGTGCTCACAACATCGCTGCAAGTTACAACAGTATATTTTCCTGCTTTTTTGCTGTCCGCAAGTTCAATGAATTTTCCCTTTTCATCTGCAAGACAATAGCCTGTTTTTGCCTTGAAAGCATAAACCTTTGAGCACTCTGTGACCTCAATTATAACGGTTGAGGGGAAATCTTTTTTCACAACTGCTGATGAAATATACGGCATATTCTTTTCAAGCTTCTCGCTCACATCAGCTGAGCTGACAAAAAGAAGATTGTCACCGTTTTCGATTCCTGTGCCAAGAATTATATTTTTGTCAGTATAATATCTTTTTGAGTCCTGAGCTTTGTTTGTGTATTTTATTGTCACTGTATCGACCTTACAGAAAACCTGTGAAAGTCCGAAAACCGCTGAAACAAGAACTGCAATCATGAAAAAGATGAACAGAGCACCTCGGAGGATTCTTCTTCTTTTTTTCTGATTTACAGAATGTGCTTTTCGCTTTGTGTCCCCTGTTTTATAGTTTGAGTTCTGCACAGGTGCGTATCTTTTACGACCTGCATCAGATGCAACCTTTTTGCCCTTCATATCATAAACATTCTGAAATTCTTCTGTCGGTCTTTCATTTTTGTCTCTCAAAACTAAACCTCCCTCTCAATCTCTGCCCCCAAAGATGACAGTTTTTCCTCTATTTTTTCATATCCTCTGTCTATATGTTTAAGGTTATAAACCTCTGTTTTCCCTTCTGCCGCGAGACCTGCAAGCACAAGTGCTGCACCACCCCGTAAATCTTCTGCATATACTTTTGCGCCTGTCAGCCTTTTTACACCCTGCACAACTGCAACAGTGCCCTGAGTAGTAATATTTGCACCCATTTTTTTTAGTTCCGAAACATGCTTATAACGGCTTTCAAAAATGGTTTCAATGAAAATTGCCGTTCCCTCTGCAACCGATGCCATAGTCATTGCAGGTGCCTGAAAATCTGTAGGAAAGCCCGGATACGGCATCGTCCGTACTGTTCCCATGCTTTTCAGCCTTGAAGGAGCTTTTATATGCATTCTGTTTTCATCCGATACGATTTTGCATCCGCATGCTTCAAACTGTGGCAGAACAGGAGTTACATCATTTACAGGAAAATTGAGAATATCTATCTCCCCGCCTGTTACTGCCGCAGCAGCCATGTATGTTGCCGCAACAATTCTGTCAGATATTACGCGAAACTCACAGCCATGAAGCTTTTTAACACCATCGATTATTATTTTCCCCTCACCTGCAAAATATATTTTTGCACCGCAAAGGGTAAGAAAATCCGCAAGATTTTTAATTTCAGGTTCTCTTGCGGCATTATTCAGAATTGTTCTGCCTTTTCCAAGACTCGCCGCAAGCAGTACATTTTCTGTTGCACCTACACTCGGAAAGGCAAGTGTTATTTCTCTGCCCCTGATGCCATCAGGTGCTGTACAAAAAAGCTTTCCGCCCTCTTCTGAAATAGCTGTGCCAAGGTCTCTCATTGCACGAAGGTGCAAATCAATAGGTCTCAGACCGATTTCACAGCCTCCCGGAGTTGAGAGAACTGCCTTGCCTGTTCTTGCAAGAAGAGCACCTAAAAACACAATTGAAGAGCGCATTTCATGCATCAGCTTTTCTGAAATTTCAGATGTTTCTATGTTTGTTGAGTCAATTATAAGAGTGTCGCCTTCTCTTCTGATTTTACATCCGAGATGGCTGAGTATATTTACCGCTGCACCCACATCGGTAAGGTGTGGACAATTATGTAAAATTATCTCGCCTTCACACAGCACTGCCGCGGCAATTATAGGCAAGGTACTGTTTTTTGAGCCTTGCACTGAAAGTGTGCCGTTCAGCCTTTTCTTACCGCAGATAGTTAACTTTTCCACATAAATCCCTCCGACAATTATAACTCACCCTATAATATGCCGGAAGTTTTTTTATGTGAAATTATTTGATTGTTTCTTCTATGATTTTAATGATTCTGTCTGTTGAATCAAGAATTGCCATTTCTTTTGCATTCTTTCTCATTGAAGAAAGCTTTTCTTTATTTTCAACAAGCTCAAGGAGCATATTTGTCAGCTTTTCACCTGTTAAATCTTTCTCCTCGATAATTGCCGCTGCACCTTTGTTTACAAGTGCCATAGCGTTATGATACTGATGATTTTCAGTAACATTGGGTGAAGGGATAAGAATTGATGCACTGCCTGTTGCCTGAAGCTCACTGAGTGTACTTGCACCTGAACGACCGATTATAACATCCGATGCTGACATGCAAACATCCATATTGTTGATATATTCACGAATTTCAATATCGGGATCCGTAAGGTCAACGCCTTTTTCCTTAAGTTTATCAGGTACCCATGTACCGAATTTTCCTGTGGCATGGATAAATTTGAATTTATGTTCTTTCTGCAAACGTGCAATAACATCAACCATTGCTTCATTGATTGTTCTTGCACCAAGGCTTCCGCCCATTGAAAGAATAAGAGGCTTGTCGCCGATACCAAGTTCGGCACGGGAGAATTCTCTGTCAGCCTCAACAATTTCGTGTCTTACGGGAAGACCTGTTACCTCTACGGGATTTTTTGGCTGCATATATTTTTCAGCCTCTGCCGCAGTGAGCATTACCTTGTCAACCATTTTAGCTAAAGCTTTGTTTGTAACACCGGGGAACGCATTCTGCTCATGGATTACTGTGGGTATTCCCATTTTTGCCGCTGTTCTCACAACAGGACCGCTCACATATCCGCCGAAGCCGATAACAATATCAGGTGGGAAAGCTTCAAAGATTTTCTTGACCTTACCTGTTACGGTGAGAAGTCTTTTCACTGTGAGAAAATTTCTTTTCAGGTTTTCGAGGCTTGGTTTTCTCTGAAAACCGCTCATTTCAACTGTTTTCAATTCAAAGCCTGCATCAGGTACAAGCTTTGTTTCAAGCCTGTCTGATGTACCGATAAAGAGAATTTCCGCATCAGGATATTTTCTTCTGATTTCACCTGCAACTGCAAGTGCGGGGTTAATATGTCCACCTGTTCCGCCTGTAGTAAAAACAATTTTCTTACTGTTCAACATTTCATCAGATCCTTTATTTATTACTTGAATTATTCGTTAACGCTTGCACGCCTTGATACCGAGAGCACAAATCCCATTTCGCCCAGAAGCATTATAAGTGCAGTACCGCCGAAACTGAAAAACGGAAGGCTGATACCTGTATTGGGAAGCATACCTGTTACAACACCGATGTTAAAAAATGTCTGTATGCCTACCTGAACCATAATACCCATAACGAGAAGAGACGCATATCTGTTCTTTGTACGCATGGCAATCTGGAAGCCTCTGAGAATAAGAAGAGCAAAAGGAACAATTACAAAAAGAACTGTTCTGATAAAACCAAGCTCTTCACAGATAACTGAGAAAATAAAGTCATTGTGAGGCTCGGGAAGATAGAGATGCTTCTGCTTTGAATTTCCGAGACCTACACCGAAAAGTCCGCCTGAGCCGATTGCATAAAGGGACTGGTTAGTCTGCCATCTGCTGCCTGTGGGATCATAATCCCTGTCAAGCCAGCCTTTAAGTCTTTCCTGAACATAATTGGGGAAAACATCCATGTTTACAACAAGAAGCACAATGCCAACAACTGCCACTGCAATTACAAGAATGAAACACCACTTTTTGCCGCCGCCAAGATACATCATTGTAAAGCCCATAAGAAGGACAAGGAATGTTGCAGAGAAATGCTTTTCAAGAACTATAAGCGCTGCAACAAATACAATTACACCTGTAAGCGGAAGAAGTGCTTTCCAGTCTGTCTCAACACGCTGTCTGTTAGTATCAAGCAGTGCTGCCAGGAAAGCTATGAGCGTGAATTTCGCCACATCTGACGGCTGAAGCGTCATAAAACCTAAGTCAATCCATCTTCTGTACTGGTCGCCGTCTGAACTCTGAACTCCGGTGTTGAAGAACAAAACAATTATAAGTAAAACAATTGAAAAACCGAACAACAGAAACGAAAACCTTTTTACCGCATCAGTTTTTACAACAGACGCCACAAGCATTGCGGGAATACCTATCAGCAGGAAAAAAATCTGTTTGACGAGATAAGTATAAGGACCGAACTCCAATTTTAAAATATTTATTTCAGGAGTTTCAAGCTCCGCTCTCGGATAGCTTGCCGAAAACATCATTATTGTACCGAAAACCACAAAATACATTACAAGAATAAGGAAAACCACATCAATAGTTCCCCTTTGTTTGAATTCTTTCTGCAAGCCTTTCAGGCTCTTGTCCTCAACTCTCGGTCCGAACAAAAGAAGCTTAAGGCTACTTTCTTTTCTTATTCCTTCAGAACCCATTATATCTCCTCCTTACAACTCAAAATTCATCAATACTGCCGCCAATGCACCGCCAAGGAGATTGACAAAGCTGAAAACTATACAGATTTTCTTCTCGCTCCAGCCTGACATCTCAAAATGGTGGTGGATGGGAGCCATTTTAAAAATTCTTTTACCGTGTGTCAATTTAAAATAACCTATCTGAATAACGTCGCTCAGACCTTCAATTACATAAACAATACCTGTAAGAAGCAGAATGAGCGGACACTCAAGTGTATACGCAATTGCAACTACCATCGCACCGAGAAACATGGAGCCTGTGTCACCCATAAAGACTTTTGCGGGGTTTCTGTTCCACACAAGGAAGCCTGCACACGCTCCCAGAAGAACACTTGATAAAAGTCCTGCACCCATGTTTTTTCTCATGAAAGCAATAACAATGAACGACGCTGCAGCTGTCAATGTAACAGAAGAGCAAAGTCCGTCTATACCGTCAGTGAAATTCACTGCATTTACTGCGCCGTAGATTACCGCAATTCCGAAAATCCAGTAAAACCAACCCATAGGAACATTACCAACCAAGGGTATCAGCATTGACTGCTCCCCTGTCATTCTCATGCTGATTAAGTAACAGAAAATAATCAGAAGCTGCATGACTGTTTTCTGCATGGAAGTCAGACCTAAATTACGCTTTTTCACAACCTTGATGTAGTCATCAACAAAGCCTACAAAAGCAAATGACAGAGCCATTATAAAGCCTGACCAGAAGCGGGTGTAATAAATATTTTTGACTATACTGTTTCCGCCGATCAAGTCTCCGCCCATCAGTTTATCAGTTATAACCGTGGCTACAACAGCAAGAACAGAGGCAATTATAAACATAATTCCGCCCATAGTGGGTGTGCCCTGCTTGCGCTTATGCCACTTCGGTCCGATATCAAGAATAGTCTGACCGAATTTCAGTTTATGAAGATACGGGATAAGCACAAAGCCAAGTGACGTTGTGACACCAAAGGCTATTATGCCGCCGAGAATAATCGGAAAAACATTGTTCATTAATCAATCAAGTCCTTCGTAAACCTTCTTTATAACTTCTTCAAGCCTCATTCCGCGGCTTGCTTTGAAGGAAACAACATCCCCTTCTTCAAGAGTTTCAAGAAGTTTTTCAGCAAGAAGAGTTTTGTCAGTGAAAACGTTGACATTTTCAAGACCTGCTTTTCTTGCACTGTCTGCTGAAAATTCAGCTTCCTTGCCATATGTAAAGAGAATATCAACATTTTTTTCTGCAGCATATTCCCCTACCTCACGGTGTGCTCTCTCGCTGTAAGAGCCCAGTTCAAGCATGTCACCGATAACGGCAATATGTCTTTTGCCGTCAATGAGCATAAGTGCATTCATCGACGCTTTCTGTGAATCAGGACTTGCATTATAGCAGTCCTCGATGAATATAATACCATTTTTTCTTACAATTTTCTGTCGCATTCCCGAGGGTACATATTTTTCAAGGGCTGATGCACACTCTTCGGGAGAAATACCGTGATGAATTCCTACAGCAAACGCCGCAAGTGCGTTATAAACATTATGTAAACCGATTGTGGGAAGAATAATTTTCTGATAACTACTTCCATCATATTCAATATCAAATTCAGTTTTTTCGTTATCCTGAAAAATGTTGATCGCTGCATAATCAAGATTTTCGCCGTCCATGCCGTATCTTACGATGTTGAAATCATCACTCTCAACACCTGAGAGCATGTCGTCATCACCGTTTACAAACAGTGTTGAGCCTTCTTCCATGCCCTCGAGAATTTCAAGCTTTGCTTTGAGAATGTTTTCTCTTGAGCCTAAATTCTCAATGTGTGATACACCGATATTGCTGATTACTGAGCAAGTAGGTCTGACCGCCTTTGTCAGAACAGAAATTTCGCGAAGAGCACTCATTCCCATTTCAAGAACTGCTGCGCCGTAGCTTTCATCAAGTCTGAAAATCATTCTCGGAACTCCGATATCATTATTGAAGTTACCTTCAGTTTTCAGAGTCTTATATTTTTCTTCCATTACGCAGGAAATCATTTCCTTTGTTGTAGTTTTGCCCACACTGCCTGTAATACCAACAACGGGGATTAAAAATTTTTCTCTGTAAAAGCGTGCTAAATCAAGCTGTGCCTGACGAGTTGAAGAAACATAAATTACAGAGCATTCACATTCAACCTTTTCCTCTGCCATAACACAAACTGCACCTTTTTCCACAGCCTGTGAAGCAAAAAGATGAGCGTTGAAATTTTCACCCTTTATGCAAACGAAAAGTGAGCCGTTTTCAATTGTTCTTGTATCTGTGCTGACGGATATGATTTCTCCGTCTTCGCCATGCAGAGTACCGCCCACAGCCTCTGCAATTTCACTGAGTTTAATTTTCTGCATAAATCTGCAATTCCTTTCAGCGAGACAGAATTTCTTTTACGATTTCTCTCTCGTCATAGTGAATTTTTCCGCTATTCAGAATCTGATAGGTTTCGTGACCCTTACCTGCAAGCAGAACAACATCGTCCTTCTTTGCAATTGACAAAGCTTTTTCAATTGCCTTTGTTCTGTCACATTCAACATGGATTTTTGCTTTACATTTATCCATACCCTTTAGGATATCTTCGATAATCGCTTCGGGATTTTCTGTTCTCGGGTTATCTGATGTTACAACAACAACATCTGACATGTTTCCCGCGATTTCGCCCATAATGGGACGCTTTGTTTTATCTCTGTCGCCGCCGCAGCCGAAAACAGTAATAATCCTGCGCATATAAACCTTTCTCAGGGATTTCAGTACATTTATAAGTCCGTCAGGAGAATGAGCGTAGTCAATGATAACTGTATAACCTGTATCAACATCAACAGTTTCCATTCTGCCCTTTACGCCTTTTGATGTTGCAAGTGCATTTTTCGCCACATCCATGCTGATTCCCATTTCCTTTGCAGCAACGGCAGCAGCCATTGAATTGTAAATTGAGAATTCACCGGGAATATTCAGCTTTATTCTTGAAATGCTGAGATTTCCAACAAGCTCATATGACACCGATTTGTCCTTAAGAACAGGATTTTTCGCTGTATAATCTGAACTGTTGTTTTTAATAGAATAAGTTACCTTTTCGGCAGAAATTCCGCTTCCCATATATTCCGATGCTTCATCGTCGTCATTGAGAATTACCTTTTTACTGTTTTCAAAAAGAAGGTGCTTTGCCTCTTTGTAAGCGTCCATTGTGCCATGGTAATCAAGATGGTCCTGAGTAAGGTTTGTGAAAATACCAAGGTCAAAGGTGATAGGTGCCACTCTCTGCTGACTGAGTGCCTGAGATGACACTTCCATAATGCAGACTTCGCAGTTTTTATCAACCATTTCTCTGAAAAGCATCTGCATTTCAAAGGGGTCGGGGGTTGTGAGAGATGATACTCTCTCCTCATCGCCTACAAGGTTGATTACAGTACCTAAGAGACCGCATTTTATGCCTGCCTCTTCAAAGATATGTTTGATAAGGAATGACACTGTTGTTTTTCCGTTTGTGCCAGTAATTCCTATCATTTTAAGCTTTTCTGTGGGTCTGCCGAAATATTCCCAGCACAGGAATGAATATGCCTTTCTTGTGTTGTCGACTATAACCTGATTTTCCGCTCCTGTATCGTGCTCAACAACAACTGCTGCTGCACCCTTTTCTTCAATGGCTCTTACAGCAACTGTATGGGCATCAAAGCGGTTTCCCTTGATACAGACAAAAACATCGCCCTTGTTTATGTTATCAAACTTATCTGTAACTGATGCAATTTCACAATCAGTATAATTTCCTTTGACTTCAAGCTTTCCTAAAAGCTGTGATAACAACATTTTATTCACCTCATTATTCTGCGTCTGATGATGTTGATTTGAAATATACGACAATAGTATCGCCGCAATAAACCTTGCTATTCACTTCTTTATCCTGCTTATATGAAATGAAACTGCTTGATGCGGCATTACCTACGATTGATACGTTCACACCTGCCTGATTTGCTGCGGCATATACCTGATTTACTGTCATACCTGTAAGGTCAGGCACTGTTGTAACCTGTTTTTCAGCATTCTGTTCGGTGTAGAGGATAACCGTTCCGTTTGCAGAGATTGTCTGGTTTGAAGACGGAACCTGTTCAACAACTGTTTCACCGCTACCGATAACTCTCACGTTAAATCCTGAATTGGTGAGAGTCTGTTTTGCTTCTTCCACACTCTTGCCCACAACATTATCTGCATTTCTGTCAACATGAGCGTTTTCTTCCTCTGTGTATTTAGGCTCAACATTGAGATAAACCATAACCTTCTGCATAATATCAGCCGCTACAGGAGCTGCAATCTGGCTGCCGTAGTATTCGCCTACAGGCTTTTTGACTGCGATGAGCATTGCAATCTGCGGGTCATCTGCAGGAGCAAAGCATGCAAAAGATGCTACATATTCACCGGGCTCTTCAAGAATTTCAGATGTACCTGTTTTACCTGCTACTCTGTAACCTGCAACATAGGCGTTCTGACCTGTACCTGTGGAAACAACGTCTTCCATCATGCCTGTGATTATCTGTGCTGTATTTTCGGAAATTACCTGTCTTTTCACTGTAGGCTGTGTTTCCGAAATAATGTTGCCGTCGGGATCGAGCGTTTTTGCAACAATATAGGGCTTGAGGAGTTTACCGCCGTTTGCAATTGCGGAAACTGCCGTAATTGTCTGGATAGGTGTTACTGTAAAGGACTGACCGAATGCACTTGATGCAAGCTGAACCTTTGTCTTTTTCATACTCTCTGCAGAGTGATACATACCAAGCTGTTCAGAGGGCAGGTCAATGCCTGTTCTTTCCGTAAAGCCGAAAGCTTCAAAGTATTTGTAGAAATTGTCAACACCCATGTCAAGACCAAGCTGAATGAAGAATGGGTTGCATGAGTTTGCAAAAGCCTGTGAAAAGGTCTGTGTGCCGTGGCCTTCTCTGTGTGAGCAGTGCATTCTTCTGTCATCAACCTGAATTGCACCGCCACATACATACGTTTTTGACAAATCCCAGATATTTTCTTCAAGTGCCGCTGCCGCAGTTATGATTTTGAAAACCGAACCTGGTTCATATGTATCGGAAATTGTTCTGTTTTTCCACTGATTGAACCATGCTGTTGTCTCAGCTTCATCTCTTTTTCTTTCGTCAGTAATCTCATCAAGGTGGTCTCTTACTGTCTGACTTGTGATTTCATAAGGGTTGTTCAGGTCATAGTCAGGCTTGCTTGACATAGCAAGAATCGCACCTGTGTTTACGTCCATGATAATTCCGTAAGCGTATTCAGCCTGAGTGTCCTTAATAGACTGGTCAAGACCTTCTTCAAGATAGCGCTGGATAGTTTCGTCAAGAGTTGTGACAAGGCTCGTTCCCTGAACTGCATCAACGACTGTTTCATATTCAGAGGGCATCGAGTCACCGCTGCCTGAAACTGCAGTTATCTTTCTGCCGGGTGTGCCTGTGAGAATTGAGTTATACTGAAGCTCAAGTCCGCCTGTGCCCACATCGTCTGTTCCCGTAAAGCCGAGAACTGTTGATGCAAAAGAATTGTAGGGATAATATCTCTTTACGTCATTTTCAATTCCTACGAAATCTGCAAATTTGTATTTTACCTTCTGACCTTTTTCATTTGTATCTTCATAGCATTCCTGCTTGAGAACCTCAAGCATTTTTTCTCTTACATCTTTTTCAACACGATATTTTACAACCATGTTGCCGTACTGTGACATTTCAGCCTTTGCTCTGACAGTGTCTTCGCTTATTTTCAGTACAGATGAGAGTTTTTTGATTACGATTTCTCTTGCAGGTTTGCAGTCTGCCATTTTGTTGGGATATATCACGATTTTCCACGCAGATGCACTCTTTGCAAGCTCTTTGCCGTTTCTGTCGTAAACTACTCCGCGTTCTGCAGAAATCTCAGAATCTCTGAGCTGATTTGCCTCTGCTTTGGCTCTGTATTCTTCGCCGAGTCCCAGCTGAACATAGCCGAGATAAAATATACATGCTCCGAAAGCGAGCACTACGATTATTATAAGCACATGAAGGGCTCTTTTAGCCAGCGTATTCTCGTTTGTCTGTGGTAATGACATCTTTCTTTTCTCCTCTCAAAAACAAATTTTGAGGTATATTTCAATACCTCTAAATAACAATTAAGGCGGCAAAGGAATTTTTCTGATTACATGCCGTTTCCGGTCATATAATTAGTATTCCGTGCCGCTGATATTATTCCGTTTATTATCCTTCAGGGTTAACAACACCATAGTCTTCATCAGACAAATCGAAGTATGTAACCTGATATCTGTCTCGCTGAATCATACCCTTCTCTTCTGCAACTTTTCTTATTTCGTCAAAAGAAATCATCGAATCTTTCTTTATATTAAGGATCGTGTTCTGACTTCTGGCAATATCCAGTTCTGCCTGGGTTTCGGCAATATCATGCTCTACACAGTTGATGTATGCACCGAGCGAAACAAAAGAAACAACTATTGCCGCCATAACCAATGAACAAGCTACGATTGCAAATGTTCTTCTGTAATCCTTCTTTTCAGAAATACGGAGTTTTTCTCTTCTTACCTGAGGTGTATCATCAAGGACGCGTAATTTTCTTTTTGGTTTTTCTTCTTTTACGGGAATTGGCTGAGGGGCTGACGTGCCGTCATCGAACATATCCAGGTCATACATAAACTCTGCCATTTTCTTCACCTTTCTCTTTCAACTATAATTATTCTGCTATTCTTTCCACTGCTCTGAGCTTCGCACTTCTCGCTCTGGGATTTTCTTCTGTTTCCTTTTCAGTAGGCTCCTTGACTTTAAATGCTAGCTTTCCTTTCGGAGTTTTTCCGCATACACATACGGGAAATTCAGGAGGACATGTACAGCCTGAGCAGAAATCATTGAATTTTACTTTCACGATTCTGTCCTCAAGTGAATGGAATGTGATTATTGCAATTCTGCCTCCTACTGAGAGACACTCGAACATATCGTCAAGTGAATTCTTTAATTCTTCTAATTCTGAATTTACTTCGATTCTTATTGCCTGGAAGGTTTTACGCGCCGGGTGGCCGCTCTTTCTTCTTACAGATGCGGGATATGCTTCCTTAATAATCTCTGCAAGTTCAAGCGTTGTTTCAATTTCTTTTTCTGCTCTGTGTCTTTCTATATTAGAGGCGATATTTCTTGCGAATTTTTCTTCACCGTAAGCTGAAATTATTTTTGTAAGCTCCTGAACGGAGTATGTATTTACAACATCCTTTGCAGAAAGTCCTTCCTTACTCATACGCATATCAAGAGGAGCATCTGTATGGAAAGAGAAACCTCTCTCCCCTGTATCAAGCTGATAGGATGAAACGCCTAAATCAGCAAGAATACCATCTGCCTTTTCTACGCCGTGTTCTTTAAGGATATCTTTGATTCTTGAAAATCTGCTGTTTACAACAGTCACATTGGAATTACCGCTGAAACGCTCTGTAAGCACTTTAATCGCATCGGGGTCACGGTCGATTGTGTAAAGATGACCTGTAGTCAGTCTTGAAGCGATGAGAGATGAATGACCGCCGCCACCGCCTGTGCAGTCGAAATAAATACCGTCAGGCTTTATATCGAGTGCATCAACTGCTTCGTGATAAAAAACTGAAATATGGTTAAAATTGATTTGAGATTCCATTTACACACACCTCAGAAATGTACAGGCATATCGCTGAAGTCATCATCATAAGCCTCTTCAACATCGTCGCCGTGAAGTTTAAGCCACAAATCTTCTTCCCAGATTTCAAGCTTTCTGCCTGAGCCGAGAATCACGATGTTTTTTGTTGCATCAATATATTTTCTGAATGTTTCTTTAATGATAACTCTGTTCTGGGGATCAATACTGCAATCATCAAGTCTTGAATAAACCCATCTGTAATATCTTCTGTATTTTTCACCATGGGGAAGTGTGTCGAGCTCTTCTTTGATTTTTGCCCATTCTTCAAGAGGGTAAAGACTGAGACATTCTTTTTGCTCAAGATCCTTCATAATGACAAATTTCTGACCAAGCTCTTCTCTGAATGCAGCAGGTACTACCATTCTCGATTTTGAATCAAGAGAATGGAAATAAGTTCCTCTGAAATCTGCCATTATTGCCCCTCCTTTACGTTTTTATCGTCTTTTTGTTCACCGAATGTGGAAAACTCTGTGGAAAATGTGGAAAACTCCCACTTGATAACCATTTTAATCAACTTTCTCCCACTTGGATACCACTATTATAATGCTAACAAGTCTTTTTGTCAATAGTTTTTTGGCTTAAATCCTAAAAAAATCAAGGTTTTTTCAAGTTTTTATAAAAGTCTGTAAAAGAGTGGTAACCCCACCACTCTGAATCCTGTGCCCGCCCATAAAAAGCAGTAAAAATTACCTTTTTTCATATGTTTTTTCACGTCAGTGGGAGAAAATCCCAAAGCAAAAAAGAAAACCGTTTTCCTCATATGAGAAAAACGGTTTTCAGATTGTGTTATCAGTTACTTTCAGAACGCTGCAGCTTCTTCAATTTATCATTTCTTTAAAATCCTCTTCGCTGATAATTGTAATACCCAACGTCTGTGCTTTTGTAAGCTTTGAGCCTGCATCCTCACCTGCTAAAACATAAGTTGTTTTCTTTGAAACAGATGATGAGGTTTTTCCTGAAAAACCTTCTATAATCTCAGAGGCTTCTGAACGTGACATCGTAGGCAGTGTGCCTGTGAGAACAAAGGTCATCCCCTGGAAACGGTTATCCTTTACTTCAGCAAGGGATTTCATATTGACACCTGCAATCTGTAACTCTTCAACCATTCTTTTTGTAGGCTCAAGAGCAAAGAACTCTACGGCACTTTCCGCCATAATTTCACCAAAGCCATCTATAAGAAGAATTTCTTCCTTGGTTGCAGACATAATTTTTTCAAGTGTGCCGAAATTCACAGAGAGAAGTTTCGCAGCTTTTGCGCCGATATGTCTGATACCAAAAGCAAAAAGAAGCTTTGACAAATCACTCTCTTTTGATTTTGCAATTGCATCAATAAGATTTCTCGCTGATTTTTCTGCAAATCTTTCAAGAGAAAGAAGCTGTTCTTCTTTCAGATAGTATATATCTGCAGCATTTTTCACAAGCCCCTCATTTACAAGAACTTCTGATACAGATTCGCCCAGACCTTCAATATCCATAGCATCTCTTGAGCAGAAATGAATAATGTTTCTCAGCAGCTGTGCGGGACACTGAGGATTTGAGCATCTGATCGCAGCTTCGTCCTCCTCCCTTGAAACAGGAGATGAACATGAAGGGCATATCTTCGGCATTTCAAAAACTTGCGAATCTTCACCTTTTCTTGCAACTGATACGATTTCAGGGATAATATCTCCGGCTTTTCTGACAATTACAGTATCACCGGCAGAGATGCCTTTTTCTCTTATAAAATCTTCATTGTGCATTGTTGCTCTGCTTACTGTTGAACCTGCAAGAAGAACAGGTTCTAAAACTGCAACAGGAGTAAGCACACCTGTTCTGCCTACATTTATCTCTATATCAATAAGCTTTGTTTCCTTTTCCTCAGGAGGGTATTTGTATGCTACCGCCCATTTGGGAAACTTCGATGTTGAGCCGAGAGCTTTTCTCTTTTCAAAATCGTTGACCTTTATAACTGCACCATCGATATCAAAAGGAAGATTTCCTCTTTCGTTTCCGATTCTTTCAACTTCTTTAAGCACATCATCGAAATTTTCATATTCATCATAGAACGGAACTGTTCTGAAACCGAGAGTTTTCAGATAGTCAAGGGATTCTTTGTGAGATTTCAGTTCCTTGCCCTCAATCTGCTGAATGTTAAAAACAAAAATGCTGAGATTTCTTTCTGCGGCGATTTTTGAATTTTTCTGACGGAGAGAGCCTGCTGCGGCATTACGAGGATTTTTAAAAGGCTTTTCACCGTTTATTTCCTGTTTCTCCACAAGAGAGAGAAACACCTCTCTCGGCATATACACCTCGCCTCTGACTTCAAGGAAAGGAATGTTTTCTTCAAGTTTCAGGGGTATTGTTTTTATTGTACGGAGATTCGCTGTCACATCCTCGCCTACCTGACCATCACCTCTTGTAGAGCCTCTGACAAAAACACCGTCACGGTATTCAAGAGACACTGAAAGTCCGTCAATTTTCGGTTCAACAACATAAGTTACATCGCCGTCAATTCTGCTTTCAAAGCTTCTCAGTTCATCAAAACTGAAGGCATCCTGCAGACTTTCCATAGGCACCGCATGAACAACCTCTTCAAAACGATTGTCAGCCATACCGCCTACACGCTGTGTCGGAGAATCAGGTGTCATCACTGACGGAAAAGCTTCTTCAAGATTTTCAAGTTCTCTCAGTGCTTTATCATATTCAAAGTCAGAAATCTGAGGGTCATCATCTACATAATACTTCTTGCTGTGGTAGTTGAGAAAATCTCTCAGTTCCTTCGCTTTAATTTCAGCCTCTTTAATATTCATAGAAATCTCACCTTTATATTTTTTCGCACTCTTATTTTACCATTATTGTTGCCATTTTTCAAGTTTTGTGATAATATATATTTGTAATCCGAACAAAAGAAAGGAGATTACTTATATGAAAAACAATCTTATTATTACTATAAGCCGTGAATACGGTTCAGGCGGTCGCGAAATCGGCGAGAAACTTGCAATGGAACTTGGCATTCCCTTCTATGATAAGGCAATTATTGATAAAGCCGCCAAAGAAACAGGCTTCTGTGCTGAATTCATCGAAAAAGAAGAGCAGAGAGTTACAAGCAGTTTGCTTTTCAACCTCGCTACAAACACTTACACTTTTGGAAACATGGTTTCACACTACGGTCAATCACTTTCAGATCAGGTTTTCCAGGCTGAAGCAAAAATCATCAAGGATTTAGCAAACGAAGGCTCATGCGTGATTGTGGGCAGATGTGCTGACTACATACTCAAAAATCAATTCCCCTGCTTCAACATTTTCGTCTGTGCCGATTTTGAAAAGAGATGCGAAAGAGCAATAAAAATCGACGACATCGCTAAAGAAGATGTAAACGATGTTGTGAAGAAAAAGGATAAAGCGAGAATCCGTCACAATCAGTTCTACGGCTCACAGGACTGGGGCGACGCAAGAAACTACGACATTACCGTAAACAGCGGAACTCTCGGAATCGACAACACTGTACAGATTCTCAAAGCCGCAATTGAAAATTATAAATAAGTCAAAAAAATCCCTCGGTTCATAAACCGAGGGATTTTGATTATACGATAGCTCTGTAAAGTTCCTGGAAAAGAATGAAAATTCTCAGGCTCTTGATACGATACCAGATGTATTCAAGCTTTGCAAGTAATGACTCATCTTTTTCATATTCAAGATCTGCCTCACCGTCATCAATTGTAAATGGCTGGCTTGCTGCACAACCGCCTTCACCGAAGATTTCTGCACGTACATAAAGGAAATCTTCTGAACCTCTAATTTTTCCAAGATCAATTGTTGATGTGCCTGTACCGTTCACTTCAGTTTTTGCAACAACCTTGCCGTTTGCAATCCACTGAACAAAATCTGCATTTTCAACATCCATTGTGATTGTTGTTCCGTCAACAGCAACATTAGTTGCCATGGGATAGGGAAGCTTCTGGTCCATAACGTCATATGTTTCAGCAGGTCCGAGAACAGGGTTTTCATGAATTTTTCTTGTAACTGCAAAGAAGTTGCCGTTATACATTGTTTCCTTAACGTTTTCTGCTGTGTTTTCGGGCATCATAAATACGCTGAATGATGAGTCAACCTTGTTGAGCTCGTGAGCGTCACTGTTTGAGTAACCCCATACTGTTCTGCCGTAAGGAAGAGTTTCCATAAGGATGTTGTCCCAGAGGTTTCTGTCCCAAGGAGTTGCGTTGTTTGTTTCGTTGAAAACTTCCATACCGAGGCATGAATCATAATCGAGGAAAATCTTTGTAAAATAATCGATGAATACAGGATCGTAAACGCCTTCTCTTGTATCAATCCAGTCACCGGGATGAGCGATAACTGAGTAGCCACCGTTTTCTTCTGCAAATTCAACTGCTTCTCTGTGACCGTTTTCAAGACCTGCATGACCTGTACCTACACCGCGATCAAGGCCATAGCCTACAACGTGACCTTTTGTGAGAGTAATACCGTTAAGTTCATTTGCGCCTGTTACGCATGCAAGACCGAAATCACGAACAGAACCGTCTGCCATAGGATATGTACCCGAAATAACACCCTGATATTCTTCATCTGTAAGGTGTTCCATTGTGTAACCGATAAGGTACTGATAGTAATAAAGAGCTGCCTGTTCAGGAGCCTGATTCCATTCAACGCCTGTAACTGAGTGGTCAGCCATACCAAGGAAACCAAAGCCCTGATTATAGTATTCCATAACCATTTCTTTGAGTGTTACTGTAGCATCACTGTAGGTTGAATGTGTGTGAAGGCTACCTTTGTAACCTGTCCATGCATTGTCACCTTCCCAGATAACATCCGCATAGGGGTTGTTGATTGTGAGTGTTTTTTCTGTGCCTTCTGCTGCGAAAGCTGTAATTCCGATTGTTGACAGAATTGCCATGCAGAGAACAATACTCAGAAACTTTGTAAATTTCTTTGACATTATTAACTCTCCTTTACTGAGATATAAAATTAGCAATAATATCATCTCATTTTTGACGAAAAAAGTCAAGTAATTTTATGAAAAATTGTTTATATTCAAGCAGAAATATGTTATTATAGATAGTGAAAAGGAGTGATGTATCATGTCAAAAAACTATCCCACCCCTCATATAAAAGCCATACCCGAAGACTTTGCAAAAACGGTTCTCATGCCCGGAGACCCCCTCAGAGCCAAGTATATTGCAGAAAATTTCCTTGAAAATGCAAAGCTTGTAAACAACGTAAGAGCGATTTCAGGCTACACAGGAACATACAAAGGCACACCTGTTTCTGTTATGGCAAGCGGCATGGGCATGCCGTCAATGGGAATTTACAGCTATGAACTTTTTAATTTCTTCGATGTTGATAACATTATCAGAATCGGTTCTGCAGGTGCACTTGATGAAAATATAAAAGTAAGAGATATCGTACTCGGTATGGGTGCATGCACAAATTCGGATTATCAGAGACAATATAATCTGCCCGGCACATTTGCACCTGTGGCAAGCTATGATTTACTTAAAATCGCCGCAGAAGAATGTGAAAAGAAAGGCACAAAAACTCATGTGGGCAATATTTTGTCCTCTGATACATTCTACAACGCAGATGACACCGTAAATGAAAAATGGGCAAAAATGGGTGTTCTCGCAGTTGAAATGGAAGCAGCAGCCCTTTACATGAATGCTGCATATTCAAAGAAAAATGCCCTCGCAATCTGCACAATCAGCGACAATATTATGACAGGAGAAGCTCTCGACGCTGACGCAAGACAAAGCTCTTTTACAGATATGATGGAGATTGCTCTTGAAACAGCAGTAAGGCTCAGTAAATAAGATGAAAAGAATATTTTTATGTGTTCTCGACAGCGTGGGAATCGGAAACGCTCCCGACGCAGAGGTTTTCGGTGACAAAGACTCAGATACAATGAGAAGTATTTCTGCATCCCCTGAATTCAGAATTCCCAATCTGCTCAAAATGGGACTGGGTAATATTGACGGGATTGATTATTTACCGAAGGAAAACGAACCTTCTGCTTCCGTGGGCAGACTTGCAGAAAAATCAAAAGGTAAAGACACGACCATCGGTCACTGGGAAATTGCAGGAATCGTATCGGAAAATCCCCTGCCCACTTACCCACATGGATTCCCTGATGAAGTTATAAAGGAATTTGAAGAAAAGGCAGATATCGGCACACTTTGTAACATGCCGTATTCCGGAACAGAAGTTATAAAGGATTACGGCGAAGAGCACCTGAAGACAGGCAAGCTGATTGTTTACACTTCTGCTGACAGCGTTTTTCAGATTGCAGCACACGAAGAAATTGTGCCACCTGAAAAGCTTTATGAATACTGCCGTATTGCAAGAAAAGTTCTTACAGGTAAACATGGCGTAGGCAGAGTTATCGCAAGACCTTTTGAGGGTGAAAACGGTAACTTCAGAAGAACTGCAAACAGACACGATTTCTCAATTGAGCCGCCGAAAGAAACCATTCTTGACGCATTGCAGAAAAACGGTTTTGATACAATTGCCGTTGGTAAAATTACAGATATTTTCGCAGGCAAAGGCATCAGTGAAAGCGTTTTCACACATTCAAACCGTGAAGGCATGGAGAAAATGCTGGAATTTGCCGAAAAGGATTTTCGCGGTCTCTGCTTTATAAATCTCGTTGATTTCGACATGGTATACGGTCACAGAAGAGATGTGGACGGTTATGCAAAAGCTCTCAGCGAGTTTGATGATTTTCTCCCCTCTTTTACAGAAAAAATGACAGATGATGATTTGCTCATCATCACCGCAGACCACGGCTGTGATCCCGCTTTCAAAGGAACAGACCACACAAGAGAATGTGTTCCGTTGATTGTTTACGGCAAGAAAACAAAGGGTGTCAATCTCGGTACAAGAAACACATTTTCCGATATCTCAGCAACTATTGCAGAAATTTTTAACATTGACTTTGAAACAGAAGGTAAAAGCTTCCTGAAAGAAATTTCAATGTAAAAAAGACAGAAGTGAGCACAACACGTTCACTTCTGTCTTTAAAATTATCCTCTGTCAGCGATTTCGCCTCTTCTTGAAATATTGTTTATAACATTGTATATTGTTCCGATATACTTACCTATCACAAACCAGAACTGTACTCCCTTGTCGGGATGTCCACCCTCGTTTGTCGTCTTATTGATTGTAAGCTCTGTAAAGGGATTTTCCGAATTGTATGTGTAAGATTTGATTGTAAGGCTATCGTCTGTAAAGTTAAGAATGTTATAAACCTCCTGAGTGCCTGTAAGATAGTCAGTTGCTATATACTCACTCTTTCTGTCAGAGTCAATAATAGGCTCTTTGATTTCCGAATCAGGATTAACACGAAGACTTCCGTTATTGAGATAAATCGTGCCTTCCGGGTTAGTTACACTCGTCTTGCCTGTAAGTGATTCTGTAATTTTGTTCCTGTAAATTACGTGGCTTCTACTGAAACAATGACTGTGTCCTGTAAGAACAAGATCAAACTGAAAAGCGTCAATAATAGGTGTAAAAAGAAGTCTGAGAAGCATGTTTTCGCTTTCCCTTGATTCTATATGACCTCCGTAGAGATCGTGGTGAAACATCATAACCTTCCACTTCACATCAGGGTTTTCCCTCACTGCTTTTTTCACGAAGAAATAATGGTCTGCCGCTGAAGAGTTTGTACTGTCAAGAACTACGAAAAGTGCATTACCTTTTACGAAATAGTAGTCACCATGAATAAGTGATTTTGAAAGACGTCCTGACAGTTTTGCGTTGGGATAGTTTGCGATTGTATCATATGTATATCTTTTTACATCATGGTTGCCGATTGCCATTGCGTAAGGAATCGTTTTTACCTGTTCGGGAATAAACATCGCATAGTATTCACAGGGCTGTCCTTCCGTTGCCATATCACCACCTGAAAGAATAAGAGAAAGCTCTTCTCTCTCTGTTGCTTCAACAAGAACCTTATCCCAGCTTTTTGCACTTTCATAAAGTGATTCATCTTCAAAGCTGTTGCCTGTAAGATGAATATCACTCACATACATCGCCGAGAAATCCGCGCCTTCTGCGACTGTTTTGAAAGACTTGACTTCTGTGTCTGTTGTACCGTCCGAGCAGACATAATAATATGTCTTACCCTTTTCAAGACCTGTTACAATAACATGGTTTGAGCGTTCAACCTTGTCGCTTGAATGAACTGTACCTGTGAAGGTAAGCGGAGCTGACATATCCTTGCTTGTACTTACCTTAACCTCAGGTGTTACTCCGTCTTTTCCGCCGTACCATGTAACATACATTTCCGTATCGTCTGCTCCGGGTCCTAAATAGACACCTTTACCCTCTTCAAGATATTCTGTCCATGAATTTTTCTCTGACACTGCCGCTCCATTTATTGGCATCACAGCACTGAGAAGCATCACAAGGCACATTACCGCTGAAATGATTTTTTTCATTTTTCCTCTCCCCTATTAAAATATGATTTAATATATTATCATAAAATCATTTTTATTTCAAGCAACCGAATGTTAATTATTAATAAATAACAATTTATTGACTTTATATTGCAGTTATTGTAAAATGAGTTCAAGGTGATTATTATGGGTGATTTTGTAATAAAAGAACAGAAAACAGTTTGTGAAATCTGCCCTTCTGAAAGCAACGGAAGAAACAGCGAAGGTGATTTCATAACCCTGAATGACGGCAGGATAATGTTTGCTTACAGCCGTTACAATTCCTGTGGCAGTGAAGACGATGATTCCTGCGATATTGCTGCTCTGTTTTCAAGTGATAACGGTAAAAGTTTCGGCGAAGAAAAAATTCTGATAAAAGCTGAGAATTTCGGCGTAAAAAATTTAATGAGCGTTACACTCAGACGCATGAACAACGGTGACCTTGGTTTGTTCTTTCTTAAGAAAGAGTTAAACGGAAATTCAGAAGTTATTCTCTGCCGTTCAAAGGATGAGGGAGAAACCTTTTGTAAAGAAACTCGATGTATTCCTGTCACATTCCCCTCTTATTATGTAATGAACAACTGCAGAGTTCTGAAAACCAAAAGCGGTAAATGGTTTATTCCTGTGGCATCTCATAGAAAAGGCACAGACAGCAACGGAGAACTTGATTTTGACTACTATGCGTTTTCTCTTCTTTTCTATTCAGAGGATGACGGAAATACATGGGAAGAAATCCCCCACAAGTTTGTAAATCCCGCACCTCACACCGAAACAGGTCTGCAAGAGCCCGGAATTACTGAACTTGAAAACGGTACACTCTACGCATATTTCAGAACTGACTGCATGTGTCAGTACGAAAGTTTTTCTGCTGACGGCGGCCAAAGCTGGACAACAGCCTCGCCTTCACAATTCACTTCACCTGAATCACCTATGCTTATCCGCAAGAATCCTTATTCAGGAAAGTATTATGCAGTTTATAACCCTGTCCCCAATTACAACGGTAAAGAAATCCCTGAAGACTTTTTCCATGGCGGAAGAACACCCATGGTTCTCAGAGAAAGCGAAAACGGAATTGAATTTTCCGAACAAATCATAGTTGAAGGCGAAAAAAACAGAGGCTACTGTTACCCTGCCATGTATTTTATTGACAAAAGCACCATGCTTTTATCCTTTTGTGCAGGCGGAAGAGAAGACGGCAGTTGCCTCAACAAAACGATAATAAAAAAAGTCACAATATAAAGGAGATGCAGAATGGATACTATCATAACAAGAGACATGAAATTCGTTGATTCTCACGGAAGAGAAAGAATTTTCACAGGTATGAATGTCTGTGACAAAACCAATTACACTCCGGGGTTTACAGCAAATGAATTTTCAAAGGATTTATTCTGGGTTGAAGAATTCAGAAAAAAAGGCTTTAATATCATAAGACTTGGCATGACATGGTCTGTTGTTGAACCTGAAAAAGGCAAATATAACGAGGAATATCTTGACTCAATTGAAAAAATCATGGACGAATGTCACGAAAAAGGTATTTATGTTTACCTTGATATGCATCAGGATCTGTATTGTTCAAAAACAGGTGCAGGTGACGGTGCTCCCGATTGGGCAATAGACTCCGCTCCTTACAAATTCCAGAAAACAAAAATCGTATGGGCAGAAGGTTACTTCTGGGGCAGAGCTGTTCACAGAGCGTTTGACAACTTCTGGACAAATAAAAAGGTTGACGGTGACGGACTCATGGACTGCTATGCAGATATGTGGAAACACGTTGCAGAAAGATTAGGAAATCACCCTGCACTTTTCGGCTTCGATGTTTTCAACGAGCCTTTCCCCGGTAAAGACGGCGGTAAAGTTTTCAGAAAACTTATTGCAAAGCTTGCACGTGTCACTCTTGTTGACAGAAGAATCAAAAGAGGAAAGCTTATCAAAGATGCTCTGGGCAAAGAGAAAATCAAAGTTCTCGACCACTACACGGGCGATGTTTTCCATTCAATAGTCACTGCAGGTCAGGAACTTATCAACAAATTTGACACAGAAAGATATATGCCATTTCTTAACAGAACTGCTTCAAAAATCAGAGAAGCAACAGACAAAGGTGTACTTTTCATTGAAAACTCATATTATTCAAACCTTGGTATCCCTTGCATGAACAGCGCAATTGAAGTGAACGGCAAAAGAGAAGAAAATCAGTGCTTCTCCCCTCACGGCTATGACCTTATGGTTGATACGCCCCTTTACAAATACGCATCGAACTCACGTGTTGATTCTATTTTCGGAGAACACAGAAACACTCAGATGAGAACTCAGAATGCTGTTCTCGTGGGCGAATGGGGCGGATTTTCCGAAGGCACAGAGTGGTTCCCACACATCGAGCACCTGATTGATATTTTCAATGGTTACAAATGGAGCAATACATACTGGGCTTACTGGAAAGAACTTCTTGACGAAGAAATTATGACAGTGCTCTGCCGTCCTTATCCTAAAGCAGTTACAGGTAACATCATCTCTTACCGTCATGACAGAGAGAATAATGAATTTATTCTTACCTATTCTCAGGATAAGGAATATGATGTACCTACAGTAGTTTTTGCACACAAACCTGTAAAAGAAATCATTACTGACGGCGAAGTAAACACTCTTCCGATTACAGATGAAGCCTCTGATGTCGAAATCAGAACAGGAATCGGAGAACATACGGTAAAAATTAAGTTTTAAAAACGAAAAGAGTAGATACTCCAAACGAAGTGTCTACTCTTTATTTTTTTTTAGTGATTACTGAAAACTATAAGCTTATCTCTTTCTTCAAGAGTTACATCAATTGAAGCCTGATCCCCGCTGAAGAGAACAACCTTTCCGCCGGGTTTTACATAACCCAAAGCTATTGTCGGGTATCTGTGTTCTTCGGGAATTGATTCGTCTATCGATGCTTCAAACAAAGCACGGATAAACTGCTGTGCATTACAAGTACCCGGAATATTATTCTCTCCGAAGAATTGCTGTGCTTTCTTGATATAAACCTCTTTACTTTCAAAAGTTCCGAAAGTTCCGTCATCATATGTAAGAATATCTGTATAGAAATCAAACAAAGCCTCTTTTTCACCGATCTGTGTTATCATCTTACTGATATATCTGTTACTGATAACTACGTTATTCACACTGTAATTATTAACAATATCGTGATGCTTGGGATTGATGATCTCAACAATAACATCGATGCTTTCCTCATCAAAATCAGGATCTTTAGCCTTTTTGTCATTTATAATATCCTGAACATATATAAGGTTTGCAAGAGCGTTGACGTCAATATCCTCATTCATTGCAGTATCATCAGAAAGTATAAGTACACTGGTATCTTCCGTGCTTGTAACAACAAATCTGTCAAGAGTTTCTAAAATTATATCCTTATCATATATTTCCGCAGCAACAGTTTCAATTACAAAGGGATACTTTTTGTAGTAGTCCATTTTTTCAAGATGTTCTTTCTCATCAATAACTACAATACGAAGCACCTTTTTGTCGCTGTCTTTATATTCCCATTCTTTTTCAAAGCCAGCGAAGCCTTTCATTATGTCTTCGCATCTGCTGTTATGACCAAGAATAACAATATTTTTCTGTTCAATATTGTATCCGGGATTAATTTTAAACTTCTTATCAACCTCAGTAACAACTGAAAATTTATTGATATGTTTTTCTTTTTCTGCAACATAGTATGCGTGAGAATTGCCTTTGCTATCTTCCATAAATGTAAGCGGAATCGAATATTTATGAGTTTTCAAATATTCACGAACATACTCGATATCATCAACTTTCTCTTTCTCCTGAGAATAAAAAGCTGCACCTTTATTTGAAAACAACTCTTTATAAACAAGATTGAGTTCGGGCATAAGTGAAAACTGTGCAAGAATATTGCCGAGAACCTGATTGACTTTGACAGGAACGATATTGCACTTGCCGTCAACCTGTTTACTCTTTATAATTTTTTCGACAACTTCCAGTGTCCAGTCATCTGTTATCTCTACAATAATCTTCTGATCATCTGCTGAAGATTCATCCGCAGTCATATCAGCTACCTGCATAAGCGTCTTTATTGTCTGAGAATTTCCTTTGCCGTTTTTCTCAAGTCTTTCCTTGGTTTCAAAACGGCACATATTGTTATTTATATCGTTACCGAGAATAATAACAATCCTTGCTTCTTCAACAGAAATATCCCTGAGCTGTTTTGAAGAGAAAACGTCGCCTTCTCTTACTATAACAGAAACTTTTCTGTCAATGACATTTTTTCTGATATAAGACATTTTTTTGAAAAAGCTCATATTTCTGCTTTTTTCCATCAACTCATTGTGCTCTCGCAGTATCGTATCAGAAATACGCTCATGAATCTCTTTTTCAATTTCAGCCTTTTTGTCACTGACAAGAACAACCACCTTCTGCTTTTCTTCGCAATACAAAAGGTCGTTGATTATTTCAGACGCTCTTGTATTCCAGTTAAGAATCACAACATGATCTGAAAGATTGAGTTTTCTCGTTCCGGCGTTTGCATTTTCAATAAAGTTTGAAATATAGTTGGTAATATAACCGATTACTGCACCGGTAAAAGAAACCATACCAACAAGAACAATAAGCAAACATATAATTACTGTTGCAACGCCTGCTTTGCCGATGTCCGCTACCACAAACTGTATACAACCGGCATCAAGAATCATAGTTGCCGTACAGAATGTTGCTTCAAGAAATCCCATTTTCTCTGTTCCTTCAAGGGACAAGCCACTTATAATCAGAGCAGAGATTACAAAAAACAGTACATTGAAAATAAAAATCACTGCAAGCACCATTCTGCCGGGATTCTTAGCCAACTGGATACTGAACCATTCTTTAAACTTTTTTCTCATCTGCTTACCTCATTGAGAATTGATAATCAAATTCGATTTGTATGCTTATGACAGTTCTCTCTTGAAATCTTCCAATGACTTGCCAAATGCAATTGCTGCTGCATGCTGCTCTTCAGCACATGATTCGCAGATAATCTGTTCTTCCTCTGAAAGGATATCAGAAACAATATTCGGCTCATATCCTGTTCCGAAGAAGGTTTCTCCGCAATCGTCACATTTGTGGATAAGTTTCGGGCCATAAATAACGCCGAGAACAACAATAACAACCACGAGAATTAACGGAATAATTTTTTTCATAATAAAACCTCTTTCTTTCGCTTTCCTGAGAAAGCCTTGATTTAATAAAGTTTTCATAATTATCAACTGATCACAAACAATCAGCTTTATTGTGAAACCTTGCAATCAATAACAACATTTTGTGCTCTTTTTCGCAAAAAAAATGAAATTAATCAAAATTTCACAACCAATAATTATGTCATAATTATACACATTGCTTGTTAAAAAGTCAATGATTATCTTTTTTTGAAAAAAAGCAGATAATCAAATTAACTGTCCGATTTTCCGGACTTTAAAAAATTTTCAATTGACATTTTTATCAATTTAACATATTGTTTATATGAGGTGATAAAATGAATGTTGCTATATGTATAGACGATGATTCCGGCATGCTCTTTAATTCAAGAAGGCAGAGCCGTGACAGAGTTCTTATTGAGGATTTTATAAAAAGTGCTGAGGGCAATAAAATTTTCATCAGAAGCTTTTCTGAAAAGCTTTTTGCGGAACAAAATGTTATTGTCAACGATATGTGTCTTGATGAAGCAGGAGAAAATGATTTCTGTTTCATTGAAGATGAAAGCCTTATCCCCTATTCTTCAAAAATCAAAACACTTATAATTTACAAATGGGACAGAAAATATCCTGCTGATTTCGTTTTTGAGATGCCTGAGGGATTTGTTCTTACCGAAACCGCGGAATTTCAAGGCAGCTCACACGAAAAAATAACAAAGGAGATTTATAAAAATGAAAAATAAAAAACTGATTTCTCTTATTGTTGTTGCAATATTGGCAATTATCGGCTTTTTCGTCCAACTAACAGCAGACAATAACACCATTGACATCTCTTCTCTGCCGGCTTACAGCAGTTCACCTTATGTTACTGTAAATGATAACGTTCCTCAATTCACAACATCGCAAATGAAAACAACAGAATCCTTTGAAACTTATACAGAGCTTGATTCTCTCGGCAGATGCGGTACAGCTTTTGCCTGCATTGGAAAAGACATTATGCCCACAGGTGAACGCGGTGAAATCGGTCAGGTCAAGCCATCAGGATGGAAAACTGTAAAATATGATATTGTAGACGGTAAATACCTCTACAACCGCTGTCATCTTATCGGCTGGCAGCTTACAGGTGAAAATGCAAACAATAAAAACTTAATCACTGGTACCAGATACATGAACGTTGACGGTATGCTTCCTTTTGAGAATATGGTCGATGACTACATTGAAGAAACCGGAAACCACGTTCTTTACAGAGTAACTCCCATTTTCAAAGACAACGAGCTTGTGGCAAGAGGTGTTCAGATTGAGGCTTACTCGGTTGAAGATGATGGCGACGGCGTCTGCTTCAATGTTTATTGCTACAACGTTCAACCGGGTGTAAAAATAGATTACGAAACAGGAGAAAGCATCCTTGACAACTGATAAACAACGCAAAATGCCGGCAGCATAAAAACTGTCGGCATTTCACTTTTTATGAAAAGGGAGATGGTAATGTTTAATTTACAAGCTGTTCAATTGTGCTGCCTCTTGCAAACTCACGGCAATATGCTTCTCTGCATTTTTTATATCTTGCAAAAATTTTTTCGGCTTTTTCCTTATCACCGTATACTTTCCAGCAACCGGAGCATTTGCAATCGTCGGGATTTTCGATAAATCCCCACACATCCTCAGGCGGATACCCGAGAAAAAGTCCTATTTCATGGGGAAAATCTTCATTTTCATCAAGGCGTCTTATCAGTTCACATATACATTTACCCGGTTTTCTGAACTCATATCCTCTTTCAGCCAAAAGATATTTTGCAAGAGAATTTTTTAAATCACATTTCAGAAATGACGGTCTGAAAAGATAAAGCAACGCCTTACCATTTTTCCACCTTAAAGGAATAATTCGCAATCCCCTTCTGACAAAAATTTTATTGAGTTTTCTCAACGTTTCTCTCATTTCTCTGTCACTTGTAAAAAACTGAGTGAACATGTTTGCAGTTTTAAGTCCTGCAAGAGTCGGCGAACAATGTCTTATAATCATTTCTTCTGACATAGTATTACCTCCTTTTCGTTCATTAGTTTTCCCTGATATAAGCAAATTAAAGGAGTTAGTTTTGCCTAACTGTCATTTTAAAAAATTTTGACCTGATAGCCAAAGCATGTGAAAACAGAAAGTGTATATATTTAGTTAGGACTCCCTAACTCCTTGATTATATGATACTATAACATTCAGAATTTGTCAATAGTTTCCCCGAAATTTTTAAGGCACTGACGGAAATTTCCGACAGTGCCTCTTGATATATTATTCAGGTTTTTTGATTTTGTTGAGCTGTGCATTCATACCGAGAAGCTGTTCTTTTGTAAGATTGATACCCATTGTGCCGATCATACCTGCAAGACGAATCATTGTGAAGCCGCCCATCATCTGCATGAGTGCTTCGTTCATCTCAAAGCCACCTGCAACGGTGTCTCCTTCTTTGGGAAGCATCTGAGCCATGATTCCACCGAAAAGTTGCATACCCTCAGGTGTTGCCATAATATCGCTGAGCTTATCGTTGAGTGAAAGATAACCTTCAACCTCTGTAATATCAAACCAGTTGAGAATTGCACTCTTCTCTTTAAGTCTGTATTCTTCATTGAAAACCTCAACCTTGCGGATTTTTCCTGAGTCCGTCAGCTCACCTGCAACTACAACCAGTTCTGTTTCACCAACATTGGGAACATCAAAATAGAAGAAATGGTCTTCTGCTGTTTTCTTACCAAGGCTCTTGCCGTTTGCAAAGAGTTCAACCTCTGCCTGATTAGAATAAATTGTTACCTTTGTCACATCTTCAACACGGTCAATATATCTCTTTCCGCAAAGGTGAACAAAGGGTTCATCTGAAAGCCATGCTTTATAAGCATAGAAAGAGTCTTTCTTATACTTTCTGTCAAAGGTTACGAGACCTTTATGATTCTGACCGTTTTCACCGCCCTCAGAACGTGCATCTGCACCGAAGTCAAACATATTCCACACATGAGTTGCCCACATATATTTTCTTGAGAAGAACTGCTTTATAAGCTCTTCATGGTAATATGCCTGATATTCTTCAGTATAGTCACCCTGAATGGGTTTTGATGTGTGCCAGTTAAGCGCTTCACAGCCGTATTCTGAGCAACCAATAGGAATATCGGGCCAACGCTTGTGGAAATTATCAAACCACGGACCATTCATTGTTGTGTCTCCGCCATACCAGCCGAAATAATGATTATAGGAAACAAGGTCAGGAATCTGAATATAAGGGCTCTCAATATCACATGGTGAAACTGCAGCAATTGTTGTAAGACGTGTTTTATCCATTTCATGACACAAGTCGTTGAGGATGTTGTGATTCTCGAGCAAATCCGGATCATCGTCACCCTTCATTGTAATCTCATTTGAAAGTCCCCATACAACGATTGACGGATGATTGTAGTTCTGAATAATAAGCTCTTTCATCTGAGAGACTGTGTTTGCACGTCCGCCGGGCATATGCTGTGAAATATAGGGAATTTCTGCCCAGATAACAAGACCTTTCCTGTCACAAAGATCGTAGAAATACTGGTCGTGCTGATAGTGTGCAAGACGGATTGTTGTTGCACCGACTTCCATAATAAGGTCGATATCTTCCTCGTGATGTTCAGGAAGAAGTGCATTACCGAATCCCCATCTGTCCTGATGTCGTGAAACACCTCTCAAAGGATATTCCTCACCATTGAGAATAAACCCGTTTTCAGGATCAACCCTGAATGTGCGGCAACCAAAGTTTGCAGAAATGTTATCAATAACTTCATTTTCTTCAACAAGTTCAGCAGTAATTCTGTAAAGATAGGGATCTTTTCGTCCGTGCCACAGATGAACATTTTCAATGTTGAAATTTACTTTAGTTTCTTTAGTTTCTGCTTTCGCAATTTCTTTGCCCTCTGCATCAGAAATCACATAGCGGATAACCTGATTTTCCTTCGCATTTGTAAGATAAACTTCTGCTTCAACCTTTGCATCTTTGCCACAAATTTCGGGAGTTACCTTAATTCCCGGTCCTCCGCAATAATCAAGGTCAAAGTGTGAATTATTCACGCAGATAAGGTTCACATCTCTGTAAAGACCGCCGTAGAATGTGAAGTCTGCAACCTGAGGATATACCTCCTGTGAGGGTGAGTTATCAACTGCGATAACGATAATATTATCTCTCTGAAGAGCATCTGTAATATCAACTCTCCATGTAGAATAACCGCCGTCATGGTGAGCAAGATTTTTGCCGTTTACATAAACATCGGCTGATGAATTTGCACCCTTGATTTCAAGATAATATCTGTCTGTTTCAGGCAAATCCATTTTATCAAAGGTTTTCGCATAAAGACATGTTCCGCGGAAGTAATCGTTTCCGCCGTCCTGACCGTCAATTGCATTCCATGAATGGGGAAGATTCACCCAATACCAGTGTTGAGGGATTTCTGCAGGGATTTCACATTTTTCCTTTGTGAATGCCCATTTTGCATTGAAATTTAAAACTTGTCTCATTTGATTTTCTCCTTATCGATAAAACAACCGGCAGACATACCGGCTGTTTCATATAATTATTTAATTGCTGCGCGTCTTTCTTCAAGCTCACTGTTCATTCTTTCAAGTGTCTTTTTATCAAGATTATAGATAACTGCAACTCCGATAAACTGAACAACTGCACTGAAGAGATAGAGACCGGCTACAAGCCAGCACATATTATGTGATGTCTCAAGGCTCTGACCGATTGTACCGAGCTTTGCCTGATAACCGAGAACACCCATGATTGCAAGGACAATTGAAGGTCCTATGCCCTGCGCAAGCTTACGGAAGAATGAGTGAAGAGAATAAACCGTACCTTCTTCACGTGTTCCGAATTTCCATTCGTTATAGTCGATCGCGTCAGCCATCATAGCCCATGATACGCAGGTGTAAACACCCATACCGATACCGAAAGCAACAAGACCTGCAAGATAAACAATGAGAGCTGTATCTCTGTTTTCAACCATGGGGAATATCATCATTATGATACCGCCGACAACTGAAAGAAGAGTGCCTGCTACAGAAGCTTCCTTTTTACCGAATTTATTGACAAGCTTCTTAATGAAGGGAAGGAACAATACCATAGGCAGGAAACCGATCATCTGAACAACACCTGACATTGAAGCCTTGTTGAAATAGGTTGCAAACATAATTGTATTAGCGGTAGTTGCAGACTGCATACCGAGGAACATACCCATAGCGGCAACTGTTGCACCCACTGCAGGACGGTTCTTCATGAAATTACCGAAAGCTTTAATGATATTGAATTTCTGAGAATCGTTTGTCTTAACTGTGTTCTCGTCAACACGGATTGTGATTTTCTTAATCATGAACATGAAAGCAATAAATCCGAGAACACCCATAATAAGCGCCGCCCAGAAAACACGTTCACCAAGGAGAGTTTCAAACTGCTCGCCCGTAAGTGGGTCAAGAACGGCATCGCCCATTTTATAAGCTTCACCCGTCAGCGGATTTGTGTGATGCTCGCCTGTTCCGTCGTAGGTAACCTTTTGCCAGATAATCATGGGAAGGATAACCATAGGAACAATGTTACCGAACATTGAGCCGATTGAACGCCATGTTGAAAGCTGAGCACGCTCACCGCTGTCTTCAGTGATAAGAGAAAGCATTGAGCCATAAGGAACGTTTGCTATTGTATAGCAAGCATCCCATACAATATAGCCGAGAATAAACAACATCGCTTTTACTACAACGCCTGCATTGGGGAAAGGAAGGAACACTGCTGCACCTGCAACAAGAAGACCACAGGCACCGATGAAAATATATGTTTTGAATTTGCCCATCTTATACTTTCTTTTGTCGTTGTCAATGAAACTTCCGATAAGAGGGTCGTTTACTGCATCCCATATCTGAACCAAAAGAAGAAGTAAGGATAAAAGCTCAGTCTCCATCATCATGTAAACCAGCCAGAATGTCTGGACTGTTCCCTTAAGAGCAAAGCTCATGTTACAGCCGAAGTCACCTGCGGCATAGGCAATTTTGTCCATCATACCGAACTTGCGGTAGCCTTTAGCATCAAGTTGTGCCTCTTTTTTCATAAATTTTCTCCTCTCTTTTCGTACTTTGTTATCAATATAACAAAGTCGTACAACTGTATTCTAACATACATTATTGTGCAAAGTCAACTAAAATCAATGAATAGAGATGAAAATTATTGGAAATTTCCACATTAACAAAAAGGGCGGAAAGTTGTTAAACTTTTCCGCTCTTCGTGACTTTATTCTTATTTCAATTCCAGCCCATCGCAAAAAGCCTTACCGACCTTTTCACCAAGAGTGATATAAGTATTATTTACAGGATCAAAGGTTATGGGATTTAATTTTTTAACATCAATTTTTCCCGCTTTATCAAGAATTCTTTCATCTGCAGAAACATTGACTATCTCCCCTATCATACGGCAACTCTCTTCATCATAGCTTTTCATTTTACATTCAAGTGCCATGGGAAGCTCTTCAATAAGCGGTGCATTTACAAATTCACTTTTCAGTTCATGAAAACCTGCTTTTACAAATTTATCAGGAACTTTGTTTGCTGAAACCACACCAACATAATCACATTCTTTTACATGCGCAGCATCAGCCATGCTGACAGTAAAGAAACCTGTTTTCAGAATATTTTTGACTGTTTTGTGGTCAGGACTGAGACACATTGAAATCTCATTTTCTTCACTGATACCACCCCATGCAGCATTCATGGCATCAGGTGTACCGTTTTCGTCGTAAGATGCCACAATAAACACAGGCATAGGATAAACCATTGGCTTTGAACCGAAATTTTTTCTCATAATTTCCATAACCTTTCCGGCTACAAGTTCTTTTTTACAATAACATTTCACCTTGCTGTAGCCGGACAAGGTGTATAATGGAAATTTAGTCCATCTCAAAATTTTGCCTCAGCAAATTTTGAGGGACATGGATTTATAGTGTGACTTATCACACTATAACCTCCGTTATTATTGGAAGATGGTCTGAAACCACTTCGTTTATTACTTTTGTATTTTTACATTCAAGACCTCTGTAAAGAATGTAATCAATCTTTATTTCAGGACAATCTGAGGGGAATGTTTTTACATCTTTCCCTTTTAATGTATCTGAAAACCTTTCAAAGAGAGGCTTGAGTGTTTCTTCATCAGGACAAGCGTTAAAGTCCCCCATTAGTATAATCGGCAAATCTGTGTCATCTGCAATTTCACATATTGTTTTAACTGCATTTATTCTTTCCGCCTTTGCCAACCCCATGTGTGTTACAAGAAAAACTATATCTTTCCCGTTTTCTTCAACTATGGTTTTGATTATACATCTTGTTTCATAGTTTACATTTTCATTTTTTATTCCGGGATCAGGAATTAAAATTGTCTGTACCGATTTAATCGGTTTCTTACTGAGGATCGCATTTCCGTAAGGTCCGAAACCTTTAACCTTTATTGCCTGACCAAAATAACCGTACATTCCTGTTTTCCCTGAAAGCTTCTTTATCTGGTCAGTGTATCCGACAAGAAAACCTTTTCCTCTCACTTCATTCAGTCCGCAGAAATCAGCACCGTATTCTGTAATTTTCCGTGCAAACAAATCACAATCGATTTTTTTATTTTTATAATCAAGACAATGCTGAATATTGAATGTCATTACTTTCAAGGCAATCACCTCTCCGAAAAGATTATATCATTACGAAGCTTTTATTTCAATAGTTTTCCTTGACTACCGCCAAAGCATTGTTATATAATAAGTGAGAATAAATGACGGAGGTCAGATTATGGATAAATTTGCAAGATTTAAATTTCAGCCCTGTATACCATTGGGCGAAGACGGAAGATGTGTTACTGCCTCAGCAAAACACATTTCACTTTCAAGAAAAGCAGCAACAGAAGGTATGGTGCTTCTCAAAAATGAAAACGGTGCACTGCCTCTTAAAAAAGGCGAGAAAATTGCTCTTTTCGGCAAGGCAACTATTGAATACATAAAAGGCGGCGGTGGCAGCGGCGACGTTCACACCCCCTATATCCGCAATATCTATGAAGGTTTCTGCGATAAAGACGTTGAAATTTATATGCCCCTCATTGATTTTTACAAGGAATATGTAAAAAGAGAAAGCGTGAATATTCCTACTCAGGCTCAGATAAATGCAACATGGGATATCGTCAACGCTATGGAATTCTGTACAAAGCGTGATGACATGACTTATGACACATTCGCAAGCATGCACGTTCCCGAAGCAAAAGTTCCCGACGAACTGATTGAAGATGCTGCAAAAAATGCTGACACTGCAATCATCACAATCAGCCGTTTCTCTGCTGAAGGTGTTGACAGACGTCCTCAGGGCGGTGACTATTACCTCTCAGACCTTGAAAAAGATCTTATTGACAAAGCAGGAAAGCTTTTCAAAAAGGTTGTTATCGTTATCAACTCAGGTGCTACAATTGACTGCGAATATTTCGCAGAAAATGAAGATACAGACGCAGTTCTTTTCACATGGCAGGGCGGTATGGAAGGTGGAAGTGCAATTGCCGATATACTCACAGGCGATGTCAACCCCTCAGGCAAGCTTGTTGACACAATCGCAAAAAGCTATGACGCATTCCCCTGCAAGGACGATTTTTGGGAATGCTTCGACCATCTTGATTACACAGATGATATTTACGTTGGTTACCGCTATTTTGAAACTATCCCCGGCGGTAAAGAAAAAGTAAGATATCCTTTCGGTTTCGGACTTTCTTATACGAGCTTTGCAGTTACCAACAAGGTATGCCTTGAAAACGAAGGTAAAATCCTTGCAATTGCTGAAGTTAAAAACACAGGTTCTGTTGCAGGACGTGAAGTTGTTCAGGTTTATTACAGTGCACCTCAGGGTAAGCTTGGCAAACCTGCAAGAGAACTCTGTGCGTACAAGAAAACAAAACTTCTTCAACCCGGTGAGAAAGAAACTCTCGTTATGTCTTTCGACATCAACTCTATGGCAAGTTTTGATGACCTTGGCAAGATTCAGAAATCTGCTTATGTTCTCGAAAAAGGCGCTTATAAATTCTATATCGGCACTGATGTGAGAAATGCTGAAAAAGTTGACTTCGAATATGTAATCAATGAAGATACAATAACTGAACAGCTCACAAGCCTGTGCAAGCCCTTTAAACTTGAAAAGAGAATGCTTGCTGACGGTACATTTGAAAACCTCCCCACAGGTGAAGAAAGCTACCTCTATGGTGAAAACAAACCTACAGGTGCTGTAAAGCCTGAAAAAGAAGTTATGTTTGACAAAGTGAGCGAAGAAATTTCAATTGATGAGTTCGTATCCCAGTTCACACTTGAAGAACTTATGGACTTTGTAGGCGGTCACGCTCCTACAGGTGTTGCAAACACAGGTTGCTTCGGCGGTCTTAAGAGACTTGGTGTACCCCCTGTTCCCACTGCTGACGGCCCTGCAGGTCTGAGACTTGAGCCTGAAACAGGTATTCCCACAACGGCATGGCCTTGTGCTACTCTCCTTGCATGCACATGGGACGAGGAGCTTATTTCGCAGGTCGGTGCAGGCGGCGGTGCTGAAATCAGAGAAAACAACCTTGGTGTATGGCTTGCTCCCGCACTCAACATTCACCGTGACCCCTTATGCGGAAGAAACTTTGAATACTATTCCGAGGACCCGTTTGTTGCAGGTAAATGTGCCGCTGCAGCAACAAGAGGTGTTCAGTCACAAAAAGTTGCCGTTTCAATAAAGCACTTTGCATGCAACAACAAGGAAGCTAACAGAATGGGCTGTGATTCAAGGCTCTCAGAAAGAGCACTTCGCGAAATCTACCTTAAAGGATTTGAAATTGCAGTTAAGGAATCTGACCCGTGGACTATCATGTCATCATACAACCTTATAAACGGTCAGCACACATCGGAAAGCTGGGAGCTTCTGACAGGAATTCTCCGTAACGAATGGGGCTTCAAGGGCATGGTTGTTACCGACTGGGGCGTAAAGAATGACCCTGTAAAGGAAGTAAAAGCAGGTAACGACATGAAGATGCACTGCGGTTACCCTGAAGACCTGAAAGCAGGTTTTGAAGACGGCAGAATCACACGTGCAGACTTAGAGCTTTGTGTTAAACGCATTCTCCAGATGTTCCTTAAGCTCGTATAAAATTTTTATCTAAAAATCCCCTCAGTCAAAAAACTTCGTTTTTCGACAGCTCCCCTTGCATTTTCAAGGGGAGCCTGAAATCAAAAATCAGCGAAAAATTATAATTTAATCGGCGATTCACAGTATTTGTGCAAATCATAAAAAATCCGCAGAGAAGTGTCAGAAAACTTCTCTGCGGTATTTTTTATTTATTCCATTTTATAAAGCCGTAGCTGTCGAGAATCTGAAAATACTGTGAAAGGCGGTCATAAAGAGGATTTGCTTTCTCCCCGAAATGCGCCTCAACAGATTTACCGATTGCAATAATATTCTTTTCACCGTCAATGAGAGGCCATACAAAGCTTCCCATTTCATCAAGATGAATGTAACTGATTTTCGGCTTTTTCAGAATAACCTGAAAAATTCTGTTGAATACACCTTTATTTTCAATTTCCAGAGTAACCTTCCCCTCATCATCAGTTTTCCAACCGATGTCGGGATTCTTCACGGGAATTTTCTCAACATAATTTACTTCGTTTTTCTTTTTCATTTTTTCTTGTCACGCTTTTTCCACAGTGAGAATTTAAGAACGGTAAGAATGATGATTGCGAAGAGTACAAGTCCTCCGATATCTGAAACTATCTGAGGAATACCGAATCTTGCTGAAAGGTTGAGTACTGAATCAACACCGAACACTGCAAGAAGTGCAAGAAGGATACCGACTAAGCCTTCACCTGCTATCATACCTGAGCAGAAGAGAACTCCGTCATTGATGATTTCTTTCTTTTCTTCTTCCTTTCTCTTCATCTTATCCATAGCAAGACGAACAAGACCACCTACCATGATACAAGCGTTGAGCTGAACGGGAAGATAGATACCGATTGCAAAGGGAAGAACAGGAATTCCTACAATTTCAGCAACAACTGCAAGGAACACACCGATAAATACAAGTGCCCAGGGAAGATTGCCTTCCATAACACCTTCGATGATAAGCTTCATAAGTGTTGCCTGGGGAGCTGCAAGCTGATCTGAGCCGAAGCCCCATGCACTGTCAAGAAGATAAAGTGTACCACCGATTGCAAGAGCTGCAGCAACAACGCCCACAACTTCACCAATCTGCTGTTTTTTAGGAGTTGCACCGAGAATGTAGCCTGTTTTAAGGTCCTGAGATGTATCGCCTGCGATTGCAGAAACTATACAGATAACTGAACCGATTGCGATTGCACTGCTCATGCCTGCAATACCTTCTGCACCTGTCACTTTAAGAATAAGTGTTGCAATAAGAAGAGTTGCGATTGCCATACCTGAAACAGGGTTGTTACTGCTTCCGACCAAGCCAACCATTCTTGATGAAACAGTTGCAAAGAAGAAACCGAAAATAACGATAACGAATGCACCGAGAAGTGATACGGGAATTGCAGGAACAAGCCATACAACAAGTGTAAGAACAAGGATTGCAATAATTACAATCTTAAGATTGATATCCTGTGCAGTTCTTTCATTTGAAGAAGCACCTGCACCTTTCATGCTCTTTACTGCACCTGTAAATGTTTTCACAATAAGCGGAAGTGACTTGACAAGGCTGATGATACCGCCTGCTGCCAGAGCACCTGCGCCTATGTATCTGATGTATGAACTCCAGATAGCGCCTGCGCCGCCTGCTGCAAAAATTTCAGAAATAGGCTCTGTGCCGGGGTAAAGGATAATATCAGCACCGAAGAGCACAATAAGAGGAATGAGCACAAGCCAGCTGAGAACACCGCCTGCGAACATATATGATGAAATTCTTGCACCGCAGATATAACCAACACTCATAACTGCAGGGTAAATCTGTGTACCGATCTGACCTGCAAAGCCTTTTACCGATGCTGAAATTTCACCTGAAACAAGCTTAAGTCCGTCAATGATAAACTTAAAGAGAGCCGCAAAGCCCATACCTGCAAAAACAGTTGACGCACTTGAACCGCCTTTTTCACCTGCGAGAAGAACTTCCGCACATGCTGTTCCTTCCGGATAAGGCAGAACGCCATGCTCTTTAACAATAAGAGCGTTACGAAGAGGTACCATAAAGAATACACCAAGAAGACCGCCGATAAGAGCGATAAGTGTAATTTCAAGGATACCGGGTTTTGCCATTTTTCCTTCTGCTGCCCAGAGGAAAAGAGCAGGCAGAGTGAAAATTGCACCTGCCGCAAGTGATTCACCTGCTGAGCCGATTGTCTGAACAATATTGCTTTCAAGGATTGAATTTTTACGCATGATAATGCGGATTACGCCCATTGCAATAACTGCAGCGGGAATTGATGCTGAGACCGTCATACCTACGCGAAGTCCCAGATAAGCGTTTGCCGCACCGAATACAACTGCGAGAAGAATACCCATGACTATTGAAGCTACAGTAATTTCGGGTGTCACCTTCGACGCAGGAACATACGGCTTGAATTCATTTTTGTTTTCCATATTTTCTCCTATCCGTCATTTTTATGACATTTAATCTGTGGTATTATATCACAAATCAGAAGCAATTGCAACCTATATACATTTTTCCAGAATCTTCACAACAAGCTTAAAGGTTCTTTCCGTTGAAGAAACTGAAAGCTTTTCATTGACTGTGTGAACATCCCACAGTGCAGGTCCTAAAGCCACACAATCAAGATTTTCAATTGCAGATGCGAACACGCCACACTCAAGTCCTGCGTGTATTGCTTCAAGACGAGGTTCATAGCCGTTCTGCTCTGTAAAACACTCCTTATAAATCTGCTGAAGAGACGAATTATCTTTATATTCCCACGGGGGATAATGACCGAAGCTTTCGCTTTCAAAGTCAAGATAATCCGAAAAGGCTCCCAGCTTTTCTTCAAGGAAAATGAGAGCAGATTTTTTATTGCTTCTCAGCGTAAAATGGAGAGTGATTTTTTCTTCTTCGGTTTTAAGTATTCCAAGATTAAGAGACGTTTCAACCAGACCTTCAATTTCCTTGCTCATTTCTGCTACACCGTTTGGTGCTGAAACAAGAGCAAAAATAATTTTGTTCTTTGTTTCTTCTGTAAGAACACTTACTGTTTTTTCTTCTCCGATATTAATTAAATATTCAAAAGAAGGCTCTCTCTCAGATAATTCTTTCTTTATAATGTCAAGATATTTTTCAGCTTCATTTACAAAAGAATTCTTATTCTTTGTCAGAACCGAAAGCTTGCAGACGTTAGGGATTGCATTTCCCTTGTCACCGCCGTCAACACTGATTAAGTCAAAGTTTACACAGTTTTTCATGTGGTTTAAAAATCTGCCTGCAAGGATATCAGCATTGACTCTGCCGTCATGTATTTCAACTCCTGAATGACCGCCTTTAAGTCCCCTGAATATAATTCCCAGAAATGTTCCTTTTTCTTCTTTTCTTCCCGAAGGAGCTGTTATTACAAAATCACTTCCCCCTGCACATGAAACAGTGAGAATTCCGTCCTCTTCCGCATCAAGATTAATCATCTTTTTACCTTTGAGATAACTCATATCAAGCTTCAGTGCACCAATCATTCCGATTTCTTCATCAGTTGTGAAAACTGCTTCAAGTGCCGGATGCGAAAGGTCTTCACTGTCAAGAATCGCAAGGACCATTGCAACTGCGATACCATTATCAGCACCGAGAGTTGTACCATTTGCTTTTATGAAATCACCGTCAACAAATAAATCAAGTCCGTCTGAAAGAAAATCAATTTCACTTTCTTCTGTTTTCTGACAGACCATATCAAGGTGTCCCTGAAGAATAACAGCATCTGCATTTTCATAGCCTTTTGTTGCATCTTTGAAAATCACAACGTTGTCTGCTTCATCCCTGAGATACTTAAGTCCCCTTTTCTCAGCGAAAGACACGCAGTAGTCTGCAATTTTTTTCATATTTCCCGAACCTCTGGGAATACCTGATATTTCTTCAAAAAATTCAAAAACCCTCTGAGGCTCAAGACCTTTAAGCTTATTCATTCTGTTTCCTCCGAAAAAACGTTATGTTCAAGTATACCACAATTCGCTGCGTGATATCAAGAAAAACTCCCGTTTTCCAAAGAGAAAACAGGAGTAAACCAATTATTTTGCTTCAAACATTATGATAAATGCCTTTTTACCTTCGGGAAGTGAAAGCTTAACGCCGTCAGACATAAGCTTTTCACCTGTCATTGTATAAACATTTTCAGGCTCATCAATTGAATAAACCTTGTATTCTTTGTCTTTCATAAGACCGTTAAGGCAGAGTGTGTATTCTGTATCTTTTACATTTTCACGCTTATAAACAAATGCTGTTCCTTTGAGAGCATCTTCTGATGAATACTGCATGGCAAGGATTCTCGAATCATCATATCCGCCCCACTCAAGTGGATAGAAATTGTCTGACATCATCTTCCTCTGCTCTTTATAAACGCTGAAATATTCGCTGTAGATTGTACCGAATGTTTCAACTGTCATAGGCATGATACTGCTTCGTGCAGAGTATTCATCATAGTTATACTGCACAGTACCCGAAAGCGGAAGCCAGAAAGAAAGTCCGTAGGTCTGCGCCTGTGTAGCTTCAAGAATATCATCATGTGGTGCACAGTTATAGTCACTTCTCCACACAGGAACACTGCGTCTTGTCATTTCAAGGTCAAGTCGTCTGCCTCCGGCTGCACAGTTATCAATTATAAGCCCGTCTACATTGTCAGTCAGATAGTCAAGATATCTGTATTCATTTGTAATGTAGTGGTTTTCGCAGATGCCTTTTCTGCCGTCATAGAATTCCTTGTCGGCTTTTTCCCAGAAATCTGCCGGTGCAATATTGAAGTCCTGACGATAGAGCGAAACACCATTTTCTTCAAGAGAAGATGCAATAAGCTCGCAGAGATAATCAACAGCATCGTCGTTTGCAAAATTGTAAAGGAGATTATCATCACCGACATCAATAAGCCACTGTTCCTTTTCTATATGAGATTTGTAAATTTCTGAATCAATTCTTACTCTCTCAGGCTCATACCAGAGAACAAGACCACAGCCTCTTTCTTTACCGTAAACGGAAAGCTCAATTATTCCACCCGGATATCTGTCTGCATCGGGAACCCATGTACCTACCGCATCATGCCAACCCTCAGTATATTTATACCAGCCTGCATCCATCCAGAAGAAGTCTACTTCTTCAAAGACCTTTTTGTCAAAAGTGTTCATTGTGTCCATAATCTGACTTGCAGTATTCGTTGAAAGAGGTCCTGCAACTTCCATCATTGTCATAGTATCAGGAATATTTTCAGGATAAACAGAATCTGTCACCCAGCTTCTGAATGCATTGAATCCTTTCAACGGGTTTTCGCTATTGTAGAAAGAGAGTGAAACAAGAGGAGAACGCACTTCCTCACCAGGAAGAAGATATGCTTTGAATGTTTCCTGCCCAACTTTGATTGAAGTCTTACCTGAAATTTCCTTCATTTCAGTTTTCCAGTAACCTGACCAGCCTACGCCTAAAACCATATCACAATTCTCGCCTGAAAAATTGAAATAAGGCAGATAGTTGTCTGTTGACCTACCCTCGATACTGTCGAAAGTCGCAGGGAATGCTGTAAGATTCTTTTTCATCAGTGCAAAATCATAGGGCTCATCACGGCTGCCCTTTGAATAATACACTGTTGTGTCACCTGTGTCAAAAGCTTTATCAAGAGCGTAAAAATCACTGATAACAGGAGAGTTCTCCCCCGCCTCGTTCTTAATGAAAACTGTCCACTCACAAGTAGCATTTTCCTCATAAATCGTAGCCTCAACCGTGGCTGCAATTCCGCTTGATTTGTGCTTCAAAGTTATGTAAGAGGTTTTACCGTTTCTGTAAACCTCCCCTACTTCGCTTTCGGGAGAAACAGAAATTTCCCATTCATCAAGGTTTTTGTTAAGGCTTTTTCCGCCAACCTTGAAATCATAAGGCAATTCTTCTATACCATTTCTGAAAAGAATGTTGCTGTCATACCACTGACGGCAGGCAAGCTTTTCACTCTCCGTCAAAGGTACATCATCAGCAGAAACACTTTCAAAATTTATCACCTGATTATAAGGAATTTCAGGTATTTTTTCGATATCTGTAAACAGAAGTGTAAAAAAACTTGAAACGAAATAGAATATCACTAAAATAATTTCTTTCACAAAAAATCCCTCCTTTTGAAATAGTATACAACAAAAAGAAAAAAAACACAATTAATATTTTTCAAAAACAATTGAACACCTGCATGTATGCCCTTCTCTTTCCCTGCCCCGATAAAATTATTTAAAAAATCTGCAAAGTAGGTATTGACATTTTTAAACTAATATAGTAGAATATCAAGGTAGTCAAAATTGACTTGGGCCATTAGCTCAGTTGGTTAGAGCAACCGGCTCATAACCGGTCGGTCCGGGGTTCGAGTCCCTGATGGCCCACCAAATTTAATATAGGGGTATAGCTCAGTTGGTAGAGCAGCGGTCTCCAAAACCGCGTGCCGAGGGTTCAAGTCCTTCTGCCCCTGCCATAAAAAAGACACCACTTTTGTGGTGTCTTTTTTATCGTAGAAACAAAATGAACCTGAGGTACGCGGAGCGTGTCGAGGGGTGCGGGTCTCCGGTGGAGACCTCTGCGAAGCAGAAGCACCGACCGAGCCGGCAGGCGAGACCAAGTCCTTCTGCCCCTGCCAAGTGCGATAAATCCGAACTCAATTACCATGATTGGTGATGCGTTCGGATTTATTCTTTTATTACCGCCAAAAGAATAACTATTATATTTAACACAGCCCGTGGAGTTTTAATTCCACGGGCTGTTGTTCTGAAAAAATCAGTTTACTTGTCTGTACGGTATCTGCTGACGAGCGTTGCCAACTCAAGACGGCTATGTACGCCCATTTTCGGATAGATTTTCTTTGTGTGATCCTTGACCGTGTGTTCAGATATAAAAAGAAGCTTTGCAATATCTCCGTTTGTATAACCAAGACAAATAAGTTCTGCAACTTCTCTTTCCTTTCGACTGAGAACATCAAGAGGGTCCCCTGAGGTTTCAGCTTGTAATGCATTTGATACGTTTATGCTTTCCGTTGTTATGGCGGTGGTATTTTCTCCGTGTTCTTCAGCACCATTGGCGGCAATTTCATCGGTAGTTACTTCTTCATCAGTTATTCTGCGGCGGAGCGCGAACATCAGGAACGGTTCAACCTGCATAAACACAAATATAAGGGCAACCATAATCACCGCATAAACAAGATACAGTGCGTTAGGTGTGTTGAGGAATATCTCGGCAATAACGGCATGGAAGAGAACCGCCGAGAGAGCAAGTCCGATGATAGAGGGTGCTATAAACTTGGATGGATAGGACTTCATGATTGGCACACCGTAAAGCGGAGCGAGCATACATACCGTC
>SVPP01000025.1 GCA_015065765.1 Oscillospiraceae bacterium | reverse complement strand
GGAGAGAACTAACGTATTAAGTTTTATTTGAACTGCGGAAAACCCTTATAAATCAAGGGATTTAAGGTGGGAGGTTCCAAAGTGACTACAAAATTTCGAGTCAGCCCCGTTATGACCACTTCGATACATCTCCGTATTCATTTCGCAGGATACATTTTAACAGAAAACCAACAAGGTGTCAAGTAGAAAAAATCAGCCGGAATCTTAGCGAATCCGGCTGATTTGCTGATTACTGATTAGTGAGAGTGACCTGCATGAGAATCGCTTGAGTATGAGTTGCTGCTCTGCTGCTGCATGCTTTGGATAAGTGAGTAAAGATATGTCTTCATATCTCTTTCAAGCTTGCTCTTATGAAGCTTGAGAGCTGTTGACATGATAGCACCATCTTTAACGAGAACATACTCTTCTTTATCTGTAAGTTCTTCAGCATATGAATCGTAAGCTTCGTTACCGAGTGCTGTTCTTACTGACATTTCCCAGTTAGCTTCTTCGTTCTTTGCTTCATAGTATACTACATAGAAACCGCTTGCTGTTTCAATAAGAGTTACATCGCCGGGCTTTCTCTTGTTGTCGTTTGCCCACTCGTCAACCTTTTCATCGAGAGTTCCGTTGTAGTCTTTGTAGTCGTTACAAGCGACTGCTTCTTCGCCTTCGTCTACTACATGGTGGCCAAGGTGAGCAAATTCATCAGCAGTTTTTTCTTTTTCGGGAAGAGCCTTCCATTCGTTGTAAAGCTCTTCTGCTGCAGCCTTTGTTTCAGCTTTTTCGTCAGCACCTGCATCTGTGGGATATGCATATGTGTATGCTCTCAGATCGCTGAGAACTGCAGTATCTTTATAAGCACCCTTGAGAGCGTACATAGCGTAGTAGTTAACTACGTTGTCGCCTTCCTTCTGAGCGAGAATCTTTGTTTCGCCAGCTTTGAGGTCAGAAGAGAATGCCCAGTCAGCATCTTTTTCACTGAAGTTCTGAACGAATGCATCGTATGTGCATTTTTCAAGGAGCGTTGTATCCTCTACCTTAAGCTCTGCTTTAGAGTCTGTAGTGGCATTTTTCTTATCAAGTGCTTCTGCTGCTTTGAGGAAATCTTTTTCAGACTTGATATCCTTGAGGAAAGCTTCAGCTTCTTTCTTAGCTTTCTTTTCAGCTTTTTCCTGAGCAGCCTTTACTTCATCTTCTTTTGCACCGTCTTTGATTTCACCGGCGTCAACTGCGAAAACATAGTAGCGGAAGTCAACGAATGAGTAATCGTTTTTATTTTCCTTGAACTCAGCATTGATATCAGCTGCTGTGTAGCTGTCATAGAGCTCAGCCTGTTTTTCTGTTGCATATTTTTCTGCAAGTGCATCACGGAGCATCCATTTTTCAAGGCTGTTTTCGTTGATGCCTGAGCCGTATGAAGCTCTGAGATAAGCGTTGAGAGATCTTCCGTTTTCTTCTGCAGTAGCTCTGAGCTCGTCAATCTGGTCTGTGATAGCCTTTGCTTCGTCCTCTGTCAGCTCCATGCCTGCTTTTTCAGCTTCTGCAGCCAGCATGTAGAAATACTGGATTGAGTTGAGAGTACTGAATGTGATGTAGTCATCCCATGTTTCAAAATCTTCTTCAATTCCGAGAGCTTCCTTGTCAAGCATTTCGTTGGGGAAGTCTTGATCTGAAGGGAGAAGAGTGTAGTCAAAGCCCTGATTCTGAGCATAATAGCCTGTACCATAATACTGATCATACTGGCTTGCCTGAGAAACAAGGTTTGCGTGTGATGTGCGATAGTAGTACTGGAATTCACTTGTTGAAATTTTTGTGTCGCCAGCCTTTGCAACAGTCATCTTGAAGAGAGATGAACCTGTGTAGTTGACAATTGCGATTGCGGCACCGAGTACGATTGCAGCTGCAACAACGACAGCCACACTTTTGAGAATAGTTCTCTTGATTTTTGCAACCTTTGCAGTACGTTTTGCGTTTTTCTTCGCTTCTTTGGCAATACGCTCTTTACGCTCCTTGCGGTAAAGCTCAGCCTTTGAAGCCTGTTCTTTGTTAGCCATTTGTTTCAATCCTTTACTTATTTTTCTCTGCCGGAGCAGAAGTTGTCCTATACATTGTATAACATTTCAACAGAATATACAAGTATTTATTTGATTTATTCATTAAAATTTTAAAAAAACCGTAAATTGACTTGATTTTTTTTCTTAAATTCTTTATAATACATCTATTGAAAAACGAATAAACGGAGAGTTGTCCGAGCTGGCCGAAGGAGCACGATTGGAAATCGTGTAACAGGTCAAAGCCTGTTCGAGGGTTCGAATCCCTTGCTCTCCGCCACCTAAGTACAATGGTTTTAATACAAAACTGTTGTACTTTTTGTTTTTTAGAACTGTTGATTTTTTATTTATATGAGTGGTATAATTGATTCAGAAAGTTGGTGAGCATTTTGGCTGAAAAGAAAGAAAAACGATATGTGAGCGATAATGCTCAACTTATGGCTGAATGGGATTGGGAAAAGAATAATGAATTAAATTTCGACCCTAAAACATTAACTCTTGGTTGTGGACAAAAAGTATGGTGGAAGTGTAGCAAGGGACACGAATGGGAAGCAGCTTGTTACAGTCGCATCGCTGGGAATCAATGTCCTATTTGCTCTGGAAGAAAAGTGCTTGTTGGATATAATGATTTATTTACACTTGCGCCTGAAATCGCTTTACAATGGCATCCCTCAAAAAACAGCGATTTTACCCCGAAAGACGTTACTATTAATAGTCATCGCAAAGCATGGTGGCTTGGTCCCTGTGGGCATGAATGGCAAGCGAGTATAGCGGATAGAAATAATGGACGCGGATGTCCATACTGTTCGAGCAAAAAAGTTTTAAGAGGCTATAATGATTTGCAAACGGTTAATCCCACTTTAGCCAAGGAGTGGAATTATGAAAAAAATAATGACTTAACACCTGAAGATGTAATGCCTAATAGTAGGCAAAAAGTTTGGTGGAAATGTATCAAAGGGCACGAGTGGCAAGCGACAATAGGTAGCAGAAATTCCGGACGTGGATGCCCGTGTTGTTCAGGTCGAAGCGTCATCAAAGGTGTAAATGATTTGCAAACGGTTAATCCAACTGTAGCCAACGAATGGAGTTATGAGAAAAATAACGGATTAACGCCTATGGATGTAATGCCTAACAGCAATAAAAAAGCATGGTGGAAGTGTGACCAAGGACATGAGTGGCAAGCGACAATAAATAGTAGAAATAATGGAATTGGATGCCCATATTGCTCGAAGCGATATGCTGTTAAGGGGGTAAATGATTTACAAACGGTTAATCCCACTTTATCCAAGGAGTGGAATTATGAAAAAAATAATGGCTTAACACCTATAGACGTAACACCTAATAGTGATAAAAAAGTATGGTGGAAGTGTAAAAAAGGCCACGAGTGGCAAGCAACAATAGGTAGTAGAAATAGAGGAAATGGATGCCCTATTTGTAATTCAGAGCGAAACACTTCTTTTCCCGAATATGCTATAGTTTTCTATCTTAAAAAATATGGTTTAGAAACTATACATTCGTATAAGGAAAGAGGATATGAGTTAGATGTTTATATTCCATCCAAAAAAGTAGCCATTGAATATGACGGGTATCTTTGGCACAAAAATAAAATAAAACAGGATTTGAGAAAAAACTATAACTGTGCAAAAGATGGAATTAAACTATATCGAATAAGAGAAGGTTTACCTCTCCTAAATGATAGTTCTATAGATTATGTTGTTCGAAGAAATCAAGAAGATCTATCCAAAATACTCAAGATTCTCTTAAGTGAAATCGTCGAAACTATCGTAGATGTCGACTTAAAAAGAGATGCTATTGCTATAGAAAACCTGAGAGAATATATAGAAAAAGAAAATTCTCTTTTATTTGCCAACCCTAAAATAGCGAAAGAGTGGAATTGCGAAAAGAATGGTAATTTAAAGCCAGAATACTTTGCAGCAAATAGCCATAAAAAGGTATGGTGGAAATGTAGCAAGGGTCACGAGTGGCAATCGACAATAAAAGACAGAAACAATGGAAACGGATGTCCATATTGTTCGAGTAAAATAATTCTAAAAGGATATAACGATTTGCAAACGATTAATCCAACCTTAGCAAAAGAATGGAATTATGAAAGGAATAACGAATTAACTCCTGTTAACGTAACACCTGGTAGTAATAAAAAAATATGGTGGAAGTGTAACAATGGACACGAATGGCAAGCATCAATAGCTGATAGAAACAACGGACGCGGATGTCCTTATTGTACAGGCAAAAAAGTGTTGAAAGGCTATAATGATTTGCAAACAGTTAATACAAGTTTAGCCAAAGAATGGCATTATGAAAAAAACAATAGTTTGACACCTGCGGATGTAACACCCAATAGTCACAAGAAAGTTTGGTGGAAGTGCAGTCAAGGTCACGAGTGGCAAGCATCGATAGATAATAGAAACAGGGGAAATAGTTGCCCTGTTTGCGCAAGAGAAAAACGCAAAAAAGCCAAATAAATATCATAGAGTTTCATTTAGAAAGATTGAATTACCATTTTGAAACCATATCCTTGAAAATGAAACTCTCACTCTCAATTTGAAACCCTACTCTCAAATTTGAAACTCTCCCTATTTTGTATCATAGGTAGAGTAGTTAGACAAAAAGAGAAAGGTAATTCCGCAAGGAGTGCCTTTCTCTTTTTTCAGGCATGGAAAAAGCACCCTCAGAAGGGTGCTTGATTTAATGAGATATATTTATTTGAATTTGTTCTTATGCGGCATTTATCATTTTGCAAAGCTTGTTTACACCCATGTTCATGCCCTTGAGGATTTTTGTCAGTATCTGTTCAAATTCGGTAGGGTCAGGATCCTCAATAACTCCTGCTGCTGCAAGTGCGTTTTCAAGCTTTTCTTCTGCGTTTTCCCATTCACCCTTGATAACAACTGTTTCGTCAAGAAGAGTCTTCATTTCTTTCACAGCTTCATCGACGGCTGCTTTCTCTTTGTCGGGGATTGAAGTCTTGTCTGTTTCTTCCCAGAGTGCTATGTACTCCCTGCCGATACGGACAAGCCTTGCATTGTTGAACTGTGGATATTCTTCGGGATTTGAATAAACATCATTCATGTTGTTATCTGTTATAATGCGGATTGCAAGCTTAATAGCCACATCGTTGTCGGGGAGCATCTCGTGAGGCTGTTCATTGAAATACCATGTCGAGCAGGGCAGGAAGCCTGTTGTTGCATCAACAATTCCGTCAGGTGAAAGGTGGTTGTGGTCAGGATCGGAGCAGTATGTGCCTGCGGCTTTATAGTTTTCGCCCAATGTTGTTCCGAAATCTGCAAAGGTTGCACCGATTGATGTTGAAGCACTGTGAATAACTCTGTCTGCATTTGTCGTTTTGTAATCCTTGCAGATGGGGAAGAGATTTACATTGTAGCATACGATGTCAGCCACAACACAGCCTGTGTCCATAAGCTCGGTAAGATTGTCTTTTAAATTCTTTCGTGCATTCATGAATGCATCGGCTTTTTCTCTGATTTCTGAATATTTATCATCCGTCAGCCAAAGAGAGCGGGCTTCCTCATAATAAGCGTCAGGACAAAGTGCCCAGAGAATTGTGGAAGGACGCAGTGCATAATCAGCAAGACTTGTTGCAAGAGAGCTGAGAGCACCCATAAGCACATCCTCAGGGAGAATTCTGAGCACCATGTTCAGCAGATATGCTACGGGAGTTTCCCCAAAAAGTGCAGGGAGAATGCTTGTGTAAAGGTCGTCAGCGTTATAGAAGCTGAGATTGTTTGTCAGAAGGTCACCGATGACATTGGAGCCGTCAAGAGCAGGCTCGATGAAAACCATTTTCTTTATAAGGCTGTAGTCCTCAGGGTAATCTTCAAGATACTGAACTGCGATTGTACCGCCGAGGCTGATGGGGCAGAGGCTGACCTGCTTAGCACCTGTCTGAGCCATTACAACATCGTGGATATAGTAATTAAGATGCTCAGTAATTTCTGCAACATCTCCCAGTGAATCATATCCGAAATAATAGACATTTTCTTCGCCTACAATTTCGTCAAGCTCCTGAACGGGAACGAATCTGTAATATTCTTCCTTTACATCATCGGGAAGCTCACTCATGGGGCACTCGTAGCAGGGAACAGAAATGTTGTTCACATAATTGCCCTTTGTATCTTTTTCGATAACCCAGAGTGCTTCGTTGACGGAAGCCTCTATTGCATCTGCAAGACCGCAATCCTGCCTTGTCAGAACAGCACAGAGAAGAGGTATGAGTGCATTTTTGAGAAGAGGAGCAATTTCGATTCTTAACGGCCATCCGGTGATAAGGCTTCCTTTATCGTCTTTGACCCACTGTCCTTTTTCGTCAATGAGATAAGTGTTGTTCTGGCTCATGCCGTGGATAATTACGATAGGTGTTTCTGTATCGTAATCAGGAACATAAGACGATTTTTCTGTGTCTGCTGCCCAGGCTGTTATGCATGTGAGCGTAACAATAATCAGGCACAATAATACTGAAATGAATTTTTTTATGTGTTTCATTATGCTTTCTCCTTTGATCTGCAGTCTTTAATGAAATAATAGCATAATGTTTCCGAAAATACAATAAAAATTTTAAAGCTCTGCTTACGGATATATAATGTTATAAGCTTATATAACAAAATACCTATTTTTTATCACCCTGGTTTTGCTTTTTCAGCTTTTATGACAATCTTTTGCTTTTCGTTTGATTTTTGAGTTTCACTGTGCTAAAATATCAACTTGCAAAGTAACAAAATATTGAAAGAAGGCATAAAAATGTCACAAACAGCAAGTGTTTTACTGAGCTTGTCAATAGCTCTGCTTGCAGGCCTTGTTTTATCCAGACTTGCAAAGAAAGTTCAGCTCCCTGCAGTTACGGCATATCTTGTTTCAGGTGTGCTTATCGGACCTTTTCTTCTCGGCTCTTTGGGTGTTCCGGGAATCGGTATCACACATGAGCAGATTGAAGGCTTCGGAATTATTTCAGACTTAGCTCTTGGTTTTATAGCTTTTTCAATGGGTAATGAATTCCGTCTTGCACAGCTTAAGAAAATCGGTAAGCAAGCAACTGTTATCGGTGTTTTTCAGGCGCTTTTCACAACGGCTATTGTAGACGTTGCCCTTATAGCACTTCATCTTATTATGCCCGATAAACTTACACTTCCTGCAGCCATAGTTCTTGGCGCTGTTGCAACTGCTACAGCACCTGCGGCAACGCTTATGGTTGTCAAGCAGTATAAGGCAAAAGGTCCTGTAACGGATATTCTTCTTCCTGTTGTTGCTCTCGATGACGCGGTAGGTCTTGTGGTTTTCGCAATTTCCTTCGGTGTTGCAAAATCCCTGAGCACAGGAGCGGTTGATTTACTCTCAGTCATTCTTGAGCCGTTACTTGAAGTAATTCTTTCTCTTGCTCTCGGATTTATAATGGGTAATCTTTTCACTTTCTGCGAGAAGTTTTTCCATTCAAGGTCAAAGCGTATGGCAGTTTCAGTTACTTTTGTTATGATGACTGTAGCCATCTCATGTCTTAAATTTAAAGTGGGCGGAATTCACATCGGTTTTTCATCTCTTCTTGCGTGTATGATGTTGGGAACGGTTTTCTGCAATGAATGTGATTTTTCAGAAGAGCTTATGGAACGTGCGGACAGATGGACAGCTCCTATTCTTATCCTTTTCTTTGTAATCAGCGGTGCAGAGCTTGACCTTTCTGTTTTCTCGGACTGGGCGGTTGTAGCAATCGGTGCGGCATATATCCTTTCACGTTCAATCGGTAAATATTTCGGTGCGGGAATCAGCGCAAGGATGACAAAGTGTGATGGTAATATTATAAAATATCTCGGTATTACACTTCTTCCTCAGGCAGGTGTTGCGCTTGGTATGGCAATTAAGGCAATTGAGCTTGGTCCTGACGGAGAAATTGTCAGAAATATAACTCTTTTTGCAGTGCTTATCTATGAAATTGTAGGTCCCTTCCTTACAAAAATTGCTCTTACAAAAGCAGGAGATATCAAAAAGGACGGCAGAACGAGTGCCCGTGATGAACATGCGGCAAAGAAAGCGGCAGAGGCTTCTGCAAATAATTCATAACAAAACAGACAAGACCGTTTGGCTTGAGTGCCAAACGGTCTTGTTTCATGCCAGTGCCCATGCTATCTGCGCCAGAGGAGATGGGAGAATACCCGCAAGGAGAATTATCAGGGTTTCTCTGTCTTTGTTGTCGAAAGACAGAATGCGTTTGCTTTCGCTACCTTCTTTCACAAGAAGCCTTTCGGTTGTTGTTGACTGAACTCTCAGTTCATCTTTTCTTTCTCCGCTGATGACGTAGGATGTTTCTTCATTAACGCCGATAATTCCTACAAAAAGGAATGTCAGACACAGCAAAAACGATGTGATGATTACGTAGTTTCTCAGGATTTTCTGCATTTTTTTCACTTCCTTAAAGATTTTTATAAGTATTTGTTAAGCATTACTCCCAATGAGTGACCTATAAGTCTGCCTGAATATGCAGCTTCGTCAAGAGTGTTTCCGTCACTGCCCATTTCAAGAAGAACGGAGCATTTTGATTTATACATATTATATCTTCTGTTGCAGAAAAATACAGGTCTCATAAGCGTGGGATACATTTCTTCTGCGGTTTTTTGCAGTTGCAGGGCAAAATGAAGGTTATCCTCCCAATTGGGAAAATCTGTTATGTCTCCGCCCTCGCAGCCTGTAATTATCATAATCTGTGCAGCCTTTTTGCCGCCGATTGTTGTAATAGGTTTCACTTTGGTTGTTTCGCTTGTTTGTATTGCGTCTCTGTGAACATCAAGTACAACCTGAATTGTAGGATATTTTTTCAGATATTCGTCTACACTTTCGCCTGAACGGTCATATGCGCCTGTATAGCGTCTGTCATAAATTTCCTTATCGTGTATAACTCCGATTCCCGCCTTTTCAAGTTGTTCGGCAATTTCTTCACCGATGCGGATCATATTCTGATTTGCGTCCTCATTTCTTGATGAAAAATTTTTCGGATATGTGTCACTGTCTGTTATCTGATAACATTCGGTTGTATGAGTGTGGAAAATGAGAACACTGATTTCTTTCTCCTTTGCCTCGGTAAGTGAAGGTTTCTGCTTTAATGCTTCTGCAATGTCAAGGCTTCTGCCGGTTGTGTTTTTTACAAGAATGTTTCCGGCTTTAGTGTTTGCACTGTCGCTGCCGTAGGTGACAGGAACAATTTTGCCACCTGCTTCATTGCTCCCGGAAAAATTATCCATCAAAGATTGTATGTCCTCGGGAACATAGGCGAGAGAATTGACTTCTACCGCGTCTTCGCTGTCATTTTTATCTGTGTCTGTTTTCAATACGTTTGTCAGAGCTTTTTTTGCACTCATGGTGATGGAGTTTCCCGCACTATCCGAGGGAATAAGCATGCTTACACACATTTCTATAAGTGTTTCGCTTCCGGTCAGTCTGAAAAGAGAAAAAAGCGACAAAAATGAAATTACAATGCATGTACTGACGGCGATTATTGTTTTTCTGTTTCCTGTTATTTTCACGGAATGTACCTCCTGCGTTTGGTACTAATATATATTCCGTTATTTCTTTTCCTATGACACGAGACTCATGATCTCTTCAGGGGAGAGACCTTTCTGCAGAGCACAATTGATGGCAAGGCCTACAAGTTTTGAGGCTCTTTCAACCAGCAGGTCAATTTCTTTTGGTGTTACCATCATTTCTTCACTTTCTGGAAGAACACTGTAGTCAGCACTTTTTTCTCTGTCGATCAGGTCATGAGCAAGTGTTGCACCATCAACAACAGTGGGAACACCGATGCTGATAACTTTTACACCAAGGGTTTCCTCGTCAAGTCTTTTTCTTGCGTTTCCCACACCTGAGCCCGGGGAAATTCCTGTGTCTGACATCTGGACTGTTGAGCCGAGTCTTGAAAGATTTCTTGATGCCAGAGCATCAACTGTCACAACACAGGAAGGCTTTATTCTGTCTACTATGCCTCGTATTATTTCTCCTGTTTCGATGCCTGTCTGTCCGAGAACTCCGGGAGAAATTCCTGCAACAGAGCGAAGAGATGTAAGACCTACGGATTTTGCAAGCTCCGAGGAAATGTGACGTGTGGCAAGGATGTAGGAGGCAGCTTTAGGTCCCAGTGCATCGGGCGTGATTGAAATGTTTCCGAGTCCCACAACGAGAACGGTGCCTTCGTCAGGCAACATCTTCCTGATTTCTGATGACAGAACATGAAGCTTTGAATCTAAAATTTCACCATCTGAAGAAAAGGAGGGCACTTCTACCGTTATATAGTTTCCCTGCGGTTTTGAAAGTCTTTCTGCTGCAGATGGTGTTCTGATTTCAATACGTGTGATTTTTACATTTCCTTTGTTTTCTGTATGGGAGCTTACACCTTCTGTATCATCTTTTCCTATTAACTCATGTCTTTCAAGGGCAAGGTCGGTACGGAAATTCATAAGTTTTACCTCCTGAAAAGTGTCTTGGGTATAGTATTGGAAAAAAATTGCGAAAAAAATCATTTTTTTTCAGATTTTACTTGCTTTTTTCTGAAAGAAGTGATATTATAATAACCTGTGCAGACAAATAACAAGGAGGTGCAACTGTAATGCCGAATATTAAGTCCGCAAAGAAGCGTGTTATCGTAACAAAGACAAAGACAGCTCGCAACAAAGCAAGAAACTCAGCTCTCAAAACAGCTATTAAAAAGGCTAACGCTGCTGTAGAAGCAAACGCTGCTGATAAAGATGTTCTTGTTAAAGCTGCAATCAAGAAGATTGACCAGGCTGAAGTAAAGGGCCTTATTCATAAGAATAACGCTGCAAGAAAGAAATCAGCTCTCGCAAAGAAGCTTAACGGTTAATTAGCTATTAAAGCATTAAAAAGCCTGTCCGTAAGGACAGGCTTTTGCTTTTTGCTTTTGCATTTGATTCAGATAATTAATTTGTGAACAATGCACAATTAGTTATGTCGAAAAACTGACATTAATTTTAAATTGCTATAAAATGTCAGAAATCTGACATTTTTCTGTTGACTTTATGCGATTTTGAGTATATATTAGTTGAGGTCTATATTTTACGACCGATTTAGTGCAACAGAGATAATTGTGAAGGATTCGCTTTGAAAGAAACAGAAAATCATGTGTTCGGATACAAAGTCTTTTGTAATGAAAAAACATCAATGTACGGGATTTACTTTGAAGATGAAAATGAAAACAAAAATGAAGCAATAGAAGATATTACTGCCGAGAAGGATGTTGCGGAAAAATTTTGTGAAATGCTGAATTCTGCAGAAATTCATCCGTATCATTTCCATGATGTATATGAAGATTTTTTCGGATAAATGCAAACAAATGTTCTGAAAAGTGTTGAAAAATACGAACATTTGTGCTATTATTTATAAAGTGAATATGATGAGGCAGGTGAAGAGGTTGAAAGAAGAGCTGAAAAAGCTGATAAGTATAATCCTTGGAGACGAAAAAGTAGCGAAAACTACTGCCGAAGGAAGAACTTATGAAGATGAGCCTATTCTAATGCCTGCTTCGAAACTGAAAAGCTATCTGCCCGAAAAATACAGGCAGATGCGTCAGATAGCATTCAGACGGGAGGGCGTTTATTATGACACCTCCCGTTTGTTTTATGAGCAGGGAAAATTCATGGAGGATTTCGAGGATGATTATCTGTTCAACGAAGATTTTGTCAGATATTTCCCTACTTACAGAGACCTGAATGATTCACAACTACGCGGTTATTTTTCGTGGAGGACAAAGGTACGCAGCGGTGAAATAAAAAATACAGTTCTTTCTTTTGCTTTTCTATATATATACGAATTGCTTAACGGTATCGGTGTCGGTACACCGGAAGAAGGATTTCATAAAATCAGAAACTTCTGGCAGGAATACAGGAGGTTAGACAACTCAATCGATAGGTACGCGCAGTTGTGGCTAAAGGATTATGTGATTTACAATAATCTCGACAAAAAGTATCTTGAGGAATTCTGTGATTTTTCAAGGGATGAAAAGCTTCTTGTGATTATCAATTGCGAAAACGAATCGCCCGAATCACTTTTTGAAGCACTTAACAGCTTGTCATCATATAATTTTGAAAGATCGGCTTTTTATAAAAAATACAGAGAAGATGTTCATATCATAACTAAAAAAGTTTTTCTGAAGTTGAAGAAGCATTATGAGAAAAACAGAAAGAATTCTCTTATAGACAACTATTTCGGAAAACCTTTTTCTTTACCCTACACGATGTTTGGTTCGGCAGTCTTTTTCTTCCGTGAAAGGAAAAAGGATTTTGTCTATGAGGTCAATCCTGTTCACATATATCGGTGCAACGGAACAAGGTGGACAAGTGAAAGATTCTTTCCGTCAAAAAACAAAAATAAAAAGCTGGGAAATCTTCTTAAAGCAATAGATTTTAAAATGAGAGGGTTTTATGGCTTTACGCCTGCGCTTCAGAATGTTGAGATGACAAAAATTCTGTCAGGAATCATAAGCGAAAGCATTGAAGAATATCTGCAAGAGAAAAAGGAAGCAGAAAGACGTCAGGTGAAAGTAGATACATCTATTTTGCAGAGAATAAGGGATGCTTCACTTGAAACGCAGAAAAAACTGATTGTGGAAGAAGAGTGTGAAGAGGAAGAACCTGAGGACGCGGAAGAGGAATTTTCAAATGAAACATCGCTGACAGACGATGAGTATTATTTTCTCAGGTGTCTTCTTTATGACTTGCCCTATGAAGAATTTGTGAGAAAAAAAGCACTTATGGTTTCTGTTCTTGCAGACGGAATAAATGAGAAAATGTTTGATGCGTTTTCAGATACTGTCCTTGTGATGAATGGTGACAGCGCAGAACTGATTGAAGATTATACAGAAGAACTGAAGGAGATTGTTAAAAAATGAAAGTACCGAAAAGAATAGCAACAGTTATTATGAATTCCCTTAAAGGAGGCGTTGTTCCGAGAATAGGTCTGCCTTATATCACCGTAGGAAGAGAAAGCGAAATTAACGCTCTTCTGTATGACGTGGATATCATTTCTGAGGGAGGAGCGTCTTTCCGCTTTGTTACAGGCAAATACGGAAGCGGTAAAAGCTTTCTTCTGCAGACCATAAGAAATTATGTTATGGACAGAAATTTTGTAGTTGTTGATGCTGACTTGTCACCTGAAAGACGCCTGCAGGGCACAAAAGGTCAGGGTCTTGCAACATACAAAGAACTGATCAGAAACATGTCAACAAAAACATGTCCTGAGGGCGGAGCACTTCAGTTGATTCTTGACAGATGGATAAATTCTGTCCGTTCTGAGGTTGTCAGCGAAAAGGGTATTACTCAGGAGAGTCCCGATTTCAACAAAGAGGTCGAGAGGAAGATTTATGAGGTTATAAATGCTCTTAACGAAATGGTTCATGGCTTTGATTTTGCAAAGCTTCTGAGTGTCTACTACAAATCCTTTGTGAATGCAGATGATGAAATGAAAGGTAAAGTCATCAAATGGTTCAGGGGAGAATATGTGAACAAAACCGAAGCGAAATCAGAGCTGGGAGTAAATATAGTAATTACAGATGACGACTGGTATGAGTATATAAAGCTCTTTGCTATGTTCCTGAAAAAAGCGGGATACAGCGGAATGATGATTCTTATTGATGAGCTTGTAAATATTTATAAAATCCCCAATGCAATAACAAGACAGTATAATTATGAAAAGATTCTTACAATGTATAATGATGCTCTTCAAGGGAAAGCAAAATATCTGGGGATAATTATGGGCTCAACTCCTCAGTGCATTGAAGACACCCGAAGAGGCGTTTACAGCTATGAGGCTCTCCGTTCAAGGCTTGAAGCAGGAACTTTCAGCAAGGAGGGCTACAGCGATATGCTCTCGCCGGTCATAAAGCTTCAGCCTCTTACAAACGAAGAAATGCTCATACTTGCGGAAAAGCTGAGTATAATTCACGCGGATTTGTTCGGTTATGAGAGAAAGATAACGGAAGAAGACCTTGTGGATTTTATCAGAATTGAGTTTGGCAGAATCGGTGCGGAGCAGAACATAACACCACGTGAAGTTATCAGAGATTTTATCGAGCTCCTGAATATTCTCTGGCAGAATCCCGATTCAGATGTGAAAGAAATTTTAGGCTCGGACAGTTTCAGCTATGCTAAAAATTCACTCAATGATGTTGAAATAGAAAAAGAGTTTGAGGAATTTGAAATATGAGTATCTTCGAAAGATATGCACCTTTCGTGCAGGATTTTATTTACAGAAACAACTGGCAGTCTTTGCGTGCAGTTCAGGTTGCAGCGGGAGACGCAGTTTTTAATACAGATGACAACATTCTTCTCTGTGCATCTACTGCGTCGGGGAAAACAGAAGCTGCATTTTTTCCGATCCTTACAGAGTTTTATGAGAATGAGCCGTCATCAGTGGGCGCAATTTATATAGCACCGCTGAAGGCTCTTATAAACGACCAGTTTTTAAGGCTGAATGATCTGTGCTGTGAAGCGGGAATTCCTGTGTGGCATTGGCATGGAGATGTGTCGCAGAGTCACAAATCGAAGCTCCTGAAAAATCCGTCGGGAATACTTCAGATAACACCTGAGTCTCTCGAAGCACTTCTGCTTCATAAGCATTCCCACATTGCAAGGTTTTTCGGTGATTTAAGGTATATTGTAATTGACGAGATTCATTCTCTTCTTCGCGGAGACAGAGGGGGACAGACTCTCTGTCTGATTGAGAGGCTTTCAGCGTTAGCAGGAGTGAATCCGAGACGAATCGGACTTTCTGCCACAATGGGTGATCCTGAAAAAGCAGGAGAATTTCTTTCTTACGGCACCGGCAGAAAAACCTTCATTCCGTCTCTTACGGGAGAAAAGGCGAAGTGGCGTTTGTCGCTTGAACATTTTTATACCTCTGATATTCAGGCATCTGAGGGTAAAGAACAGGAAGCACTTCCTGTTCTTGATATAAAAACAGACACTGCACCTGAAAATTCAGATCCGGGGATGGGTTATATATTTGAACACACAAGAGGAAAGAAATGTCTCGTTTTTGTTAATTCCCGTGAAGAGTGTGAGGCTGTTACAACAACTCTGAGAAGATATTGTGAAATAAAAAAAGAGCCGGACAGATTCCTTATCCATCACGGAAACCTTTCTGCGTCTTACAGAGAAACCGCAGAGGATATCATGCGTGACGAAAGTGAATTTCAGACAACTGTCACAACGGCAACTCTTGAGTTGGGAATAGACATCGGTAAGCTTGAACGTGCCTTTCAGATTGATGCACCATTTACTGTTTCTTCTTTCCTTCAAAGAATGGGCAGGACGGGCAGACGTGATCTTCCGCCTGAAATGTGGTTTGTTATACGTGAAGAAAAGACAGAGGCACGGGCTTCTCTTCCGCTGACAGTTCCGTGGAAGCTTCTTCAGGCGATAAGCCTTGTTCAACTTTATATAGAGGAAAAATGGGTAGAGCCTCCGAAGCTTGACAGGCTTCCTTTCAGTCTTCTTTACCACCAGACAATGGCATGTCTTGCTTCATGCGGTGAAATATCACCTAAGGAGCTTGCGTCAAAGGTTCTTACTTTAAGCTATTTTCATCGTATTTCAAAGGAAGATTATATAACCCTTCTCCGCCATCTTATCAGTATAAATCACATTGAAAGAACAGAAGAGGGCGGACTTATAGTCGGCATAGCAGGTGAAAGAATTGCAAACAATTTCAAGTTCTATGCTGTTTTTAAGGAAAATGAAGAATATACTGTAAGAAGTCACTCGGAGGAACTCGGTACTATCGTTATGCCACCGCCTGTAGGTGAAAAAATTGCAATCGCAGGTCATGTGTGGATTGTTGAAGAGGTGGACAGAAAACGTCATCTTGTTTACTGCGACCTTGTGAAGGGTCAGGTGCCTGCATATTTCGGTGAATGCCCCGGGGATATAAATACAAAAGTCCTTAAGCGTATGAGGCAGGTTCTCAAAGAAGAAAAAATTTATCCTTATCTTATGAAAAATGCTGTTGCAAGGCTTGACGAGGGACGAAGAACAGCATATAATTCAAGTATGACGGAAGATTTTCTTATAAATCTCGGCGGAGATACCTGGTGTCTTTTTCCGTGGCTTGGAAGCTACGCTTTTCTCGCAATGGAAAGATTCATCAAAATCAGATGCGGTGAAAGACTGGGCCTTTCTTCTTTTGATTCTGTCAGACCTTATTTCATTCAGTTCAGGATGAAGAGAACGAAGGAAGAATTTTTCAGAATTCTGAAAGAAGAGGCGAAAAAGGATTTCAGCCCCATGGAGCTGGTTTATGAGAATGAAGTTCCGTACTTTGAAAAATACGACGAATTTATTCCCGATGAGCTTGTGAAGAAAGGCTTTGCCTACGGCATACTTGACATTGACGGAATGAAGGAGTTTATCAAGGAGGCAGAAAAATGAGTTGGTTTGACAAATTTCTGAACAAAGTAGAGTTTATAAGACCTACTTACATGGTACCATTTTTTGTGTCGTTATCTTTAGCAATTTCTTCGCTTCTCTCGCCACTTTCCGGTGATACTCTTACCCATAAATTTGAAAAGCCGGAAGAAGTACCCTTTGCGGGAGAAACTATGGAAATCACAGAAGATTATGTTATCGTGATTTCAAAGGATGCTTCTCCCATGGAAAAGAATTCTGCGGAAAAGCTGAATCAGTATTTTGAAGAAATGAGTGGTGTTTCGCTCAGAATTGTCACTGATGACGCTGCCGAAACGGAAAAAGAAATCATCATCGGTAAAACAAACCGTGAAGGTTCTGCTTTTACGATTGACAGAACAAAGCTGGGTGATGACGGAGTTGTAATTAAAACGGTCGGTGAAAAAATTGTTCTTTCAGGTGCAGAGCAGAGAGGAACAATATATGCGGTTTATACCTTCCTTGAGGAATATTTCGGATGCCGTTGGTTTACTCACGATCTTATTGTTGTTCCGAAGACAGAAAAACTTGAGATTCCGAAGGATATTGATTACACTTATGTGCCGTCAATTATTTTCAGGGAAACAGACTGGATAAGTCCTGCACGAAGCAACGAATATAAGGCAGCGAACAAACTCAATGACGGAGTTTACGGTGTTATTTCTGAAGAATACGGCTCTTCAATCCGCTATGCAGGCACATTTGCTCACACAATGGGATGGCTTATTGACAAAGCAATTTTTGAAACTGAACCCGAGGTTTTTGCTTACGGTAAAGATAATCTTAAGAGGACAACAGATCAGCTTTGTCTGACAAATCCGAGAACCCTCGAACTCGCAATTCAGGGCGTAAGAAGCTGGCTTGAACAGAATCCGGGTGCTAAAATAATTTCAGTTACACAGAACGATAATCAGAACTATTGCGTGTGCTCTGAATGTAAAAAGATTGACAGAGAGGAAGGCAGTCAGGCAGGAACAATGCTCCGCTTTGTCAATGCAATAGCAGATGATATCAAGGAAGACTATCCTGATGTTCTTGTTGATACCTTCGCTTATCAGTACACAAGAAAACCACCGAAAATTACTGTTCCCCGCGATAATGTTGTTGTACGTCTCTGCTCAATTGAGTGTGGATTCTCCACACCTCTCGACAGCGGAGTTATTCCTGAGAATGAAAAGTTTGTGGAGGATATCAGAAAATGGAGCGAAATCTGCAGCAACCTTTTTGTCTGGGATTACACGACAAACTACAGACATTATCTTGCACCCTTCGCAAACTTTGATGTAATGCAGAGAAATCTTCAGCTCTTTGCTGAAAACAATGTAATCGGTGTGTATGAGGAGGGTGACTATACTGCTGCGGAATGTGATGGCGAATTTGCGGAGCTTCGTTGTTATCTTCTTGCAAAGCTTATGTGGGATCCTTACTGCGATATTGACAAGCACATGTATGATTTCTGTGAGGCATATTACGGAAGTGGTGCACAAGGTATAATTGATTTCATTAATTATATGGATGAAAACAGCGGTGGTATTGGCTTTGATATGGAAAACTGGTGGATAACTCCGATTCCCAACAGTATCGATATCAGAAACGGCCTTTCTATCTATGCTCCTGTTACAAGTGCTACGGTTCTTCGTGCTGATGAGGAAGATGTTGCAAAAATCGACGCAATGTGGAAGCTTGCAAAAGACGGTGCAGAGACCGAGGAGCAGCTTGAACATGTGCTCAGGAGTGAGATGTGTTGGAGATATTGGAAATCATGTGCCTATAAGGGCGAATTCAGCAATAAGGATTGGGACAGAAGAGTTGCCGAAAATGAGAATTTTTATAACGACCTTGTGAAGTTCAATATCATAAGACTCTGCGAGGGTGCAGACGGTCTTATTAAGGAAGAAAAGGTTGATTTTGCTTCTGCTCCCGACAGATGGAAATAAAATTCCTGTTATATATTGAAAAGTGCCGTAAAAAATGATATAATAACTTGTTATTAAATTTGGAAGAGGTATACATAATATGTATGATATAGCAATTATCGGTGCCGGTCCTGCAGGTCTGACTGCAGCACTTTATGCTCTTCGTGCAGACAAAAGCGTTGTTGTTCTTGAAAAAGGAGCTTTCGGCGGACAGATAACTTTCTCTCCAAAGCTTGAAAACTACCCCGGCACAGGAACACTCAGTGGTAACGAGTTTGCAGAAAAGCTTGTTGAACAGGTTCTTGACCAGGGAGCAGACATTGAGCCGGAGAATGTGCTTTCAATAAAAAAAGAGAACAATCTTTTTGTTGTTACTACCGAGGATGGCGAGTACGAGGCAAAAAGCGTTATCGTTGCAACCGGGGCGAAGCACAGAATGTTAGGCATTGCAGATGAAGAGAAATTCGTAGGTAACGGAATTTCCTTCTGTGCAGTATGTGACGGTGCGTTCTATAAGGATGGAGAGGTTGCCGTAATCGGTGGCGGAAACTCAGCTTTGCAGGAGGCGCTTCTTCTGTCAACTCTCTGCAAGAAGGTAACTGTTATTCAAAATCTTGCTTTCTTTACAGGTGAAGAAAGACTTGTCAAGGAACTTCAGAAGAAAGACAATGTTGAAACCATTCTTTCAACTGTTGTAACAAAATTTGACGGCGAAGACGAGCTTTCGTCAATTGAAATCAGAAACACAGAAACAGGGGAGACAAAAAATCTTTTTGTTGACGGTGTTTTTGTGGCGATCGGACTTATTCCTCAGAATGAGCCTTTTGCTGAATACATAGAGCTCAATTCACACGGCTATGCAGATTCAGATGAAACATGCACAACTAAAACGGAAGGTCTTTTCGTTGCAGGAGATTGCCGTGTGAAAAAGGTAAGACAGGTTGCAACTGCAGTAGGTGACGGCGCAGTAGCTGCACTGAATGCGTGTAACTATATAGATGAAAAATTTTAAAATGAGAGGTAAAGCAAAATGAAAAAGAAATCAACAAAAATTCTGGCTCTCTTGCTGTCACTGGTATGTCTTTTCAGTGTGTTTGCAGTTCCTGCAGCAGCGGAGGATGAAGTAGCAGAAGTAAGTGCAATTGAAAAAGGCTTCTTTAATTTTACAGATGTTCTTGTAAACGGCCTTGTAAGCGGTATCGCTTCAATTATTCCCAAGCCCCAGAGCTGGATTAACGAAGCAGATTACGTGAGCGAAAATGTGCCTGTAGGTACAGAAAAATTCCTTGATGCTCCTGCAGCAAATGCACAGTGGTCTCTCGGTTATGCACAGAACTCAATCATTGAAGGCCAGCATGTTATCGGCAAAAACCACTTTGTTTCAGGCGGTATTGCAATTTCTCCCAAACACCCCACACAGATTATTGATGATTCAAAGGTACGCGTAATTGCTATGAACGATGGCTCAGGCAGAGGTACTGTGGTTTTTGCAGTTCTTGATGCTTACGGCCTTGCTAATAATGATGTACGTGAAATCCGTGCAAGAATTGCAGATTTTGCAAAGGCAAACAACATCGTCAGCGTTAACGTTGCTGTTCTTCATCAGCACAGTGCGGTTGACACATTCGGTATGAATGGTGACATCGTTGAAGCAGTTTTCCTCAATCCTCTGAGAAATTTCATCAATGGAATCGCAGGTAAAACAATCTTCGAACTTCACAATGGTAAGAACGATGACTTCCAGAACAACCTTTTCAATGTAACTGTTGATACAATTGAAACAGCTGTTGCACAGATGGAAACAGGTAAGCTCTACTATGGCGAGGTTGATGTTGAAGAGTATGTAAGAGACAAGCGTCCTCCTTATGCACTTGAAAACACACTCAACAGATTCCGCTTTGTTCCTGATGATGCAGAAAGCAAAGAAACATGGTTCTCAACATCAGAAATTCACTGTGTAGGTAACGGTGTTCAGGGTACACAGATTACTGCTGACTATCCCTACTACATGGAAGAATATGTTAACGATAATGCAGATGCAAACTTTATGCTTCTTCTCGGTGCAGAGCTTGCAACAAGCCAGAATCACGATCCCTTCAACAGTGAAACATATCCCGAAGGTGTAGAGGGTTATATGATTCTCGGTGAAAAGCTTGGAGAAAAGCTTGCTTCAATTACAGAAGAAAGAGAAATCGCTCCTCTTCTTAACATCACTCACAAGGAAATCAAGCTTGAGATTGAAAACCAGATTATGCACCTTGCAGCAAAAGCAGGTCTCTTCGAGAATCAGGCTATTATCACTGCAGATGGCGTAAAGGTTGTTTCGGAAATCGGCTACATGGAAATCGGTACAGACCTTGCAGTAGCTCTTGTTCCCGGTGAGCTTGAAGCATCAATCGCATTTGGTGGCGGTCTCGGTAAAGATGATGCATGGAGAGGCGAAGATTGGAAGTATGATTCAATCCAGACTCTTGCAGGCGACAGAGAACTTCTTGTGTTCGGCCTTTGCAATGACCAGATCGGTTACATCGTTCCTACAAACGATTACATGCCTATGCTCTGGGAAGACAGCAAATCAATCGAGTTTGTATCTCTCGGCAGCCAGACAGCTATCACATACATGGATGAGCTGACAGCACTTATCAAATCAAAATAAGTTAAAAAACGTAAAAGCACAGGTGTAAAAGCCTGTGCTTTTTGATAGGTGCTAAAAATTTTTAAAAATCATAAATGAGGAAACGTGAGAAAAAACGAGGAAAAACGAGCAAATCGAAGATAGCAAATGCTAAATTAAAAAACTTCAAAAAAAGTATTGACAAAAAAATAACCTTGTGGTAATATATTCGGGTACTGTGAGTTTCGGGACCACCCGTTAATCCCGTGAATTCACGAAGAAAAAATATTGTATTAATCGGGAGGAAAAGATTATGTCAACTTATATGCCTAAAGCGGCAGAAATCAGCCGTAAGTGGTATGTGATTGATGCAGAAGGCAAAACACTCGGTAGTGTAGCTGTTGAAGCAGCAAACCTTCTCAGAGGCAAGAACAAACCCACATTTGCTCCGCACGTAGATTGCGGTGACCATGTTGTTATCATCAACGCAGAGAAAGTTGTTCTCACAGGTAACAAACTCAACCAGAAAATGTACTACCATCACACAGGTTACATCGGTAACATGAAGAAGGTTCAGTACAGCACTCTTATGAGAACAAAGCCTGAGTTCGCAGTTGAACTTGCTGTTAAGGGTATGATCCCCTCAACATCAATCGGCCGTCAGGCTCTCACTAGACTCCGCGTTTACAGAGGCGCAGAGCACAAGCACGCTGCACAGCAGCCCACAGCTTGGGAATTTTAAGAAAGGGAGGCAAATTTAAATGTACGAAACAAGTCCTTACTTCTATGGTACAGGCCGTAGAAAGAAATCAGTAGCAAGAGTTCGCGTATACGCAGGAACAGGTAAAATCACAATCAATGACAGAGATATCGACGATTATTTCGGTCTCGAAACACTTAAACTCATCGTTCGTCAGCCTCTCGCTCTCACAGGCACAACAGAGAAGTTTGACATCGTTTGCCGTGTAAACGGTGGTGGTGTAACAGGTCAGGCTGGTGCTATCCGTCACGGCCTTTCACGTGCTCTTCTTCAGTATGATGAATCACTCAGAACATCACTTAAGAAGGCAGGCTTCCTTACACGTGACCCCAGAATGAAGGAAAGAAAGAAATACGGTCTCAAAGGTGCACGTCGTGCTCCCCAGTTCTCAAAGAGATAATTGTTTTATCAAGAAAATGGCTTGTTTACAGGGTTTACACCTTGTATCAAGCCTTTTTTGATGTCCGTTTGATGTCCGAAAGACGAGAAAACAACAAAAAGCGGTTGACTTTTTACGGTCAGCCGCCTTTTTTATATCTGCCCATTATTCTTTTTTAGGGTGAGAAAGTATTCCTTTTTTATAGTGAGAAATTTCTCTTGCTTCCCTCTTGCTTCAATGCGATATAGGAAATATTTTCAACAAGTTTCAACAAGTGAAAAAGTGATTTTCTCGTGCTTCACTCGTGCTTCAACTTGTTTTTTTCTCTTTGTTCGCTCGTTGTTCAACCTGCTTTTTCTCTCTGTTCCCTCACTGTTCAATGAAAAATCGGACGGAATTTCTATATTAAAATCAAAGTCCATATCATCAAAAGATAAATCAATTTCAAAATCATCAAACAGTGTATCAAGGTCAATATCATCAAAAGAAAAGTCTATATCTGAAACATCAAATTTCACCGCTTCGTCACCGCTTCCACCTGTTCGTCACCTGTTCTCTCGACAGTTAATCGACAGTTCAATGCCTTTTTCCTTGCTTCTCTTTTAGATTTTGAGTATTGCACATTACAAATATAATTCAGTGCTTGTTCACCTTTACGACGTTCGGCATTACATTTTTTTATATACTCTTTCTGCCTTTCTTTAAAGCACTTTGCTTCACCCTTGCACTCGGGTTCAGTACAAAATAAACAGATTGCCGCTTTTTCTTTTTCGGTCATATTTTCTCCTGACTCAAATATTGTGTTATTTACTGATTTTATTAAATGCCGTTTACTGCTTCTTGAAATGTTTCAAAGTCAGTAACTCCACCGAGAAAACTCATAGCCTCTGATTCTGATGTCATATCTTTATCTACGCTGAATGAAAAAAGTGCATTATGAGTGTGTTCGGGGTTATATATACTTGCTTTTTCTGCTTGTTCTTTCTTGCTGTCGGGTTTATCCAACGCACAAATACGTTTTGCACTATTGCTCAATGTTTCGATATGTTTAATAATTGCTGATGTGCTTTCTTTTCCGAAATGCACCCCCTGATATTCATTATCTTGTGCAATTTCATCTAACACAGAAAGACACAGAGGACAATTCTTTAATGTTTGTGCGGCTTGTTTCAGTTCATCACGACTTACTTTATTACGCATTTTTAATGTTTGCAAAATAGTAAGTTGCTCTGTTGTCGGGGGAATTATAGGCTGATTTGTGGCACTTTTTCTCATTCCCTGCAGAATTTCGTTGAACTTATTGCAATATTCAACCTGTAATGATGAAATATCTTTTTTTCGTTTGTTTTCTGCTTCCTGAACATCTTCGTTATAGCCGTTGCTTCCTTTGTATGGTTCAAGGCGTTGTAAGGTTTTGTCATAATCTTCCCATATTTTACGGAGTTTTGCACGGTAACTTGTAGTTGTTTCAAAATATTGTCTTGTTCTGTTAATGCTCATAGTAATAAATCCTTTCATTAAAATGAATAATATTATAGGTGTACTAAAAAATACTAACTTCTTCTATATATAAGAAAATGTTAGGTTTTATCAGGTTTTCACGGCTTTCTCTTGGCTTTAACTGCTGAATTTTCTTTGAATGGTATAAACCTTTTCAGCAGTTTTATCCGTGATTTTAAGTTTTCCGTGAGGCATAATATCAATACTTATTGTGTCGGTAAATATAGCCGAATAAGGCTCTGAAACGCCGTCAGAACGCTTTACACGAATTGTCTTGAAATTATACTCTTTTTCGTCTATAAGGTCATAAACGGTTGTTTTTGTACCGTCACGAATAACCTTTAAAGTGTTGGTGTCAATTAGTGTTTTGGGTTGAAAAATATACCACATAGTGAATACCAACACCGCCAAAATAATCACCGAAAAAATACTGCAAATAATTGATTTACATTTTGTGGACATTGTTTTTAATTCCCTTTCATAAATTTTCGTTTAATCATATAGTTTTCTGCTTCTTCAAAGGTGGGGAAATAATGTCCGTTTCCTGCATAGAAAACACACCATTCAGCATAGTTTATCGGTCTGTCATCTATTCGTTGTAGCATACACGGACAACCTCTGAAAGTTCCGATTTTCTTTTGAAACAGTATTTTTATACGCTTCACCTCTGAAAAGTTACGGCAGTTTACAGAAGTTACAGCATTTTTCTTTGTAACATAATAATTAAATAAATTATTTTATTTATTTTTTATCGTCCCATAGAGTTACCTGTAACCGCTGTAAACTGTAACCGTTTTAATAATTGTTATATATTCTTCTTGGTAAGACTCTTAATCTTTGAGTTCGTCCGTTGATTTTTCTAACCTCTGCCGAATAACCTAACTTATCAAGGACTTTTCCGATTTGAGCAACGGAATAGGCTCGGAGTTCGTCATTATATAACTGTTTAAAGTCAGTTACCGTCATCAGCTCGTCACTTATTTTATACTTTGCGTTACTAACAGCATTAAGAATATCCTCGATTTCGTTTTCACCTTTGAGTTTCTTTTCGTGTACAGCGTTACGCTCTGCAAGTTCTTTTTGTTCTTCCTTTGTAAGTCTGAAGCCTTGTAAATTGCCGTTTGATAAAAACTGTATTTGTTTCCATAACTGAACTGCATTGAATGTTGAAAGTCGGTCAAGGTCTATTTCATCAACTGCTACACTGAAAAAACGGCGATTTCCTGTGTTGTCAATCAGAAATTGCTCACTGTTGCAAGTACCACATAAAGAAGTACGGCGTACTGCTCGAATATCGCCCCTGCCGTAAGCCTTTCGGTATTCGTCAACATTTTGCGTTATAAATGCTTTCAGGCGTTCAACATCAGATTTGAATGTTGTTTCAATCTCTCCAAGTTCACCTATCCAACAGGACAACGCTCGAATGTATGAGTCTTTATCCCTGAAGTCTAAAGCGATACCCTCTTTGAAAAAATGTGGTTTTAATGCAAGTTTACGGAATAGGCTCGTTTTACCGATACCTTGTTTACCTGTGATAACAAGAACACCGTCAGCACCGAACGGCTCAACAGGGTTGTTATGTAGCATTGAAATACACTGCCAAAGCCATTTTTTTATAAGTGTACGGCTTAATGTATCATCATCAGAAATGTTGAGAATTTCGTATAATTCCGTCAAATAATCGTTACCGTCATAATTTACACTATCAAGTAAATCAAGTACAGGGTTGTATCTGTTTCGACTTGCAATAATATCTAAATAGGAAGAAATTATCTGCATATTACACCGCTTGTATTGACTCTGCAATTCACTATACAGAATAGCCGATATATTAGCCTGTAAATGCTCTGCACTCTCGTTATTCATACCCTCAATATCAACGGCTTTTGTAATATCGTTAAAACGAACTGTAATGCCGTTTTCTTCAAGGTAAGCACTTAACACATCAGGTGTAAAATCTTCGGTTGTAGACTCGTTCTGCGTGCGTGTGCGTGGTCTGCCTCTGCCTTTGTAATACTCACCGCCACATAAAGCAACTGCTTTTGATATTGTGTTTTCTCGGTAATCGGTACGTTCCCATTTAGGGCGGTATAAAGCACTTTCACGAAAAGCCGTATCAATAGCGGCGGTATCACCCTGTAAATAAAAAGCAAGAATGTTACATAAAGCAATATCAGCACTGCTTTCATCATTGTTGTATGCGGAAATATCCCCATAGTCATATAAAGCAATAAATTTGTTACTGTTCTTTGCGTTCCTTGCTTTTTCGAGAATTGATGTACTTATACGCTCATCACCTCTGTACATAAATTTGTTTAACAGATATAAAACCTGCTCTGTTTGGTCTGTTATTTCGCTATTCTCTGATACTTGGTTACCTGTATAGGTGAAAAAACGATTGGTAATGCCTGAAATGTAACACTCAATGTTATTTTTAGGGTTCTTTTGGTAATAGGCAGGGTTTAACTTCATTTTTCCGTCTTTGTCTGTTTCTGTGGGAATTTGGCTTAAATCGCATTTGAAAATGATATGATAACCGCTTCCGCTCGGACTTTTTTCGATATATGTACCTTTAAACAGTTCAAGCAGTTCAGCGGTCAAAGAGTTTTCTTTTGTGTGTCCGTCTGAACCGTCAATGTCAACACCGCAAATACCATTTGCAAACATAAAACCGATACCGCTATATTTTGTCTTTTCTGTTTCAGCCTTTGAAAAACTGCTCCAAGTCTGCGGATTGTCCGATTGTGCGTTTCCGCCTGTTCGGGAGTTTTTAGGTACTTTTGTCGGTCTGCCGTTCCTATCGTTTTCAAAACGCCAATTTATCCACACGTTGTTTTGTTTTAGGTTATTCAAAAATTTTACCGCCGTGTTCTTCGATATAGGCTTTTGCTGATTGTTTAGCCTTTTCGATTTCTTTTTGTCGGGAAGTCATCTGACGGTAAAAGCGTTCGACTTCGTATAAGCAAGAGGGACGGAAATACCCCTTTTCGCTTGAGCAGATTACTTCACCGCTACGGCGTAAAGCATTGATATACAGGGTGACTTCTCTCTGATTTAAGCCTGTTAATTTGCTGATTTGACTTGTAGTAATGGCATTACATTCACCCTCTGAAAATAAATCAATGATATTCAGTTTCACACATTCACCGCCTTTTTACTTTCTGTATCAAGCCATTCAATAAAAAGCGGGTAATTTATCATTACTTTTTTATTGATTGTAATGTGTGGGGGAGGGTTGTCCGATTTAAGCATTAAACGCAAAGCGTATTCAGATAATATGCCTGTTTTAGAGACTTCTCTCACGGTTAAAAATGTTTTCATCATCTATCACCGCCTGTAATGTCGGAAATTGCTTTAAGTATTCTGTTTCTTTTGTCTTCTGAAAGTTCTGCTCTTAACCAACGGCAAAGGGTATATTCAGAAACACCGATTTTTGCAGCAACCTCATAATGACAGAGTCTATTTTCTTTAATTTTGATACGAATATCTAAATTGTTCATAGATATTTCCTTTCGTTAAAAATTTAGGTTGTCGACTTCCTATATCAACATTGTACATTAAAACAACAACTATTGACATTGTAAAAATGTTATGTTATAATTTAAATGAAAGGAAACATTTTGAGGTGAAATATGAGTAATTTTGTAATCGACAAAAAGAAAAACAGGGTATACATTCCTATAGCGTTTGAGGGAGTATATGATTTTGGTAGTATCGAATGTTCTATAGGTACTATAATTGAAGAACTTGAAAAAGAATTCCCTGCAATAAATTATGTGGAAACAGGTTATGCAACAAAGCGAATTCGTGATAAATCAGCAGGGAAAAATATAACAAAAACGCTGTGGGGGTTTAAGGAAAACGGTTTCACAATTCAAGCGATACACATATTCTTATCAGGCAGAGATAAAATCGAGTTGACTATGCAAGAAGTTGAAGAATTCAGAATAATGTATGGTTTAAGTATAAAGCACACTCCCCTCAATCTTTGCGATGTCAATGAGGGGTTACAGGTAAAAAACGCAACATCTATTTTGGATATTGTTTTTCATTTGCTTTATTATTACACTTTGAACAATTTAAAATTAGTAAAGTGTGAACATTGTGGGAGATGGTTTGTTACATCAAATTTTAAAAATAAATATTGCACTCGCAATTCAACGGTGGCAGGGTACACACATTTGAACTGTGAACAGGCTGTACGCAATATAAAATATCAATGCGGTAGGAAGAAAAACCGCATAGAAACAAAAGCCAATAACGCAAACAAAAGCGATATTTTAAATCATTCTTATTCGGAATTTGTACTTAATTTTCAGAAACAATGTGATTTTTTTATTGATAAAATATCACAAAGGCATACCGTTGAAAACTTGTCAGAATATATGTGCTTTTTAGATAAAGTTGAAAAGGGAAAGGAATGGCTGAATTATGGCAACAGTAAATAAGCGTGGAAACACTTTTCAGATTGTTGTTTCTCTCGGTCTTGATGTGAACGGTAAGAAGATACGAAAAACAACTACATATAAACCGCCTGAAAATACCACACCGAAAAAGGCTGAAAAACTTGCTCACGAATTTGCTATTGAGTTTGAAAGAAAATGTAAGGGTATGACTTCATTAAATGAAAATATGCGTTTCTGTGATATGGCTGAATGGTTTATTGATAACTACGCAAAGAACGAATTGAAAGAAGTTACTGCATATAACTACGAAAGTCAGATAAAAAATCATCTTTTGCCTGAACTTGGAAACATCAAACTCAAAGACTTTACCCCTGCAAAGATAACTGCCTTTTTCAAGACTCGCAAATATGCCCCTGCGACTTGCAGGAAAGTATACGTTATACTTCAAAGCATTTTCGCTCGTGCCGTTGAACAGGGTTTTATAAAAGAAACACCCTGCACAAAAGCAGTTATATTACCAAAGTCAAAACAGCAAAAAGAAAAAAAGCCTTTCCTTAATGAATATCAAGCAAAAGACTTATTGAAAATGGTCGAAGATAGCACACAGTTCAACCGCATTATTAAAGTTTTGTTATATACAGGTATGCGTTCGGGTGAATGTTTGGCTCTGCGTTGGCAGGATATAGATTTTGAAAACAAAACTATTCACATTGAAAACACACTGACAGATGTAGGCGGTAAGCATTGGTTACAACCGCCGAAAACTAAAACAAGTAACAGATATATTGCATTGTCGGATATATTGGCAAAAATCTTTTTAGAGCAGAAACAATACAATGATGAAAAGATAGCAAAACTCGGAAAAGATTATAAATATCCTGAAATGGTCTTTACTACCGATAGCGGAAATTATGTTGATAGGTCAGGACTCAACACACAATTCAGGAGATTTGTTAAAGATACAGAATTTGACTTTATTACATTACATAGTTTAAGACACTGCAACGCCACACTTTTAATAAATAGCGGTATTGACTTGAAAATAGTTTCTGAATTGCTCGGTCATTCTGATGTTTCAACAACTGCGAATGTGTATGCAGATGTCCTTGACAGTGCAAAGGCTAAAGTTGCAGACTTGATTTCATTGAAATTACAATAATATTTTGATGTCCGTTGATGTCTGTTTGATGTCCCAAAATATAAAATGGTCTTGAAATTTATAAAACGATATGATACAATAAAGCAAGTAAACCGCTATAATATAGGACTTTTCAATACAGTTCAAAACGGCACAAAACACCGCTCTTAAAACTCAAAGAGATAATTTCTTTGCAACAAATCACCCCGAAAACCTTACGGTTCTCGGGGTTTTATTTTTTTCGTGCTATCAAAAAACTAATAAAAAAACCATATTTCAGGAATTTTTACCATATAAGGTCTGCAAATTTATTGTTTGCAGCCTTTTGCGCTTCTTCGTTTGTATGCACATAAAGTTTGAGAGTGATTTCTATATTGGAGTATCCGAGTTTTTCGGACACTGTTTTTATATCTGCACCGTTCTGAATCATAAGTGTTGCCATAGTATGGCGGAATTTGTGAGGGTGACAATCTTCAATTCCATATTTTTTACCGAAATCTTTGAAAAATACAGTAGGTGCCTGAGGACTCAATCTTTTACCATCAAGATGAGTGAAAATATAAACAGGGGAGGGTAGCCCTTGCCCTTCAATTATTTCTTTTTGAAAAGCCTTCCACTGTTTAAGCTTTTCTATGACAATATCGTTTATGAAGACAACTCGGCTTTTTCCTGATTTAGTGTTTGTATCATATATACCATATCCTTCAGCA
>SVPP01000024.1 GCA_015065765.1 Oscillospiraceae bacterium | reverse complement strand
TATGGTTTAAACTATTTATGTCTTTTTCTTTCATGTTAAAGACCTCCTTGTTATTTTAGTTGTGTGGTCGGCAAACCACTTCTAATATACCAAGGAGCTTTTTTCTTGTCTACTTTTCCCCTCGCTAAAAGCTTTTTTATTCCCCCTGTAGAACAGGGGGTTGCCTTTGTTACAAACAAAGCGACAGCTCCCTTTACACAAGGGAGCCGTTGTTTTTATTTAAGCTTTTCTGTGAAGTCTGACATCATGTCTGCAATTTTTATTTGCTGTGGGCAAACTGCTTCGCAGGATTTACAGCCGATACAGGCTGATGGTCTTTTATCTTCGGGAAGTGATGAAATTTCAAGAGATACAAGGAAGCTCGGTCCCCTATAGCAAATTTCATTATATTGAGAAATGAAGCGAGGAATGTTCAGTTCCATAGGACAGTGTGATGTACAGTAACTACACTCTGTGCAAGGAAGTGAATTTCTTTCAATTATTTTTTCACCAAGTTTCAGAAGTGCTTCTGTTTCTTTATCGTTCAATGGTTTTTCTGTTTCAAAGATGCCGATATTTTCTTTCATCTGCTCAAAGTCTGACATGCCTGAGAGTATCATTTTCACATTGTCAAACTGCTGAAGGAAACGGAATGACCACTCGATGATATTTGCATCAGATCTGAAAGCTTTCAGTTCTTTTGTATCGTCCTCTGTCAGCTCTGCAAATTTTCCGCCTCTCAGTGGCTCCATAACCCATACGGGAATATTCCATTCTTTCAGAAGCTCAAGCTTTTCTTTCGCACTCTGGAATGTCCAGTCAAACCAGTTAAGCTGAATCTGACAGAACTCCATATCTTTACCATACGCTTCAAGAAAACGTTTTAAAACGGGCAAATCACCATGTGCAGAGAAGCCTAAGTGTTTTATCCTACCCTTTTCTTTCTGCTTTTTAAGGTAGTCAAAAATGCCGTATTTAGGGTCAAGGTACGCGTCAATATTTACCTCGCAGACATTGTGGAACATATAGAAATCAAAGTATTCCATCCCTGTTTTTTCTATCTGCTTTTCAAAAACTTCCTCAACCTTATCCCACAGAGATGAATCATATCCGGGAAATTTTGTTGCGATGAAATAACTTTCTCTCGGGTATTCCCTGAGTATGTTACCCATAACAATTTCCGACCTACCTGCATGGTAACCCCATGCAGTGTCGAAATAGTTAATGCCTTTCTCAAAAGCGTACGAGACCATTTTACGTGTTTCTTCCTCTTCGATAAAAGGATTTCCGTAACCGTCACCGGGAAGTCTCATACATCCCATGCCGAGAGACGACAGCTTTTTACCAATAAAATCTTTATAAATCATAAGTTTTCCTCTTATAACATACTTATCTGCTCTTCTGCTTCGCCTGCATCTTCTGCACTGAGAAGCATTCCGAGAGCAGGAAGATTCTTTGTCTTATATCTGTAAGGCTTTGCAAATTCGCCCTGCTTGTAATCTCTCACTTCGTAAAGCTTCTGACCTTTTTTCAGAGTCATTACTGAAACACCGATTGTATCCTTAGTTGTCTTGGGAGAAATTACACCTGTGTGGATAAGAAGATGTCTGCCTGCAGAAGAAATAAGCACAATTTCCTTATCCTCTTCAATATATTTTACTGCGACCAAGGGTGACTTATCGCTGTAAGCCTTGATAAGCTTTTTGCGGTTTGTCTTTGTTTCATAGGATTTCAGGTCTACCTTTGCAACCTTACCGTTTTCAAAGAAGAACATTACATAACCCTTGTAATCGGTTGTTGCAACCATATGAATTGCAGTTTCGCCCTCTTCCATATCAAGACGAGAACCTACAAATTCACCAAGGTTACTTGCTTTTGTTTCTTCAAAGTCGTTTGCCTTTGCTTTGTAAACCTGACACTTGTTTGTGAAGAAGAGAAGGTCTGTTTTGTTTGAGGTTTCAACCATTTTGATAACCTCGTCGCCTTCTTTGAGCTTATGCTCGCCTGAGCTCTTCTGCCATGAAAGGGGCAGAATCTTCTTGAAATAGCCTTCCCTTGTAAAGAAGAGAATAACGGGATAATCAGGAATTTCTTCCTCTTTTTCCTCAACATCTTCCTCGTCGATATAGATAATTTCGCTCTTTCTGTCCTGACCGTGCTTATTAGCCACATCTTTCAGTTCAGCCACAATAAGCTTCTTGATTTTCTGCTTACTTGAGAGGATATCTTCAAGAAGAGCAATATTTTCTTCAAGATTCTCAATATCCTTGATTCTCTTGAGAATATACTCTTTATTCAGGTGACGGAGCTTGATTTCAGCCACATACTCCGCCTGAATTTTGTCGATGCCGAAGCCAATCATCAAGTTGGGAACAACTTCTGCTTCCTCTTCCGTGTTACGGATAATCTGGATTGCCTTATCAATATCGAGAAGAATTTTTTCAAGACCTTTGAGAAGATGAAGTCTGTCCTTGCATTTCTGCAAATCAAATTCAAGACGGCGACGGACACACTCAGTTCTGAAATCAATCCACTCAAGGAGAATCTGTCTGACACCCAGAACCTTCGGCATACCCTTGATAAGAACGTTGAAGTTACATGAGAATGTGTCTTCAAGAGGAGTTGACCTGAAAAGCTTTGACATAAGCTTTTCAACATCTGTACCGCCCTTCACATCAATTGTAATTTTAAGACCTTTCTTGTCTGTCTCGTCACGGATATCTTTGATTTCTTTGAATGAGCCTTTCTTGACAAGTTCAATGATTTTTTCGATAATTGCTTCTGCTGTGGTTGTTGTTGGAATTTCAGTGATATCAATACACTTGTTGACTTTATCGTAAGTGTATTTTGAACGGATTTTAACAGAGCCTCGACCTGTTTCAAAAATGTTATGGAGAGCATCTCTGTCATAAATCACCTGTGCTCCGCCAACGAAATCAGGACACTTGAGAGTTTCAAACAAGTCTGCATCAGGGTTTTTGATAAGTGCGATTGTTGTATCGCAGATTTCGCGAAGGTTGAACGAGCAGATGTTACTTGCCATACCGACGGCAATACCTAAGTTTGCGTTTGTAAGAATCGTAGGCACTGACACAGGGAACAAAAGCGGCTCCTGAGTTGTGTTATCGTAGTTGGGAACAAAGTCAACAGTGTTCTTGTCAATATCCTTGAAAAGCTCTGCTGCAAAAGATGAAAGCTTCGCCTCAGTGTAACGTGATGCGGCATACTGCATATTTTTTGAGTATGCCTTACCGAAGTTACCCTTTGAATCAACAAAGGGATGGAGAAGTGACTCGTTACCCTTTGAAAGACGGACCATTGTTTCATAAATCGCTGAGTCACCGTGAGGGTTCAGTTTCATTGTGGCACCCACGATATTTGCAGATTTTGTTCTGCCGCCTGAAAGAAGTCCCATTTTATACATTGTATAAAGGAGCTTTCTGTGTGAAGGCTTCATGCCGTCGATTTCGGGAATTGCTCGGGAAACAATAACGCTCATAGCGTAAGGCATGTAGTTTTCTTCAAGAGTTTCCGTGATTTTCTGTTCTACAACAATACCCGCACCTAAAATGTGTGCATTCGGGTTGATGTCTTCCGTAGAACGGTCAACTTCTTTTTTCTTTTTAGCCATTTTGTCTCCCCCCCTTTTAGTTCAGATCTGTAATGTCAAGGTATTTGTAGCCATCGTTTGCAATATGGTCTTTTCTGCCCTGAAGGTTGTCACCGAGGAGCAATTCAAATGTATCTGCCATTTTCTGCACATCGTCAGGCTCTACCTGAATAAGTCTTCTTGTTTTCGGATTCATTGTTGTCAGCCACATCATGTCGGGATCGTTTTCACCGAGACCTTTTGAACGCTGAATTGTGTATTTCTGATTGCCGATTTCAGCCAGTGCATCGGCTTTTTCTTTCTCAGTATAGGCGAACCACACCTGATCTTTGCACTGAATTTCATACAGCGGAGATTCCGCAATAAACACCTTATGAGCCTCAATAATCGAGGGCATAAGACGATAAATCATTGTGAGAATAAGTGTACGGATCTGATAGCCGTCAACGTCGGCATCGGTACAGATAATGACCTTATTCCACATAAGGTTGTCCAGATTAAAGTTTGAAAGGTCTTTATGTTTCTTGGAATTAACCTCAACACCGCAACCGAGAACTTTGATCAAGTCAGTGATAATTTCGCTTGAAAAAATCTTGTTATAGTCAGATTTCAGACAGTTGAGGATTTTACCGCGGACAGGAATAATCGCCTGGAACTGAGAGTCGCGTGCCTGCTTACAGGCACCGAGAGCTGAGTCACCTTCCACGATGAAGATTTCTCTTTCTTCAACGTCACGGCTACGGCAGTCAACAAACTTCTGAACTCTGTTTTTGAAGTCATTATTTGCTTTGAGGGATTTTTTCAGAGTTGTTCTTGTTGCCTCAGCCTTTACACGGGAACGCATATTTATAAGTATCTGATCAGCGATTTTGTCTGCTTCCATTTTGTTTTCGATGAAGTAGATTTCAAGCTGATGCTTGAAGAAATCCGTCATAGCTTCCTGAATGAATTTGTTTGTGATAGATTTCTTCGTCTGGTTTTCGTAAGATGTAAGAGTTGAGAAAGAGCTGATTACAAGAACAAGGCAGTCTTCAATATCCTGAAATGTGATTTTCGGGTCTGTTTTCGTGTATTTGCCGTTCTGCTTGAGATAGTTATCTATCTGATAAGTAAAAGCATTTTTCACAGCCTTATCGGGTGCACCGCCATGCTCAAGGAAGCTTGAGTTGTGGAAATATTCTTTCATCTGTTTTTTATTTGAAAAGCAGATTGATGCGTTGATTTTAACCTTATAGTCACTCAGGTCCTCACGGTCCCGACCTACACGCTCTGTGTGCCAGGTCTGAACACCTGTGAAGGAATCCTCTTCGCCAACATATTCCTTTACATAGTCTTCAATGCCCTTTTCGTACATATACTCAAAGGTTTCAAAACCGCGTGAGGTCTGGTTTTTGAGAATGAATTTAATGTTCGCGTTGACAACAGCCTGTTTGCGAAGCGTTTCCTGAAAATATTCAAGAGGAATATTGATATCGGTGAAAACTTCAAGGTCAGGACGCCACTTGATTCGTGTACCTGTCATTCTTTTTCCTGAAGGTTCTTTAAGAAGTTTGCTTACCGGCTCACCTTTTTTGAAGTGGATTTCATATCTGTTTCCGCCGTAGAAAACCTCTGCATCCATGTAGTCTGACGCATACTGAGTTGAAGTCAGACCAAGACCGTTGAGACCGAGAGAATATTCGTAGCTTCCACCGTCATTTGTATCGTACTTACTACCGGCATAAAGCTCGCAGAAAACAAGCTCCCAATTATATCTTTTTTCTTTTTCGTTATAGTCAACGGGCAGACCGCGTCCGTAGTCCTGCACCTCAATTGAGCCGTCAAGAAATCGTGTAACCGCGATTTTATCGCCGTATCCTTCACGGGCTTCGTCAATTGAGTTTGACAGAATCTCAAAAAATGCGTGTTCACAGCCCTCAAGACCGTTAGAGCCAAAGATAACACCTGGGCGCATTCTTACTCTGTCGGCACCTTTAAGCTGAGAAATGTCCGTTTCTTTATAAGATGATTTTTTAGCCATTCCTATGACAATCCTTTCGACGAATATATAGAATAAATCTATTTTATTATACACTACATGTTGTTTTTTGTCAAATAAAGAAGCATGAGAAAAGACCACATTTTCGGACTGTGGTCTTTGTTTTTTATACTATTTTGTTTTTAAGATATTCCCTTATTTCTGATGCAAGGTAGAGTGAGCCACAGACTGCGACTAATTTCTCTTTTGTAATTTCAAAAGCCTTATCAATTGCCTCAAACGGATTTGAAAGTGCATAAGTTTCTTTGCAGTATTTTCCGCAGATTTTCTCAAGCTCTTCTGCCTTCATGGCTCTCGGGTTTGAACACTCGGTTGCTATCATGATTTTTGCATTTGTTGAAAGATTTTTCACAGAATTTTCAACATCCTTGTCTGCCATCATGCTGACAACCACTGTGTTTTCTTCAAAGAGAGAAAGCACCTTTGACATCATCTCTGTTCCGCTTTCGTTATGGCCTCCATCAAGGACAACATCTCTTGCCAGAAACTCAACGCGTGCAGGCATACCTGTGTTTTCAATGCCTTTCTGAATTGCTTCATCGCTGATACCTAAACGCATGGCAGTTTCGACTGCGGTTAACATATTATAAATCTGATGTTCACCGAAAAGATGAAGTGTGATTTCAATGCCTTTATATTTCACGGTTGTCTTTTCAAGAGTACACTCTTCAATTTCAAGAAGTGACAAATCAGGAACAAAAAGAGCGTTGTTCCTTTCTTTTGCAGTTTCTCTGATTTTTCTGATAACCTCAAGTTCCTGAAACGGATATGCAACAGTTATTGAGTCATTTTTAATGATTCCGCATTTCTGCTCTGCAATTTCTGTCAGGGTATTTCCGAGAACATCTGTATGGTCAAAGGAAATTGAAGTGATTACAGATGCAAGAGGCTTTTCAACAACATTTGTGGAATCGAGAAGTCCGCCGAGACCAACTTCCAGAACAACGATGTCGCAGTTTTCCTGATTGTAAAAATCAAATGCCATAGCAGTGATGATTTCAAACTCTGTAGGCTCGATACCTTCAGAGTTCAGTTCTTCCACTATGGGTTTGATTTTTTCGGTAAGTGAAGATAGTTTTTCATGAGGAATCATTTCACCGTCAACCTGAATTCTCTCGCAGAAATCAATAATATAGGGCGAAGTGAAAAGACCTGTTTTTTTGCCCTCTGCACGGAAAATGTTTGAAAGCATTGTGGAAACACTACCCTTGCCGTTTGTGCCTGCAACGTGAACAATCCGCAGATTTTTCTGCGGATTGCCGAGTTTTTCAAGCAATGCTTCTATGCGTTCAAGTCCCGGCTTTGAGCCGAATTTCAGAAATGAATGGATATATTCCAAAGCATTGTCGTAAGTCATAATTTATACTCCGAGGGATGCGATACTTTCGTCAAGCATCTTGATTTTTTCTGTAAGTTTTGCTGCTGCCTCTCTCTGTCCCTCAACAACCTTTTCAGGTGCTTTTGCAACGAAGCCCGGGTTGTTAAGCTTATTCATAACAAAGTCAAGGTCTTTCTGTGCTGCAGCACGCTCTTTTTCAAGTCTTGCTTTTTCTGCCTTGAAGTCAACAAGCTCATCCATGGGAATGAACATTTTTGCGTCTGCAGTGATGATTGAAACCGCACCCTGTAAATCGAAGTTTTTGCCTACTGTAACGTCAGATGCACTTGCAAGTCTCTGCATGAATACGCCTGCCTTTGAGAAAGTATCTTCGAAATCGCTTTCGATGTAGATATGAGCTTTCTTTGAGGGAGGAACATTCATTTCTGCTCTGCGGTTACGTACTGCACGGACAGCATCCATAATTCTGCCCATTTCAGTTTCCTCTGTTTTGAAAACAAGGCTTTCACTGAATTTGGGATATTCGCTTACCATAATTGCTTCGCCGTCATGGGGAAGTGTCTGCCAGATTTCCTCTGTGATGAAAGGCATGAAGGGATGAAGAAGCTTGAGAATGTCAGTAAATACATAAACAAGCACTGCTCTTGCAGTCTTTGCACCCTCTCCACCAGCCTGAAGACGGATTTTTGCAATTTCAATGTACCAGTCGCAGAAGATGTCCCAGATGAAATCGTAAAGCTTCTGAACAGCCATACCAAGCTCGAAGTTTTCAAGGTTGTTTGTGACATCCTTTGCCAATTCATTGAGAAGGCTGAGAATCCATTTATCTTCAAGTGCCAGTTCTTCAGGAATGTGAGCTGCAGGCTCGTTTTCATCAAGATTCATGAGAATAAATCTTGCAGCATTCCAGAGTTTGTTTGCAAAGTTACGGCTGGCTTCTACCTTGTCGTCTGAGAAACGCATATCGTTTCCTGGGCTGTTACCTGTTGCAAGAGTGAATCTCAGTGCGTCAGCGCCGTATTTATCAATAATTTCAAGGGGATCGATACCGTTACCGAGAGACTTTGACATCTTTCTGCCCTGAGCATCACGCACAAGACCATGAATAAGAACATCACTGAAGGGTTTTTCACCCATATATTCAAGACCTGAGAAAATCATTCTTGAAACCCAGAATGTGATAATATCGTAGCCTGTTACAAGTGTGCTTGTGGGATAGTAACGTTTAAGGTCAGTTGTTTCATCGGGCCAGCCAAGTGTTGAGAAAGGCCAGAGAGCTGATGAGAACCATGTATCGAGAGTATCGGGGTCCTGCTCAACCTTACCGCCACATTTGGGGCAAGAATCAGGAGCAGTTTTTGCAACTGTGATTTCACCGCAGTCCTCACAATAGTATGCAGGGATTCTGTGTCCCCACCAGAGCTGACGTGAAATACACCAGTCACGGATATTTCTCATCCAATGGAAATAGTTTTTATTGAATCTTTCAGGAATAAACCTTACATCGCCGTTTTCAACTGCTTCAATTGCAGGCTTTGCAAGAGGCTCCATTTTAACAAACCACTGAAGTGAAACTCTGGGTTCAACAGTTGTTCCGCAACGGTAGCAAGTACCTACATTGTGGCTGTAATCTTCGATTCTTACAAGTGCACCCTCTTCTTCAAGGTCTTTAACGATTGCTTTTCGTGCCTCGAAGCGGTCAATACCTGCATATTTCGGATAATCCTCAGTGATTTTTGCATCATCTGTCATTACATTGATAATGGGAAGGTCATGACGCTTACCAACTTCAAAGTCGTTAGGGTCATGTGCAGGAGTGATTTTAACAACACCTGTACCAAAATCCATTTCAACATATTCGTCAGCAACAACGGGAATTTCACGGTGAACGATGGGAAGAATAAGAGTTTTGCCGATGATATCCTTATATCTTTCATCATTGGGGTTTACTGCAACTGCAGTATCACCGAGAAGTGTTTCGGGACGTGTTGTTGCAAGTTCAACGTATCCTGAACCATCCTTGAGAGGATAGCGAAGATGCCAGAAATGACCTGCCTGATCCTCATATTCAACCTCAGCATCTGAAATCGATGTAAGGCAATGGGGACACCAGTTGATTATTCTTTCACCTCTGTAAATGAGACCTTTTTCGTAAAGTCTGCAGAAAACCTCGAGAACAGCCTTTGAACAGCCTTCATCAAGAGTGAAACGCTCTCTGTCCCAGTCGCATGAAGAGCCGAGCTTCTTAAGCTGTTCGATGATTCTTCCGCCGTATGTTGCTTTCCAGTCCCATGCACGCTTAATGAAACCGTCTCTGCCGATATCTTCTTTTGTGATACCTTCTTTTTTCATTGCTTCAACGATTTTTGCCTCTGTTGCGATTGAAGCATGGTCTGTGCCGGGAAGCCACAATGTATCATAACCCTGCATTCTTCTGAAACGGATAAGAATATCCTGCAGAGTGTTATCAAGTGCATGTCCCATGTGAAGCTGACCTGTGATGTTGGGTGGCGGAATTACAATTGTGTATGCAGGCTTTGATTCATCAGGCTCTGCATGAAAATATTTACCGTCAAGCCAGAATTTATAAATTCTGTCCTCAACATTCTGGGGGTCGTATTGTTTAGCAAGTTCTTTTGCCATAATTTTCATCCCTTTTCCAAATAGTTATATACCATAACATTATCTCATTCATTAACCATTTTGTCAATATTTTTTTGTAATTATTGACACTGAAAAAATATAGTTATATAATATATAAGATAATTTTTAATTAAAAGAGATGTTTTTATGCTACCGAAAAGAATTTATGCAGAAATAAACCTTGATGCAATTTGTAATAATGTGAAAGAAACAATGAAAACTGTAGGTGAAAAAGTTGATGTAATGGCAATCATCAAAGCTGACGCCTACGGCCACGGTGCACTGCGTACTGCAAAGGCACTGTCTGAAATCGGCGTTAATAATTTCGGCGTTGCAACAGCCGAGGAAGCGATGCAACTTCGCAAAAACGGCATTGACGGAAAAATCCTTATTCTCAATTACACTTTTGATGAAAGCTATATCAAGCTTATTGACAACGGCATTACAAGCACTGTTTTTGAATTCAGCCATGCGAAGAAATTAAACGATATTGCAGGAATTCTGGGTAAAAAAGCTGATGTTCACATCAAACTTGATACAGGCATGGGCAGAGTAGGTTTTGTCCCCTCTGACGAAAGTTTTGAGATTATTAAAGAAATTTATGCCCTTGAAAATATTACTGTCAGCGGTATTTACACACATTTTGCATGCGCTGACATGGAAGATAAAGCCATGACAAATACACAGATTGAAAAGTTTGATTCATTCTGCAAAAAGCTTGAAGACGGCGGAATAAATATCCCTGTAAAGCACCTTTGCAACTCTGCGGGAATTATGGAATTCCCCTCTGCATATGCGAACATGGTAAGAAACGGAATAATCACTTACGGACTTTATCCTTCAGATGAAGTTGACAAGACAAAAATCAATCTCACCCCCGCTATGAGCATCCGAAGCCATGTAATTTACGTCAAGGAAGTTGAGGAAGATTTCACCGTAAGCTACGGTGCAACCTATGTGACAAATGGCAGAACAAAAATTGCAACAATCCCCATCGGCTATGCTGACGGATATCCGAGAAGCCTTTCAAATAAAGGAAGAGTTCTTATTAACGGAAAATCTGCTCCCATTATCGGCAGAGTCTGTATGGACCAGATGATGGTTGACGTGACAGAAATTGACGATGTACAGAAAGGCGATTCGGTCACAATCGTAGGCTCTGACGGCGATGAAAAAATCACTGTAGAAGAACTTGCAAACATGTCAGGCTCATTCAACTATGAATTCGTGTGTAATGTAAATAAACGAGTTCCGAGAGTTTACATCAGAAACGGAAAAGTTACTGAGATTGTTGATCTGATAAAGTAAAAAAGTTTAACCGCCGTCGGGTTTCCGATGGCGGTTATTTTTATAAAATGGGATAATTTTTACTTTTATATTCCAAAAGAAAAGCAGTAATTTCTGCAGATTTTTCACTTACGGCCAGATCTATGAAGCGAAGCAAAATCTCTTCTTCGGGTTTCCCCAGTGCATCCAGAATCCTCTGCACGGCAACGCAAGAATTCTGACTAAGTGCTTTTGAAAAATAAGTTTCAGGTGTTTTTATAATTCTTTCTCTGCACTCTTTGTCAAATTCACTGTTACGGGTTTCGTCTCCGTAAAGGTACATTCTGATATTGAATGGTACATTCTTTTTCTTTTTGATATCCTTGAACATATTATAAAACTGCAGTTCGGGAACACCGTTCGGCATTCTGATGTCATACAGTTTCTCACAGTCGGCGAAAGCAAAATCACCTATTTGTGTTAAAGTTGAAGGGAAACTTACGCTTTCAAGGTTATAGCACTTAACAAATGCAAGCGCTCCTATTTTTTTCACACCTTCAGGAATATTTATTGATGTAAGATTCTTACATCCCCTGAATGTACCATTACATATTTCGGAAATACCTTTACCAAGCTTTACTACGGACAAATCCGGACACCAACTCAGCGCAGCATATTTTATGGTTGTAACACTGTCAGGAATTGTAATAGTCAGTAGGTTTTTGCAATCGCGGAACGCATCCGTTGATATACATACTACGCCATCAGGAATTATTACATTTTCCTCTGTACCGGTGTATTTTATTAAATTTCCTTCTTCAATAAAAAAATCTGAAGTATTCATAACAATAACCTTTCCTTTTACAAAATCACTTTTCCGATTGCTTCTGCGATATTTTCCACAACCGAAAAATCACAGGGTGCTGTGGTCATAATCACAATAAGATAATCACCGTTTTCTGTATAGACGATGCCTGCATCATTTGTGACGTGGATTTTGTTTTTGGTAATCCACCCAGCCTTTGTGCGTGTGACGAATTCTTCTGAAAAAACTTTATTGATTGGTGAAATTTCAGGCTTTTCAAAAATTCCGCCAAGCTTCTCCCCTACTTCTCCGCTTTCAAAGAAGAGATAGTTACCCAACCACAGATGAGCAAGATTTTTAGGCGTAAGAAGCTGATAATTTCTCGTTGTATCAATCTTCAAATCATTTCCTGTTTTTGAGGAAAAATCAATGAAGCATTTGTCACCGTATTTGTCACGAAGGTATTCATAATCGTAATTTGAAGAACTTACAAGTACGGCTCCAATTCTCTTTTTTTCTTTTTCAAAAACTGCATTATCTGATTTGACAAGTGACACAACATAAGGTCCTTTGATTGTGCTTGCGGAATAAATTTTTTCGTCTGCATTGTAACTGAATCCTGAGAGATTTTTCAGGTTCATAACAACAAAACCTGTTTTATAGCCTTTTTTAGTAACCTTATCAATTTCACACTGAAGAAGATCTTTGTTATCTTCAGAAAACTCATAATTTCCGAAAGCGGCTATCTCTTTTTCAGAGCTGATTGAATTGAGAATTTCACCGAGAATCGGAGCGAGAGAATCAGGAGTTTCTTCTGTCACTTCACCGTTTCTCACATATTGCCATGTGTCATTTTCAGTTTTCGCAAGAGATATGAGCGAAAAATCAACTCTGCCGTTGACAACTTTCCAGAGACCTTCTTTTTCATTCACAATTCCCTCAATTATCTCAGTTTTTGAGGAAGCTTCTCCGTTCTCAAAAAAACACCAATTCTCCCCGTTGCGGTAAAAACCGTCGGGGAGAGTTGTTTTTTCCTCTGTAGTTTGTTCTTTTTCAGGCTCATGTGTGTTATCGCCAAACGCATGCACTAGACAAACAGCAGCCACAATTGCCAGCACAGCAATTGCAATAAATCTTAAAATATTATCTTTTTTCAACTTCTGAACACCGCATTACTTATGATTCTTAATGTAATATTTATAGAATTTCACACCCACAGCAAGGTTGTCTGTTGAGATGTTTTCGTTTGCTGCGTGCATAGCTGCAAGCTGTTTAGGTGTCTGCTTAACGGGACAGAAACGAAGACAATTGTCTGTAACTCTCTCGTAGAAACGGCAGTCTGTAGCACCTGCCATAAAGTAAGGAGTAACGCACACTTCAGGAAGAGTTTCGTTGATGCACTGTTTAAGATATGCGAATTCTTCACCGTCCGGGTCTGTTACCTTTGATGCACTTCTTCTGTTCATAGGCTCAACAATAAGGTCATATTTTGCCGCAATTTTTTCAAGAACCGCAATTGATGCGTCTGCATCCTGATGAACCGAAGGTCTGATATTGCAGATAACATAAGCTTCATCGGGAATAACATTGGGTGTTGTTGAGCCGCCACTCATTGTAAATGCACAAGTAGTTGAAAGGAATGCTTCGCCGAATGAAGAAAGAGCCGGCAGAAGTGCAATAAGTGCAGGCTTGAAAAGCCACACGTTGCCGAGCACAAGTCTCATGGGGAATGAAGCATAAGGTGCAACCGACGCAAACATTCTCTTTACAGGCTCACCCATGTGCTTTTTGAAAGGTTTCTTTGTTTCAACCTCATTTACAAATGCTGCAAGACGTGCAAGAGGAGTGTTTTTCGGCGGTGTTGATGAATGTCCGCCTGAGCCTTTTGCGATAATTTTAATATTGCAGTTACCCTTTTCAACAATACCGATTGCAGCTGTATCGCATGCAACTCCGGGGAAGGCTTTTTCCATGATTGTACCGCCTTCGTCCATAACGGATGAAAGTCTCACACCTTTTTCCATAAGGTAATCGATAATCAGGTCTGCACCGCCGCCGAAGATTTCCTCGTTGGCTGAGAATGCAAGGTAAACATCACATTCGGGAACAAAATTTTCTGCTAAAAGCTCTTCAACTGCTGAAAGCTCTGCAAGAACTGTACACTTGCAGTCCATAGCACCTCTGCCGTGAACTGCACCGTCTGCAATTTCGCCTGAGAAGGGATCATATTTCCAGTCTGTTTCTTCTGCGGGAACTACGTCCTGATGTCCCATAAGAAGAAATGCACGTGAAGAGTCTTTACCTGTCCATTTATAAAGAAGGTTTCCTTCGATTTCTGTCTTTTCAAGCTTTTCATGAACAAGAGGAAATTCCTCTTCAAGGACTTTGTGAAGCTTGTAAAACTCTGCAAGGTCCGTATTTCCCCTCAGAGAGATTGAGGGGATTTTTACCATCTTTGAAAGCTTTTCAGCATATCTTTTTTCTTCTTCACTTGTATATTCAAGTTTTTCCTTACCTTTGATGGGTTTTGCTTTAATTCTTATTGCATTGATAACTGCAATAAGAAGAAGCACTACAACTACTGCAAGAATTGCAAAAAGTGCAAAGCCTACATATTTCATTTTACTTCCTCCAGTTTTTCAAGAACAGGCTCTTTCTGGATGCCGATACCCTTGAAGAAATAATATTTTGTGTATTCCTCATGACAGACACGCCATGCATCGGGACCGTGCCATTTTCTGCCAAGGTCATTGTTGTGAATTGCACCAAAGCTGTTATAGCGGTGACCAAAGGCTGTGATTTCAATAAGGTGCTCACCTGCTGTCAGGTGACCAAGTTCTACTGAATACGGCTCAAATGCAATTCTTCCGCAGTCTTTGCCGTCAACTGAAACTGCAAGCACAGGGTTTCTGAACATTGTACATGAAAGTCTGTAATCGCCCTCTGTAACATTTACTTTATATTTGTAAGTAATGTTTCCGCCGTAGAAAGGCATACCGAATCTTAAGTATTCACCGAAGCAGATTTTTTCGCGTTTTTCTGTGATTGTGATTTTTTCGCCTTCAACACAAACACCGAAATCACCGAGAAGATAGCCCCATTCAACGTTGGTTTTCTTCTCAAAAGGCATTTTGATTTCAATAACGTTATCACCTTTGTGAAGCTTGCCGATATTCATTTTCACAAGACATTCATCAACATAGAAGCCTTCGCCTTTCTGTTCAAGAATGTTGCCGTTTACTTTGATTTCGCAAAGCTCAGGTCTTTCGTAAGCAAAATAAACATCGTTTTCACTGTTAATTTCAGAATGGATTGTGTAACGAAGCTCAAGAATATGACTTGCACTTTCATCATTCTTAATTACCCATGGCTGTGCAACAGCTTCTTTTCTCGAGGGATAACCGAGAACGTCTCTGAACTTATCATCAATGAGAAGAACTTCTTCCTCTGCCTGCCACTCACCGCCGTCAAAGCGGTATTCAGCTCTTTCGAGAAGTGCTACATTGGGCTCTGACAATTCATAATCCATCTGTCCGAGAAGGTAGATTTTCTCTGTGGCTTCTCTTTCTGTAATTGTCAGGTCTGCAGAATGAGCTTCTGCCTCTGTCAGCTTAAGAAGGATGCTGTCATGGCTGTAAATGAGTTTTTTGATTACTGTAAAGCCGTTTCTGCAGTCAGATGCTATGGGTGTGATTTCACCTGTAAGTGTATCGTAAAGTTCTGCGTTAAATGTGCCCTTGACCTTGATGGTGAGCTCAGTTTCGTCAATCAGGTCTGACATGCGTTTTTCAGCATTTGCAATAAAGAGCCATTTGCAATCGTTATCATTTCTCATCTGATAGAAGAGATTTTTTGCATTTCTGCCCTCATCGTCAAGAAGATAAACTGTCTTGAATTCTTCAAGGCTCTTAACGAGGCTCGCTTGTGTAAATGAAACATTGTCACAGATTTTTGCAAATTCTTTTGCCTCATCACTTTCCACTGCGTCAACATGTGTGGGTACTGAGCCGAGGAAAATAACTTTACCGCCCGCTTCACGGAAGGCCTTGAGTCTTTCAAGAGTTGTTCCTCTGATTGTCTCAAGTGCAGGCACAACAACAACATCGTAAGCCATTTCGCCTACTGTAAGCTTTTTGCCTGTCTTAGCTTTGCACTGTGAGGGAAGAAGCGATTCTGCAATAAAGTCAAAGTCAAGCTGATTTGAAAGAAGCCAGTAAACTACATTCTGGAAATTCTGCTCAAGCTCTTCGCGGAAAAGACCTGTCTGCTCCTGAGGTCCGTAATGAATCCAATAGCTTTCAACAGGATGAATAAGACCAACCTTAACCTCAGCCTTACCTCTTGTCATTGCTGTATTTACTCTTGCGAAATGGTCTTCGATAAGCTTATATTCCTTATACCATGGTGACTGATAGAAAATTGATGCAGGATAGTCACGCTTTGCCTCACCCTCCATGCTGTACCATGAAAGATGATGAACACGGTTTGTAATTCCGAGGACTGCCTGCCAGTCACCCTGCTGTTTGTGACCGCGGAAGTCAAATTCCCAGCCTGTAACACCGTAAAGCTCACTGAGTACGCCTTCTCTGCCATACTGATGAGATGCACTCTGAGCCTGTTTTGCAGTTGTATATTCTCTCTGGTCACAAAGCATATCAATGCCGGGAAGTCCGAATGAACGGTATGAACGCATTGACTCACCTGTTGCCGATGTCTGAGAATTGAGATTCTGCTCTTCCATCATGTGGCCTGTAAGAGGAAGATTGTGTTCATCGCACCATTTACCGATAGTGTCTGCAAAGGCTGATGCCAAAAGTTCTGATGTCAGGTCATGGAATCTGTATCTTGCCTGAGACACCTTTGACTGAGGTAAATCCCAGAAAATCTCGGGAAGTGTATCAAAGATATCTTCACCGTATTTTTCTTTATAAATCTCGGGAAGTCTGCCTGTGTAGGGAATAATTTCACTTGTTTTATCTTCCGCAAAATCAAGTGAAGTTTTTCTTGTGTGCTGAGGCTCGTCTGTGAAAATGGCAGGAACGGTTGTACCGATATATTCTTCCAGTGCATCGTAATATCTCTGATGAGTTACCTCAACAAACTTTGCAATTGCATCGGGGTTGAGAGTGTCAACATAAGTCTGATTATTGAACCATGCGGAAGGCTTTGAAACCTCAAGGTATGCGTACCATACGTTTTCACCGTCTTCATTTTCCGCAAGTCTTTTATAACTCTTAAGGTATCCGTTTTCAAGAGTGATGTCATATTTTGCAAGAAGCTCACCGTCTTTTGAAAGAGAACCCATACTCTGTGAATCATTGAGTTTTCTTTCAACTGCATCCTCTTTCTTTGTAGGTGAAAAAGCTATGTATCTTGCTCTGTATTCTTCGTTACATGTTACAAGACCGCCTGCAAAACCTGAGGGCCAACGGTCCTCATCATAAAGATATGCCTTCATATCCTTTTCCTTTGCACGCTCTACAACTGCCTTGATGTGCTCGAGGTATTCATCACTCATGTAGTCTATGTCAAGGCCTGTACGGCAATGCATGTGTGCACCGCCGATGCCCATTTCTTCAAAATAATCAAGCTGTTTTTTCATTTTTTCCTTATCCAGGTTGTTGTTCAGTGCCCAGAAAGGTTCACCACGGTATTCGTTGGTGGGATTTTTGAACAGCTCTGTGCTCAAAGTTTTTTCTTTTGACTTTGGAAAAATCATATCTGTCTCCCCTTTGCAAAATAGCCGTACAGATATTGTACGGCTTTAATTTCATATACGCATTTTTTTATTTGCAACACTGAGTGCCTTACTCAGTGCAGAAGCCACAACAAGGCATGAGACGATTTCAACGAGACCGTTGACACCGATCATAAGAACAAAGAACATGAGCAGATTTTCAGCACCTGTTGATGCCATCATACCCTGAATAAATTCTGTTTTTCCGAAAAGCAGAATGAGAGATGACATGAAGAAAAGAGTGTTGAAAACAGGACCGCTGACTGCTGCTACAGGATAAGAAAGATCTTTCAATTTTCTTCCCTCAAGTCCCTTTGACATGCCTTTGAAAATCAGACCGCACAAAAATCCTGCCAGAACTCTTGTAGGAATACACATTATGAATGTGTAGAACGGATTGATTGAAAAAAGAGTTGTTCCGAATGCATCCATTCCGAAACACTGTGCAAAGCTGGTGACACCGAATACAAGCCCCATAAATGCTCCTGCGCCGGGTCCGAGGACAATAGCTCCCGTAACTACGGGAATTATAACAAGAGCGATTGAGAGAGGTCCTATTTTAAGATACCCCAGCGGTGTGAAGGACATGACAACAACTATCGCAGTTAAAACTGCAAGCTGTACGAACTTCACAAGTTTTGACATTTGATTTTTTTTCATATATATTCCTCCTTGCTGTCGTTCCGCTCAAAACGGATACGGCGCAAAAATTAACGAAGAATTATTTTTTTACGTTTTTATCATATATAATTTTAAGTCCTTCAAGAAGAAGGTATTTATCATAAATAATTTCAGTTTTGCAGTTGGCAATAACACTTCTTGCAAAACCGCCTGTTGCGACGATTGAGCCCGGCTTTCTGCCGATTTCCTCAGAAAATCTTTCAATCATACCGTCAATCATTGCAGCTGTTCCCACAAGGGTACCTGAAAGAATACAATCAACAGTGTTTTTGCCCAGAGCACTTTTAGCCCTCTTGATTCCGATACTGGGAAGAAGAGACGCTGAAGTTGAAAGAGCGTTCATTGAAACGTTGATACCTGCGGCAATTGTACAGCCAAGAAAACTTCCGTTTTCATCGATAACATAGATTTTGCTTGCCGTTCCAAGGTCAACAACGAAACATGGCAAAGGATATTTTTTCAGTGCCGCAACACCGCCTGTTACAAAATCTGCACCGAGAGTTGACGGATCATCAATGAGAATGTTAAGACCTGTTTTGATGCCGGGGCCTACAACAAGAGGAGTGATGCCTGTCAGTCTCCTTACAGCTTCACCCACAGGGTAAGTAACCTCAGGAACAACTGAACTGAGAATACTTCCTGAAAATTCAGTTTTTTCAACTGAATACAGGGCAAAAATATTCATCAGCTCACATGCATATTGGTCAGCCATTCTTTTCTTATCAGTTGCAAGACGTGAGACAAACACAAGCTCGTCACCCTTATATGCACCGATAGTAATATTTGTATTTCCTATATCGATTGTCAGAATCATAATTAATCTCTCCGAAAACAGAGTTTTTCTTAATTATACTCTATTATTTTTAAAAAATCAATGCTATAATAGTATATTATGAGGTGGTTTTTATGGTTTGCAACATGTGTCCGAGAAAATGTAACATTGACAGAAGCGAAAAAGCAGGTTTCTGCGGAATGAATGATAAAATTATAATCGCAAGGGCTGAACTTCATTTCTGGGAAGAACCATGTATCAGCGGTACAAAAGGCTCGGGAACGGTGTTTTTTTCAGGCTGTCCCCTGAAATGTGTTTACTGTCAGAACTCAGACATCAGTTCCGGTGGTTTCGGCAAAGAAATCACTGTAGAAAGACTCAGCAGTATTTTCAGAGAGCTTGAAGAAAAAGGCGCTCACAACATAAATCTCGTTACGCCTACTCATTATTCCGAACAGATTCTCGAGGCTCTGAAAATTTACAGACCGAACATTCCCATTGTCTACAACTGCTCAGGCTACGAAAGCACCGAAACACTGAAAAAGTTTAAAAACATAGTTGATATTTATTTAACCGATATCAAATATTTCGACAGTGATGTGAGCGAAAAATATTCAAAGGCAAAAGATTATTTTGAAGTTACGTCAGAGGCTGTGAAAGAAATGATACGTCAACAGCCGGAAAATATTTTTGATGACAACGGCATTATGATAAAAGGCGTTATAATCAGGCATCTTGTTCTGCCACTCAACCTTACACAGACAAGAAAGATTCTTGAATGGATAAAAAACAATCTGTCCGATAACGTTATTATCAGTCTGATGAGCCAGTACATACCCTTGGGAAAAGCATGTGAACACAAAGAAATCAACAGACGTCTTACAACGCGTGAATACGAAAAGGCTCTTGATATGTTCGATGAATTCGGTTTTGAAAACGGATTCATGCAGGAGCTTTCCTCTTCAAAAGAAGATTTCATCCCACCCTTTAATCTTGAAGGAGTGTGATAAAAAAAGTAAAAAAATATGTTAAATTCTGTTGATATTATACTTAAAATATGTTAAAATTTACTGTATATAAATTCAGGAGGTAAAACCAATGAAAAAGAAAATTTTATCCGTAATCCTTGCAGCTCTCATGCTGCTGACAGTTTCTGTCACTGCTTTCGCAGCTGAAGAAGGTACTGCACCTGCAGGTGACGCTCTTCAGTTCGATGCAAACGGAAAATTCCAGATTCTCGTCCTTGCAGACGTACAGGATGACTACCCTGTAAACGAGGACACACTCCAGTACATCCGTGAAGCACTTGACACAGTTAAACCCGACCTTGTTGTTTTTAACGGCGACAACATCACTATCGATGACAAAGCTGCTTACGACCAGCTCATGCAGCCCCTTGTTGAAAGAGGTCAGAAATTCACTTTCGTCTTCGGCAACCACGATGTAGAAGACAGAAGCTTTACACATGAAGATATTCTTGAAATCTATCAGTCTTATGAAGGTTGCCTTGCTTATGATGCAGACCCCTCACTTCACGGCTGTGCAAACCATAATCTCCCCATCCTTTCATCTGACGGAACAAAAGTCGCTTTTAACCTTTGGATGTTTGACAGCGGTGACTATATCAAAAATGAAGATGGTTCCTGGTATTATGATGAATATGACAGCAGAGTTTATGACTGCGTAAGAAAAGACCAGATTGAATGGTACAAAGAAACAAGTAAAAAGCTTGAAGCAGAAAACGGCGGCAAAGTTCCTTCAATTGCTTTCCAGCACATCATCACTGAAGAAGGCGTTGCTGCAATTCTCCCCGAAATACCCTCATTCCTCGGCTTCATGGGAAGAAGCTTTGAAAACGGTAATGCATATTCATTCGTTCCCGTATTCACAAGAATCAAGAGCGGTTTCATTTTTGAACCCCCCTGCCCCTCTGTTGACAACGACGGTCAGTGGGATGCATTCGTTGAGCGTGGCGACGTTCTCGGTTGCGTATTCGGTCACGACCACGTAAACTCTTTCATCGCTGAATATAACGGCATTGATGCTATTATGACACCCGGTATTACAAGCGAATCCTACAGCAACGATATGCTCAGAGGCGGAAGAATCATCACAATCGATGAAAACGATCCCTGGAACTATGAAACAGAAATGCTCCACTTCCATGCACTTGCTCTTAAAGAAGGATCTCTCCTCCCCGAAATTACAGGTAAATCAATTGCTGATTTCAGACTTCAGGAATTCCTTCTTTCAATTTCAGAGGTTGCTCTCAAAATCGGTCAGGTACTTACATTCTTCGTAAGATAACCTTCAATTTCCAAAGGAGGGTAAATAATGGATACATCTGTAAAAGCCATTGATACAACCAAAAACTATGTTCCGAAAAAGGAATTTTATATGTACTGCATAGGCGGTGCCGGTCAGGGTATGATTTATGCTATCATGTCTTCATACATATCCGACTTCTACACAAACGTTATGCAGCTTCCCCTTATTTTCGTTCTTCTGCTCATGCTCCTTGCGCGTGTGTGGGACGCAATCAATGACCCCATGATGGGTATGCTTGTTGACAGAACAACAACAAAATGGGGCAAGATGAAGCCTTACATTCTCTGGGCTGTTGTTCCCATCGCAGTTCTCTCTTTCCTTATGTTCTACATTCCCGAAGGCATGAACAAAACTCAGCTTATGATTTATGCAGGTATTGTTTATGTCCTCTGGGGCATGACATACACAATTGCTGACGTTCCCTTCTGGAGCCTTCCCAATGTTATGACACCCAACCCCGACGAAAGAGGTAAGGTCATTTCTGTAGGTAAGACTGTAAACGGTGTAGGCTCTGCGATTCCTATGCTCATTTTTGCAGTTTTAGGCTTTGTTGTGCCGAAAATTCTCCCCGATGCTTCAACAGTTGAGCAGGATAAGTATAAATATATCCTTATTGCTGTTATCGCTTCAGTTCTCGGCGGTATTATGTATGCAAACTCTTATTTCCACGTGAAAGAAAGAGTAAACATTCCCAACAAGCCGAGACGTGATAAATCAGAGCCCTCAACTCTTGCAAGAATTTTCAAATGCAAGCCTCTCATGATGGTTGTTATTATGGGTATTCTTTCAAGCGGAAGATATCTTGTTCAGGCTGCATCTGTTCACGTTGCAAGATACGGTCTGTATGTAGGTCCTGAAATCACTGCAGATATGTCAGATTCAATGAAGGCTGAGCTTATTCAGAACAGTATTTCAACTGTCAGCTCAATCCTTATGGTATGTGCGGCAGTAGGTATGTTCGGTTCAATGCTTGTCATGCCTTTCCTTTACAAAAAATTCAACTACAAGAAAATTATCATTTTCACATGCCTTCTCGGCTTTGCAGCGTCAGTTGCAACCACAATCATCGGCATGGTTGTTGACACAAGATATGCTCTTTACGCATGTATCCCCTTCATTATCATTTCATGTGTTCCCCTCGGCGCACTCAATGTTACATCTTCTGCAATGATTGGTGACTGCCTTGATTACATGGAATGGAAAACAGGTCACAGAGACAACGCTCTCGGTGCTGCATGCCAGTCCTTTGTCAACAAGCTCGGTAACGCTGTAGCTACAACCGGTATCATCCTTATGTACATCCTTATCGACCTTAACCCTGCAGATATGTACGCAAACGAGGCGGTTATTTCCGCTCTTGATCTGGCTCCCGAAATGAGATTTGCTATGTTCTCACTTGTTTCCATCGTTCCGGGTGTGAGCATGCTCCTTTGCGCAATTCCCATGTTCTTCTATGACCTTGTTGGCGCAAAGAAAGACAAAATCACAAAAGAGCTTGCAGAAAAGCGTCAGGCTATGGGCGTTACAATAGAATAAATTATTTGCCGAATGGGCTTTTGCCCATTCGGCTCAAATACTTTAATGAGGTGAAAAAATTATGGCTTATATTGAATTTGATTCATCCCGTCCCCTGGATTTAATCCCCATCGGCAGAATCGCAATTGACTTTAACCCCACAGATATGAACAAGCCTTTGTCAGAGAGCAGCAATTTCAACAAATATGTGGGAGGCTCACCCGCCAATATCGCAGTAGGTATGGCAAGGCTGGGTAAAAAGGTCGGATTTATTGCAAAGGTTTCTGACGACCAGTTCGGCGATTACGTTATAAATTATTTCAAAAAAGACGGCATAGACACAAGTCATATAACACGTTGCAAAAACGGTGAAAATCTTGGTCTTACATTCACAGAAATCAAAAGTCCTACAGAAAGCAGTATTCTCATGTACCGCGAGGGCGTTGCGGATCTTATGCTTCATCCCGATGATGTTGACGAAGAATATATCTGCAGCACAAAAGCCGTTCTTATTTCAGGCACTGCACTTTGTCAGTCTCCCTCAAGAGAAGCAGCACTCAAAGCTATGATGCTTGCGAAGAAAAATAATATTCCCCTTATTTTCGACATTGACTATCGTTCATACACCTGGAAGAACAAGGATGAAATCTCCGTATATTACTCCATGGTTGCAAGAAATGCAGATATAATCCTCGGTTCAAGAGAAGAATTTGACCTTACAGAAGCTATAACAGGTGTTTGCGCTACAGATGAAGAAAGTGCAAAGCTCTGGTGTTCATACGGTGCAAAAATCGTTGTCATCAAACACGGTAAAGACGGTTCAACCGCATATACAAATGACGGCAACAGCTACACAATCAAACCCTTCCCCGTTAAAATGCTCAAAGGCTTCGGCGGCGGCGACGGTTATGCTTCTTCATTTATAAGAGCACTTCTTGACGGTTGTGAAATCATTGATGCACTTGAATATGGTTCAGCATCTGCTTCAATGCTCATTTCTGCTCACAGCTGTTCAGAGGCAATGCCCTCACTTGAAGCAGTTGAAAAGTTCATTGCCGAAGAGAAAGAGCTTTATGGTGAAATGGTAGTAAGAGGTTAAGTGAAATGTTTGAAGTACCTGTTTTAAACGAAAATAACGAAAAAATCCTTTGTGAAATGAACGGCAAGAACGCCGATATGTTGATGAACATAAAGGTGAAATATCTGAAAGCCGGAGAAAAAATCTCTTTCTGTGAAGATAAAAACGAAACTGCAGTTCTCCTTATCGGCGGAGAAATAAAATTCTCTTTCGGTGACAGAGAAGAAACAGGAAAACGTGAAAATCCCTTTGATATGAAGCCTTATTGTCTTCATGCTTCAAAAAATACTGAGTTTACCGTTGAAGCACTTGCTGACAGCGAGATAATAATTCAGCAGACTGATAACGACAAGGAATTTCCGCCTGTTTTCTACAACCCTGAAAACTGCCTCTATCAGGAATTCGGCAAAGGTCAGTGGGACGGTGCAGGTCACAGAGTCGTATCAACAATGTTTGACCCTGACAACGCTCCTTATTCAAACATGGTTTTGGGTGAAGTTTTCAACAAGCCGGGAAGATGGTCCAGCTACCCTCCCCATCATCACCCACAGCCTGAAGTTTACTATTACAGATTTGATAAACCTCAGGGCTTCGGTGCCTGCTTCAACGCTGATGAAGTTTATAAAAGCGTTGATTCATCTGCTTGCTTTATTCACGATGGCGAAGACCATCAACAGGTTGTTGCACCCGGATATAATATGTATTATGTATGGATGATCCGCCATCTTGACGGTGACCCGTGGTATAAAACAACAAGATTTGTGTCTCCTGAGCACGAATGGTTAACAAAATAGTTTTGAAAGGTTGATAAATCAATGAGTACAATCAGACTTACATGCGGCGAAGCTATCGTAAGATATCTTGACAATCAGTACGTTGCGATTGAGCAGGACGGAAAAATTGTTGAAAGCAAGTTTGTCGAAAGCTTCTATGCTGTTTTTGGTCACGGCTGTGTTCTCGGTGTAGGTGAAGCTCTTTCTCAGGCTGAACACTCACTGAAGGTTATGCAGGGCAGAAACGAGCAAGGTATGGCTCTTGCTGCTATGTCCTACGCAAAGCAGCATAACAGACTTAAAATTATTCCCTGTATGTCATCTATCGGACCGGGTGCTGCAAACATGGTAACTGCAGCTGCAAATGCAACAGTAAACAACATTCCCCTTCTCCTTTTTATGGGTGACACCTTTGCAACAAGACAGCCCGATCCCGTTCTTCAGCAGATGGAACAGCCTCAGGACCTTACAGTTACAACTAACGATGCTTTCAAGCCCGTTTCACGTTATTTTGATAGAATAGTCCGTCCTGAAATGGTAATGTCAGCTCTCACAAATGCTATGCGTGTTCTCACTGACCCTGCTCACACAGGTGCTGCATGTATCGCTATGTGTCAGGACGTTGAGGGCGAAAGCTACGATTACCCTGAAGAATTTTTCAGAAAAAGAGTTCATTACATCACAAGAACAATTCCCAACAACTACGAAATTGAAGAAGCAGCAAAAGCTCTCAAGGAAAGCAAGAAACCTCTTGTTATCGTAGGCGGCGGTGTAAGATACAGTATGGCAGGTAAAGAGGTTGCAGCATTCTGCGAAAAACATAATATCCCCTTTGCTGAAACACAGGCAGGCAAAAGTGCTATCAAGTCAAGCCATCCGTTAAATCTCGGCGGTATCGGTGCAACAGGTAACGCTTCTGCCAACACTATCGCTAAAGATGCAGATGTTGTTCTTGCAATAGGCTCACGTCTTTCAGACTTCACAACCTCTTCAAAATGGATTTATGCAAGTGCAAAGGTTATCACAATCAATGCAAGTGCTTTCCACGCACAGAAGTTTGACAGTGTAAGCGTAGTTGCAGACGCAAGAGAAGGCATTACTGCTCTTGACAAAGTTATGGGCGACTATAAATCATCATACACTACAGAAATTACCGATGCTAAAAAGCTGTGGGATGACGAAATGAAACGTCTTTGCTCTATTGAATATCCTGCTGAAGGCTTTGAGCCTGAAAACAAGGTTAGAGTTGAAAATAACCTTGAAGATTTCTCAAAGGTAACAGGCGGTGTTCTCTGCCAGACAACTGCTCTCGGTATCGTCAGAGATATCATCCCCGATGATGCAATTGTTGTTGCCGCTTCAGGTTCACTCCCCGGTTGTATGCAGAGAATGTGGACAACAGACAGCCTTTACAGCTACAACATGGAATACGGTTACTCCTGCATGGGCTACGAAATCGCCGGTGCATTCGGTTCAAAGCTGGCTGAACCCCACAAGGAAGTTTATGCACTTGTCGGTGACGGCAGCTACAATATGCTCCACTCTGAAATGCTCACAGCTCTTCAGGAAGGCAAGAAAATCAACGTTCTTCTCTTTGACAACGCATCATTCGGTTGTATCAACAACCTTCAGATGGGTCAGGGTATTGAAGCTCTCTGCACAGAAGCACGTTACAGAAACGGTGACGATCCCATCAGATACGGCGAATTCATGAATATTGATTACGCAATGTGTGCTCGCGGCTACGGCTACGTTACATACACTGCAAAAACTCCCGATGAGTTGAGAGAAGCTCTCAAAGATTCACTCAGGCAGACGAAGCCTACACTCATTGACATCAAGGTTCTTCCCAAAACAATGACAGACGGCTACGGCAGTTGGTGGAATGTTGGTTGCAGTGACATCCCACGCACAGAAAAAGGCAGAGAAGCTTTTGCTGAAAAGCAATCTCACCTTAAAGAAGCAAGAAAATATTAATCAGTTAAAAATTTCTGAAAGGATTGATAATAAATGAACAGTGAAAAAATCAAGCTCGGTATCGCTCCTATCGCATGGACAAATGACGATATGCCTGACCTTGGTGCTGAAAACACATTCGAGCAGTGTGTCAGCGAAATGGCTCTCGCAGGATATAAAGGCTGCGAAATCGGTAACAAATATCCCAAATGCCCCGAAGAGCTGACAAAGAAGCTTGAAATCAGAGGTCTTCAGATTGCAAACCGTTGGTTCTCTTCTTTCATCCTCACAAAACCTTTTGAAGAGGTTGAAAAGGATTTCCGCGAAAACTGTGAATTCCTTAAGGCTTGCGGTGCAAAGAGAATCGGCGCATCAGAGCAGAGCTACAGTATCCAGGGACAGATGGAAACACCTGTTTTTGAAAAGAAATATGTTATGAACGATGAAGAGTGGAAAAAATTTGCTGATGGTCTTTCAAAGCTCGGCAAGATCGCCAAAGAATACGATATTACACTTGTTTATCATCATCACATGGGTACAGTTGTTCAGACTGCAGAGGAAATCGATAAGATGATGTCACTCTGCGACGAAGACAGCGTATATCTCCTCTTCGACTCAGGTCACCTTGCATACTGCGGTGAAGACTACATGGCAGTTCTCAAAAAGTACGCAAAGAGAATCAAGCACGTTCACCTCAAAGACATCCGCCCCGATGTTGTCAAGAAGGTTAAGGATGAACACTTAAGCTTCCTTCAGGGCGTAAGACTCGGTGCATTCACTGTTCCCGGCGACGGTATGATTGATTTCGCACCTATCTTTGAAGTGCTTGAAGCAAACGATTACGAAGGCTGGATGCTTGTAGAAGCTGAACAGGACCCCGCAATCGCAAATCCCTTTGAATATGCTGTAAAAGCAAGAAAATATATCAGCGAAAAAGCAGGAGTGTAAAAGATGGAAAAATTACAGTATTTTGTAAACGGTGAGTTCAAAGACTCGAAAACAGATGTGTGGTATGACCTTCACAACCCCAGCACAGGCGAAGTTACAGGTCAGGCTCCCTGCTGCACAAATGATGAAGTTCTTGAAGCAGTTGCTGCAGCTAAGGCTGCTTACCCCGCATGGAGAGCAACTCCCGCAATCAAGAGAGCACAGATTATGTACAAAGTCCGTGAACTCATTATGAGAGACATGGAAGAGCTTACAATGTGCGTTGCTAAAGAAAACGGTAAAGTATGGTCAGAGGCTGAGGGCGATGTGCTCAAAGCAAAAGAAGGCACAGAGCTTGCAACTCAGGTTCCCTCACTTATGATGGGCGAAAGCCTTATGGATGCTTCCACCGGTTATGACACAGTAAAATACCGTGAAGCTATGGGTGTTTTCCTCGGTATTGTTCCCGTTAACTTCCCGGCTATGATTCCATTCGGCTGGATGGCTCCCACATGTATCGCTTGCGGTAACACAATGGTTCTTAAGGCTGCATCTCTTACACCGAAAACTGCAATGATGTTTGCAAAAATCTATAAAGAAGCAGGCGTTCCCGACGGCGTTATCAACATCGTCACATGTTCAAGAAACGAAATCAATACTCTTCTTGACCATCCCGATATCGTTGGTGTAACTTTCGTTGGTTCAACTCCCGTTGGTCTTAAAATTTACGAAAGAGCTGCAAGAAACGGTAAACGTTGTCAGGCTCTCTGTCAGGCTAAAAACCATGCTCTTGTTATGGAAGACTGTGCTCTTGAAAGAACTGTTGCAGGCGTTATCAACTCCGCTTACGGTTGCGCAGGTCAGAGATGTATGGCTCTCTCCTGCTGTGTTGTTGTTGACAGCATCGCTGACAAGTTCGTTGCAGAGCTTAAAAAACAGGCTGAAAAAATCAAGGTTGGTCCTTCATGGGATAAGTCCTCAAAGCTTGGACCCATTACATACAAGAAACACTATGAGGAAGTTATTGCTGACATTGACAAGGGTGTTCGCGAAGGTGCAACACTTGTTCTTGACGGCAGAAACTGCAAGGTTGAAGGCTATGAAAACGGTTACTTTGTAGGCCCCACAATCTTTGATCACGTAACAGAAGATATGACAATCGGCAGTGACGAAGTTTTCGGACCTGTTCTTTGCATCAAGAGATGTAAGAATTTCGAAGAAGGTCTTAAAATTATGAACTCAAACCCCTATGCAAACGGCTCAGTTATTTACACTCAGAGCGGTTTCTACGGCAGAGAATTTGCACGTCACACAGATGGCGGTCAGGTTGGTATCAACGTTGGTATCCCCGTACCTGTAGGCTTCTTCCCCTTCTCAGGCCACAAACAGTCATTCTTCGGTGACCTTCATTGCCTCGGCAAGGATGCTTACCGCTTCTATACAGAGTCAAAGGCTGTTACAACTCACTGGTTCTCAGAGGACGAAAAGAAAGCTCTTGAAGTCAGCACATGGGACGGCACAATATAATCTAATATTTTCTTAAAGAAAGGAATTGAATAATATGATTAAAATTGGTATTATCGGCGCAGGCCGTATCGGTAAAGTTCATCTTCAGTCAATCACATACCATGTAAAGGGTGCAACAGTAAAATCAATCGCTGACCCCTTTATGAACGAAGAAACAGAAGCTTTTGTCAAGAGCATGGGTGTTGAAGTAATCACAAAAGATTACAAAGAAATCCTTGCAGACCCTGAAATTGATGCAGTTATGGTTTGTTCTTCAACAGACACTCACTCTTCAATCTCTGTAGAAGCAATAAACGCAGGTAAACACGTTTTCTGTGAAAAGCCCGTTGACCATTCAATCGAAAAGATTCAGGCTGTTGCTGATGCTCTTGAAGGCAAAAATCTCAAATTCCAGGTTGGTTTCAACAGAAGATTTGACCACAACTTTGCTGCAATCCGCAAAGCTGTTGACGACGGCAGAATCGGCGATCCCCACATCGTTAAAATCACTTCACGTGACCCCGAACCCCCCAACCCTGCATACATCAAGGTTTCAGGCGGTATCTTCCTTGATATGACTATTCATGATTTTGATATGGCAACATTCCTTGTAAACAGTGATGTTGAAGAAGTTTATGTTCAGTCTGCAGTTCTCGTTGACCCCGCAATCGGCGAACAGGGCGACGTTGACACAGCTATCATCACAATGAAAATGGCTAACGGTGCTCTCTGCGTTATCGATAACTCAAGAAGAGCTGCTTACGGCTACGACCAGAGAGCAGAAGTTTTCGGCTCAAAAGGTATGGTTGCAACAACAAACGATACACTTTCATCAGCAGTTGTTTCTGATGCAAACGGCGTAACAGGTGAAAAGCCCCTCTTCTTCTTCCTTGAAAGATATATGCAGTCCTTCACAGACGAGGTTGCTCAGTTCGTTGACGCTATCGAAAACGACAAAGACGTTCCTGTAGGAATCCACGCAGGTATGCAGTCAGTTAAAATCGGTCTTGCCGCTAAGAAATCAGTAGAAGAGCACAGACCCGTTAAGCTTTCTGAAATCTTTTAAGAGAAAAAACGACACATACTAAAAGAATCCTTCCCTTACATTTTTAAGGGGAGGATTTTTTAGGTTAAATTATAATTTATCTGTATGTTTAAAGTAACCATTTGTAGGGCTCGGCGTCCTCGACGAGCCGTTAAACTATGCGTGAATTCGCGGACGGTCAAGGATGCCCGTCCCTACGAATGTTGATTAAAGCATACAGACAAATTATAAATTATCCACACACCTGAAAAAAGCAGAGTTGATTAAAAATCAACTCTGCTTTGGGTTTCAGTAAGATATTTTACCCGAGAAGTGAAATACTCCTTGCATGTGCGTTCATTCTTGCAACGTCCACGGAATTCACTTTGCCGTCACCGTTGATATCGGCTGATGCAAGTTCATAGCCGGTAAGTGAAGACACGCCTCTTGCGTGTGCATTTGCTCTTGCAACATCAATTGAGTTTACCTTTCCGTCACCGTTAATATCGCCCAACAGGTGGATCTTGGCATCCAAGGGGATGGGACTGTTACCAACAACCACGGTATACTCACGGGTGACGTGATTTGCTTTGCTAACCTTCATGGTGTAGGTTCCGGCTTCAACGCCGGTGAAAGAGTACATCGCATGGGTTCCGGTCAACGTAACGCTAAAGGCAGGTGTTCCCGACCCGGACGGGAAAAGCTGAACGGTGGTCTTTTCCGACTCCTCGCCGAAGCTTGTCACCATGCCGCTGACGGTAACGCCGGGAATTTCACCCAGAA
>SVPP01000004.1 GCA_015065765.1 Oscillospiraceae bacterium | reverse complement strand
TCCTGATAACTCTTTCGTGTGCAGGGGCATTTCTTGCTGTGACAAGTGCAGTGCGTATAGGCACTGCACCTTCGGGAAACTGTTTCTGAATAAATGAAATTGTTTTGAGAAGCTTTGCAAAAGGTCCTTCGGGCAGTGGATTCTGTGCGTTTTCCTGCTCGTGACGTGAAAATGCTTCAAGACCTTCTGCCTGATAAATTTTTTCAGATTCATCAGAGAAGATAACTGCATCACCGTCAAATGCAATTCTTATCTGCGGGATTTCATCGTCTGCATTTATGGGAAGATTTGAATTGTCGCAGATAAGACCTGCTGCAATGTTTGCATTGATTGCTTCCTGAACATCGTTTTCATTTGCGGAAAGGAACAAATCTGTCTTGAATGCACCAAGATAAGGGGAAATTGATGCACCTCCCACAAGGGCGGCACGGCTTATGTTAAGCCCGTAATGCTCAATAGATTTGAAAACACGAAGACTTGTGTCGGAAGTGTTTCTTGACATTATGATAATTTCAGTCAGATATCTTCCGTCAGCATTCAGCTTTTGCAAGGCTTTTACAAGTGGAAAAGCAGTACCCGGTTGCAAAATGTCATTCTCATGCTCAATCTGATATTTGGAATAGGCTTCAAGGCCTTCTTCCTCATATATTCTGTTTTCTTCTTCAAGGTTGAAAAGCGCTCTCGACGAAACGCCGATAACGAGTTTATCATCTAATGTTACAGCCATAATAACACCTCTTATGTTTATGATATTATATTTCTTCTGATTTGTAAAGATACAAGCACCGCCTTTTGTGTTTCTGTAATAACTATACCTGAAACGATGTCCTAAAAATAACCCATATGTCATTTAATAAATAAAATCCCGGAACGTGTATCACAACGCACCGAGATTAAAGATTATTATATTGTTGATTTATTCTGAAAATGGGTTTTCTTTTCCGATATAACTATATAAAAAGGTGTTAAGATTATAAAAATAATACGGCGAGTATAGTCTTGAAAACACAGTCGCCACAGAAAACAGTCCTATCAAAGACAAAACAATAATCTTCCTCGGTAGCTCCGTCACTTACGGTTACGGCTCTCTCGGTGTGAGCTTTGCGGATTTTCTTGAAAAGTCAGACGGAATCCACGCAGTAAAAGAGGCGGTATCAGGCACAACTCTTGTTGATGAAAAATCGAATTCCTATGTGTCACGCCTTAAAACCATCGACACGGATATAAAGGCAGATGCATTTGTCTGTCAGCTTTCAACCAACGATGCCACAAAGGAAAAACCTCTCGGCAAAGTGTCCGACCGTTTCGATATAAACTCCTTTGATACACAGACGGTTGCAGGTGCGATTGAGTACATAATTGCCTATGCGCAAGACACATGGAATTGCCCTGTGATTTTCTACACACAGGCAAAATACGATAGTGAATATTACGGAGAAATGGTTAAACTTCTTCTTGAAATTCAGAAGAAATGGGATATTCATATATCGATTTCTGGAACGATGAAGAAATCAATAACATCACAGAGGAGGAGCGAAAACTCTACCTCGTCGACCACATCCACCCCACAAAAGCGGGCTACAAAATCTGGTGGCTCCCCAAGATTCAGAAAATTTTATATGAAGTTGTAAAATAATAATCAATCCCCACCGTGTCTTTTTTAAACAAAGACTTATGGTGGGGATACTTTTTACGACAGATATTCTTGTTGCTTTTTGAAAAATATGGGAGTATAATGAACTCATGTAATAATTGAAATTTAGCAAAGTTTGAATAATATGATTCCGAAACGGAGGAACACAAAATGAAAAACAAATCTTTTATGAAAATCCTGTCAGCACTCCTTGCAGTGGTAATGGTACTCTGCTCTGCACCATTATCAGGATTTGTGGGGCTGAAATTTCCTGAGATCAAACTGCCTGAGTTGAATTTATTTGATTTTGGAGTTGAATCAAAAGCTGCATCGGCTTCAATGGTAACCATAGCGAGCAAGAGCAATCTTTGTGAAGGTGAAATGGTTACAGTAACGGTAGACCTTAATTCAAGTTTAGAAGTTTCAGGAGTTGATTTTATATTGTCGTATGATTCTGCTAAACTTGAATATTTAAATTCTTCAGTTGGTGTGATAGGTGATGCCTTTGTTCTTTCGGGAATTAATCATGTCAATTCTACAATTAGAGGTGCGTTTTTGAATAGCGATGCTTCAATAAACACAACCACAGGAACACTGGCTATAATTCGATTTAAGGTTATTGCAAAAGCAAATACGACGACAACCTTGGGACTTTCTGCAACAGGCACTGATAGTGTTTCAAGTGTGGTTCCTGTTAATACGCAAGGTACAACTTTACAAATTTTTAAGCAGTCAGAAACTGGTGCTTTTTCAACATGTGAGCATAATTTAATTGAGTTTGGTTATTATCCTCAAGGCGAAGTGAAGGATGAAGCTCTTGTTTCTTCACTCAATAGTCTTGAATTGGAATGGATTTCTTACGGATACTTTAGTGGAACCGGCGATTTAAGCGATGGCATGATGGTTTCTGATGATTATATGAAATATGCAGATGTGGAGCATAATGGAGACAAATATAGAGCAGTAAAATTTACGGAGTACAGACCTCGGTACACTGGTGAAAAAAACACGGTTAATTATTCAAGTCAGAATGATAATGGTTACTATGTAGATACAGTGTATTGGTTTAAATTTGAACCTATTAAATGGAGAGTATTAGATCTTCAAAATAAGCTGGTGGTATGTGAAACACTGATTGATGCACAACCCTATAATAACATTGTTTATTTAAACGGAAATAAATACTATCAGAATGTTGCTTGCTCTGTTTATGCAAACGACTATGCAAATAGTTCAATTAGAGAATGGCTTAATAATGATTTTTATAACACTGCGTTTATATCAGATGAAAAAGAACAGATATCAGAAACGAGATGTGATAACAGAGGGTATATTTCTTCCTTTGACAGTGAAACGACTTTTGATAAAGTTTTCTTGCTTTCGTATGAAGATCTTGGTTGGAGTTGTTCTGATGGTGCCAGTGTTGATTTAAGTAAAGAACAATGGCTTACAACAATGTGTGATATACTCGGATATGAAACTGAGGATGCGGTTCAACTTTGTCTTGATCTTAGAATTGTTGATGCCAGCGACATTAATGATATCGCTGGCGTGGCTGATCCAACTTTTCTTTTTGATACACTAAAAAATGCATCTACTGTTCTTGGAGTGGATTACGCTAAAGTTGTTGCAGAATCTATTAAGCAAGATCTCCTTAATGATGAGGGAGAACTGCCAGAAAATACAGAAAATACAATTGATACATTTTATGCAATCCTTAGCATTGTTAAGATACTTGCGGATGGTAAAGAAGTAACAGATAAAGTAGCCGAAAGTATTTATAGTGAAAAAGTAATAGAGTTTGATTCGATTGATTATAGTGGCAGCGTTGACACAACCGATCCACTTGTGAATATATCATCAAGATATGATATCCATAACGAAGTAGTATGTAATGGAACGGATTATGCGAAATGTCAGGGCTTGTGGACAAGTTACTGCGATAACTCTTGTTGGTGGCTTCGTTCACCTGGTTATAGTTCTTTCTGCGCCTGTGAAGTTAATTATAGCAGTAATAATTTTGATTTCCGAGATGTAAGTTATACTCAAAAGCTGAACTTAAACAGAAAATGCCCTGAGGGATGGTGGCACGGATAATACTCCGTTTGTCGTCAGAACTCAGGGCTTTTATTTTATATACCCCGTGTCTGATGTTTATCAGTTCACCCTCGTCACAAAGTGCTTTGATAGTACGGCTGTTAAATCCGAACTGTTTCAGCTCGGCAGTTGAGGCAGCACCTGAAGGGAAGTTTTCTTTTGTAAGCTTGTGTGTTTTACTCATAGATTCACCCTCTTTATAACCTTATTATATCATAGATATAATAAGGTTTCAACAAATTATTAAAAACGGCAGATAATGGAGTGCAAAAATACACTTGCCAATCTGACATACTTATACTGTAGTTGCTTAAGAAATGAAGATAGTTATTTTAGCTTTTTCTTTTTTATGTGTTAATCTTACATACTTTATGTGAATAGATTAAACACGCTTGGAGTTTCCTGTATGCACAAAGAGATTGTGCGTATGGAGTGTGGGGTCTCCGACTCACAGAAATAAAAAACAAATCAAGTTGCACATTCGAAAACTGAATGTGCAACTTGTGACAGGATAGTAAGTTGCGGAGAAAACTTACTTTCTGAGTCACATGTAAACCTGCATCAGCTCAATGACAATTTGAGAGGAGGAAAATTAACGAGGTCGAAACAGAAGATTTCAGACCTGTGAAAATGAAAGGTCACATCCGCAGACCTTTACCGAAAAACAATCTGATGCGAAGAACAGTATTCAGTATACAAACTGAATCGCGACAAGAAAGAAGTCAATTCTGAAAACACTTTGCGGACAAAGAAAGGGTTTTCAAATTGACAATGTCCTTTCAGAAATTTGTCCCTACCAAACAAAGTTCTGAAAGGATGAGTGACGGAGAAAAAGAAATGCAGCACGATGATTGCAGGTCTTTTTCAAAGTCACAAACAGTCTCGAAAAAAAGAGAGACTGTTTCGCTCAGGGGTTATATGACGGAGAAAAACGTCAAATAACCGTCATGAGCAGTAATTTTAGAAAAAAGGAAGTGGTTTTTGTTCAGAAAACTTTGCAGGAACATAGAAGCACCGGCTATGTTGGGCGCCTATTATCGGCGATGCGGAAATGAGTTTCCCATCTGAAAGTAGATACCTTTGGGCAGTTTAACGAGTAAATTTTTTATACGAAAGGAATGATGAGATGTCATCAAAAAAGAAAAAGAAAGTATCGCACAAGCGTGCGATTAAAGACGAAATGAAAGACAAAATCAGAGAGGAACATAAAAATGATGAAACGAAGAAAACCTATAACGTAGGTGTGAACAGCTTTGTGGAATACTGCCACAAACACCATGGGTGCAAATACTCCTTTGAATGTGTCGACCACATTCAGGAGTATATTGACCACCTGGCGAAAGAGGGCTATTCGCCCTATACTATTCACACCTATCTGGCAGCAGTGTGCAACTTCTACAATATACCAATGTGCAACTTCAAAAAGCCAATAAGATACGCTGCAGATTGCACAAAGGGCAGAAAGGGTAACAACAGAATTGAACGCCCTGACAATAATCCCGACAACCCCAAATTTGCAAAATCCGTTGAATTCCAGAAAAGGGTTGGTATTCGTCGTGCAGAGATGACAAGGCTCACAGGAGCCGATTTCTGCAAAGATGAAGACGGATACCCCTGTGTAGTGGTGAGAAGGGGAAAGGGCGGAAAATTTACAATGCAGAGAATTCTGCCTGAAGATGTAGAATTTATAGAATCATATTTTAAAGATAAGAAATCTGATGAGAAAATTTTCAAAGAAAAAGAAATCAGCAGCCATATGTCTTATCACTCATTTAGACACGAAAACGCTATGAGAACATATAATTACTATCTTGAAAGAATTGAAAACGAAGAAGGATACGCTGAACAACTTGAAGAGGAAATCAGAAGAAGATGGAATAAATATAATATTGATGCTGATACAAATATGCCTAAAGAATTCAAGGAAGAACTTATTAAAGACGATGATTATGAAATAAAAGGAAAAAATATAGCACTTGCTAAGAAAAAAGGTTTACCACTTGCATATAACAGACTTGCGTTATTAGCTTGTAGTGTATTTCACTTGTCACACTGGAGATTGGGTGTGACAGTAAAAAATTATATTTTAGCGGTAGATAATACCGATTAAAATACAGAGGTATAGCGGGAATGTTGGTCAGAACATCCGCTTGCTGACTTTATATAAGTAATTATTAGGATGAAAATTAACATTGGATTTAAATACCTCAAAAATACCAATAGGAGGATAAATCGATGTTTGAAGATAAAGAATTACTGACTGTGAAAGAAACGGCAGAGTATCTCAGGGTTTGTGACAGAACTGTTTACAAACTCATTGAAGAAAAACAGCTTTTTGCAATTAAAGTGCGTAGAAAGCTGTTTGTCCCCAAAAGCATGATTTTTGATTGTCTCAAAACGAAATAATCAAAATGCCGGGCAGTTCGGAAGAACTGTCCGGCACCAGAAAAATTTCAAAAAACTACTTTACAAACACACCGAAGTACGTTATTCTTAAGGCGACGGACAGCGGTGTGATATAAACGCTCAAAAGGAGTGATTTATATGAGCGCTACTGTACAGCCGAAAGGCAATAAATTATATATTGTTGTTGATCTGAAAGATGAAAACAACAAAAGAAAACAGAAATGGATTCCCACAGGGCTCAGCCGTTACGGTAACCAAAGACGAGCCGAAGAAATGAGAAAGGAGATTGAAAGGGAATATGACCTGAAGAAAGGTCTTATTCCGACTAACATCACATTTGCTGAATTCATAAAAATATGGCTTGAAGATAAGAAGAAAGAGATTGATATAATAACATACAGAGGTTATGAGAATCTTGCGGAAGCACAGATTATACCTTATTTTGAAAAGAAGAAAATCAGACTCACTGATGTTACATATCAGGATCTTCAGAAATATATTGATGAAAAGAGCAAAAAAGGAAACCTGAGAACGGGTGCAGGACTTTCACCGAAAACACTCAAATCTCATCTGAATATTTTCAGGCTTGTTTTCAAAGAAGCGAAAAAAAGAAAATTTATTTTTGATGACCCCTGCGAATTTGTAAAATTACCTAAAGCACAGAAAAAAGAGATGAATTTTTACAATGCGGAAGAACTTAATACTCTTTTTGAAGCCATAAAGGACGAAAGACTTTTTCTTCTGATTTTTGTGATTCTTCATTTCGGCTTAAGAAGAAGTGAGGCATTAGGGCTCAAATGGGACGCGGTGGATTTCAAAAATAACAAGCTTACTATCAAACATACAGTTGTCACTTACGGCAATAAGGTGGAGAAAAAAGACTCAACCAAAACAGATTCAAGCTACCGTGTGTATCCCTTGTCCGAAGAAATGAAGATGGTTTTTCAGATTCTTAAGGAGCAGGAGGAAAGGGAAAGGGCAATCTGTAAAGGTGATTACATTGAGAACGATTATATTTTCAAATGGCCTGACGGTCATCTGTATGATCCTGATTGGGTGTCAAAAAAGTTTAAAGACTATCTGATTGAGAATAATCTGCCTGTAATTCGTCTCCACGATTTAAGACACAGCTGTGCAAGTTTATTGCTTGCAAATGACTTTCAGATGTACGATGTAAAGGAATGGCTCGGTCATTCCGGCATCCAAATTACCATCGATATTTACGGTCATCTGGACACGAAAAGAAAGAACAAAGCACAAGAATCTATTCAGAATTCAGTGAATGTTAGAAGCTTTCTCCCTGATTCTACTGGGAATATGGCAGTTTGAGAGTGAAATTACCAAAAGGTTTTGAGTTGTTAGAATTTTGTTAGAAAAATGCCGTTATTATTTCTTAAAAGAAAAATAATTTCAGGGCATAAAAAAGCCGCAACCCTTGATAAATCAAGGATTGCGGTATGGCGCGCTGCAAGAGATTCGAACTCCTGACCTTTTGGTTCGTAGCCAAACACTCTATCCGACTGAGCTAGCAGCGCAAACAGCGTTTTTCAACGCTCATATATATTACCACAACAAATCAAAAAAATCAATAGCAAATTGCAATTTTTTAAGATTTTTTTGATTTATTTTTTTGCTTTTTCTTTATCGACTTTCTTCTCGTACCCGAATGTTGATGCAAAAAGATCAATTTTGAATGCTTTGATTACGCTGCTGAAAAGTCTTGAACCCTGAACGGGCATAAGTCTGTTGAATCTGCCCATTGCATTGCCGTCAAAGCCAACAACGATATAAGACTTTTTGCGGAGGATTCCTTTGAGAATTCTGTTGACAGCCTTGTGGCAGGGAGTTGAAACCATGTTGATAAGGTTCATGCCGTCTGTTGCGCCCTGATTTCTGAAAATGTCAGTTTTTGTGAATCCGGGGCATACAAGGCCAATATATGCTTCGCCTCTCAGTTCTTCTCTCATTGCCTCTGTAAGACCTTTAACGGCAGCTTTACTTGCTGAATACATTGATGTTCCGCCGAGGGCCATAAGAGCTGCTGAAGATGCAACGTTGATAATTGCGGGGGTTTCGCTTTTGAGAAGAAGGGGAAGCATGATTTTTGATGAATATGCTGCTGAGTAGAAGTCGATGTTGATTGACTCGTCGATTTCTTCTTTTGTATAGTTCATCAGTCTGTCGAAACGGGGGAGAACGCCTGCGTTGTTGATAAGAACATCAGGCTGAATTTTTTCTTCAACGAGCCAGTCGTGGAAATTCTGCCAGTTGTCATAGCTTGAAACGTCAAAAAGCTTGTATCTGAAAAGCTTTGAGTATTCACCGAGCTCTTCGTTGAACTTAATCATTTTTGCTTCGCTTCTTGCAACACCGATAACCTTGCAGCCATGCTCTTTCATAAGTCTTTCTGCAAGCATTTTGCCGATACCGCTTGATGCACCTGTGAGAATAACAGTTTTGCCGTCGATCCATTTTGACATGATATTAACCCCCGAAGTAAAGTTTTATTTATTATGTTAAAATTATAACACATTTTTTTGTTGATTTCAACAGTTACCATACAGCATTATGTAAATTTTAACCAACATATTTTTTAATAATTTGTATCATTTAGTGGAATTTGTTGACATTGTCATTATTTAGAATTATAATTATCTTAATCAAATTGTTCCTTAAGGAGGAATGTTAAAATGGATAAATACTTAATTATCAACGCAGACGATTTCGGTATGTGCAGAGGCTCAAACCTTGCAGTTATGGAGCTTCTCAAAGAAGGTAAAATAACATCTTCAACAATCATGGCTCCTTGTGCATGGGCTCCTGAGGCTGCACGTTTTGCTAAAGAAAACCCTGAGCTTGCAATCGGTGTACACTGGACAACTACAAGTGAATGGGATAAATACAGGTGGGCTCCCGTTAATTCATCAAACACAGATTCTATGAGAGACGAAGATGGATTCTTCTATCACGAAAGTGATGAGTTTGAGAAAAACTGCGATGTTGCAGAGGTAAAAGGCGAGCTTATTGCTCAGATTGAAAGGCTTAAGAAATTAGGTCTCGAAAATCCCTCACATGTTGACAATCACATGGGTTCACTTTATGGCATTGAAACAGGCAGATTTGAAATTGTGCAGATGACTATTGAGCTTGCAGGTCAGTACGGTCTTCCTTTCCGTTTCCCCATGCAGTTTACAGACGCACAGTTTACAAACGATATGCTTGCAATCCACGTTCCCAAGGAAATGATTGAGCAATTTATCGGCGGTATGACACAGCTCGGTCAGAGTCTTGGAGTTGCAATGCCTGACTTCCTTCTTCCAAGCCATTGGGACGGACCTCAGAAAGACAGCTTTGAAAACTACAGAGAATATATTTATGAATTTTACCGTACCTTTGAACCCGGTGTTACTGAAACTTATATTCATCCTTCACTTCCCACTGATGATCTTAAAGGTACAACAGGTTGTTGGGAAAGAAGAGTGTGGGAATATGAGCTTTTCAAGGATCCGAAAACACGTCAGCATATTGAATCTCTCGGCATCAAGCTTATCAACTACCGCGACCTTAAGAAGATGAGAGGTTTCTGATTATGAAAAAACTTCTTGCAGTGATTATGTCAGTGGCAATTGTATTGACAATCGGCGGATTTGCCCTGAGCAGAAATAATGAAACTGAGATTTCGATTGCTCCCGCATATTCGGGAAATTCCGAAGAAACTATTGAGTCAATGGAAATGGAATTTGAAGTTGCCGAAGAAAGAGCAATTGAAGCATCCGAAAATCCTGTCAGTGACAATAAGGGGAATGCTTTCGGATATGTTGTAGTTACCGATACAATTCCTGCTGACGGTAAAACTGATGTAGCTGATGCTATTCAGGCACTTATCGATGCAAATCCTAACAGAACAATTTATTTCCCTGATGGTATTTATCTTATCAGCCATCCCATTTATACTCCTGCAGACCCTCAGAAGAGTGTTGATTTACAGCTTTCAAATTACGCAATAATCAGAGCGTCTTCCGACTTCGAGGGCGAAGCACTTGTAATTCTCGGTGGTAAGGATGCGAAAAATGATACTCACACGGTGGGCAGCAACTATGCACTTGAAGGCGGTATTCTTGACGGAAGCGGAAAAACAAATGGTGTTGTTATTGCGGGTGGACGTGAAACTGCAATCAGACAGGTTTCAATCAAGCACACAGTTGTGGGTATCCATGTAAAATACGGTGCAAACAGCGGTTCTTCTGATGCTGATATCAATGATGTAAACATCATCGGTACAGGCGGTACAGATTCTATCGGACTTGTTGTTGAAGGTTGGGACAACACATTTACAAATATGAGAATCGGTAATGTTTTTGTAGGTGTTCTTATAAAAACTTCTGCAAACGCGCTTACAAACATTCATCCGCTTTATTATTCAGATTATACCGATTATGAAAACAGTGCAGGTTTCGTTGATGAAGGCGGTAACAATATTTATAATTTCTGCTACAGTGACCAGTTTGCAAATGCTTTTGTAACAACAGGCGGTGTTTCATCAATTTATGACAACTGCTTCTGCTACTGGTATTCGGAGGCAGGTCACAGAGAAGTAGCTTTCAAGGCGGAAAGATTCAATTCTGTTGTTGATAATCTCCGTTGTGGCTTCAGATATGACACAAGGGACAACAACCATGTGCTTGTAACAGAAAAAACAGGCGGAACAGGTGAGTTTGATACTATTCTTGTAGAAAATCATAAGGTGGCATCAAGTAGACATAATCTCTATAAAGAGGGTAGTATTTACAGCTTCTTTGCTAAATTATTTTCATGAGGTGAAATAAAATGAAAAGATTCTTATGTATAATTCTTTCGGTTGTGTTGGCGGTTTCTGCATTTTCAGTTGTCGCCTTAGCAGGAAAAATAAGCTATGAGGATTGGGAAAAATATTATGCAACCTGCGATAACACGAGTATAACTCTTACTCCCGGAGATAATGAGACCGAAATGAATTTCTGCTGGCATTCAGAGCGTGACGGTCTGAACAAACCCATTGTCCGCATCAGTAAAAGCGCTGATATGTCAGCTTACAAAGAGTTTACGGGTAAAAGCAGCTTTTCCGAGATTGTTGAGCAGAGAGTGAACGATGTAACTGTTACAGGTCTTGAAGAAAACACAACGTATTATTATGTTTACGGAACAGAAAACGGTGTAAGTGAAGCTGAAACCTTTAAAACACATTCCTTTGACAGCTACAAGTTTCTGTATATAAGCGACGCACAGCCGAAGCATGACCATGACCTTGTGCAGGATTCTTTCAACTGGAACAGAACTCTTGAAGCTGCATTTACTGCAAACGACGATATCAGCTTTATTGTCAACGCAGGTGACGTTACACACTGCGGTCAGTATACAAATGAGTGGATCGCATTTCTGGCACCTGAATATCTTCGCTCATATCCTATGGCTGCCACTCAGGGCAATCATGACGCAAAGGGTACAAGCTACAAATATTATTTCAACAATCCTAATGTTTACTTAGGTATTACACCTAAAGTTTACGGCAACGGATATTACTTCACTTATGGTGATGTGCTTTTTGTCTTCATAAATTCAAACAAAATAAACTTCTATGATAACTATCTTCTTATCAAAAAGGCAGTTGAAGAAAATCCTGATGTGAAGTGGCGTGTTGCAGTATTCCATCATGACATTTACGGTACAGAGCATCATGCGGTTCAGGATGATGCTGTTGCAGCACAGAGAACTCTTGCTCCTGTTTTTGATAGTTATGATTTTGATGTTGTCCTCAACGGACATGACCATGTTTACGGACGTTCATATTTCATGAAAGGTCATAAGGTTGTTGAAAATGAGGGCTATGACCAAGGCGAGGTAACCGACCCTGAGGGAACGATTTATTTCACTCAGACAGCAGCGTCAGGCAACACAAGAATTCCCGATGAGGACTACGATTATTATTGGCTCGGAAAAACGGTTGTAACAGGAAACGATTGCTACTCAACAATTGAAGTTACAAAAGACGGTGTGATGGAGATTATAACAGTTGATACAATCACCGGCGAAACAATTGATACATTCACAATAACAAAGACAGAAGCTTTCAATGAGAAGCCTATGACAATGGGTTACCTCGGAGCAATCCTTGAGCCACTCATGGGTGAATATTTTGTAATCTATGAAGTGCTTTATAAAATTTTCGGTGCTTTAGGAAATCTGATATTCAAATGAAATGAACTGTTTAATTTGAGATTGTTAAAATGACAAGAGACGAGTTTCTGATGTTGTTAAAAGAAAACAATATAGACGAAAGTGCAGTTGTTTTTGATGATCCGACAAAAGACGGTTATTGTATCAGAAAAAACTATTTTCGCTGGGAAATTTTCTTCAGAGAGCGTGGAAAAGAATACAATCTGACAGGATATCCCTCTGAAAGTGATGCTCTGGCAGCGTTGTTCGAAAAACTGGTGCAGTTAAAAGTATAATAAGTATTAAAAGCAAAGGGAACAATATGAAACCGAATATTATTTTTTATTTCTCAGACCAGCAACGTTGGGATACGCTCAACAGCGAGCTTATGCCGAATGTGTGGGAGTTGGGTGAAGAGGGAGTTCTTTTTGAAGAGTCTTACACCTGTCAGCCTGTTTGCGGACCTGCAAGGGCTTGTTTGCAGACGGGGCAGTATGCCACACAGAACAAGTGTTATTGGAACGGTATTGCACTTTCTGAGGACACCAAAACCCTTGCTGACCACTTTAACGAAAACGGATATGATACCGCATATATCGGTAAGTGGCATCTTGCCTCTGACCGATATCCCGGTATAGGACTTCATTGTGAAAAAACAGCCATACCTGCCGAAAGACTTGGGGGATACAAATATTTCCGCGGTGCGGATGTGCTTGAATTTACATCTCACGGTTATGACGGTTATGTTTTTGATGAAAAAGGCAGTAGGATAGATTTCAAAGGCTACAGAGCAGACTGCATAAATGATTTTGCTTTGGAATACATTGAAAATCATAATAATGAAAAACCGTTTTTTATGTTTGTTTCACAGCTTGAGCCACATCATCAGAATGACAGGGGACACTTTGAAGGACCAACAGATACGGTTGATGATTTCCGCAACTATCCCATACCGGATGACCTTGCATTTCTGAGCGGAGATTACGAAGCGGAATATCCTGACTACATAGCTGCAATCAATCGCCTTGACGAAAATGTGGGAAAACTTGTAAACGTTCTCAAAGGTAAAGGTATTTACGACAATACTGTTATTGTTTACACGAGCGACCATGGATGTCATTTTAAAACACGCAATATGGAGTATAAGCGCAGTTGCCACGATTCAAGCATACATACTCCGCTTGTATTCGGTGGCGGTGCAGTTGAGAAAAGCGAGGCAAAAGATTGTCTTGCAAGTCTTATTGATTTGCCGCCGACACTTCTGAGCCTTGCTGATATTCCCGTCCCTGATATTTTTTCGGGAAGAGTGCTTCCTGTAAATGACATGAAATATTCTGAAAGAGATTGTGTGTTTGTTCAGATAAGCGAATCTCACGTAGGAAGAGCTGTCAGAACAAAAGAGTGGAAATATTCTGCCAGAGCAATAGGTTCAGGATGGCATAAACACAGCGCAGTTCATTATTTTGACGATTTTTTATATGATCTGAAAAATGACCCTTGTGAGAAAATTAATCTTGTAAATAATGAAAACTATGCAGAAAAAATAGCAGAAATGCGTACATTACTTTCAAGAGAAATGGTAAATGCAGGAGAGAAAAAGCCTGTATTCCATAAACCGCTTAAAGTTAATAAGTATTAAATGTTAAAAGGACGGTTACTGAAAAGTAACCGTCCTTTTACTTTGCTTTATTAGTATTAATACCACCAATATGTACCCCAGAGGAAATATCTGATAGCTGCCATGATGGGAGTCCAGCCGAGGATTAAATTCATTGTGTCAGCAAGACCGCGAAGGAATTTGGGAACGTCGTAAGTAGGAACAACCATAGGAAGCTCATGTTCTTCGCCCTCAGCGTTCACGGGGAATGCCTGTGAATAAAGGATTCCGCCTTCGCCTGTAAGTGTGAATCTTACATAACATCCGATTTTGTCCTCGTAAGCGTTAAGGTCAAGGTATGTGAGATTCTTGCCTTCTGCAATAATTTCACCGTCTGAGTACCAGCGTACATAATCAAAGTTTTCTGCACCAAATGAAACTATGTCGGAATCCTGATTTACGTCGATAACTGAAACAAAAGGAGTTTCAAACTCTTCGCCGTTGAACTCGTCGCCAAGGTCTGCTCTTGCATAGTGTGAACAGGAGAAGAATGCACCTGTTTCCATGCTTGTTCTGAGAGCTTCTTCTGTAAGCTCGGGCATGAGCATGTATGTATAATTTCGGTTATACTGGTCAATATGATGACCGTCTGAGAATGTCACGCTGTAAACGTTTCTGCCGTAGGGGATACATGTTCTGAGAACATTATCCCAAAGGATGTAGTCGTATTTCGTGTGGTTGTTTACACCGCTGTTAACGTCCATACCGATGCACGAGGGGTTGTTGAGGAAAATATTTGAAAGCTTATTTACATAGTAAGGCTGATCTGCTCTCTCGGGATCATCTTCACAGCCTACATATTCTCCTACATGATCAAGGAATGTGATACCACCGGCTTCACCGACTTTTTTTGCTACTGTTTCGTAGTCACCGTAAACGCCCATGCGTGCCTGACCGTACTCTTCGCCTTCATTCATGAAGAAGCAGTTGATATGTGTATCGTTGATAGGTGTTGCACCGTTAAGCTCTGCTGCGCCTGTGATTTCAAGCATTGGCTGAGGTGAGCCGTCTTCATTTGTTCTGCCAACACCCTTGAGAATTTCTTCACGTCTTGCATCTGTAAGGACGTCAACCTCTCCCATTTTTGTATTGCCGAATTTGAAAAGACGATAAAGGGGAACGGTAGTGGGGATTTCGTTCCAGGGTACACCGATAACTGCATGGTCAGAAATTGCAAGAATGTCGAAGCCGAGCTCATAATGCTTTTCTACGCTTTCTGCAATTGTGGGAACAGCATCAGATGCGTTTGTATGGCTGTGGAGAGATGCTTTGTATGCTCTCCATTCGCCCCATTTGACATCCTTATACGGATTTTCAATTGTGTAGTTTTTTTCTCCCTGAACATCGCGGGGGACGAAATCAACCTTTTTTTCAGTAGGAGCAGACGCAGATGCACCGACAGTAAAAATACTCAGTGCCATAACAAGGGCAAGAATAACTGAAATTGATTTTCTGAATTTCATATTTCTCAGCCTCCTATTCCCATGTTCTGAAGAAACTCTACAATCTTAACAGTCAGGTCGTAAAGAAAGTAGTTGATTTCTGCGATGAAATCTCTTAAGAATGCATTAAAGTCCATAAAAATCTCTCCTCGAAATAAAATAGGGGATTGCTATGGCTTAATTATATATTAAAGAAAATGATTTGTAAATAAGAAACAAAATTTTTTTCGTAATTTATGAAAAATAATATAAAATGACAAAGGGCGGAAATCTCCGCCCGAAACATTCAGAGTATTATGCATATAAGTCCGTTGCAGCCTTCGTTGATGACTTTTTCAAGTGTTTCCTGAATCCTCATTCTGGCATCGGTAGGCATACGGTAGAGCTTGTTGTGCAGACCTTCGCCTACAAGCTCATTGAGAGATTTTCCGAAAATGTTGGATTCCCAGATTTTTGCAGGGCTTTCCTCGAACTCCTTGAGAAGGTAATTTACAAGCTCTTCGGACTGACTTTCAGAGCCGACGATAGGTGCAACCTCAGTGTTGATATTTGCCTTCATCATATGGATAGAGGGAGCAGATGCACGAAGCCTTACACCGTATCTTCCTCCTTGTTTCATGATTTCAGGCTCTTCAAGTTTCAGCTCTTCAAGTGTCGGTGTTACAATGCCGTAGCCGGTGGCTTCAACTTCGTCAAGTGCATCCTTGATGTTCATGTATTTTTTCTTCATTTCCGTCAGTTCAATGAGATTTTTCATCAGTTCGCTTTCGTTACTGATGTTCATGCCTGTTTTTTCACCGAGGACTTCAAAGAAAAGACCGTCCTTGATATACGGCTTGATTATACCGCTGCCGTCTGATAAATCAACAGAGGAAACTTTTGCTCCTTCAATATGTTCTGAAGTGCAGATTTTATCTGCTACCTTGAAAATATCTCTCACACATTTCATTTGAGAAGAAGCATCTTTCACAGCATCATAAATTGAACGTCTGACAGGATGCTCCTTTGAAAGTGAGCTGAGCCACTGTGGAAGGTCGAATGAAACCTGTTTGATTGGGAAACTGAAAAGAACCTGTTCAAGAATACCTCTGATTTCGGATTCTGTAAGCTTCATGCAGTTTACAGGTAAAACAGAAACGCCGTATTTTGCTGACATATCTTCGGCAAGCTTTCTTGATTTATCACTCTGAGGATTTTTACAGTTGAGCAGGACAATAAACGGTTTTTCGATTTCCTTAAGTTCATTTATAACTCTTTCTTCACAGCCCTCGTATTCTTCACGTGGAATATCGCTGATAGATCCGTCAGTTGTGACAACAAGACCGATTGTTGAATGCTCTGAAATTACTTTCTGTGTGCCGATTTCTGCCGCAAGATTAAATGGGATTTCCTTTTCAAACCATGGAGTTTTTACCATCCTTGGCTGGTCATCCTCTATGTAGCCTAAAGAAGAGGGGACAATGTAGCCTACGCAGTCGATCATTCTTACTCTTAAATGTGCCGTATCTCCTACAGTAATATCCACAGCATCTTCGGGGATAAATTTCGGCTCGGTAGTCATAATCGTTCTTCCGCCTGAGCTCTGAGGCAGCTCATCATTTGCTCTCTGACGCATGCTGTCTTCCTTGATGTTGGGGATTACAAGAGTATCCATGAATTTTTTGATAAAGGTGGATTTGCCTGTTCTCACAGGGCCTACAACACCGATGTAGATATCGCCTCCCGTGCGTTTGCAGATATCGTCATATATATTGTTTGAAGTGTCCATGTTTTATTCCTCCGTATCTTTTTTAGTTAATAATATGAGCTGTCCCTGTGCTTTATGACAACTTGACAAAGAAGAATATGTGTGGTATAATTTTAAAGTATTCAGAAGACGCACATAAAATCAGCAGGTTGTTTGTAAGTTCGATGATTTACAAACAACCTGTTTTTATATTTATATACTCTTTTGGTACAAATATTTTTTTGGAGGTACCACAATGAATAACGGTACAGTTAAATGGTTCAACGCAGAAAAAGGCTACGGATTTATTTCAGATGATGCAAGCGGCGAGGATGTATTTGTACATTTCTCAGCTATTGTAGCAGAGGGCTTCAAGACACTCAACGAAGGCCAGAAGGTTACTTTTGAAACAGAAGCAGACCCCAAAAATCCTGAGAAAAAGCGTGCAGTAAACGTTCAGGCTGTATAAAAACATATAACTGATTGAAACCATAGGCTCCCTTGTGTAAAGGGAGCTGTCTTTTTGATTGGTTTTGTTTGACAAATTCTTATGTTGTGTTATAATTTTAGTATTCTGATAACGAGGTGATAATAATGGAAAACATAAAACCCGTAATCGAGCTTGAACTTTATTTAGTCCGTCACGGTCAGAGTAGAGGCAACGCAGGTGCGTTCAGTGAAAGCGATGCGGAAAAAGAATTAAATGACCCTCATCTGACAGATCTTGGTATCATGCAGGCAAAAAAAGCCGGTAAATATCTGTCTGATGTGAATTTTGATATATGCTTTGCAAGCGGACTTATCCGTACTGTTCAGACTGCAAATGAGATTATGAACTTTCAGAATGAAAAGAAAAGGCTGAATATCCTTCCGATTATTACAGAGGTGGGGGTAAAAGAAGACTTTGCAGGCAGAACACTTGATGAAATGAAAGAAGCCTGCGAAACTGCAGAGATGGCCAAGGGCTTTGAAAACGCTGAAAGACTTGTGGTTTACAGCACTCATGCAGAGGAAGAAGCACTTTACGAAAGAGCTGCAAAAGCAATTTCTTATTTTCGTTCACATTACAAAAACGGTGAAAAAGTTCTTGTAGCAGGTCATGCGGCTTTTAATACGATTATGATGTTTCATATTATGGGCTTTGATAAATCACCTGTATTTGATATTGACATAAAAAATACAGGTATTATCCATGTCGTGTTTTACAAGGAAGGCACAAATAAATTCGGTGACATAGTTTTTGAAAGCATCAACGATACAAAGCATTTCTGTATTCCTGATGAAGATGTTCTGCCAACCTCCGTTTCAAAATTGATTAAGGATGACCCTGAAAACATTGATGAAAGCGTAAGACTTCTAGTTGATGGGATGAAAGAAATTCATGGCACAAAGGCGGAAAAAGCCACTGATATCAAACCCGAAATGGTGCAAAAGACAGATGAAATCATGCACTCGATTACTGCTGAAAAGTGGCAGAAACTGAGAAGCCTTGTAACTGCAGTTGAAAATACGGGAACAAGTCTTATTTCAGATTGCACCACAAATTCAGCACACCTTGTAAACGGTAAGGTTTGTTTTGGAAAATCTGAAAAGGAATACAAGGGCTATCCTGTTTTTGATTTAGGAAAGCTTTATGAAAGTCTGATTGCATCTTCTGAAATTGACAGAAAAGTCTCCTATGAAACATTAGGCTTCTGTCGTGAAACTGCAGAAAGAGTGTGGGAAAAGGTGATCCTTACATACTTTGAGGGTGAGGATGAAGCACTCATACAGAGAGCAGATGACAGAGCAAGAACTGTTGCATATCTCAATATTTTCCACCGCCTTGTGAAGGCTGGAAACGCTGACAAAGCAGTTTTTGATTATTACAAGGATAAACTTATTGAGTACGTGACACGCGTAGGCTCACTTGATTTTGAATAATAAAAAACTCCAACGGTCATCCTTGAACGTAATCAAAGGATCTCGTTGGAGTTTCTTGTTTTATTTGGATGTTTTCTTTACATACCAGCTGATAATTTTATCAACAAGTGATTTCTTTTCTTCACCGCCGCTTTCTGCAGGGTTTACGGAATCACTGTCAGAAAGGTCGATTTCTTCCGCATTCAGCTTGTATGAGTTTGCGAAAATGTCAAGCACCTGCTTTCTCACCATGCCTCTGAGAGGAAGATGAGAAACAAGACCGTATGTTGCTGCCTGACCGCTGTCAGCAAGTTCAGGATGTTGTCTTACGTATTCAACGCCATCACGCAGATCTTTAAGATAATCTTCAACTACTTTGTCATGAGGTGCGGTTACCATTGCGTGGAGAGCATCGGGACGCTGGATTCTGTCAATATGCCATCCTTTTTCTTCCATAACGTCACCGAGAGCGAAAATGTTGACGCTGCTGTCTGTTGAACGGTAAGCGAAAAGACTTGCTTTAGGCTCGCCTATAATTTCAAAGCATCCGATCTCTTTAATGCCTTTTTTCAGTGCTTCTGCAACTTTGATTGTGCGGTCGGCAAGTTCTGTATAGCCTTCGATTCCGTTTGCCTGAATTGCCGCCCATGCTGCGGCATATGCACCACCCGGTCTTGTTCCAAGAAAAGCGGGGGAAGCAAAAAGTCCGCCGGGCCAGCTTTCGTTGACAAATACCTGATGCTTGAAGTAATCAACATTTCTGTAAAGAATACAGGAAGCACCTTTTGCAGCAAAGCCGTATTTGTGAATGTCTGCAGAAATTGAAGTTACACCTTCCACTCTGAAATCCCAGAGCGGAAGTTCATATCCTGCCTTTTCCATAAAGGGGAGAATGTATCCGCCTACGCAGGCATCAACGTGAAGTGGGATGTTATGCTTCTTAGCAAGCTTTCCTAATTCTTCAATAGGGTCAATAATGCCGTGAGGATATTCAGGTGCAGCACCTAAAATCATTACAGTGTTTTTATTTATCATTTTTTCGACGGCTTTTATGTCAACCTTGAAGTCTTTATCAAGGGGAGCACGTCTTGTTTTGACACCGAAATATTCTGAGCCCTTGTCCCATGCAACATGTGCAGTTTCGGGGATGATCATTTCAGGTTTTTTAATGCCCCTTGAACGTCCTAAATCGCGGTATGTTTTTACTGCAAGCATGCAGCTTTCAGTTCCGCATGATGTCATAACACCACATGCTTCATCGTCAACATGAAAAAGCTCTGCAGTAAATTTCAGCACTTCTTTCTCAAGCCTTTTCAAGCTTTTGAAGGCTGTGGGATTAAGTCCGTTTGCAGAAAAATATCTGCCGTAGGCTTCCTGCAAAAAATCTGTGTATTCTTCGTTTAAATAGTAAACAAGGCTCCATGTTTTGGCATCCTTGTATTTCGGGTCATTAACTCCGAATGAATCAAGCTCTGCTAAGATTTCCTCAAAAGGTCTGCCTTTTTCGGGTGCAACACTACTCATAATCTATTTCCTCCTTAAAAATCGTATGGGACGATGAAATAATACATCGTCCCTTTAAATTTAAAATGGTAATCTCTCAAGAAGCCAGTATGTTCCTATGCCCAGGTAGTTGCCGATAGCATAGCCGATAATGCCTGTTGCGATACCTGAAAGAAGTGCAGCGTTATTTTTAAGTGAAGCCGCAACAACAGGAACAAAAGGCGGTGAACAGATAGCTGATGTTGATGTGATAATCATTGTGTCAGCGTCAATTTTTGCTGCTTTGCAAAGCAGTGCATGAAGTATCATACTGCCGAAAATTGAGAAGAAAACGTAAGACAGAATTGTCCAGTTGATGTTTACAAGCATTTTTATGTCTGCCATTGTTGCAACGGTGAAGCAGAAAACATAGATAAGGTACATGCCTGTCTGTGTTGTTTTTCTGATTTCGCGCACAGGTTTTATAAATGAGCAGACAATTGCAAGTGTTGTTACAAGAAGGATTGTAACTGCAGTTTCATATCCTGTAGCCATTTCGCCCACTACATAGGAAATTGCAAGAATTACACCTGAAAGGAGAACTGCAAGAAGAACCTTGCCGAGAATCTGAGGCTTGAAGAAGCCTTTGTAATTTTCAGGGTCTGCAGTGTCATTATTTGTATCGTCACGGCTTACATTCTTGTCACCTTCAAAATCACGGAGTCTGAAAACTTTTTTGAATACTGCTTTTGCTCCTGAAGTGAGCAGGAGAATATATCCTATAGAAATTACCATGTCATAAGTGTTGAACATGGTATATGTTGTTTCGTCAACACCGATTGCAGTTTTGATAGATGCGATGTTAGGTGTGCCGCCTGTGTAAACGCCCATTGCAAGACCTGCATACTGAGGAGTGTTGGGGTCGCTTGCACCGAAAATCAGATGAAGGGCAAAAACCACAACTGAAATTGAGACAATTGCAAGGAGCATACAAATAATGCCTTTTTTTGCGGTTTTGAGCCACTTTTTCAGATCAAGTGAAAAGAGAATGAGAGGCAGGGCAAGACAGACGCTTACATCCTGCATTGTTGACTGGATTCCTGAAAAGCTTTCAGGAAGAATTCCGATGTTACCAACAATAATGCCGAGAATGTAGCAGATGAGAACGATTCCAAGCTTGTTAACCCATTTTACTCTGTTGTTGAGATAAATAATGGGAGCGGGTACAAGCATGAATAAAACGGCTATAAGAATGTTCATTTTTACACCTTACTTTTTAAGAGATTCGCGTACATGTGAGAAGAAATATTCAATTCTTTCTTCATTGTCAAGAACCTTTACAGGCTTTGCCTGATTAAGGTTAGCACCCTTGGCTCTGAGGACATCGCGGTATTCCTCATAAGTTCCTGTCTTAAGGAATTTTACTTCACAGTGACCGAGAGCACCATTTCTGATAAGGGGAGGAACAAGAACGTTGGTTTCGCAAAGTCTCTTCTCGAAAATCTCTGCATATTTTTCGCAATCACTGTCAGGAACATCGGGGTTTTCAGGCTCGATGAGGAGCTGATAGTGGCCGGGAGATGTTGTTCTGTCAGGATAGATACAGTAGCCGTTGAAGTTCTCACCAACAGTGCTTGAAAGTTCATTTACGAGAATATCAAATGCATGCTGATTGATTTTTTCACCGCTGATGTTAGCAATCTGATTTCTTCTGTAAAGGAAAGTAACCTTGGGTGACTGCTTGTGGTAGCCTGTAACGCGTACAACGTCTTCGATTCTGTAACGGTAAAGACCGCTCATATTTGTGACGATAATTTCGTAATCCTTGCCGACTTCAAGCTGACTGATTGTAAGAGGCGTTGAATCCTCGGGAGCATCAACAGGAAGGAATTCATAGAAGCCGTTCTGAGGAAGAAGAACATATTCAAATGAATCAAGCTCTGTAGGAACAGCCATAAGACCTTCAGATGCTGCATATCCTAAGTAGTGAATGGGAAGGTCGGGACCGATATAACGGCGAAGCTTCTTAGCGTAGTGAGAAAGGCTTCCTGTTCCCATGCCGTAGAGCCAGCCGATATTCGGCCAGATTCTGGGAACAATTGCTTCTTCGTCAAAGCCCTTTCTGAATTCACGTCTCAGCTCTTCAGCTCTTTCGGGATCGGGTTTACATTTCTTGAGGAGCTTCTTCCTTACATCGGGAGGACATGCAATGCTTTCGTTGATTGTGCCCTTTTCGATATCGTCGCAGAGCATTTCCCAATTGTTTTCAAGGTAGAACATCATTGATTCAACCATTGTAACAAAAACAGTGCCTATGTAGCTTACATCGCGTCTCGGAAGAGCAAAACGGAGTTTCATATAGTGCATGTCCATAGCATCACGTGTTTTAGGGAACATGACTTCTTTGGGAGAAGTTGTGTAGAAAGGAGTTACAGGTTTTAAGTTAATCATAGGATGTGCCGCAAGACCGCCTGCAATAACTCCGCTGGGAGTTTTGTGAGCGAGAACTTCGATTGTGAGAAGTCCTTTCTGAGGAGGCATTCTCATGCCTTTTTTCTCTTTGAAATATTTGAATGCACAGCCAACAGGTGCACTGAAGCTGAAGCACTGACAAACCCACAGAGACCATGCAGACATGGGGATGAGCTTTGATTTGCCTGTACTGCCGGAGGATTCGGCATATCTTGCAATCATTTTCTTTGTAATGAGATTTTTCTCGCCTTTGTTAGCCATTCTGTCTATATAATCCTCGTAATCGGGATATGCAGAATAGGGGACAATTCTCTGATAATCTTCAACTGATTTTACATCACCAAAGTTGTGAAGCTTACCATAAACAGTGTTTTTATTCTGTTTCATAAGCTTTCTGAGATTTCTTTCCTGCTGTTTAACAGCTCTTGAAGAATAGAAATCAAGCTTTCTCAGTTCGCTTCTTCCCAGGAAGGAACCGAATTCAATCATAAGTCTGCCGAATACCTTGTTCATTTTTTATCCTCCGTAAAAATAAATTTCTTACAAATTGCAAAGTTTACAATGCCCATAACAAATGTTGCAATCATTTTTGCGATAAACATTACAGTGTCGTCACCCAAAGCATTTACAAGAGCATCTGAAAGATTGAAGAGATAAGTTACACCTTCAATTGCCCATGTGGTGGTGACGGAAAATACTGCAATCAACACCGCAAAAAGCGGTAAAATTTTAATGATATTTCTTTTGCTGTGGAACACCCAGAAATAGTTGATGAAAAATCTTACAAAAAAGAAGATTACTATAGAAACCGTGTTTGCCGCAAAAAGTCGGGGTGTTTCATCGACTATAAAGGCAAAAAGTCTGTAAAATGGAGTGAGAGAAAGACTCTCGAAAATTGTTACAACAAAGCCCATTACAGTGTTTTTTATAAACTGCACAGCCGTTTTTTTATTTTCCTGATTTTTCTGCATTTGAAATTAAGCCTCTTTTTATACTGATACCACGATATAATACCACAAAAGGGCAGAAATTGCAACACAATACTACGACACAATTGTTAAATCTGTAGTGCCTGATCAGAAATAAAAAGACAAAATTTACACGAATTGTGTAAATTTTGTCTTAAAAAACTTGTCTTTTTTATGTAGATGTGCTAAAATGTTAAGGAATATTAAATTTAATTATATTTATAAGGAGGTCGGTACATAAATGAGTGAAAACAAAGGAAAACTCATGGACAAAGTGAAAGACTTTGCCACCGAAATAAGAACTCACTGGGATACACCTGCTGAGGGAAAATATGTGCCTTACAAGGAATATAAGGACATAGTTTTTGCAGTAGGCAGTAACTATGCAGGCTCGAAAACACTGGAGTATATCTCTTTTGCATCTGCATGTTACCTTATCATGCACCACTATAAGCTTCCGTATCTCACATTCTCAGTTATCAACATCATTAATATGCCGCTAAACTATATCTCAGCTCTTATCTGGTGGTTTGTATGCGATAACTTAGGCTTCCTGCCGAAAAAGACAGAGCGTAAGCTCAACGCCGTTTATCTCGGAATGATAGCATTCGGTCTTTCGTGTATTTTCTTTGACTGGTCAAGTCTTTTCAGTCAGACAAGCACATTCATAACGTACCTGAATGGTCTTGAGGGTATGACTGCTGCATCCTGCTTCAAAGTCTTCGGCACCCATTTCCTGTATACAGGCTGGGTGGGTGCGAGAAATATTTTCTGGAGAAAGAAGCTTCTTCCCAAATACGGCAGATATAAATATTCACTTTATTGTGATGCGATTCCGAAATGTGTCATGGTAATTCTCATCGGCTGGCTTCCTGTTTACAACATTCCCGATGTTGCAACAAGAGTGTGGGTTGCAAACCTTCTCTTTGCATGCTTTAATGTTTTCGGCTTTGCCAATAATCTTGAAACATGTACAAAGAGCATCAGCCCCAATCTTCAGGAAAGAATTCTTGTCCGCAGCTATCCCATCAAGATTTCACATATTTTCAACTCAATTCTCGCAATTATTCTTCCTGTTATTATCGGTATGCTCCGTTATGAATGGGCAGATATAAATGTTTACAGATTCGTAATTCCCATTACCTTTGTCACTGCGGTTTGCTTTACCATGGCATTTGCGGGCAAGGTCAAGGAAAGAATTCCTCAGCCGCCTATTGAGAAGAAGGTTCAGATTAAGTTCTGGGACGGTATGTTCGGCGTTCTGAAGAACAAATATCTTCTTATCAACACAATTGTAGGTCTTATCGATGCTCTCGGTAACGGTATGCTTCCTTTTGTTACGATTCTTTATCTCTATACATTCCGTCTGAGTGGTTTGCCATACAGCCTTATCGTGGCACTTATTTCCTTTGCGGGAACTCCGCCCGATCTGCTTTCACCATATTTCCTCAAGCGATTCTCATACAAGCAGATTATGATTTTCTATCAGCTCAGCCGTGCAATCGGTAACGCTGCGATTGTCTGTGCTATCTGGTTCTGCGGAGAAAACCTTGTTGTCTGCGGTACAATCTGTATTGTTGTTCTCTTCTTCATGGAGATGACAAAGACTGTTCCTACAACTGCAGGCCACGATATGAACGTGCGTATCGCGGACTATCAGATGTATCTTTCAGGTGAAAGACTTGAAAGCTTTGCAAGCGTTTACGGTTGGTTTGTTGACCCCATAAAGAATTTCATCGGTCTTCTCATTCCCTTGTTCCTGCTTACATATGGCTTCAACAGTAACTGGGAGGTTCTCTTCATTGACGCATCAAGAAGAAATATTATTGCAATTCCGCTTATTGTTGATATTATCGGTTTTGTGCTGATGACAATTCCCTATTTCTTCTGGGATTACGATTCGAAGAAACAGAATATGGTTATGGAAGTTCTCAAACGCCGTGCAGAAGTGACTGAAAAGAAAGCACAGGAAGAGGGCATTACAACCTCCGGCGGATATAAAGGTTAAGGAGGGGTGAGAGAAATGAAAAAAGATAAAAAGATTAAAAATCAGGTTGAAGAGCCTATCCATCTTGATATCCCGGAGGACGAAATCTGGACTTATCAGATTGAAGGACTTGCAGCACCCCATATAGGTAAACCTTATAAACACTATACGCTGAAGAAAATCATTTTCGCAATTACAATAATAATTGCAGTTTCTCTCTCTGTTTATTTCAGTATCAGAACCGTTCAAAAAGAAACTTTTGAATACGAAAATGCATCACAGGGTACATATCAGCTTTCAAAATTCGGTAACACAGGCTATATCACAGAGCTCGATATCGACTATGTGACAGAAGTGGTTTATGATCAGAATGACAAAAACCCCGAAACAAACTTCAGCCTTGTCAAAGATGAAACAAAGAAAATCACTGAAATCAGAGAATATGCATTTAACTGTGACGGTGTTATAAAGGTTGTCAATATCGGCAAGGATGTTGAAAAAATTGACAGCAAATCATTCTATTCCTGCTGGGCACTTGAGAGGATTGAAGTAGACGAGGATAACCCCTATTATTGTGACATTGACGGGGTGCTCTACAATAAGGATAAAACAGTTCTTATCAATTATCCCTGCAACCACGATAACTATCTTCGTGAAAAATACGGCTATGAAACTGAGCCTTACAGAGCAGATGCAGGCGAAGATTATATAAGAGATATCCAGACTTATGTTGTTCCGTCAACGGTTAAAACTCTCGGTGAACTCTGCTTCAGCTATGTTAATCTGAGAAATATCTATCTCCCCGAAGGTCTTGAAACTATTGGAAGCCTTGCTGTGTTTAAACTTCATGAGCCTAAGGACCAGTACAGCAACATAGCATCACTTGACAACATTTATTCTTACAGAACAGACAGCGTTGTTGTTGATACAGTTTTCACTTCTGAAGAAAAACTCGGTGAAGTTTATCTTTCACTTCCTGAGGGGCTCAGAATAATTGACTCAGATGCTTTCAGTTACAATCAGGCACTGACTTATGTTTACATTCCCGATAGTGTAACGTTTATCGGCCACCACGCTTTCTGGGATACAGTTTATAAAGAAGACGGCGAGCTTCGCGGTGTAGCACAGATGAATTCAGCTCTTGACGAAGAAGAGTTTAAAGAAAAAGTTCAAGAGGGTGACCAGTGGCTGCCTCAGTATGACTATCTGCTCTTCAAGAAGAGTATAGATGTTGTTTATTCATCAGAAAGAATAGCAAAATAGAGAAGGTTAAAACATGAAAAAATTCAAAAAAATAATATGTGTTGTTCTGTCGCTTGCTTTTGTTGTTGTGCTTTCATCATGCGGAGCAAAAGGTGCAGAGCTGACAACTGAAAATGTAAAGACTTATTTTGACATCGACTACGGTGTTGATGTGGCAGAGAAAATTGATGACAGCACGGGAGAAAAAGTGTATATTTCCGAAGGTCAGTTTTTTGTTTCTGCTGCAGAAACAAACTCAGATTACAATCTCAAAGAGGTTGAACTTACTTTCCAGGTAACGTATATCCTCTACGAAGGTACTGACAAGGAAATCACTAAAACAAAGCAGATTGCTCTGGAAATCAGTGATGTTCTCGGCAACGATATGGAAATGTTTTTTGATACATGTACTTCCACTGAGGGGTATCAGAAAATTTCTGTGAAGTCCGCTGAGGTTACTGCGGTAAAAGGCAGCGTAAAAGCATAATCGGAAAAATCTCCCTTGGCAAAAGGGAGATTTTTTGCTATAATACGCTTGAGGTGTTATTGTGAAAAGGAAAAAATTACTCATAAGTTTAATTTCTGTTTTTGCGGTAGTGGCAGTTGTTGTGGTTGCTTGCGGTATTTATGTCAGTGACTATTACCGTGCAGAAACAGAGGTGTTTGCAAATGCTTCTGCACACAAAAATATTACGAGAAATATCAATGAAGACGGAAATGTGGTATATGAGCCTGATAACCCCATTGCAGGATTAATTTTCTATCCGGGAGGAAAGGTTGAATATACAGCTTACGAACCACTGATGGCTTTATGTGCTGAAAAGAGGATTTTATGTGTTCTTGTGGAAATGCCTTTTAATCTTGCAGTGTTCGATATGAATGCGGCAGACGGAATACAGGGAAAATTTCCTGAGATTGAAAAGTGGTATATCGGCGGTCATTCTTTGGGCGGTTCCATGGCTGCATCGTATATTTCAGAAAATTCAGATGCTTTTGAGGGGCTTGTTTTGTTAGGTTCATATTCCACTGAAGACTTGTCTGATATAGGTCTGAAAGTTCTTTCTGTTTATGGCAGTGAGGATAAAATTCTGAATCGTGAAAAGTATGATGAAAACAAAACGAATCTGCCTGATGATTTTACGGAAATCGTAATTGAAGGCGGTTGTCACGCATATTTCGGCATGTACGGAAATCAGGAGGGTGATGGCACTCCTACAATAACACAGAGTGAACAAATTGAAATTACTGCTGAAAAAATAGCAGGATTTGCAGGTGATTGAAAATGAAGCACAGATATAATCCGTTTGTTTATGTGGCGGTATTTTCAGGTCTTTCATTGGTAAGCTTTATTATTCTTTACTTTTTCCCCGACTATGTGGAACAATTCAGCAAGGGCGGGGGAAAGGGACTTGATGACCTGCTCTATGCAGCACCCGTTGCATTCACATTGATAGTTGTTATGGACAACCTGAGCAGAAGCGTTGAAACGCAGGGTGAATATGTGAAATTCAATAATTTCAGATTCAATTCTTTCAACAAATTGAAAACCTTTTCAGTCACGCTTTCCTATGAGAGTATCACAGGTCTTGATTCCAAAAAACTGCCTCTTATCGGCATTTACAAGATACTGGTAATATCAAAAAATTATCCTGACCCTATCCCGATTTCAGTTCTTTTTCTGAAACACAAACAGCTTTTTTACACCATTTGTACCAAGGCACAGAGGTATAATGGTGAGGTTTTGATTGACGATGATTTGCTGGAGTTTGCAGAAAAATACAGAGAAAAATACGATTAAAGTCCAACAATTTGTACTTTGCTTTTTGGTTATCTTTTCCTTTTGTGGTGCGTGTGCTATTATTGTCTCACGAAAGGAGATGAAGAAAATGAAAAATTTCTTCGTAACAATTACAGGCATGAATCAGTACTGCGGTAACAGCGGTTTTAAAATCGGTGACGAGCTGAAAATCGTCAAGGATTATGATAATGATTTTGACGATGAGGCAATCAAGGTCGAAGCCGTAGGTCTCGGCACAGTAGGATATGTTGCAAACAGTGTCAGAACAGTTTATAAGGGCACATCGAGCGCAGGTAGAATTTATGACAAAATCGGTGAAAGTGCAAAAATCAGAGTAATGTTTGTAACGCACACAAGCATTATTGCAGAGCTTGTAATTGAAGAAAACATAAAAACAGAACAGTGAGAAACACCGTCGGAGTACCCGGCGGTGTTTTGATTTTTTCTGTTGACGGAAAACATAAAAAGTGTTATGCTAAAAGGGTAAAAAGTGATGTAAACTTCGGTTTACATCAGAAAAATTTTGAAATGTAAACCGGAATTGGTGGAAATATCAGGCATTTGGAGTTATAGTGTATCCAAGGAGGGAAAGAAATGACGGTTGCAGATAAAATCCTGAAATTGAGAAAAGAGAAAGGTTTGTCACAGGAAGCCTTTGCTGAACAGTTAGGTGTTTCAAGGCAGTCTGTGTCAAAGTGGGAATCAGGAACGGCTGTACCCGATACGGAAAAAATCCTTGCTATGAGTGAGATTTTCGGTGTATCCACAGACTATCTTCTGAAAAACGAAGAGGCAGAAGTTCCTGTACAGAACGAAGAAAGGAAAGAAGCATTTATGGATGAAAAAGATATTGAAGTAAAAACAGAAAAAACAAAAAAGAAAAATCCTGCACTTAAAATTATAGCGGCAGTTTTAGCTCTTGCGTTAGTTGTAACATGTATTGCAGTGCCTGTGCATTTCGGTGGATTCAGAGAAGCATGGTGGGAACTTAACGGCGGTAAAATTCAGTATCCCTATGTTCTCGTTCATGGCCTCGGTGGCTGGGGTGACAACGACGGAATCAATAACAGCGCACAATACTGGGGCTCTACAACAGGCGACTTGAAAACATATCTGACAGAGCAGGGGTATACCGTTCATGCTCCCAGTGTAGGACCTGTTTCAAGTGCATGGGACAGAGCATGTGAACTTTATGCACAGCTTACCGGTACTCAGGTTGACTATGGCGAAGCTCATTCAAAAGAACATGGCCATGAACGCTTCGGAGAAAAATTCGACACACCTCTTGTTGAAAACTGGGGTGAAAAAATCAATGGTGGTCAGAGAGTGAAAATAAATCTTGTGGGACATTCTTTCGGCGGTGCAACTGTGAGACTTCTCACATCTCTTCTTGAATACGGAAGTGAAGCGGAAAAAGATGCTACAGGGGAAGAAACATCTCCTCTTTTTGAAGGCGGTAAAGGTAACTGGGTAAACAGTGTTACTGCCCTTTGTGCACCTCACAACGGTTCTTCTCTCACAGAAATTATCAACGATGCGGGAAGTATCTTAGGTGTTGGTGACACAACAAATCTTCTTGTGAAACTTTGCTTCGCAATCGCAGGAATTACTGACCCTGTAAGCGGTGTGTACGATTTCAAGCTGGACCATTTCGGTATCGGTAAAGTAGATGGAGATGAAAGTACAATCAGTTCTGTTATTTCATCTTTCTCAAAAGCGGGCACAGACCATGCGGCATACGACCTTTCTCCTGACGGTGCAGCAGAGCTTAACAAAACTATCAAAACAGTTGAGGGTGTTTATTATTTCTCTTACCCTTATTCAACAACGAGAGAGGGTTCAATTCTCAAAGGTCAGGTACCTGAAAAAGGTACATTTGCTCTTCTTTACCCGGTGGCACTTGCCATGGGCTCATACAAAGGTACAACAGAAGGCGGAATTGAAATTGACGAAACATGGCAGGCGAATGACGGCCTTGTGAATGTAGTTTCTGCCAAATACCCCGCAGGCGAAGAATATCTTGATTTCCCTGAAGAGGAGGATGCAGAAATCAAGCGTGGTATCTGGTATGTTGCACCTGTGAAAAACGGTCATCACGGTACAGTTATCGGCCTTGGCGCAGATACGGAAAAAACACAGGAATTCTTCACAGAACATTTTGAACTGGTAGATGCACTTAAGAGATAAATTATATTAAACGAAAAATCCCCTCAGTCATTTTTGACAAAATGACAGCTCCCCTTGCATTTTCAAGGGGAGCCTGAAAACTAAAGACACATATAAATTATAATTTACAAATACATTGAAAAAATTGTTACATTTTTAAAATTCGTTGATTATAGTATGAGACCTTAAATAATCAGAGGAAGGGATGATAATTTATGGGTACATCGGTATTGCTTGTTTTTCTCGTGCCGATTATGCTTGTCGATTGGGTGTGTTCACTTTTGGTGTTGACTTTAATTCCTTATGGGACACGTTTGTAAGTGCAGAAACTCTTGATTCTGTGTTCAGCGCAATAGCAGATGTTCTAAAACCGATTATTGAAATGTTCAGTGGTGTTATTTAAACACGATACAGAAAATAAAAAATTCGAAATTTTTTACACACGCAAAATGCCGTCAGGACTTAACCTGACGGCATTTTGTCGTTTGAATATTTTATTTCTTTCTCTTCAGATAGAGCTTTGCAAGACCGCCTTCTGATGTTTCACGGTAGTGGAATTTAAGATCTTTACCTGTTTCGTACATTGTTTCAACAACAAGGTCGAATGAAATCTTTCTTGTAGAGCTGAGAAAGTTTGCAAGGTTGAGGGCATTTATAGCTCTCATGGCTGCGATTGCACCACGTTCAATGCAGGGAATCTGTACAAGTCCTGCAATCGGGTCGCAGGTGAGGCCTAAATGGTGCTCCATTGCCACTTCTGCTGCGTACTCGATCTGTTCTATTCTCATTCCAAAAATCTCTGCAAGGGCCGCTGCAGCCATCGAGCAGGCTGTTCCCATTTCGGCCTGACATCCGCACTCAGCACCGCTGACGGACGCATTTGTTTTTACGAGAATTCCGATAATACCTGCAACAGCAAGGGCATCAATTATTTTTCTGTCAGAGAAACGCTTCTTTTCCTGCATGTATTTAAGAACTGCGGGAAGAACACTGCTTGCACCGCATGTGGGAGCAGTTACAACAATACCGCCACCTGCATTCTGTTCACCGACTGCAAAAGCGTATGCACAGACCATTCTGTTTTCATATGTGATTTCGCTTTCGTCAATGTGCTGCTGGTCAAGGAGAAATCTTGCTTTTCGCTCAACCTTAAGACCACCGTCGAGTATACCGTCAGTGAGGAGTCCCTCGTTAATGCAGTCTTTCATAGCTGCCCACACGTCTGCAAGGAATTCCTTGATTTCTTCGCCTTCATTCTGATAGACATAGTCACTGATGCGGATTTTGTGCTTTTTGCAGTATTTTGCGATTTCAGCAAATGTATTTTCCTTGTACACCTCTTTCGGTGCAACATGCGGTCTGCCTTCAATTGCAAAGTCACCGCCACCGATGCTCATAACACGCATTCTGCCGATTTCCTCGCCGTTTTTGTAAGCGAAAAAGTCAACAGTGTTTTCGTGGGGAATATCTTCTGTTTTAACATCAAAAACAAGCTCCGTCTTAATACCTTCAAAGCCTTCAATAATTGCTTCATCAGTGTGATGTCCTTTGCCTGTTTTTGCAAGTGAGCCGTAGAGAATTGCTTTGAAAGAGTCTGCTTCAGGGTTTTCTTCTTTAAAAAGACGTGAAGCCTTGAAGGGTGCCATTGTGTGTGAGCTTGATGGACCTTTTCCGATTTTGTAAAGTTCTCTGAGTGATTGCATTTTTACATCTCTGCCTTTATTGTGGATTTATGAAGGGATAACATCACTTGAAGGAGCGTTTGCGTTCCATTCAGTGAGGATTGAACGTACAAGCTGCGGATTTTCCGAAATTATCTGATTGGGCGAAAAACGGAGAGCTTCGATGATTTCAAGCTCGGTTTCCACACCGTAAAAAGATATTTTCAGCCAGTTCTCCTTGAGCATTATTGAAAGAATATCGCTGAAAGCATCAGCCTTACAGTTTATTCCTATAGCGCCTGATTGTGAGACATGGTTTATAACTTTTGAGGCATATTCAGCATCTTTTACATTTGATTTTTCAATTTCGTAATCAAGGTAGAAGGGGATTGAGCAGTTTTGTCTTATGTATGTGGCCTGATTGATGTTGACACCTGTGAGAAAGCACACCTCTTCCATTTTGTAGTGTTTCACAAGCTCGTCAATCTTCTCTATGCCTGATGCATCCGTGAGATGAAGATTTATGCTGTGAGAGCGCTGTGAAGATGCGTTGATTTCTTCATCAACAAAGCTGAGCAGATACTCAAGAGGCATTGTTTTTTCGTCAATTTCTCCTGCGTTTTCAGCGACGTAAGGTGTGTTGTCTTTATCAAAACAAACATCAACTTCGATGCAGTCCACGTCATTCTGAAAGGCAGCTTTTACGTATAAAAGTGAGTTTTTTTTGTTTTCACCGAAACCATTTTCTGATGTGATCATACCACTCTCAGGGAAAGAATAGTAATTTTCAAAAAGGTCATTTTTTGCAGATTTTATTGCGGCTCTCTTAACAGAGGGGACAGCAATAAGTGCGGTAAATGAAGCTATGATTGCTATTACAACAACTGCGCATACTGCATAAAGAAGATACTTTTTGTTTATTTTCTTCAATTGCTGTACCTCCCGTAAAGCTCTGCTGTGATTTCATTGAGCTCGTCCATATGCTTTTCTATATCTGCTACGAGAGCAAATTGAGTTCTTGTACGCACCAAATTGTGTTCGGGATAATCTGTGTGGAAATATGTATCGCCGTCAAGGTAGTCGGTGAGGAATCTCATACCGCATTCAAAAGTGAGGAGTTTTGCGGAAAATGCAAGATTTTCAGCCTCTGTGGGAGTAAGACTTTTGCCTGCTGTAGAAAGATAACCTTCAGTGTAAGCCTTGTAGAGTTCTATGTTAAGCTTCATTTTTGACGCGTCCTTTTCGTCTTCAGCAGCAGTTCCTGCACCTGAGCGGATGGCATCGCCAAAATCATAAAGAGAAAGACCGGGCATAACTGTATCAAGGTCAAGGATACAGAGACCGAGATTAGACTGGTTATCAAACATAATGTTGTTGATTTTCGTATCATTGTGAGTAACTCTGATAGGAAGCTTTCCTTCTGCAATAAGGTTTACAAGCTTTTCAGAATCTTCTTTTCTCTGAAGAACAAAATCAATTTCCTCTTTTACGTTATCTTTTCTGCCTGATTTATTATTTTCAAGAGCTATGAGGAAATTCTGAAAACGCTGCTTTGTGTTATGAAAATCGGGGATAGTTTCATGCAGACTTTCTCCGGGAAAATCTGCAAGCTTACTCATGAAATCACCGAAAGCTGCACCAGCGTTGTAGAAAACAGTAGGGTTTTCTATCGTGTCGCAGGAATATGCGTCAGTGATGAAATTGACACATCTCCAGAATGAGCCGTCAGCCATGATGTGATAAGGTTTTCCGTCTTTTGCGAAGACTGCATGGAGAGTTTCTCTTTCGGTGTTACCGCCTGCTTCTTCGATTTTCTTTGCAAGGTGGTTAGTCACGTTCACCATGTTTTCCATAAGCTCTACGGGAGTTTTGAAAACATTTGTATTGATTTTCTGAGCAATAAACTGTTTGTTTTTACCGCATATGTCAAACTGAAGAGCAAATGTTGTGTTGATGTGTCCTGCAGTGATGTGTCTGTAGCCTGTGTAAGTTCCCTCAAAGTCGTAAGAAGAGAGAATTTCCTCAATATACTGTTCATTTGTCATTTTTATCCGCTCCTTATTCATAATACTTTTTCAGTGTTTCCTTGCAGATTGTTTTTGTGTCCTTTTCTTCAAAGGGTGGGGGATTGAATGTGAGAATTACACCTTGTTCAAAGCGTGCCATGTCGCTGTAGAATGGGTTTGAAACAAAAATATCTCTGTCATAGCTTTGTTTGCGTGATTTTTCCTGGAAACCGAGGAATCTGAATTGTCCTGAAAGATGGTCAAAGAATTTTTCCCACCTTACTTTCTGGTAACAGGGAAGGAAGTTGCCGAGAAGTTGCCAGCCGTAATCGTATCGGTGGTTGTCCTCGATCATTGGTCCCCACAGACCGATAGATGCGATGTAGTTGATGATAAAATATGTAAGTTCATCCTCGTTTGCTGAAATTTTCTTCAGTTCATCGATTATGCAGGATGCGTTGAAAAATCTGTTTGATACGAGCATTTCGTTCACGTCATCAATGATTCCGAGGAATTTTTCAACCTTTTCATTAAAAATTTCCATGTTTCTGTCTCTGTAAAGACTTGCAATTTCCTTGTGCAGGAAGAAAGCGTCATTATCGAGAAGCTGCTTTGCAATGTTCACAAGGTCATATTCAAAGCCATCTGTGTCAGCGTCAAGCTTTTCAAGTGAGCGATAGATTTCAAGCAAATCGCCGTTATTGTAAAGTGGCTCAACTCTGTCGTAAAGACCTGTGTGTCTGAGATTGAGCTGAGGTCTTGTACATATTGCAGAGCCTACCGGGACAGCACTGTGCTCTTTTGAATAACAGGTTTTAAGGTAAAGTGCCAGCCGTTCACTGCTATTATCGTCAGTTTTACCGTATCTCGCAAGCTCATATTTTTTATACCAATCATCAAGATTTATTTTTCTGCTTTCTGTGAGCACATCAAATGAGAGTGTGAAGAACATGGGGTTCTGCCTTAAACTTTCGGGAAAAAGTCCCGTGCCCACACAGTTTGAGCATTTTTCTTTACATGCAATGTAAGGATTTTCTGAAATCTCAGAAATGTCACCCTGCATGCTGTTGTGAGAATTGTTATGCTGTGAATTACCGAGAATAAATTCATGCCCTGAGAAAAAGTCAGTTTTTTCATGCAGCGAAGCATCAATGTCGAAAACAAGGACACCGCATCTGCTGATTCTGTCAGCAAATTCTTTTCTGTAGCCTTCGCTTGTGAAAACAAGTGTAGCATTTTCGTTGAAGTAGTCCATAGCTCTGTCAAGTTCTCTTGCAGCACTTTCAATGTAGGCAAGCTCTTTTTTCTTAGTGCCCACAGATGATGCACAGAGCTGATTGCAGATGAAATAATCTGCATGACCTATGTATTCTTCCTGTATTTCAAGATATTTGAGAAAGAAACGTCTGAAGTTAACGCTGTCAATTCTCAGCTTATATGTTTTTGCAAAGCCTGCCCACTTGTCTTCTATTGTAACTTGTTTTGCATCGAAAAGCTTCGTTGTTACCATGGGGACAAGTCCTGAGAATGTAGAGAGAACAGGAGTGATTCCCAGTTCTTTCATTTTTTCTACAATCTTTTTGCCCATTTCAAGTCCTCGTTCAATATGGTCAAAAGACTTATTGGGCACATAGTTGTCGAATCTGTTTGACATCTGCCATGCATAAAATGCAGGACCTGAAACAAATTCAAGAGCAAAAGACTGAGGAAAATCCATTTTGAGTAATGTGTAGAAACAAAGTCCTTCATTACCCACAAGGTTTACCGCCATGTTGATGCCGTTGATTGCAAGGATGTCGAGGAAATATTCCCACTCTGCAAGGTCCCATCTCCATGCTTCGTTTGAATAGAACGTGTAGTCACCGAAAACACGCCATTTCTGATCGATATATGAAGAAAACTCTTCTTCGGGCAGAGGTGCTTCAGTGACGATGAGTTTTTCTGCACAGAAAGGAGCGATGCACTTACCAAGGCAGTTCTGCACATATTTGCCGAAAGATGCGGCTATACACACCTTATCTGTTCCGAAAAGGTGAATTTTGCCGTGCCTTTCCTTGTAGCCGTAAAAATCCTGCTCAGTTGTTTTTTCGATGATTTCGTATGTAAACCTGTCCTTTACATCGGGTGCAAGTCTGCTGATAAAATCCAATTGTATTACCTCCAAGGTATAATTATATTTATTATATCACAAACAATTAAAAAAGTCATTACATTTCCATAAAATATGAAATTAAATATTTTTGTCAAAATATTACAAAAGTTATTGAAATTTGTACTCTCGTGTGGTAAAATCAACAATAATAACTTTGAAAGAAGTGTTGCTAAATGATAAAAGTTACAGTTTGGCATGAAAATTATCATGACAGAACAGATGAAAACACAATGAAAATGTATCCCGGTGGTATGCACAACGTCATCGCATCTTTTCTTAAAAAAGATAAAGAGTTTGAAGTGAGAACTGCAACTCTCGATGAGCCTGATTGCGGTCTGCCTGATGCAATTCTTGAAGACACAGATGTTCTTCTCTGGTGGGGACATGCAAAGCATGACGATGTTCCTGACGAGCTTGCAGAGAAGGTTCATCAGCGAGTACTCAGGGGAATGGGTATTATTTTCCTTCATTCAGCACATATGTCAAAGCCTTTCCGTCTTACAATGGGAACAAGCTGTACTCTGAAATGGAGAGATAATGACAGAGAAAGACTCTGGACAGTAATGCCTCAGCATCCTATTGCAAAGGGTGTTGATGAATATATCGAGCTTGAAAGCGAAGAAATGTATGGCGAGAGGTTTGATATTCCTCAGCCTGATGAGCTTGTTTTCCTCGGCTGGTTTGCAGGTGGCGAAGTTTTCCGCTCAGGTTGTACATGGTACAAGGGACTCGGTAAGGTTTTCTATTTCCAGCCCGGACATGAGACAAATCCAAGCTATCACAACGAACAGGTTCAGAAAATTATAACAAATGCAGTAAGATGGGCAGCACCTCAGGTTATTGTTGATAAGCTTGATTGCCCTCATTATGCATCTCTTGAAAAGATAAGACTTGAAAACAACTGAAAGGATTGATAATGATGAAAAAAATCAGAATCGGTATTATTGGTAACGGTGGCATCTGTAAAGGTGCTCATGTTCCCACATATCTTGAAGATGACAGAGTTGAAATTGTAGGCGTCTGCGATATTATCGAAGAGCGTGCGCAGTTCCTTAAAGACGAATATTTCCCTGATGCAAAGGTTTATACAGATTACAAAGAGCTTCTCAAGGATGAGACAATTGACTCTGTTGACATCTGCACACCTAACTATCTTCACTCAATTATCGCTGTTGATGCTTTCAAAGCAGGTAAACACGTTTTCTGCGAAAAGCCTGATGCGATTGACGTTACAGAGGTTCTTAAGATGCAGAAGGCTGCTGACGAAGCAGGTAAAGTTCTTATGGTTATGAGAAACAACCGTTTTGTAGGTGCTTCAAAATATGCTAAAAAATATATTGACGCGGGCAAAATGGGTGAAGTTTACGCTGCTCGCTGCGGTTGGCAGAGAAGACGCGGTATTCCCGGCAAAGGCGGTTGGTTTACAACAAAGGCTCAGTCAGGCGGCGGTCCGCTTATTGACCTTGGCGTTCATATGATCGACCTTGCAATCTGGCTTATGGGCAACCCCACACCTGTGTCTGTAAGTGCAAATACATTCTGCAAATTTGCAGATAATGACACAAGCGACTCTGTAAACTCAGATTTCGGTGATAAGAACTCAGAAGGTACATTCGACGTTGAAGACCTTGCAATGGGTATGATAAGATTTGATAACGGTGCAGTTCTTCAGATTGAATTCAGCTGGGCATCAAACATCAAGAGAGAAAGACGCTTTGTTGAACTTCGCGGTTCAAAAGCAGGTCTTAAATGGGAAAATGACGAAGTTGAAATCTTCACTGAAGAGGCAGGACAGCTTCTTGACATCAAGCCTGCAGGAAAGCTTGACGGCAGAGGTCACCACAACAATCTTGTTCATTACCTTGATGTTCTTACAAAGGACGCAGATCCTTGCTTCAAGCCTCAGCAGGGTGTTGACATGATCAAGATTCTCTGCGCAATCTACGAATCAGCAAAAACAGGCAGAGAAGTAGTACTTTAAGAAACAAAAGGTTGTCTTTTCGGACAACCTTTTATTCATCATTCAATTTGTTCAGGTGGTATAATAATGAATCTCAACTACGCAATAATCGGTACAGGCTGGATAGCGAAAGCGTTTGCAGACGGAATGAAAATCGCAAGCGGTATTTCGCCTTATGCTGTCTACTCAAGAACAGAGGAAAAAGGCGGAAATTTCGCTGATTCTGTAGGTGCGGAAAAGGTTTTTACGAGTCTTGAAAAAATGGCGGAGTGTGACGAAATTGAAGCTGTTTATATTGCCTCGCCCAATGCTTTTCATTATGCTCAGAGCAAGCTTTTTTTGGAGCACGGAAAACATGTAATCTGTGAAAAACCAATCACTGTAGAACCGGAAGAATTTGAGGAACTTTTTGCCCTCGCAAAGTCAAAGAGTCTTGTTTATATGGAAGCAATTATGATGATGCATTTTCCGAACAGATATGTCATAGAAAATGCACTGAAACGCATCGGAAAAATCACAACTGCCAGAGTAGATTTTTCACAGCTTTCATCAAAATATCCTGCGCTGAAAAGGGGAGAATTGCCCAACATTTTCAACCCTGAAATGGCAACGGGTGCACTTATGGATTTAGGTGTTTACAATGTTTATTTTGCGTTGTATTATTTCGGCATACCTGATAAAATTACGTCCGCTGCTTTTATGCTTGAAACAGGTGTTGACGGAGCAGGAACAGCGGTGCTTCATTACCCCGATAAACAGGTAACACTGACCTATTCAAAACTGGGACAAAGCCGCACTGCTACTGAGATTTACGGCGATGAAGGAACACTCGTGATTGAGTCAATTTCAAAGCTTGTCAACATAAAATTAATACACAATGATGGTACAGAAGAACACCTTGCAGGTGACACTGAAAAGGAAGACGTTATGAGCTATGAGGCGAAAGATTTTCTTGAATATATTTCGGATTATGAGGCTCATAAAGAGGAGATATGTTCCTGCGGAAAAAATGCTCTGGAAGTGAGCAGAATCATGAAAGAAATAAGAGCACAGAACGGCATAAAATACACATCAAAAAAGTAAATCTTACCGAATAAAATAACGGCTCCCTTGTGTAACGGGAGCTGCTATTTTTTGCCCAAAAAATAAACAAAGGTTGTCTGAAAAAATTATGCAAAGTTTTCACTTTTTTTAATAATTTTTAATTGGATTTCCGCGTAGAATTTTCAGTTAAAAATTTGTTAAAAAATTATGAAGATGGTAGGCTTTTTTATTGACAACTTGACAAAAAAGTGGTACAATACAATGGATATAATAGAATCAGTGGCAGTATATCTGTTGGAAATTTCTTTAACAGAAAAATAACCCTGATTTTTACCCAAATCCTGCAATATGGAGTGTGTTATTATGGCTGAAGAAATCAAAGAAGCTGAAGGACTCGAAGAAAAAAAAGAAACCATAAAAATTCCGAGAAACAGAACAATGGAGATTTTGTATAAACCTGTTTTTGATGTCGGTCTTAACATGGCAGTTGATTATTACACACGTGTTCAGCTTATTGACTATAAGGTAGGTGTCATTCAGCCCGAGACCTATATTCCTGTGGCTGAGAAATCGAATCAGATAGCTGAAATCGGCAAGTGGACGATCGAAGAGGCATGTGAAGCAATTAACAGAACTGCCGAACGTGGTGCAGATATCCACAGCGTAATCCTCTGGACTTCCTTGAAACATCTTAACAAGAAGAATTTTGTCAGATCAATGATGAACATTGTTGATAAAAAAGATATCGACCATGATAAATTCTGTTTCCAGATTACAGACCATATTCTTCAGGCAGACAGTGAAATTATTGCAAAGAATATTATGGAATTACGTAATGAAGGATTCAAGGTTGCAATTGACGATTTCGGAGTTGAATATACTTCTCTTTCCAATCTCGGACAGTATGAAGTTGACTACATAGGTATTGACTCATCACTCGCTCGTGACATTGAAATTAATGAACGTCAGCAGAATATGCTCCAGGGTATTATCGACTTTGCGAAAAAAATCGAAACAAAGGTCATGATTTCAGGAGTTGAAACACAGGAGAAAGCAGAACTTCTCAAATCAATGGGGGTTGACAGAATGTCAGGTCCTCTTTACGGTGACTTTATAAAAGAAAAAGAAATTACCATATAAGTAATGTGACTCTTCAGAAAGGAGTTGGATATTTTGGCAAAGAAACAAAATGTGCAGTTTGATCCGTATAATCCTGAAATGGAAAAGTACGGTGTACGCACATCGGCAAAGAAAGTCAGAAAAAACAAATTACTCTTGCGCATTGCTGTTATCATCCTTGCTTTGTTGCTTTTATTCCTTACAATATTCTTCGGATGTGTAACTTACGCAAATCAGGCAGGTAGATTTACAGTCAACCTTGACCCTGACGCAATTGAAAAATACGGTATCACACTCTGTGAGAGTTACGAACAGGCTTACGGCTTAGGTGCATGGGCAGACGGCGGTGCAGGACCGGACGGAAAACCAAACGCTGACAGTAACTACGAGTCAGGTGTTTTAATCCGCGGTACAGCTGTTGAAAACATGGATAACATTACTGAGGAATGGATTCCTGAGGATGTTGACAGCGGAAACCACTCAGGCAGTCACAACGGTGACGCAAACAAAGACGGTGAAATCGACTACATAGCATATACTTTCTACCTTAAAAACGTAGGTAGAGAGGATGCAGACTATAACGTTTCAATTGATGTCCTTTCGGTAGCCCTTGGTGCTGACGAAGCAGTCAGAGTAAAGGTTTACAGAAACGGCGAAGCAATTACTTACGGTAAAAAACCTGTCAAGGGAACCGAAAACGATAAATATGCAAAATTCGGTATCGACAAGTTCTTTGCTAAAGAAAACAAGGTTATGGACAGAAAAATAACCAATTTTAAATCAGGCGAAATAGACAAGTATACAGTTCTTGTCTGGCTTGAAGGATGGGATCCTGAATGTGTTGATGATATTATGGGAGGAGAGGTTAAGCTATCTATGAATTTCCATATCATAGATAAAGAAGCCGAAAACGAGGAGCTTGTTTAGGAAAAAAGTGAACAAACCACTTTCTTAAATTAAGCAAGTTCCTTAAGTAACTTTTCTCCCCTTAAAATCAATCAACACATATTGGATATAAATTAAAAAACTGAAAGTAAAACTTTCAAAAAATTTTTATGGAGGAATTATTCATGAAAAAGACAATGAGAAAAAGTGCATTGCTTTCATCAGTAGCAATGCTCATCGTATCAGCTATCGTTCTTACATCAGCTACATATGCATGGTTCTCATCATCAAAAGTAGTTGCTGTTGAAGAACTTGATGCAAGCGTTAAGGTTACAACAGGTCTCCTTATCTCAGTTGATAAGGGTGGCGAATGGGGCACACAGGTTGACTTCGCAGATGCTGTTTCTGTTAACGGCACATGGGGTGCAGGCTACCAGAACGATATGGTATTCGATCCCGTATCAACAGCAGACGGCGCAACTTGGATTTCAGCTGTTTACAACGAAGATACAAGTACTCTTGACACATCAGCTGCAGTAGTAGGTACAAACCTTGTAGCTGTTCCCCTCTGGGTAACAGGTCCTGTTGACGCAAATGTTAAAGCAGTTGTTAAATTCGACGGTACAGATTCACAGGCTGCAAAATGTATGAAGTTCGCTCTCGTTCCCGCTAACGAAGCTGGTGACGCAGTTGCTTCAGGCGCATACGCAGATGCAGTTGCAGCTGAAGCTAATGCTGACAGCAAGTTCATGGGTATCTCATCAGCTGGTACAGCAGCAACATCTGGTGCTTATGTATCAGACGGTGGCAAGACAATCAACGAAGTAGCACTTGACGGCGGTATCACATTCACAATTCCTGCAGGCACATCAACAGATGCTCCTATGAAATATGTTGCATTCCTTTGGCTTGAAGGTAACGACGCTGACTGCGAAATGCTCAAATTCGACGTTGCAGGTGAAGATGTTACATTCGCTATGACACTTGAAATCGTAGACTAATTATTTGAATCAATTATATTTTAGTGATTGTTCAACTTTAGAGTTATAAACATAGCTCTTTAAAATCGTTTCAATATCGGCTTTTGAAACAGCTTAAAACTTAAAAAACATAGCCGGGCGGGGTTTAAACCGCCTCGCCCGGTGTGTGTTTCCTCTCAATAAACCAAATAAATTAATCGCATAAAATCAAAAAATATAAGCTTTAATATAAATTCCATTAACTACGAAAACAAAAGAGAAATCTTTTAATATATATAATAAATAAAACACTAAAATCTAAAATAAAGGTGGGTTCCTGAACATGGCGGAAGAAAAAAAATCAAATAAAGTGATAGAAACCATAGGTGATGTGGTTACTGTCGTCATTCTTGTGTTTTCAGTTATATTTACTGCTTTAACATTAGCATCATTAAAATCAGAAAACGGTTTGCCCAATGTTGCCGGTTATTCCTTGTTCTCTGTTCAGTCAGATTCAATGGAGCCTGTTTTCTATACGGGTGACCTGCTGCTCATCAGAGAATACAGAGGGGAAGACCTTGAAGCAGGCGATATTATTTCCTTCAGAACTATTGAGCAGGGACAGTATATTATCAATACCCATAGAATTGTAGAATGTCATGATGTCAGCGGTATCAAAACATACACCACACGAGGTGATAATACTCCCGCAAACGACCAGACAGACGTTGTTGAAAGCGAAATCGTTGGTGTTTATGCATATAAATCAGAACAGGTTGACGGCGTTGACAACGGCAAAAGAGTAAAGGGTCTCGGTACAGCAATTGACTTTGTCAAGGGTACAGGCGAAACAGGTGAAAAATGGTCCTGGACTATAGGCGAAGGTACGGAAAACGAAAGAAGACTCAACCTTTCATTCCTCTTCTTCATTATCCTTCCTCTTGCTCTTATCTTCATCTTCCAGATTTACAAGTTTATCGCAGCTCTTAACGAGTCAAAGAAAGAAAAAATGATGGAAGAAGTTGTAAATAACGCTGAACTCTCAGAAGAGCTTAAGCAGAAAGCGATTGAAGAGTATCTGGCAAAGCAGGCGGCAGAACAGGCAGCAAAGGCTGAAGAGGCAAAACCTGATGAAGCTCCCGCCGATACAGATAATAAAGGCGAAAACTAAAAAATAAAATCCAATTGCACAAACCTTCGTAGGTGCGGCCATTGGCCGTCCGTATGAAAAAGCAACGGATTCTGATATATATATTATAATAGAAAGCAAAAACAATTTTTAAAATATCACGAGGTGACAAAAATGAGCGTACTGTTGAACTTCATTCAGGATTTTTTGGGACAGTTCTTTGTAAGTGGTTTTTGGGGTGTAATTAAAGGTATCGGTCTTGGTATCGCAAACATCTTCAATTTCCCCAAATACATAGAAATCTTCAAAAAATATTCATCTAACTTCGGTGCTGGCGAATGGGCACTTGCAATTCTTTGCATTATCCTTATTGTTGCTGCTCTTGCCGCAATCGCTTTGGTTATTGGACTTCTTATCAAAAAATATGTGAGAGTTCGTAAAACTCTTGTTGACCAGGAAGAGCTTCTCAACGAAGTCGGCAACCTTAACCGTGAAGTTATCAAGCTTAATATGGAAAAGCAGAAAATCCTTGCTATGAAAGTTTCTCAGTTAGGTCTCCGTCCCGATGAAGATCCTTATGAGGATATAGAAGAGAAAAAAGAAGAGGAAGAAGTCGATAAGACTGCTGAAGACTACAGCCGTTTCTACAAGCTCACTCAGGTTGACCTTGCTATGAAAGATTATGTTCAGCATGATTTCGATAACGACATCACTCTTCCTGAATTCTGTGAACGTTTCCGTAACTTTGCTTGTAGCAGACTTGGTCTTTTCTATGATATTGATACTCTCCGTCTTTTCATTTCAGGCTTTGCTGCAGCAAGACTTATCATCCTTCAGGGTATTTCCGGTACAGGTAAAACTTCACTTCCTTATGCTTTCGGTAAATTTATTCAGAATGATGTAACTATTGCTTCTGTTCAGCCCTCATGGCGTGACCGTACAGAGCTTTTCGGTTACTTTAACGAATTTACAAAGCGTTTCAATGAAACTGAAGTTCTTAAAAAAATGTACGAAGCTCGTTTTATGGATGACGTTTCAGTTATCATCCTGGACGAAATGAATATCGCTCGTGTTGAATACTACTTCGCTGAGCTCCTTTCAATCCTCGAAATGCCCTCACGTGATGAATGGGTTGTTTCACTTGTTCCCACAGTATGGCCTACTGACCCGGAGCTTTTCTTTGATGGTAAATTCAGACTTCCTCCCAATATGTGGTATGTTGGTACAATCAATAACGACGACTCTACTTTCGCTGTTACTGATAAGGTTTACGACCGTGCTATTCCCATTGATATCAATACTAAAGGTAAGTATTTTGAAGCACCTCTCACCGATCCGCTTTATCTCAACTACAAGCACCTTGAAGCACTCTTTGATGAAGCTAAAGAAAAATATCCTGTTTCACAGGAAGCTCTCAAAAAGTTTGCTGAACTTGATGACTATGTTATTGAACATTTCCGTATAGCTTTCGGTAACCGTATTCTTAAGCAGCTTAAGGACTTCGTTCCTGTTTACGTTGGTTGTGGCGGTAAAGAAATCGATGGTATCGACTTTATCCTTGCTCACAAAATTCTTCGTAAATTTGAAAGCCTTAACGTTTCTTACATCCGTAATGAAATCGGCGGTCTTATCACTTATCTTAACAAGAACTTTGGTAAATCCAACATGAAGGATTCTAAGGATTACCTTGAAAGACTTCAGAAGCTTATGTAATATCTTAAGCTTCACAGCACAACTAATCTTCACACAAAAGGGGACGTTCTCAGATGAGCGAATCATATCTTGATTTATACTCTGTCTATCAGGGCAAAATGGCTGAAATGACAGCCGGAAACCCGTACTATGACTTTATGTACGAGGCAATTTCTTCAGGACATAACAATTTCTCTCAATTTAATAGATTTTTTGAAAAGAAAATTGATATCAGTTGGGTTGAGGCTATCGAAAGATGTATTATCCCTATTGACAACATTCTCAGAAATCCCCGTAAGTTTATTGTTCAGGAAGAAGAGGTTGTTATTATTGAGCGTGCAAAGAAAATAACTACTGAATCAATCAGACACCTTGCTCAGCACACTAACATGATTTCCAAGGTTGAAGATGACGGCAGTGTTATGCCCAGCAAAATTCTTAACGTTTTCCGTGAAGAAAGCTACGAAATTTACGAAAACCGCTTTTTGTTCACTCTTATTAAACAGCTTGAGTATTTCATCAATGTCAGATACGATGCTCTCTCAAAAATGGCTGATGATGAAAGCCTCAATTCTCTTAAAATGGAAAGCTCACTAAAAAAAGGTAACGAGCTTATAACCTTCAAAATGGAGGTTGCAACTAAGTTTACCAGTGACGAAGATGCAGACGGTAAAAAAGAAAAATCCGTTATGGATAGAATTCGCAGAATAAAAACTCTCGTAGATGACTTTGTTCATTCAAATTTCATGAGAGAAATGCGTAAGTGTGTTCCTGTCCGTCCTCCCATTATGAGAACTAACGTTATTCTGAAGGATCCTAACTTCAATCAGTGTCTCGGTTTGTGGAATTTCATCCACTCTTATGATAACGTCGGTTACGAAATCAACCTTAAAGAATCTGATGACATGGTAAGCGATAGCTACCGTGATGACCTTTATGGAGTACTTGCTTATAACTATATGCTTCTTAAAAAGCATACTGACCCCGAAAGCAGCTTCAGAGGCAAACTCAGAAAGCGTAAGATTAAACCGAAATTCATCAAACGACTTGCTGAAGAGCTTGTTCTTAACTATGACCTGGATGAAGTTGAAATCAGAAAAGTTTTCATCGATGAAATGAAGCTGGCTCATAAGAAGAAAACTCAGGGTGAACAGAAAATCAGAGAAGCAATCGATCGTGCATTGGCTCATGAGAACGAACGCAAACGTCTTATCGAACAGAAAATCAAGGAAGAAATCGAAAGAAAGAAAGAAATCGAACGTCGCAGAATCGAGAGAGAAAAAGCGAGAATCGCTCGCGAAAAAGAATTGGAGAGACAGCGCAAGGAGCGCGAAAGAGCAAGACTCAAGGCAAAGAAAGAAAAAGAGATTGCTTTGGAAAAGGCGAGACGAGAGAAAGAGAAAGAAAAGAAACGTCTTGCAAAACTCAAAGAGCAGCAGGCAATTGCAGCTCAGAAAGAGAAAGAGCGTATTGCAAAACAGAAAGAAAGAGAACGTATTGCAAAAGAAAAGGCTCTGGAACTGGAAAGGCAGCGTAAAGCAAAAGAGCTTGAGAAAAAGCGCATAGAAAGAGAAAAGGCGGAAGCTCTAGAAAGAGAACGCAAAGCTAAAGAGAAAGAAAAAGCAAGAATAGCCAAAGAAAAGGCTATTGCACTTGAAAATGAGCGCAAGGCTAAAGAAAAAGAAAAAGCAAGAATAGCTAAAGAAAAAGCAAGGATTGCAAAAGAAAAGGCTGAGCAGGAAGCAAGAGAAAAAGCTGCAAAGGCGAAAGAAAAGGCAAGACTTGCAAAGGAAAAAGCAATTCAGGAAGAAAAAGACCGAATTGCGAAAGAAAAAGAAAAAGCAAGGTTAGCTAAAGAGAAGGCTGAGCAGGAAGCTAAAGAAAAAGCCGCTGCAGCGAAAGAAAAGAAGAAGGAAAAAGAAAGATTAGCTAAGGAAAAAGCAGTAGCTCTTGAAAAGGAACGTAAAGAAAAAGAGAAAGAAAGAGAAAAAGCTGCTAAAGAAAAAGCAATTCAGCTTGAAAAAGAAAAAATAGCTAAAGCAAGGGCTAAAGCAAAGGAACAGGCTGAAAAAGCAAAGCAGGCACAGCTTGAAAAAGAAAAGCTTGCAAGACAAAAAGAAAAAGAAAGATTAGCAAAAGCTAAGGCTAAAGCTGAGCAGGAAGCAAAAGAAAGAGCTGCTAAAGAGAAAGAAGAAGAAAAAGAAGCAGCAGAAAAAGCAAAGCAGAAAGCCAAAGAGGCAGAGCAGAAGGCAAAGCAGAAAGAAAAAGAGAGACTTGCCAAAGCAAAGGCTGACGCAATAGCAAAAGAGAAAGCAAGGCTTGCTAAAGAAAAAGAGAAAGCAAAAATAAAGGCTGCTCAGGCTAAAGAGAAAGCAAAAAATACTAAAAATAATGCACAAAATACAGAAAGTGCAGAATAATAAAATGTAAAGCATATTACTTTACACTGAAACTACAATTGTAAAGTATATAACTTTACAAAATCACAAAACCCTTGATTTTACGCGGGTTCAGCAAAATAGAATTTCCTGATTTAATAAATTGTTGCGTGGATATGCTAACGCGGTGAGAACTGAATGACGGAAATTTTGAAATCTCGGAGGTAATTCAGAATGGACAAAAAATTGATGAAAAGGTTAATAGCCTTGGTTCTTACCGGGGGGATTCTTATATCCTCGACCGGCGTATACACTGCACTCGCAGCTTCAGAAGAGTACACAACAAGTGAATATACCTCCGCACTTGTCGGCTCTGATGAAACTGTAACAACAGAGCAGGAAACTACCACCGTTCCCTCAACTACTGAGTCTGACACCTCCGCGACAACAGAAGCTGAGACAACAACGGAAAAAGAATCTGAATCAGTAGCAGAATCAACGACTGCAGAGGTTCAGAAACCTGCAACCACAGTACCACCTGAAACAACAACCAAGCCTCCGGTGAACATAGAGGAAACTGTAGATCAGCCCTCAAATAATAAAGAAGGCGAAATGCTTGGTGAAGGCACAGAAGAAAATCCGTATCAGATAAGCACAGTTGACCACTTCCTCAAAATGAGTGAACTTATCAACGATACAGGTAATGCTAACAAGTATTTTAAATTGACTGAAAATATTGATTTTTCGACAACTGAAATTACTCAGGCACTTCTTGATGATCAGTCAGAACACCACGGCATCGGCGGCACACTTGTTTCTGTTGATCCTACGAAATCATCAAATTCGAATGTGTTCTTCCACCTTGATGGTAACGGAAAACAGATTATGAATGTAACAATGAATCTGAGCAGCTACAACTCACTCAGCATTTTTGGTTACATCAACTCATCTTCAACGATTACAAATCTTGCAGTTCACAACGCTTCTATTACCAACGGATATTCAGATGCACAGGCTGCAGGTATCGTTCTTAAAAACGAAGGCAGTATAGATGAATGCAGATTTTCGATTATTGTTCTTGACACAACAGCTTCAACAACAACAGCCGAATCATTCTATCCTGACAATACAACACTCCGTACATATTCTGGTACTGCTATAGTAGTTGATAACAGCGGTGTTGTTGACGGTGAAACAAACTTTGATAATACTGCTGTTAAACTCAACATGGCTGAAAACGTAACAATAAAAACATCAAGACCTTACGCCGGTGCTCTTGTCGCACAGAACAGAGGTAAAATCAACAAGGTCCGTGGTGTTAAGGTTACCATTGAAGGTAGCACATCAAAGAGTAACTATGTGGGCGGTCTTGTCGGTACAAATGCAACTCAGAGAACAAGCTCGGCAACTGGTATGTACTATTGCGAAATTCAGATGGACGGACGTAGCAGTAGTGTCAAGGGTGCTGACAAAATCGGTTTCCTTGTCGGTCACAATACAGGCCGTATCCAGCGTGCAGATGTTACAGGTAGCTTTAATACAAACAAACAGACGTCAGCAACTGAGTATGACATTCTTGTAACAGGTGCAACTGCAACCGGTGGTATTGTCGGTGACAACACAGGTGACGTTCAGCTCTGTACAGCAACAAATGTAGGTGTTTATTTTGCAGACGCAACTGACGGTGCAATCTACGGTGGTATCGCAGGTAAGTCAAACTATGGCATCAGAAACTGTATTGCAACAGGCTCAACTGCAGGTGCGGGTGATGCAAACGCAATCACTCGTTACATCGGCGGTATTGTCGGTTATGGCGATACAGGTAACAACTTTGGCGTAGAAAATTGCTATGCTCTTGTCAAAATCATTGATTCAAAAGCCGTTCTCGGTGCAATAGTTGGTTTTAACGGCGATACAGCATACAAAAATAATAAAGTGAGAAATGTATTCTATTCGGCAATCATTTCTTCAAGACCTTCTCCCGTTTCATACGGCGGTGCAGGCGAGAGTGAGGGCGACCTTACCTTCTCAAGACCGTATGCAATGTCAAGTTATATTCATTTGATATCAGGCGGTTTGGATTTTGGTATTACAAAAACAAAAACCCAGGTATCGACAAGCTCTTTCAGCTTCTCAGGCTGGGGTGATGCTACTCTAACAGTTAAGGGTAACTTCTCAGGACCTGAAAACTCTTCTTATTATACTGTAACAGGTCTTGGTACAAATACACTCACTTATGAACTCATAACGGATGGCAGAAACGACAAAACCGTTTTTTACTATGATGTTGATATCACCATTCCCTCATCTATAGGTGCAAAGAAAGATGGTACGACTCTTGTAAATCAGCCGATGGAGCTCGGTATGCTCAACTCAAATGGTATTCATTCCACAAATGACTATACATCTGACGGATTTATAGGTACAGAAGATAAGCCTATCAAGCTCACTACAGAGGAAATGAATTTCCTTTACTATGCTCCTGCGGCGCATTTTGTGCTTGAGAGTTCACCTACAGTTAACCAGAATTTTACAGCCCCCGCTGCAACTTTCTGGGGCACTATCAACGGTAACGGTAACACTGTTGTATATCAGTTTGACGGAGAGTTGTTCAAGGGTGTTTACGGTTCACGTGACGATTCTCTTCAGAATAATAATTCTACTACTCACAAGTCAGATTCTTCTGACGAAGCTGATGTAGCATCAAACCTTACAAACGGTGTAATCAAAAACCTTACCGTTCAGTTCTCTTCAAGCGGCACATCTGACAAAATGCTTGTTTCAACACTTTTCGGTAATGTATGTAACGCAACATTAAAGAACATAAACATTACTTTCAATTGTGTATCTGCCGGACTTATTATCACTCCTCAGGAGGGAAATACAGGCCTCTTTGCAAAAGCGGTTTACGGTAATTCATATCTGTACGGTTGTTATATTGATAACTACTATGATGAGGCAAGAAATAACATACAGTTGGCAAGCATTAGAACGTCGCATAACGGTACTGCAGGCTTCATCGGTGTAATTGATGCTGAAAAAGCAATTATTGACAACTGTGGTGCGGATATTCCGATTTTCCCTGAAGCACAGAATATGCAGAATATCGGTATCTTCATAGGTGAAATCAAATCACTTGAAGGCGGCTATATCCAGAACTGTTACGCATCAGGTGCTCTGATCAAATCAGGCGGTTCATTCCAGGCTTCAAGCTGTAACCTTTTTGCAGGTACTGTCAGCTCAGGCAGCAGTTCAACTCATATCTATAACTGTTACTATTCACCCTCATACCTTTATAATGGTACTTATAAAGAGGGTGTAACAACAGGCATAAAATCAGGTTCGTACACCGGCTCTTGTAAAGCATGGTCCTTCCAGATGCAGAATACTGCATCTCAGCTCTGGGGCGATGTATCACTTCAGATTCTTGCAGAATCACAGATTGTTTACCTCGAATCAATCAACAACATTGACAGATTTCCCATTGATGTTTATGATGATGCAGCTACTGATCTTAATAGCGAATTTACAGCTAAATCATCAGACACAGATAAACTCAATACAACCAATTTCCGATGGTACGGAAGAATAGGTCTTTCCACTACATTTACAGGTGGTAAAAATGTAAGTGCTTCCGTTACTGTCAGACATAACGCGACAGGTCTTGTTGCAAAGCTTACTGCAGTAAGTTCATCAGACCTTGAAACAGACGCAGACGGCTTCTATCTTATCAAAACTCCTGCGGACCTTTATTATCTGTCTGTTAACCAGACAACGCTTGCTCCCGGCTCTACCGAGTACCTCTTCATGCGTAGTGAGGCAAAAATCAGACTTGCTGCTAATATTGATATGTCGGGTCTTACTATTGATCCTATCGGTACATCGGCGATTTATTTTAAAGGTACTTTTGACGGTGCAGGTTATACAATATCTAACCTGACATTTGACCAGAACAGCTTGAACCATGCACTTTTCGGTTATGTGCAGGGTGCAACAATTCAGGGGCTTACCATTGATAATGCTAATATTTCCGGTGCATCTTATACCGGTGCAATTGTCGGAACAGTTTATGATTATGCACTTATAGAAAATTGTAAAGTAACAAATTCTGTTATCAGCGGTGAGAACCATGTTGGCGGTATCGTCGGTGGTATCAATAAAAAATCAGGTGCACAGAAAACTGAAATTAAAAACTGTACTGTTGAGAATACAACGATTTCATCAACCAAGAACAGTAAAGAGCACGCATATATCGGCGGTATTATCGGTGGTATCGGTGTAAACAGTACCGATGAATGTTACGCTGAAATCACAGGCTGTAAGGTAATTGATTGTACTCTTTCAGCAAGTGCTTACGGTATCGGCGGCGTAGTAGGCTATGCTCCGAACAATAACAACAAAGTCGCTTCCTGTGAGGTTACAGGTACAAATCTCACTTCAACAGGTTCAAACGGAGTTACTCATGCATCTCTTGGTGCTGTTGCAGGTCTCTTCGGTGGTTCTTCGCTTGAAAACTGTACAGTAACAGATTGCGCTGTAACAGGTGAGTGTGCTTCAGGCGTTGTAGGCAGACTTATTAATGAAGCAGGAACAACATCAACAATTTCAGGTTGTACGGTAACAAATTCAGAGATTACCGCTCCTGATATTACAGGTGGTATTCTGGCTCAGATAAGTGCTTATGCTACTTCTTCCTGCTATGGCGATAAGGTTGTAACAGGTTGTAAAATTTCAGCAGATACAACTGTTAAATCACTTGTTGCAGGCGGTATTGTAGGTAACGTTCAGCAGTTCTCAAACAGAAATCTTACAGTTTCAAATTGTACAAATCTCGGTATGGTTGAAACAACAGGTAAAAAAGGCTCAATTACTGATGCAGCAGGTGGTATCATCGGCAGACTTCAATCGGGTATGGGCACTCCCGGTATTCAGATTACAGGCTGTCTTTCACAGGGCACTGTAAAAGGTAACTCAAACCTTGGCGGTATCATCGGTATGAACAATGCTAACGCTCATACCGGCGAGAATAAGCTTATCAAAGACTGTTATGTAACGACCGGATTTGAAAGTTCAAACCTTGCTGTTGTAAAAGGTCTTGCAATTGGTTATTTAGGTTACCAGACGAAAAGTAATCCCTCTGCATTTGCAGAAAACGTTGTTTTCTCATCACTCGATACACGTGAAGCTCTCTTTGGTAATATCACAGAAACATCAGGCGGCTTTGATATGAACAAGGGTGCTGACCAGACACGCGGTATTACGGTTGATTTAACGACCGCTTTAAGAGTTCAAGCTTCAACTCATCAAGGATATATAGCACATATTATATACAACATAGTCAACTATAACCCCGAAACAATTGGTAAAACTAATACAATAGAGTTGAGACCGAATGCGTATATTAATAGTATCGAATACGGGGGTGTTGGAGAAAAACTTGATTTCGTTTATAAAGATAAACAGTGTACTACGACGGGTGCAGCACTTGTTGCATTAACTATTCCACGTTTCTCAGTGGGAAATCTGCCTTCGCTTACAGGCACAGATGGTAATGCTTTCAAAACTCCATCTACAAGTCCTTTCTCAACAACTGCGAGTTCATCAAAGATTCGTGTTGGTTGCAATGCTAATGGTAATCAAGATGCAAATTATAACAAACTGACTGATGTCGGAATCCAGACCTTTGACAAAAAGTGTAATGCTACTGTCAAAACAACATATACAGGTATCATCAACGGCGAAACAGTAACGTTTGATGTAGGCTTCACCGTTATTGTAAGAGGTGAGCATGCATATGACACAGACTTTACGCCTACTGAAGACAATCCAGCTGGTTCGCAATATAATCCGTTCCTTATTTACACAGCAGAAGACCTTCTTGCGATTAAGCAGCATCACGATAATCCTTCAGAAAAGGACGATTTTAAAGATAATCCCGAGTTCTATTATGAAGCACATTACCGTGTAATGAATGACATCACTGATATGAAGACAGAGCTTGACGGAAAATCGTTTGCTCCTATCGGTACATTAGACGCTCCATTCAAAGGTAAAATCACAACAAAAGATAACCGGCAGATGAAAATCAGCGATCTGTCTATTAGTATTGAAAATACAGAATATATCACTAAAGATATTTATGCGTATGATAATGAATATACAGTAACTGACGCTGATGGTAATAAAACTGTAGAATATTCTGATGCACTCGGCCTCTTTGGCTATACAGATGGTGCAGAAATTTATAACCTTGAGCTTGAGAATGTAAATATTCTTTCAGTACCCGGAACAAATAACGGCTTCCTCGGTACAAAGTCAGGTGCTCTTGTCGGTTTTGCAACTGATACAACTATCCAGAATGTTAAAGTAACGGGTACATCTTCAGTTGCAATTGAAGGCTCATTTGGCGGTAGAGCCGGTGCAGTGGGCGGTATTGTCGGCTGGGCAGGAGACGATGTTGTAATGACAGATGTATCATTCATTGGTGCCGGTGCAGAAGGCGATAGCCGTGCGACAGTTAAAGGTCAGTATTCGGTAGGCGGTATTGTTGGTACTGCTCAGAATGCAAAAGGTTGCTCTATTACTAATGCTGTAGTTGAAAATGTAAATGTAACTAACCTTGCAACATCAGGTGTTTCAATTGCCGGCGGTATTGCAGGTGAATATGCAGGTGTCATTACCGGTTCAGCTGAATTCAAAGATGACGAAGGCAATATTGTTACTCCTGAAACACGAGCAAAGGTTAACAATGTATCAGTTGTCGGTACAGTTGTCGGTGGTGTTGTAGGTTCTGGTAATATTGCAAATGATGTTTTGGGCGGTTACAATCTTACAATTGAAAAAACTGATGTAGCAGGTACAAATATTGAAGTTACTGATACAGTGAGAATTGGTAAAGAAGCAGGCCCCAACGGTATTGCGGGTGGTATACTCGGCCAGACAAAAGATAGTTATCATTATTATATAACTGATTGTACGGTTGATGGTAACACAACAGTTACGTCTGGTTACTGTGCAGGTGGTATTGTTGGTCGTGCATCGAACAGAGGTAAAGGATTGTCTCAGACAGAAACCTGTCTTGTAATTTCCGACTGTTCTGTTCTTGCAAAAGTAAACCAGCTTAATGCTCCCACCACAAAAACACTTACTATTCATCCCTCAACTAAGAGCATAACCGGTGCAGGTTCAGTAATCGGTGTTATTGATTCTAATGCTCTTGCAATGAATGAGGATACAAAAGCCCCTCAGATTCAGATTAAAAACGTAACTGCTGGCGGTGAAATTTCAGGTACATTCAACGTAGGTGGTGTAGTCGGTGAATTTGCAGTAAACCAAGGCAAACTCAACGAACTTACAGATTCACTTATCTACGATTGTATTGTAACTGCAAAAATCACTCCTCTTGAGGCTGCAACAGATCGTTTTGGCGTTATCCTTGGTTCAATCGAGGGTAATACAGAAAGCAGTGATTCTGCTACCGAAACTGATCTTAATAAGAGGGCTCCGTTCCCGGAACAGGATTCCAACGGTAACACAATAGAATATGGAGTAAAACCTTTTGATAAGATTTTCTATTCATCTTATACGGCAGGTACTTATGATCTTTACGGTCTTTCAGAAATCAAAGCTTATCAGGAGCCTGTTCACAGCGTATTCTATGGCACAATCTACGATGTAAACAAGGTAGTTTATAACTTTGAAACTGATGATGGCGTCGTAGAACTTCCCGTCAGTGTTGTAAAAGATGGCTTTGTGGCAGATAACCCATCAGCGTCTTATCAGTATTTTGATTACAGAGAATATAACTTTGCTGAAGAGTTCAAAACTTTACATGGACTTGGTGATGAAGATACACCATTTGGATTTACTCTTGCAGGTAAAGAGTTCAATCTTACTACGGATGGTGATACTATAACAGGTGTACAGTCATCCGATACAGACAATGTTTTCGTTGTAATAAATAACCCCAATTATGTATCAGGTTCAAATATACTGGGAGCACGTCAGTTTAAGATTGAAGTTAAAAAATTTGCTACTGCAGACCTTGTATTCACTTACACTAACGGTCTTCAGATTGGTATTCCCGTAATCTGCGGTGTTAACTTTGAAGGTGAGGGTACAGCAGAAAACCCAATTCAGGTCGCAAATGCTGACATCTTCTATCACATTGTTAAGGTTCTTCCTTCATATTCATTTGTCCAGACGGCAGACCTTGACTTGTCAGATAAGACAAAATATCCTGCAACAAGCCTTTCACAGCTTATTTCTAACTTTACAGGTACTTATGACGGTCAGGGATATTCAATCAAAGGCTTTGATGTTTCAATTGAGTCTTCTGAATCTCCTGTCGGTATCTTTAATAAAGTTTCAGGTGTGAAATATCTGACTGAAAATGGTGAAACTGTTATCGGTGAAGACGGCAATCCCGTTGTTATTCCCAATATTCAAAATGTTACATTTGCTGGTTGTTCTGTATCTTCAGGTGACACATCAGCAGGTACAGGTATTGCAATCGGTGAGCTTGCTAACGGTGCAACTGTATCTAATATCAAAGTTACTGATCTTGATGCTGAAGATGTTGAAGAAGGTGAAGAACCTAAACCGTCTTCCGTAGCATCAAATCTTGGTAACGTAGGCGGTGCAATCGGTACAGTAACAGGTGCATCAACAGTTAATGGTGTTACTGTAGAAGATACAACTGTTACCGCAGAAGAAGGCTCAGCAGGCGGTGCAATCGGCACCATCATTGAAGATACTGCTGTTCTTAATTCACCAATAGTTAAAAACACAACAGTAACCTCAGGCTCAGTTGATGCAGAAGGCAACTACGAGGGTAGTGACAGCTATGAAGACATTGCAGGCGGCATTGTAGCTCAGGCACGTGGTACAATCACAGGTCCTGAATCAACTGAGGTTGATGAAAATGGCAACCCCATTTATCCCAACGCAGTCGAAAATGTTACAGTACGTGCCCTTATTTCAGGCGGTGCAGTAGGCGCAGTTTACAAAACAAACATTGGTGAAGATGAGAGCATTACTCATGAGCTTACTCTCAAAGACATCAGAGTTTCAGGTGCTGATGTAACTGCAATATCTAAAGACGGCACAAGAACAGCTCGCGGTGCAGGTCTCTTAGGCTTCGCAAGAGCCAAAACAGATGTTGAACTTAATAACTGTTATGTGAATAACACAACAAAGCTTTCATCGGTAGCTGCATCAGGTGGTATTTCACATGGTGCAGGTGCAGTGGCTGATGTTGATGAGAACGTGTTGTCTCTTCAACTTATTGACACCGAATCTTATGCAACAGTAAATGCATTGGAAGCAGGCAAGGACGATACTGTCCGTGCTGCGTCGCTTGTGGCTTATATTAACAACGCTCCCGAAATTCTTTCATTTGACGGATGCGTTGCAGGCGGTAAAATTACAGGTAAAGCAATGCAGACCTTCGTTGCAGGTGTAATCGGTAGCTTTGGAGAAAACTTCGCTTCAAACGAAATTACACATGAACTCTTTAAGAACGGTGTAATCAGTGCTGAGCTTGAGTGTATCGACGGTACATCAAACAACGTAACACTTAAATCAGTTCATAGAATAGGTAAGTTTATTGCAGGATATGCTGAAGGAATGTTTGTTGAAGGCAATTTTGCTACAATGTTCCAGAATAACTACTATTCAACATATCCCAATGATATCGCATTCTTCGCAACAGAATCAGGGGAGAAAGGTCCTCTTGATTCACTTCTTGCACAGGTTGAAAACGGATTTGTTAACATCAACGATAATAACCTTGAAATTGCTGATGAATTCCATTCAGGATGGAATAAGGTTGCGATCACTAAGGCTATCGGTTCTTCAACAAAACTTTTTGCAAGACTTAGCGAAAAATATGCAAAGCTTCCTTATGGTAGTGAAACAAACAGAAGAGATGCAGTTGCTACGGACGGTTTCAGTCTTGTTGAAACAGCAAAAGACGAAAACGGTAATCCTTTGAGCTGTATTGATGATCCTGAGTACATTTCACCGATTTACGGCGAAAATGATGAGATTGCAGAATTTGAGCTTGCTGTCAAGCCTACAGATTACGGTGCTGAAATGCTTATTGCAGAATATACCTGCGGTCTTAAAACAACTGCACAGATTATTTCTGTTGAAATTGAAGGTGACGGCTCTGAAGGTAATCCCTTCCTCATCAGCACACAAACACAGCTTCGTGTTGTAGCTTATCTTACAGGAGATAACTACTACTACTTTAGACAGATTAACGATATTGACCTTTCAGATTCTTACTCTGCAACAGGAACAAATACAGACAAATTTATCCACAACAATGGAGGTAAATTCTATGCTCCAATCGGTACTGAAACATCACCCTTCAATGGTGAATATGACGGTCAGGGTTATAAGATTACAGGCGTTAAATCTGACCGAGGAAACGAAAACAACATCGGTGTGTTCGGTGTCGTAGCACAGAAAGGTACACTCGTTCCTACAATCAAAAACCTCCACGTTGAGCTTATGGCTCCCGGCGAAAAGGCAAACGGTATTGTAGGTAACGAAAATGTCGGTGGTATCGCAGGTAAGATTTCTAACGCAGTTATCGAAAACTGCTCGGTAACAGTCGGTACTGTAACAGGTAAGCAGAATGTCGGTGGTATCGTAGGTAACTTCACAAGTTCACGCGTCATCAACTGCTTCACTCAGTCTGATGTAAATGCATTCAACAGTGAGCTTGCCCCCTATGCAGGTGGTATTGTAGGTTACGTTAACGATGCAGTGAACTTTGGATCAACAATTTCAGGTTGCTTTGCATCAGGCAGTATCTTTGCATCTGCTAAGTCAGCAACAGTTGACCATTCAAATGCGGCAGGTATTGTAAGCTACCTTGAAAACTCAACAGACCTTGTTGTTGACAGTTGTCTTTTTACAGGTACAACTTCAAGCGGTTACGGTATTGCTGGAAACAACGGCAACATGAATTTCAATATGACAATTTCCAACTGTATCGATGCAGGTCAGAATGTTGCCATGGAATATGACAAATTTGAAGAGATTGATACAGCTCTGTTCTCTACAGGTACCCGTGGTACAGGTACAATCACAAAGTCAAACCTCTACTACGATAACGCACTTCTCAAAGTAAATACGGCTGATTATCCTGATATAGAGGACGAAATTACAGGCAAACCAACTTCAGAGCTTATTACAACAAATGTAATGGCTGCCGTTAAGGATGAAAATGGTAAAGATCTCTGGCAGAAGCTTGATGGTCATTATCCTGTTCCCGTAGTTTCAGGCATTAAGGTTGTGAAATACGAAAAGAGAGGGGAAGACCTTGTAGCTGTTGATGATAACGGCAATGCGATTACTGATGTTCCTGCATACATCGAGAGTATGGAAGCGGTTACTGACCCGTATTCAGACGCTTATGCTAAATTCCTTTCAGCTCCTGTTCAGACAAGTGAGTCTGAAGAAGAAAGCGACATCGAAAAGGTTGCATACGGTCAGGGTCTTGTATATCCTGTTACACTCCTCACTTATATTGACGGAAGCTACGTAACTTATTCTTCATCATTCTTCGATACAACTGACACTGTAAGTTATGACAGTGATGACCTTAAAGCTTTTGATACTAAGCTGTATGGTGCTCCAAAGGTTGGTGAGGATGGTAAACCGCTCCTTGATGCAGAAGGTAAGTATTTGGTTGATGAGGAAACAGGTGCAATCATCAGCAATAAGAACGTTGACCTTCTCTTTGGTGACGATAAAGTTGTCGAAGATGTTCAGTACACAACTGTTTACAGAAACATCTTTGATACAACAAAGGGAATTGCAACCAGAGGAAACTTTGAAGCTAAACCCACAAAGAACACATATGTAAATGCAGGTGCAGCGTCAGGCGGTGTATTCTCAAACGGTGAAGCTTATTACAATGCTCAGACACCAATTATAAAAGCAACTGCAAAGATAAACGGTGTTGAAGTACACAGAGATATTAAGCTCGCTCTCAGCTACGGTACAACTTACTGTATTGCAACTCAGCGTCAGCTCTACGCTCTCGGTAAAGCAGAGTATGAGCTTGTAAATGGTGCTAAGTTCTCCAACTACTATGGCTCAACTTATAACTACAAGCTTATTACCGATATCGACTGTGGCGACAATGAAACATTGTTCACACCTATCGGTCTTGATGTTTCAACAGGTTATACAGGTCAGTTTGACGGTTCAGGACATACAATCAAAAACCTTAAGATTGAACAGACAGGTCAGGACTACGTCGGCATGTTTGCTAAGGTTTCTAAGGCGATGACTGGTCCGAATACAGCATATGACCCCTGGATCAAGAACCTTACTCTTGAAAATGCAACTGTTGTTGCAACTGGTACAGTTTCAGGCGGTCAGCAGACAGGCGGTAACTACGTAGGTGCACTTGTCGGTCACGTTATGGGCAGTGGAGATATTGTTATTGAAAACTGCCACGTAATAGGCTCTGCTGAATATGACGAGTATGGTAACATTATCCCCGACGAATATGACGACGAAGGTAACCTTGTTAAGAAAAATGTATGGGGTACAGTAACAGGTAACGGCTCTTATGTAGGCGGTCTTATCGGTAAGGTTGACTATCCCACAACTGTAGTCAAGAGCTGTAGCTCATCAGTAATGGTTACAGGCTCAAGAGATGCTGTTGGTGGTCTTATCGGTGATTCAGGTGCGACAGTTGAATCCTGTTACGCAACAGGCAACGTTATCTGTGACAATATTTACAATACCCAGAATACTGAAAGAGTATTTGGTGTTGGTGGTCTTATAGGTATCATGTCAAACGGTACAGCAAACCAGTCATTTGCATCAGGTAATGTTGAAGTTAAAAAATTCACTTCGGGCAATAACGCCTTCGTTAATGGTGACCTTGGTATCGGCGGTTTTGTCGGTGTTGTAAAGGAAATGAAAGATCCCGTTTCACAGGCTGACATAACAGGCGATGTAATCACAGAATGCTTCAGTGGCGGTAACGTTAAATTCGGCACTGAAAACAATACTTCAGCAATCAGACCTTATACATCAACTGCAATTGTTGGTGTCGGTGGTTTCAGTGGTATCAACCGTGAAGGTATTGCTCATGCATATTCTTCAGCTGCAGTTAATGCAACCTTCGGTGATATTATCGCAAGAAATTCAGGGGCAGTTTACGGCGTGGGTATCGGCGGTGTTGCGGGTGTGGCACTCGGTAATGTAGAAGACGTTTACTCTTCAGGTTCAGTTGCTCCGGCTTACACATCAATTAATTCAACTAACAACCCGAATAACTGCTACTTCGGAAAAGGCGGTACAGTCGGTACAAAGATGAATTCAGGTGCTACAGTAAGATACTGCTACTATGACCGTTGGACAAATACAGACCCGACACTTACATCAATCGGTGGTCAGACAAATAACCAGGAAGCAAGAGGGCTTACAACACTTGAATTAACATCAGGTAAGAAGCCGGCGGCCACAACCGCAACATTCTCTGATTATTGGGGCTTTACACCCAACGCATACCCCTATCTGAGAACACTTCTTAACGAAGAATCAGATAACTATATCATGACTAACTCAATCCTTTCTGTTGTTTGCGTAAATGTAGCTCCCGATGACGTTTCAGCAAAAACAGGCGCAGGTATTACACAGGCTCTTACAGTTCCGTCGGAATTTGTATATTTAGATGAAGAGCTGCAGCCGCACACTTACCAGCTTGACTGGGCAGGTGCAACACTTGAAGGTAACCTTGCTGCTATTAAGCGAACACGTAATACTCGTGAATATGTTGACGTTATAGCTCAGGTTGTAGGTTATGAACAGTATGCAACTCGTGTTTACAGCCGACTTTGTGCAGATATGAAGGGTACATTCTCACAGCCTTACCTTATCGGTAACGAAGATGACCTTAATCACATTAATATGTGGTCAGATCCGGATAAAAATGACGACGAGTTTGACATTGCTCAGAGAGATTACACAGGCTTCTATGACCAGTGGGCAACACCTCTCGGAGAAGGAAATGAACAGGTAGAGGGTACGGTTTATTATCAGCTCATGTCAAATATCGCAGTTGACGATACTGTCCGTAAGATCCCCACAGCTCCGGCTTATTACACTTACGAGGTAACAGTTTCAGATGCAGAGGGTAACACAACAACTGAAGAAAAGACCTTCGATTACAAGGGCTTTGTTCTCAAGGGTAATGGTTACTCAATCAAGGGTGTAGGCGAAAATTCTGTAAATGCAACAGGCAGTTACTTTGAGACAGTTGATGAAAACTCAATGATCAGTAACGTAATTTTTGAAAACTTCACATTTACAGGCACTAAACCAGCACTTGTAGGTACAAACAACGGTACTCTTCAGGATGTCTATGTTAAGTCAACAATAGGTGATGGCACAGCAGATATTTCTGATGCAGCAGGTCTTGTGTGGATAAACACCGGTACAATCGACGGCTGTATGGTAGACGCTACAATCAAGGGTGCTAAAGAAAACGTTGGTGTAATGGCTGTTACAAATAACGGTACAATCATCAATTCAGGTACTGCAGGTACACTTGAAACATCAACCGGTAATGAAGTTGCATCAATCGGTGCATTTGTTGTAAACAACAACGGCTCAATCAGAAATTCATTCTCAATGGCAGATGTAAACGTTCTTGCCTCTGGAAATGCAACATCTGAAAAAGCAAAAGTAGAGAATGTTTCGGGTTTTGCAGCGACAAACAAAGGAACAATGGACAGTGTATACACAAGGTCAGCAGTTTCATTTGCAAACGCTCCAGCAGATACACAGACAATTGCTTCACTTGTTGGTACTGTTACAAGTACAGAAAAAGAGCCTATTACAAACGCTTACGCAGCAGGTCTTCTCGGATACTATAACGAAGCTCAGGATTCAATCCTCTTCGGTACAGTACAGCCGACAATGAACAAGCTTTCAAGCGTTTATGTTGATAAATCACTTGCAGGTGAAAAATCAGCGAACAGCTATAAATATTCAGCTTCACTTTCAAGCATGATGGATATGAAGTATATGAATTCTTCAATGAATTATGTTCCTGACGATAAGGCAACTGTTGATGTGAATGAAGAAAAGGGCTTTGTAGCAGGTAACAGCGAAAAGATTGTTCTTCCGCAGCTTGGTGCAATTCTCAACGCTGAAAATCATCAGGTTGTTGATGCAGAAGGTAACCTTATCTATGTTGACACTTCAGTCACAGATAAAGTCGTTACTTACACTCTCTTCACTGCAACAGTCACAGACGAAAACGGAGATACATCAACTGTAAGAAAATACAGGTGTTCAGAAGTTGATGAAAATGGAGAAAACATTGTTTACTTCGCAGACGGAAGTGATAACGTAGTTGATGAAAATGGAGACATAATTGTTGCTGCTGAAAATCTTGAACTTCAGTATTCAATTTACCTTGACAATAAGGTTATTATCAGAAACTACGATGTAATCAAGGCATATTCAGCAATTTCATCAATGGCAATCAAAACAGCACAGAGTCAGTATGCAGACAGACTTGTTCCCAACTCATCAAGTTCAGGTGATTATGGTGTGTCTCTCAACTCAAAGATAAGCTCTGTTGATGGTGTTCAGTTTGACCCGGCATCTGAAAAAGGCATAATTGGTATCAATAACTCTACCAATATCTTATCGACAAGCCAGTTTGACGGTGCTGAAACAATCAAAGTGACAAACAATAACAAGATTAAGCTTTCACGTGGTATGGAAATTGATCCTACACTCTATATTGATGTTGCAGTCAATTCAGAAACTCTTATTAATTCAATTAACCCCAACTTTGAGGGCGGTGTAGGTACTAAAGAAAATCCGTATATAATCGGTGGTGAAGACAATGATGAGGCTGTTGCTTCATTGCTGTCACTCCACTACTACGGTACAGAAAGCGAACTCTACTTCGTTCTTGGTAATGACATTGATATGAGTGAAGTTGAAGACTTCCAGATTCACTACTTCACAGCTCATCTCAATGACCTTCCTGAGGGAGAAGAAGGTACTCACCAGTATGCAATCCAGAACTTCACATCAGGTACTGTAAATGAAGAAGATGGAACTATTGCAGCAGGTCATGGCGGTCTCTTCGGTACAATTGAAGATGAAGCAGTAGTCAATAATGTTGCTCTTACTGCAACAATCTATGGTGGCGAACAGAACACAGGTGCTCTTGCGAACATCATTAAAAATGCAACAGTTAAAAACTGTGTAGTTTCGGCAGATGTAACTTCTCAGGCAGGTAACGTAACAGACGAAGAAGGCAACATCGTAGGTACTCCGGCAACAGGTGTTCTGGCAGGTAGAGTAAACGAAAATGCAGTAATCAGCGGTATTGTTACGACGGGTAATGTGACTGTTTCAGCAGGTGTAGCAGGCGGCGTAATCGGCTCAGCTCATCAGGCTGCAATCAGCGAAGTTCTTTCAACTGCAAACGTAGGCGAAGGTAACACAGCAGGTATCGTAGGTGAAATGCTTGACGGTGCAACACTTACAAATGCCCTTTATGGTGGCGTTGCTGACAGTAAGAAACCCATAGTAGGCACTTATGTTGACGAAACTGCAATTACTGAAGCTTACTATGATAATCAGACAAACAAGAATATCGAAGAAGGTACAGTAATCGGCACAGGTAAATCAACAAAAGAATGTGAAGAACTTACATTTGGTGATGTATTCTCAGTTGTAGATCCTGAAAATGGTGGTTATTATCCCGTACCGTCAACAATCGTTGATACGATCGGAATGGGCAGAGAAACAACCTATGAAGGCTATGGCTCAACTGCAGCACTTGCAGCAGCAACAATGAACTTCTACTTAGGTTCAACCTATGGACAGATTGGTTACTACACATCAATGCAGTTCATAAACACAGCTTCGGGCTCAGCCGTTACTGCAACTGAAGAAGGCAATGGCGGATACTTCTCAATCACTTCCGGTGATAAGGTTTATACAATCAAAACTGCTAAGTTTAACGTAGAAATGGATCCCGGAATCAGCTTCAGCCTTGCAAATGGCGCGGTGAGAACTGTTTATCCCGGTCTTGTAAGAAATGCTAACATTTCTTACACAATCGTGAATGGTTCAGACCTTGACGTGACGGGTAAAACTCTCGGTGTACTCTTCAAGAGTGTGGAAGAAAAGGGAAGTAAAGACGATGTTCAGGTTCTTAACGACTTCACAAATAAAGTCGGAGAAAAACAGACAAACATCGATGCTCTTGCAATTGCAAAGGAACTTGATGGCTTCTATGTAGGCGAAATGTTACCTGACGGCTATGAATATCAGATTACTGCAAAGCTCGGTGGTAAGGATATCCCAAGTGAAAACATAGCTAAAGAAGATAATGTCTACGGTACATTCATTAAGCTTCCCGATGTAAAAGATGCAGAGGGTAACACGGCAACAGACGTTGAACTTATACTCACAATTGTCAAGTCAGAAAGACCTTGGGGTGTAAATTCAGTAGTAAATACTCTTGGATATTAAGAGTAAACAAAACTTAAGCAGGGGAGAATATAAAAATTCTCCCCTGCAGGAAAACAAAAATTTCGGCAAAGAGAGGTAAAGATAAATGGCAAAAGGTGGCAACAAAAATGCAACTAAAAGCTTTGTGATGCTTATTGTTACAGGCGTTGTTCTTGTGGCAGTAACTCTTTGCTGGTTTGCAATTATGGACAGAAGTTCGGTAGAGGAGATTAAAAGAGTTGATGTTAAAAATGAATCATCAACATTCGCTAATATTTATTACGGCGCAGATAAAAACGATAAAATAGCAATAAGGACCGAAGATATTGTCAAATATGAAATGATCTCAGACAGGGAGATTGTTCTCGAAAATATGTTCCCCGGAGCAGAATATACATACATGGCAGAATTTAAAAATGCAGAAAAAGGATATAAAATTACACTTGATTTAAACAAGATAGCAAATGTGCAAGGTAATCTTATTTCATCCGTTAAATTAAACCGCAGAGTTTCTTTGATGAGCGGTGATAGTGGTGATAAAGAAACTACATCTGCAGAGCCGTCTTATAAAGTTCAGGCAGATGAAATCTTTCTCAGCGACGAAAATACTTTTACATATACGGTTCCTAATAATGGCAGATACAGAGTTTATTTCTCTTTTAAGATAGACGAAAACAAAACAATTAATGATGTAGCAAACATGTCTGCAATGATTGAGAATGTGGACGCAGTAATAAGCAATTCATAATCAAATAATTAAGAATCAAGTGATTGAAGCAATGAAAATTATTAAAAGGTTAGTATCAATTATTTCAGCAGTGATTTTTGTAGTCTGTTTACTTTTGTTGGCAGTTGTTCTTATGACTCCGAAAGGTGCAAACGGCTCAAAAGTGGTTAATATTGCAGGGTATAGTGTTATGAGTGTTATTTCACCAAGTATGGACCCTGAATATAAAATAGGCGACATTGTAATAATTAAGAAAAAAGATGCAAGTGAGTTAAAAAAGGGCGATGTAATAACATTCTCGTCACTTGACCCTGTTTTGCAGGGCGGTCCCGTAACTCACCGCATTAACGATATTATTGTGGAAGATGGTAAAGTAAAGTTTGAAACTAAAGGCGATGCCAATAAAGTTGTTGACTCGGATTTGGTTACTGAAGATAAAATTTACGGTAAGGTTCAGTTCAAAATACCTTCAGTAGGTAAAGCAATAAACTTCCTTCAGACAAACAGAACGGCATTTTTCCTCATAGTAATTCTTCCGATGCTGTTTATTATGGCATTTGAAGTGAAAGATATTATTTTAATTGCACGTAACGGTGACGATGATGAAAGCGAAAAAGATAGCAAGTAAAATTTTAACAGTTTTTATAATTCTTTTGTCTCTCTTTTTAATTACCGTTTCATTGGCTCCGAAAATGTCAGGTTACAATGGGTATTATGTAATTTCAGACAGTATGAGTCCGGCAATTAATAAAGGCGATTTAGTTTTTACAAAAGAAGTAGAGTTTGCAGACGTTGAAGTTGGCGATGTTCTTACTTTCAAAAAGAAAGGTAATGACAGATGGTTTTCTCATCGTGTTGTAAAAATCAACACAGAGGAAAAATCTTTCAGAACAAAAGGTGACCACAACAATGTTGAAGACCCGGGTTACACATCTTATGATGTTGTTGTAGGCAGGGTAGAAAAGAAAGTTCCGTTTATAGGATATTTTCCCTTTATGCTCTCAACTTTGTGGGGAAAAATCTCTTTGGTAGCAATTTATGTTTTTTATTTTGCATTTGAAATTGATAATGCCACTTTAAAGAAATTAAGAAAGAAGGAAGGTTGACAAGGATGAAAAAGAGAATACTTTGTGTAATACTTTCCCTTGTGGCAGTGTTCAGCCTTGTAGGCTTTAATGCAACTGAAGCATGGTTCAGCAGTGGTGAAAATAAGAGCATGGTATTAAGTTCAGGTGACCTTAATTTTACAGCATCAGGTGACCTTACTCTTGCAGAAGAAGAAAAAGATCTGATTCTTCCCGGTACAGAGCTTGACCTTAAAGAGGCAATTGTAATAACAAATACTTCAACAATTGATACAGAACTTCGTGTTCGTGTTGAGTGTACATATGACGGCTCAACGGAAATTTTCAAATGGATCGAGTTTAAAAATGCAGGCGAAAGTAAATGGGAAGTTGGCGAAGATGGTTTCCTTTATTATACTCCGAAAGCTGTGGTTGGTGATGACAGAAGAATTCCCGCTCCTGAAATTGAGGAAACCACAACAGTTCAGGAAACTGCAACAGAGGCAGGAACAGAGAACGGCGAAGCAGCAGAAACAACAGAGATAACAGAAACATCACAGACAACTGACGGTGGTGCAGTAGTAGATAATGAAGTAACAGAAACTACAACAGAAACAACTGCAGAAACCACAACAAGAGTTTATGCTAAAAACGAGATTCTTCTTGCAGGTACAATTATAATCAGCAAAGATGTTCCTGTTGATTTGCAGGGTGAAAAAATGACAATCAAGTTTTTCCTTGAAGCAAAACAGGCAGATTTTATGGAATGGAAAAACTTTAATAATCCCAATGGTATGCCACCAACCGTTCCAACAAGCGAAGAGACAAGCGAATGAATAAGTTTTTAAGAGTATTAAGAAACGCGTTCTGTGTCTTGGTAGCAGGATTGGTGCTGCTCATAGCGGTGGTTTCAATCTGTGGTGCAAAGGGTTATTCGGTTGCATCAAACAGTATGAGTCCCGTTCTCAACAAGGGTGATGTTGTTTTTGTAAAAGCTATGCCCTTTGACAAACTTGAAAAAGGTGATATAGTGACCGTTGAATTCAAAGTAAAAGACGGCACAACATATACCCACAGAATCGTTTCTATTGATTACGATAAAAAAGAGATAAAAACAGCAGGCGACAAAACAGGTCTTATTGATACCGAAAGTGCAGATGCAGAGCAGATAAAAGGAAAAGTATGGTTTTCCGTACCGTTACTTGGTTATCCGTCACTTTGGCTTACAAGCACAAACTATGTTGCAATAATCGGCATAGTAGTTCTTGTGATTATGGCAATAAGCGTGTTTGCAAGCAGATTTTATAAAAGGAAGACGAGAGGTGATAAAAATGAGCACAGCGAAGAAAAGAACAGTTAAATATGTGGCTTTTGTTGCATCTTTAATTATTGTAATTTCATATTTCAGCCTTCTTTCACCTACAAGTGCATATTTTTATAAAACTGAAACAAAGAGCACAACAATAACGTTTGAGATGTTTGATGTTAAACAGACTCTTTTTGAGAATGAAAATGTTCTCAAATTCAAGGGTGCAACAAAAATCTGTGATACAAACGAGACTCTCTTTGATGACGTTACGATTGTAAAAGAAATAACTGTTAAAAATAACAACAGAGTAAACGGAGCAGATGCAAGAATCCTTGTAGACATCAAACCTCTGGAAAAATCGGTTGAAAACGGTTTCAGATATGTTGCTTTTATAAAAAAATCAACAGATACAACTGAGTCTCCGAAAACAAAAGCAGAGCTTGCAGAAAAATTCGGAATTGATGAAAACTCTTCAAAAGAGGATATTGAAACAAAAATTGATGCTCATAATGAAAAACTCAGAAGCAGTAATGAAGATGAAGACAAATTTATTCTTGCTCCCGGAGAGGAAGCAACAGTAAGAATTATTTTCTGGGTTGAATATGATGAGGTGCAGAATGCAGCAGGTGGCGAAAGCGTGTGGCAGAATGCAGGAAGTATTGCCAATGTTGAGTTTCCCTGTCAGATCAGTATAATCGCAACGCAGGATAATGACGGTGCAGTTGAAGATGCTTTGACAGAAAAAGAAACAACTACGCAAGAAACAACAGTTGAAGAAACATCAGAAAATCAGTAAGAGAGCGTGGTGTCAGCATGAAGAAAAAGTTTATAGAAGATAAAAAGTTCAGACTGATAGTAATGCTGCTTGTTACTGTTTTCATAGTTACAAGTTTCTCTTTCGCCTGGTTTATTATGCGTGCAACTGATGAAACTCAGAATTTTTCAGTTGCAAACTTTCAGGCTGAGCCTTATTGCTATTTCAAGAATGGTGAAAATGAAGTGTTGCCTGAAAATATTGAGTTAACTGATGAAAAAGGAAACCCGATTACTGATGAAGAAGGAAACGCAGTTGTTGCTTTAGATGACAATGGACTTATTGTTCTCAGTACAAATCCTGGTGATGACAACTACATCGGCAATTTCTGTGTTGATGTTAAGTACAAAGGTGACGGTGCAGGCTATCTGAGAGTGAAAATGGTTCACGAATATTCAATAAACGGTATGTCAAATCAGCACCCTGCAAATGTACCTTATAAAATTGCAGATGAAGGTGATTGGCACGATAACAGAGGCGATGACTATTGTTATTATTACAAAAACGAACTTGATGCAGATGGCGATGCAGAACAGACACTTAGTTTTATCACAGCGAATAACGATATAGATTTAGGTGCACTCGCTGACGGCATTGTAATCAAAGTCGCAGTTGAAACTGATATGGTACAGATCAACAGATATCCGCAGATCTGGGGCATGGGAAAACTTCCCTGGGAACCATAAATTTAATTAATGGACCGAGAAAAACTCGGTCCGTTTTTCCTAATATTGAAAGCAGGTGACTCATTTGGCAAAGTCAAAGAAGAATAACAAGAAAAAAGTCAAGAAGAACAGTAATTATAAAAATCAGGTTGTTGAAAAGAAAGTTCCTAAAAAGTCTGAAAAAAATCTGAGAGAAGCAGAAAAGAAGGCAAAACTCAAGGAAAAACAGAAGAAAAAGGATGAAAAGCTTCTCGCGAAAAAGCAGAAGGCTGAAGCAAAGCTTCAAAAAAAAGAAGAAAAGAAAGCTTCAAAAGCAAAGGAAAAAGAAGAAAAAGTTTCTGCTAAAGCTGAAGAGAAAAAGAAGGAAATAAAAAAAGAAGCTCCTGCAAAAACTGAAGCAGTAGAAGTGAGGAAGAAAGCTCCTGTTCAGCCTGAGCTAAAAGAAGAGCCTGTAAAAGAAGAAAAAATAAGTCCTTCTGTCGAGGAAGATATAGCTTCTACAGAAGAGGTAAATGAGCAGGCAGAGTCACTTCTTGAGACAACAGAAGAGCCTGAAGAAATTCCTGCAGATGATATTCCCGTTGAAGAAAGTCCTGCTGAAAAAACGAACGCACAACCTCAGGAAAGTGCTTCTGCAGAGGAAAGTGAAGCTACAAATGAAGACGCTGAAAAAACTGAAGATATTGTTTCCGAAGCAGAGACAGAAGAGACAGATGCTGGTGTTTCTGAAACAGAGTGTGAAGAGGTAGAAGATAGTCTTTCAGAAACAGAGTCAGAGGATGCAGAGGAAACATCAATTCCTGAAACGACAGAAACCGCAGAGATTGCTGAAGAAATTCAACCGGAAGAGACTCCAGTGCAGAAGACCGGTATCATAATGGAAGAAGTTTCTGTTGACGAAGAAGAGACAGAAGAGAAAACAGAAGAAGTTGATAACCAAGAAACGGAAGAGACAGAAAACTCTGAAGAAAATGCGGAAGAGGAGTCTGCCAAGGAAAAAGTAAAGGTTGAAGAAAAAGAAAGTAAGAAAATTTCTTTGTCGAAGATTGATTTTAATGCAGAAAAAATAAAATCATTTTTCACGAAGGGAAATATAAAATCACTTCTTACAAAGAAAAACATTATCATTGGTGTTTGCGTTATTGTTATATTAGCTATGTTGATTTCAGTGCTTTCAGTTGTGAATATCAGCAATGATTCAAGCTACTATCCGTCAATTTACAGCGGAAGAAGTTTTGCAGATGATGAAGTTTCTCTTATCGCGATTTCAGACGAACAACAGGCGGAACTCGTAAAAGCAACAAAAGCAAAGGGAAATACAACAAAGTTCAGATTCTATGCCAATACTGCAATTTCTGTTCAGAAGCCGGATTCACTTCTGCCGCTTGCAATTTCCAATCCTACAGCAAGCGAAGAAGTTCTTCTTTGCTCCCTCGTTAACAGCGACGGTGTGGTAGTCTACCGTTCTCTTGGTATTGTTCCGGGAAGATATGTCAGCAACGTCCGTCTTTCACAGTATCTTGACTATGGCAATAACGAGCTGACACTTTATGTATCTGCGTTCAGAGCAGAAGGTGAAGGCGACTCTCTCGAATTCAAGAGAGTAGGAACGCAGAAAGCGGAGATTCAGGTGGTTGTGGGAAGCGACTACATGTCAGAATAACTCTGCAGTCTTTCAAGTTGATTTTTATAATACCGAAGAGCCATAAACTGGTTTCTTCGGTGTTTTTCGGATATAAAGACTTTTCTGACATTTTTTTCAAGCTCACTTATACGGGCTTTTAAATATTCTTCTTCACTCATCTTTCTCACCTCATAAATATTTTGAGAAAAAGTGCAAAGGATATGAGTGTAATTTAAAGGGTGTAAAAATGGATTTTCAAAAAAATTTTAAAAACTATATATTGTCTTTGGGTGTAAGTGATGTAGGCTTTGCAAAACTTAAAGAGCCTGTAAACGATATGGAATATGCCGTAAGCTTCGTTGTAAGGCTCTCAGAGGCTGTTGTTGACGAAATAGATAATGGGCCTACCCATACATATTTTCACCATTACAGGACAGTTAATGCGTTTCTCGACAGAACTATTCTGCAAGCAGGAATGTTTTTGCAGAATGAAGGCTACAGATATATTCCTGTAGGTGCATCGCAGAGCATCAACAAGGACGGCTGGAACTATAAGGGACTTGTTTCTTCAAGAATGGTAGCGTGTCTTGCAGGTCTCGGAACAATCGGCAAAAGCAATATGTTTATACATAAGGACTTCGGCCCTACCGTCAGACTTGGGACACTTCTTACAAATTATCCCTTCCAAGAAGTAGGAGAACCTTTAAAAGAAAACCTTTGCGGTGATTGCAGAAGATGCGTTGACGCATGCCCTGCGAAAGCACTGACCGGAAAAATCTACACCGAAGGTACTGCTCGTGAAGAAATCATAAATCCCGAAAAATGCAGTGAGTTCATGAAAAGAGAATTCAAGCACATCGGCAGAGGTGCAGTCTGCGGAATCTGCATGAAAGTCTGTCCGAAAAGAAAATAAAACCAACCGCCCGAAATCGTAAGACCTCGGGCGGTGAATTTTTGATGTATAATTTTTTATGAAAGACCTACTGTGTTGCCGTTTTCGTCGATGTCGATGATCATTGCAGCGGGCTTTTTAGGAAGTCCGGGCATTGTCATGATATCGCCTGTGAGAACAACTGCAAAGCCTGCACCTGCTGAAAGCTTAACCTCTTTGACAGTGATTACGAAGTTTTCAGGTCTGCCAAGCTTTGTGGGGTCATCTGTAAGTGAAAGGGGAGTTTTTGCGATACAAACGGGAATTTCTTCAAAGCCGAGTCTTGCAATTTCAGCAAGATTCTTTTCCGCATTTGCAGTGTAAACGACACCGTCTGCACCATAAATGTTTTTAGCAATAGTTTCAATTTTCTCTTTGAGAGGTTTCTTTTCGTCATAGAGGAATTTGAAGCTGTTTTCTTTTTCGCAAGCTGCAATAACCTTTTCTGCAAGGTCAATGCCGCCTTCGCCGCCCTTTGCAAAGACTTCGCTGAGAGCAAAGTCGCAGCCGTGTTTCTTACAGCACTCTTCGATAACGCTCAGCTCTTCTTCACTGTCTGTATGGAAACGGTTGATTGCAACAACCAGCGGCACACCGTATGAAAGCATGTTTTCAATGTGTTTTTCAAGGTTTACGATACCTTTTCTGAGAGCCTCTACATTTTCTTCTGCAAGGTTTTCTTTCTTGATACCGCCGTTATATTTGAGAGCTCTTACAGTAGCAACAAGCACGATACAATCGGGCTTCAGACCTGCGAAACGGCACTTGATGTCAAGGAACTTTTCAGCACCGAGGTCAGAGCCAAAGCCTGCTTCTGTAATGCAGTAGTCACCGAGCTTCAAAGCATATTTTGTAGCTCTTACTGAGTTACAGCCGTGTGCGATGTTTGCAAAAGGTCCGCCATGAATGATAGCAGGAGTATTTTCAAGGGTCTGAACAAGGTTGGGGTTGATAGCATCCTTGAGAAGAACTGCCATTGCACCATGTACACCAATATCGCGTGCGTAAACAGGGGAGTTGTCATATTTGTAAGCAACAAGGATGTTACCAAGTCTGTATTTCAGGTCGAAAATATCATCTGCAAGGCAGAGAATAGCCATGATTTCACTTGCAACTGTGATGATAAAGCCGTCTTCACGGGGAATACCGTTAACTTTTCCGCCGAGACCTACGTTTACATATCTCAGAGCTCTGTCGTTGATGTCAAGGCATCTCTTGAAAAGGATTCTTCTCTGGTCGATGCCAAGCTCGTTGCCCTGCTGAAGGTGGTTATCGATTGCAGCACAAAGAAGGTTGTTAGCAGAAGTGATTGCGTGCATGTCGCCTGTGAAATGAAGGTTGATGTCTTCCATAGGAACAACCTGAGCGTAGCCGCCGCCTGCTGCACCGCCTTTAACACCGAATACAGGACCGAGTGAAGGCTCTCTCAGTGCAAGAACTGCGTTTTTGCCGATTTTGTGCATAGCCTGACCAAGACCGATGCTTGTTGTAGTTTTACCTTCGCCTGCGGGTGTGGGGTTGATTGCAGTAACAAGGATAAGTTTACCGTCCTCGTTATCTTTAACCTTCTCAAAAAGCTCCTTAGGAAGCTTTGCCTTATATTTTCCGTAAGGCTCGATAAGGTCAGTGTCAAGACCCATCTTTTCTGCGATTTTTGTGATTGGGAGCATTTTCGCACCCTGGGCGATTTCAATGTCTGTAAGCATTTTCAATTCCTCCGTTTTATCTGTTATTAAGCTCTGCATACTGCAGAACATTTCTGCTGATGAAAAGTGTAAGCACACCTGCAAGAGTATTTACAATTGCCGATACTGTATAGATTACCCATAAATCGGTGTATGTGAAATTATAAAGAATTACTGCGGTAACGATTGCAGGAAGTGCAAAAATCATTGAGAAAAGGAAATAAAGAATAAGTGTTATTGCCTTAAGGGATATACCGCCGAAAAATCTGTCGCAGAAGAGATTTGTGGCAGTGAAGAGAACACCGCATGAAATCCTGATAAGGATGCAACCGAGAATTTCGAGAGGATCAAGCTTCATTATAAGTCCTACGATTGCAAAAAGCACCACAGCCTCTGTTGTAATTTTCACAAAACTCTCTTTAAGACAGTTAAGAAGCTTTTTCATAGGTTTTTCGGGGATAAGGTAAACGTAAGGCATAATAAGCTCTTTCACCCATCTGCCGAGCGCTACAGAGAACATCTGCAGGTAAATTGAGAGAACAAGTATGGGCAGAATGCCTTCGCCTTTGAAAATAAAAGCAAAGAGGCAGGTAATTCCCATATATACAAGTGTGGGAACATCAAAGATAAAGGATTTTGCTCTTCTTGATTCTACTTTATGCTTGTAATAGAAAACGTCAGAGCCTTCACCTGCACCAAGACCTGTTTTTCCCACTTTTACGTTCTGTGGAACAGCCTCTGTCAGTTTGCCTTCTTTCTTTGCTGTAATTGCACTGAAGGAAACCTCAGTTGCCTTCAGAACGTCTTCGTAGTAATCTGTCTGTTTTACTTTAACGAGAATTACCATTAAAGCTACATAAAGAATTGTAAGTCCAGCACCGAGGATAATATAAAGAATATTTACTGTTTCTCCTGCAAAAAGTCCTGTCAGAATCATTTTGGCCCATCCGATAACAGGGAAAAGCATAACAGGGAAGGTGGATGCGGCAGATACAACGTTTTCAATCATATCATCCTGTCCCATTGAAAGGGCATAAAGGAAAATCGCAACAACAGCGGCAAGAACAATGCCTATGAAAGAGTATTTGGCAATTTTTCTCTTTTTATCACTTGAGCTTGTAAGAATATAAATTACCATTGCGGTTAGCTGTCCGCAGAAGCTTGTGACTGCATAAAGCAGGAAAACCGTAATAAGAAAGTCAATGTTCACTCCGTAGAAGTTGTGAACGGTTGTGTATTGAAACAGGATAAAGAAACCAAGAAGCAAGCTTGTTCCCATCTGTTGAATAAGTCCGTAAATCAAAGCGGGAATGGGTTTTATGGGAGAGGGAAAAATAAGGTTTACATCACTCATGGAGAAGAGACTTGCACCTTTTGAAATTCCGCTGTACGCTGTCAGCACATAGGAGATTCCGAAAACAAGAAGGCAGATTGAAAGAAGCTCGTCTATTGAACGGTAAAAGTAACTGACACCGCTCTGATTTCCGGAGAAAACCGTAAAGCCGAACATTGCCGCAAGAATGATTATGAAAATCATCTGCCCCGGTTTTCTGACAATGGAGAGAACTTTATTCTTGAATCTTGTCAGAAGAACATATAAGAGAGCTTTACTCATCGGTTTTTCCCTCCGTGATTTCGAAGAAAAGCTCTTCAAGGCTCTTTGAAGAATCAAGGGAATCGTTTTTCATTGTTGCAGCAAATGAACCGCCAATCATGATATTTGCAACGTCCCAATAATCTTCAACGCTGTCAAGCATGTGCGTACTGATAAGCACGCTTGCACCGTCATTTTTCAGCTCTACGAAAATTTCCTTCAGCTCTTTGATTGCATGAGGATCAAGACCTACCATAGGTTCATCGAAAATTACACATTTCGGCTTGTGAGCAAGTGCGCAGATGATTGAAAGCTTCTGCTGCATACCTTTTGAAAGTTCTTTGCCAAGCTTATCTTTTTTATCAGCCATTTCAAATCTTTCAAGAAGCTTTTCTGCATATTCACTCTCATCGCACTTGTAAGCACGCATAATAAATTCAATGTGCTCTCCTACAGTCAGCATATCATAAACTGCAGGCATTTCGGGAATATAACCCAGAAGTTTCTTTGCCTCCACAGATTTGTTGTTGTGCCCGTCGATTTCAATGAGACCGTCAAAGCGGAGTAAGCCTGTGATGCATTTGATGAGAGTGGATTTGCCCGCACCGTTAGGGCCAAGCAGAACTGCAATCTGACCGTCTTCTACAGTGAAGTCTATGTCATCATTTGCTTTGATTTTGCCGTATTTTTTAGTTACGCCCTGAATAGAAATCATTATTGTTTTACCTCTTTTCCGTCATAGAAAACACGTGTGTTTTCGTTTGCATTTTCAAGACGGTAATTTTTAAGCTTTCCGTTTTCCCATTCGATGTCAACAGTTACATTGCCTTTTGCCTTAAGACCTTTCACTGAGCCTGTTTCCCATGAAGAAGGAAGAGCGGGGAGAAGATAGATGTCATTTTTGATGCTTCTCAGGAGCATTTCCGCAATACCGCTTGATGCACCGAAGTTGCCGTCAATCTGGAAGGGCGGATGAGCGTCGAAGAGGTTTGCGTATGTGCCGCCGCCTCTGTAAACTGTTTTTGTATCATCCTTGAAGCGGAGCTGATTGTTCAGAAGAATGAGAGCATGGTCACCGTCAAGAAGTCTTGCCCAGAAGTTGATTTTCCAGCCAAGGCTCCAGCCTGTACCGTCATCACCGCGCATTTCAAGGCTCTTTTTACAAGCATCAAACAAATCGGGAGTAGCTTCTTTTGTGATAAGGTTTGCAGGATGAAGAGCGTAAAGATGTGATGTGTGTCTGTGATGAGGGTCACAATCTTTTTCTTCAAGATACCATTCAAGAAGCTGACCTTTGCTTCCGATTCTGAAGGGAAGCATGTTAGCGAGTTTTGATTTGAGAAGCTTTGCAAATTCTTCATCTTCACCGAGAACTTCTGTGGCTTCAATGCAGTTTGTGAAAAGCTCTTTTACAATTGACATTGTCATCGTTGTAGTTTCACTGACTGAGCATTTGTGAGTGCCGAGATGATATTCGTTTTCAGGTGAAGTTGAAGGTGCGATAATAAGATATCCTTCATCATCTGCCACAAGAATATCGAGATAGAATTCTGCAGCTGATTTCATAATGGGATAAGCTTTTTCTTTAAGGAAGTTTTTATCGCCTGTGTATTCGTAATGGTCATAGAGATGACGGCAGAACCAACCTGAACTTAAGGGCCAGAATGACCACTGTGAGTTGCCGGGAACGGGGTGAGTCATTCTCCATATGTCTGTGTTGTGATGGCATGTAAAGCCTTTTGCATGGTAGAAATCCCATGCAGTTTTAACACCTGTTTTTGATATGTCTTCAACAAGACCGATTAACGGCTCATGCATTTCTTCAAGGTTACACATGAGTGTAGGCCAGTAGTTCATCTCAGTGTTGATGTTGATTGTGTAGTTTGAGTTCCAGGGAGGACAAGCTCTGTCGTTCCAGATACCCTGAAGGTTTGTAGGCTGAGTGCCTGCTCTTGAAGAAGCGATAGTAAGATATCTTCCGTAGTTGAAAAGGAGAGTATAGAGGTTTTTGTCATTCTTGTCCTTTTCAAAGTTTTCAAGTCTTTCTTTTGTAGTGAGGCCTGTTGTATCTTTACCGTTTAAATCAAGTGAAACTCTCTCATAATATTTCTGATGGTCTGCAATATGTTCAGCCTTGATTTCTTCATAAGACAAGCCTTCGCAGGAATTTATGTAAGAAAGGCATGCGTTTTTGTATTCCTTACCTTCTCTTTCGGGATGCTTGTCATAGCCATTGAAGCTTGTTTCGCATGAGAAGATAATTGTAGTATTCTTTGAGCCTTTAATAATAAGACCATTCTTGCTTTCTTCGATAACTGCGTTATCATCAATAATTTTTATGATTGAGCGTGAAAGAATACCTTTTTCGGTGTCTGAATAGATGTAGAATTTATCAACACTTTCACCGGCATCGTTATCAGTTCTCATGGGGCATTCTGAGTCAACGATAAAATATGAATTTTCAAAGCGGGTGGTGTGTTTTAAATAAGATGCAAAGCTCAGCTCAAAATCAATACCGTTTTCAGCATCGTTTCTGAAATTCATGACAATCGCATTCTTCGGATATGATGCAATATATTCTCTCTCAATTTTCACTTTTCCTGCTTTATAGGAAACAGATGATACTGCATTTCTCAGGTCAAGTTCACGTCTGAAATCTGAAACTTTGCCGTCAAGGAAAAACTCAACGTTTATGTCACCGAGAGGCAGATATGCCTGTGACCATCTGCCGTTGAAGTTGTCCTGAAGAAGCTCCTGAGCTTCAAACTTTTTGCCGTCAAGAGCCAGTTCTCTTGCTTTGAAAAAGAATTCACTTCTGTCTTCTTTCTGTCCTTCTGATACATAGTTGCAGTGAGGTGTACCACTCCATATTTCATCGTGGTTGAGTGAGATTTTTTCTTTCTTATCTCCGCCGTATATCATAGCGCCCAGATGACCGTTACCGATAGGTAAAGAGTAAGTCCATGTGGGAGCGGGTTTTGAGTACCATAAAACGTGGCTGTCATTCATAATCATAAGTGATTCTCCTAATCAAAAGATATTATTTTAATAATACCACATCTGACTTTCTATTACAACAAATTTATTAAAAATTATGTTTAAATTTCAATGAATATTGACAAACGTTGCTCAGATATAGTAAACTAAAACTGCAGGTTAATTGCATTTTATCAATACAAAAGAGAAAGGATGTACAAATTATGTCAAAGCCAAAAAAAGCAGTAGGCGACAAGCCGATCTATGACTCCTTCAAAGAGCTTGGAACGGGCAGAACGCTGATTCTCGGATTCCAGCATACCTTTGCTATGTTCGGAGCAACAGTTTTAGTTCCCTTGCTTACAGGTCTCAACATTCAGACAACACTCCTTATGGCAGGCCTCGGAACACTTCTTTTCCACTTGCTTACAAAGATGAAGGTTCCCGCTTTCCTGGGCTCATCATTCGCTTTCCTTGGCGGTTATGCAGCCGTAAAAGAGCTTGCAGGTGAAGATCCTGCAGCACAGGCAAAAATGCTGCCATATGCATGTCTTGGTGTTGCGGTAGCAGGTCTCGTTTACCTGGTTTTGGCATTACTCTTTAAAATATTCGATGTCAGAAAGGTTATGAAATTTTTCCCGCCCATCGTAACAGGTCCTATTATTATCGCAATCGGACTTATTCTTGCACCCTCAGCAATCGGCAACGCTCAGACAAACTGGCTTCTTGCTGTTATTGCAATTGCAGTTGTGGCTGTATGTAACATCTGGGGTAAGGGTATGGCGAAAATTGTACCGATTCTTCTCGGTATCATCGTATCGGTTGTTGCAGCAGTTGTAATGCAGCTCTGCGGTATGGAGGTATTCGATCCTGCAAAGCTTGATGCACTCAAGGAAGCATCCTGGATCGGTCTTCCCATCATGAAGGAAAATATCGTATTCGGCAACACTCCCGATAAAAACCTTATCATCAGTGCAATCATTATCTGTGTTCCTATTTCTCTCGCAACAATGATGGAGCACATCGGCGACATTTCCGCTATCAGCGCAACAACAGGCAAAAACTTTATCGCTGACCCGGGACTTCACAGAACACTTATCGGTGATGGTTTGGCTACGACTCTTTCATCAATTTTCGGTGGCCCTGCAAACACAACATACGGCGAAAACACAGGCGTTCTTGCTCTTACAAAGGTTTATGATCCCAAGGTTGTAAGAATTGCGGCAGGTGTTGCAATCGTGCTTTCATTCTCACCTAAAATTGCAGCGTTCATTAACCTTATCCCCACAGCGGTTATCGGCGGTATTTCACTTGTTCTCTACGGTATGATTTCCGCAATCGGTATCAGAAACCTTGTTGAAAATAAGGTTGACCTGACAAAGAGCCGTAACACAATCATCGCAGCTGTTATCCTCGTTCTTGCACTTGGTCTTACAGCAGGTATCACATTCACAATCGGCTCAGTTACAGTTACTCTTTCAGCTCTTGCAGTAGCAGCTCTTGCAGGTATTCTTCTCAATGCAATTTTCCCCGGTAAGGACTATGATTTTGATGCAGGTGAATACACCAACTCAAAAAATCCCAAGAAGGAAGAAAAAGCTGAAAAAGCAGCAGAATAATAAAAATAATAAATCAGCAAAAGGAGAGTGGGGACAGAAATGTCCCCACTTTAAAAGGTAAAAATATGAATTTTGTCTTATATGCAATAATCGGATATTTAATCGGTTGTCTTAATTTCGGTGTGATAGTGCCGAAAATAATGTACAGAAAAGATATCAGGGAATACGGAAGCGGAAACGCTGGTGCAACAAATGCATTCCGTGTTTTCGGAAAAATAGCAGGTGTCATAGTGCTTGTACTTGATTTTTCAAAGTCACTTGCCTATTTGTTGGTGCTTAAACATGAATTTGATGAAACAAGTATGATAATGCTGGCATATGCAGGTCTGTTTGTTGTTATAGGACATATTTTCCCGGTGTTTTTTGGCTTCAAAGGTGGCAAGGGTGTGTCAGCAACAGGCGGAACAATTGCGGCAATATGTCCCTTTGCATTCGTACCGCTTGCACTTGTTTTTATTCTTACAATTTTAATCAAGAAAAAAGTAGGTCTCGGCTCAGTTGTGGCAGTTTCCATGATTCCTTTCGGTGTTATGCTTGTAAACTTCCTGATGCATCAGAGCCTGACAACCATCTTTGCGGTTTTTGCAATCAATCTTGTCATGAGCATAATTGTTGTCTACAGACATAAGGAAAATATCATCCAGATGAAAAAGGACGGAATAATCTGATTATTCCGTCTGTTATTATTCTTCTTCAGGTTCGCGGTAAATTACATGTGTGACGATTGCACCCAATGCCGTCAGACCGATGTATTGCCTTGACAGCACGGCAAAATCCTGAGAGTAGCTCATAAGAAGATAGTAGTTTCCTGCTTTTCCCGCAACAATATCGCATACTGCACATAAGGTCATAGCGGCAACAGTCAGGATGCTTCCCATTATAAGAATTATTTTAGTGTATTTATTGATTTTCATTTCTATTCCTCATTTCAAAATAATTATACATTTTTGAAAAAAACAGTTCAATGAAAAATAATGTAAGAGGTGTAATTAAATGGCAATCGGAGCATCAAGTGCATGCTTTTATCCCATGGAAACAAAAGAATCTCTTGAAGAAATCGGAAAGCTTGACATTCATACTGCGGAAATATTTTTCAATGCAGACAGTGAACTTTCAGGGGAATACCTGAAGGAACTGAATGGTGTAAAATCCTGTTACGGAATTGAAACGCCGTCTCTTCATCCGTTTACCTCTGCATGTGAAAGCTTCTTCTTCTTTTCAAGATATAAGAAAAGATTTTACGAGATGTGCGAATATTACAAAAAATTTTTTAATGCTGCAAATGAAATCGGAGCAAAGTATCTTGTTATCCACGGAGCACGTTTTCCATGCGAAGTGAGCGATGAAGAATATTTTGAAAGATTCGGATATCTTGTGGAAGAAGGCAAAAAGTTTTCAGTCGATGTTGTGCAGGAGAATGTATGGTCAATGTGTGCCGGAAATCCTGATTTTCTCCGGAAAATGAAAGCATATCTTGGCGAAAATTTCATGTTCAATTTTGATGTGAAGCAGATGAAGAAATGCGGTTTTGAATTACATGACTTTCTGCCTGAATTTTCGTCATCCGTTGTCAATGTACACGTCAGCGATAATAAAACAGGGGAGACTTGTCTTCCGCCGGGTACGGGTGAATTTTCTTTCGAAAAGCTTTTTGAAGAAATGAAAAAAGTAAACTACAGCGGAAATTATATTGTAGAGCTTTACAGACACAATTTTTCCTCAGCAGAAGATGTGAAAAAATCCTGCGAATATCTGGAGAAAAAGCTTAAATTTGTTGAAAAACAGAAAATATTGTGATACAATAAGTAGTAACATACAAGAATTGGGAGTGATTTTTGTGAAATGTCCTTTCTGCGGTTATGAGGAAAGTAAGGTTATTGACTCTCGTCCTGCAGATGACGGTGAGAGAATCCGCCGTCGCCGCGAGTGCATCAAATGCGGAAAACGCTTTACAACTTACGAGATTATTGAAAGCGTGCCTATCATCGTTGTGAAAAAAGATAAGTCACGTCAGGTGTTTGACAGACAGAAGCTTTTCAATGGTATGATCAAAGCTTGTGAAAAGCGTCCCGTAACATCGGAAACTATTGAAAGAGCAGTCAGCGATATTGAAACACAGCTTCAGAACTCACTTGACAGAGAAGTAACATCAATTCAGATCGGTGAGCTTGCTATGGAAAAGCTTAAAGATATCGATGATGTTGCATATGTTCGTTTCGCATCTGTTTACAGACAGTTCCGCGATATCAACACATTTATGCAGGAGTTAAACAAGCTCCTTGAAACTGACAAATAAAAACACGTACAGAGTAAGAATATCAGCGTTAAGTACCCTGAGGACGGGGAGTTGCCTCGGGGGCGAAGGATTTTTCCGCGGTTGATATTTTGCATCCCGCTGTAGAATAATAAAGACCAAACCTCCTTATTATTTCAGCGAGTTGTGATAAGGAGGTATTGTCATGTCAAAAAATAAAAACAATATGAATGCACTTGTAATGCTTTCATCTCTTGCCATGCTGACAGCACTTGAAGTGGTTTTGTCCCGTCTTGTACCTGTTGTCAGCAGCCAGCAGATTAAAGTAAGCTTTGCTTTTCTGCCTGTTGCAATTGCTGCATATCTTTACGGAATAAAGGACGGTGCACTTGTGGCGGGTGTCAGTGATGTTATCGGTGCATTGATGTTCCCTGTGGGAGAATTTTTCCCCGGTTTTACTGTGACAGCAATTCTTGAAGGTCTGTGCTTCGGCTTTTTTCTGGGCAAAAGGTTTGACGGAAAAATGAATGCATTTCTGCGTTCCTTTGTTCCTGTTCTCATAACTCAGATTGTTCTCAGCCTTGGACTTAATACCTTCTGGATTTCTTATATGTACCATTCACCATACCTTGGTGTTTTAGTGCCGAGAATTGTGCAGACTCTTGTTATGATAGCGGTACAGTCTGTGGTGATTCCGCTGTTTACAGAATCATTCTCAAAAATCAGATCCATAAAAATGTTAAGAAACTGAAAAAGGATGTGTTAATAAATGAAAAAATTTCTTTGTCTGCTTTCAGCGGCAATAATTATGTTATCAACCTTTTCTGCATGTGGCGGAAAGGAAGAAGAGGAAACAACAACCGCTGCACCTGAAACAACAACCGAGGTTGTAACTGTTTCTCCCAATGCATTTGTTGTAAAAACAAATGACGGAGATCCCCTTAATATGCGTGCAGGAGCAGGCTCAGATTTTAATGTTGTTACAACTGTTCCAAGCGGAACAAGACTTATAATTTCTGAACAAAAGGATGGCTGGGGATATACTCTTTTCGGCAATTATTCAGGCTGGGTGAGCATGGATTACCTTGTAAAGCTTGAAGAATTGCAGGAGAATGAAACAACAGTTCCGTCAGGCAATACAGGCGAAACTCAGAGCGGAACAGCGGATACTCCCGTTCAGGTAACTCAGTCAGGCTATGCTTATTCCTACGCAGGCTTTAATCCTACAGAAATTACCATTAATGATGAAGACTGGAATCTGACACTTGTCAACAGAAACTATATCCTTAAAGAGGGCTATGTTCCGAAGCTTGCAGAAGCGGTCAAAGGCTCAGGCGTTTATCTTGATTACAGAGTTGCACCTCATTATCAGAAAATGTATGACGCAGCCAAAAAAGACGGCGTAACACTTACTCCTAACTCAGGCTACAGAAGCTATGAGCTTCAGAAAAATAACTTCAACAACAAAATTAACCTCTACGTATCACAAGGTTATGATAAAGTAACTGCAACACAGAACGCAGCAAGAATTATTCTTCCTCCCGGTACAAGCGAGCATAACGCAGGCTTTGCAATGGATATCGGCTGGGTTACAGAGGATTTTGAAAATTCATCAGCATATGCATGGCTTGATGCACATGCTCAGGATTACGGCTTTATTCTCCGCTATCCCAAATCAGAGGATAAGCAGTCAATTACTGAAATCATTTATGAGCCCTGGCACTGGAGATATGTGGGCGTAGAACACGCAAAGGCAATGAAAGAATCAGGTCAGGTACTTGAAGAATATTTAGGCAGGAAATGATTATGAAAAAATTTCTTATAGTGGTAGACATGCAAAAGGACTTTGTTGACGGTGCTTTAGGTACAAAGGAAGCCGTAGCAATTACTCCTAATGTTGTTAAAAAGATAAACGAATTTGACGGAGAAATAATCGTCACATATGACACACATTTTGAAGATTACATGGAAACCTCAGAGGGTAAAAATCTTCCGGTTCCTCATTGTATAAAAGATACAGAGGGCTGGCAGCTTGATGAAAATGTTGCAGAGGCTCTTGAAGGAAAAGAGTACACAGCAGTTGAAAAAATCACCTTCGGCTCTGTAGATTTACCTGATTTCATTGAAGAAAAAACAGAGGGCGAAAACTTTTCAGCAGAGCTTGTGGGACTTTGCACAGACATCTGTGTTGTTTCAAATGCACTTGTACTGAAAGCAAATTTCCCTGAGGCTGAAATTTCAGTTGATTCAGCAGCGTGTGCAGGAGTTACACCTGAAACTCATGAAGCTGCACTCACTACAATGAAAATGTGTCAGATTGCAGTTAAATAAAAAATAAAAGGCTGAGAAAACGAAAAGTTCTCTCAGCCTTTTGATATTACGAAACAGAGGTTATCTCATGTTTTCTTCGTATGCTCTGATCATTTTCTTAAACATTATTCCAGAACGCCGAACGAGATTACCGTTCTTATCATAGGTTAAATTTCGAGAATCACCGGTTTTGAGTCTTACATCCAATCTCATGGAAGTTTCATTAACAGGAACAACATAGATTTTTTCAATCACGGCATCGACCATATCATCCACTTGAGTTTTACTCATATTACAATTAGGATCATACATTGTCAGAAAATATTTTTCGATTCTTTTAATTGATTCCATATAATCTGACTCGCTGTTGCTTTTCTCTCTGAGTTCCTCTAAGTCTTCTTCAAGTTTTGTAATGGTAATTCCATATTCAGTGTTACGTTCTGTAAACTCCTGTTTTGTAATCTCTTCTTCCATATACAACTCTAAAAGTTTATCTCTTTTCTTACGCTCTTTGAATATTTGCGTTTCAAGAGTTTCGATCTGTTTCTGGATATCATTATCTATATCACATTCTTTATAGATACTTATAAAAGTTTCCACATAATCTCGAAGATTATCTGATATATCGTGAAACATATCTGAAAGTATAGAATACAATTCCTCTTCCAACAAATAAAAAGTTGCACACGCTTTTGCACCATTTCTTCTTTTTTCACTACACACCCATTGATATACAGGTTTTCCTTTTGATACACTATTTGAGTAACTCGTTCTCCAAAAAGGTTTTTCGTGTGAAGCACACCAAATTTTACCTGTAAACACACTATTATCTTTGAACGATCTGCCTCTACTTTTAACAGCTTTGCTTCTTAATTTGAATAATTCATTACATTTGTCCCATAATTCCTCAGGAACAATCGCAGGAACGACTTCGCCTGTCTCATCTTTGTACATCACCCAGTCTTCTTCGGGCAAAAAGCGTTGTTCCTTTGTACGATAATCAACAATCTTAACTTTATTTCCACAATAAAACCCTTTATATTTAGGGTTTTGAAGGATTCCGCCCACGGTGTTATGTTCAATTTTTTTGCCAGCCCTGCTTCTGTAACCTTTTTCATAAAGAATATTAGCAATCTTATTTAGACTGTAATCACCTGTACCGTATAATTCAAAAATAATTCTTACCATTTCTGCTTCTGATTCGTTGATGATAAGTTTACATTTTTGTTTTTCATAACCATAAATACGATTGTTTCCAACGACTCTGCCGTTTTCAATTGCTTTCTTATGACCAAAGCGAACACGTTCGGAAAGTTTCCTAACCTCATCTGCTGCCATACTCGACATAATGGTAAGTCTAAGTTCGCTATCCGTATCAATTGTGCAGATGTTATCTGTTTGAAAAAACACTCCAACACCAGCATGAAGAAGTTTACGTGTATAAGTTAGACTATCAATTGTATTTCTTGCAAAACGAGAAACCTCTTTCGTAAGTATCAGATCAAATTTGCCTTCTTTACCATCTTCAATCATCTTCATAAACGATTTCCTGTTTTCGGCATTTTCGCCTCTGTACCTATCAACATAACCCTCAACATAATTCCAATTTGGGTTTTCTTTTATCATTTTTTCAAAGTGTGATATCTGATTCTCTATTGAATTCTGTTGTTCTTCTGTTGTAGTCGAAACTCTTGCATAAAAAGTTACGTTTAAATTTAAATCAAAAATCGTTTTTCGTTCTGTTTTCATTTTGTTTGCTACATTATATATGTCCATAAAAATCTCCTTTTATAATACTTTAATAATACTATACCTGTTATAATAATTATACTATACCGATAATATCGTGTCAACATAGCAGATGTGAAAACCCGTGTGAAATATTTCCACATCTGCTGTTAAAAGATTCATTCATTAATCTTGTTGATACGACTTATCATTTGATTGTATTTTTTAGTATCTACATATCCTTCGTCAAGCAAAATCTTTGCCCATGCTGATAGGACCGCTTTTTTCAATACTAAATCCTTTTCTTTGTTTAACATTTAAGGTACCACCTCATTGGTATTTTGGTCGATTAGAAAATTTTATATTCAATAAATACCAATAAAACTAATTGATAGTTTCTACACCATTATAAGTGTTTTGTGTTCCTCAATGATTATTTTTTATTGTTGGCAAAATTTTTACCATGAATTAGTTTTAATAAGTTAATGTAATATAATTTTTCTTTTTATAACACCACTAAATTTGTCATCTGTCATATGATCTTAAAATGGAAGTATCAATTTTTAACTATGACCAGTGGTTAACGCAGCTATATATTTCACACGGTGTTGAATAAAAATGGTTGTAATCCTTCTTAACTGCGTTCCGGATCAATCAAAGCTCTTGCAAGTGCTTTGCTGCAAAGACCTTTACCTACACCACCAGAACCACATATATAGAAATTTATTTTATAGTCTGGCATTGCTGCGTTCATAACGAGGTATTCATTTCTAAGATTTCTGAATCCGGTAAAATTGTTCATATAAATTATGGGTTCTTTATTTTTAACACTAAATAGTGTATCTCCGTTGAGAAATATACCTTCTCTTATTTCCTTAATTTTAGCTGAATCTTTTTTAAAAGAATTAGATTCGGTAGAAGATTTATAATCATCTATATATTTTCTAAATTCTAAATTTTTAGTAAAAACCTCGTCGTCAGAATAATGATATTTACCTGCTTTTATGGAAGCTTCATTTTCGTGAATTATATACATAAGAGCATCAACGAAACCTTTTTCACCCTTATAACGAGGAAGATGAACAAAATTTGGTTCAAGGCCGAACCATGCTGAAACCTGTTCCACATTAAGATATTTATCAGTTTTTATTACAATATGTAGGTGTGGTTTTTTTAAGGTGCCAGTTTTATGACTCGGATCCAATTCTTCATCTTCTTCTGTATAAGTATCTTGGTTGTGCTCAATCGTAGCGGCACACTTAATAAGAGCCCTTTTATTAAAAGTTTCCATTACTTGGTCTCTTGTTAGGAGTTCTTCGCCTGTGATAGGGTGGTTAATTTGAGTTACAATATGAAAAACTCTGCCACCCGGTACTTTTTTTGTTTCTGTAGATTTAGGCATATACATCTATCCTTTCGTAATTTAAAATATTAGATTATTTGTGATGATTTAAATTTCTTCGTTTTTAATTGCAACTTTTCATAGGCATCAATCCTTTCTTTGAATTTTTTTTGAAGAAAATTTTGTTATTTTCTTCTTTGTAATAAACCTTGATAATTTTTGTGGTATTATAAAGGTTTCAAAGAAAGTATGTAAGGTTGGTTTGAAAAGTTTAAAAAAGGTACTGAAGGTACAAATAGGTACACCCCCTAACCACAAGCCCGGTTAGGGGGTGTACGCTGTTGAGATCGTTGATATATATAAGAAAAGTAGTATATTAGGTTTAATTGGTACAGTTGGTACAGCTATTTCAGGGTTTTGAGCCTTATTAATATTGAAAGAAGAAAATTTCTGTGATATAATTAATGAGTATAAGTGTCTAATTAACATATATTACATATATGTTAATTACAGATAAGGAGAATAGATATGGCAGACATAAAGAGAGAACAGGAAAGAGACGAACTCCATAAAGCAATATGGGGAATTGCAGATGAACTGCGTGGAAGCGTTGACGGCTGGGATTTCAAGAGTTATGTTCTTGGAATTATGTTCTACCGATACATAAGTGAAAACCTGACCAACTACATCAACAAGGGCGAACATGAGGCTGGTAACCCCGATTTTGATTATGCTCTGCTTTCTGATGAAGATGCAGAAGGAGCAAAAGACGACCTTGTTCAGGAGAAAGGCTTTTTTATTCTCCCGTCAGAATTGTTCTGTAATGTAAGAAAAAGAGCTTCACAAGATGAAAATCTTAATGAAACTCTTGAAGGTATATTCCGTCATATAGAAGAATCTGCAAAAGGCAGCGTAAGTGAAGATGACTTTGCAGGACTGTTTGATGACATTGATGTAAACTCAAATAAACTTGGTGCTACAGTTGCCAAAAGAAACGATAAGCTTGTAAAACTCCTTGAAGGTATCGGCAATATGAACCTTGGCAACTATCAGGATAATACTATTGATGCATTCGGTGATGCATATGAATTCCTGATGGGCATGTATGCAGGTAATGCAGGTAAAAGCGGCGGCGAATATTTCACACCTCAGGAAGTTTCAGAGCTTCTTACAAGACTTGCTATTGTGGGCAAAACTGAAATCAATAAAATATATGACCCTGCATGCGGTTCAGGTTCACTTCTTCTTAAAGCCTCAAAAATTCTCGGCAAAGATAAAGTCCGTCAGGGCTTTTACGGTCAGGAAATCAATATCACTACATATAACCTTTGCCGAATCAATATGTTCCTTCATGACATTGATTATGACAAATTTGATATTGCCAATGAAGACACACTTTTGTCACCTCAGCATTGGGATGATGAGCCTTTTGAGGTTATCGTTTCCAATCCTCCCTATTCAATCAAATGGGAGGGAGAAGACAACCCTGTGCTTATCAATGACCCTCGTTTTGCTCCTGCAGGCGTGTTAGCTCCCAAATCAAAAGCTGACATGGCATTTATTATGCATTCACTTTCATGGCTTGCAACAAATGGTGTTGCGTCAATCGTCTGCTTCCCCGGAATTATGTACCGTGGCGGTGCAGAGCAGAAAATCCGTAAATATCTTATTGACAACAACTTTATTGACTGTATCATTCAGCTTCCTGCAAACCTTTTCTACGGCACATCAATTGCTACATGCATTATGGTGCTTAAGAAGTCAAAGGTTGACAATAAAACTCTGTTTATTGATGCTTCAAACGAATTCCTGAAGGTAACAAACAACAATAAACTGACAGATGAAAACATTGAAAAGATTGTATCTGAATTTGCAAGCCGTGAAGATGTAGAGCATTTTGCTCGTCTTGTTTCTTACGATGAAATCAAAGAGAATGATTATAACCTTTCAGTTTCAACCTATGTTGAAGCTGAGGACACAAGAGAAAAAATTGACATCGTAAAGCTCAATGCAGAAATTGAAGAAATCGTTGCCCGTGAGCAGGTGCTTCGTGATGAGATTGCAAAAATAATTGCAGAAATTGAGGCTTAAGACAATGAGTAACGAAGTTGTTTATCAACATATTGTTCCTGTTTGCTATTTAGCGAATTTCGGCATTGACGGTAATAAAAAACGTGATTCAATGCTTTATTTCTACAACGTGCAGGAGAATAAATGTGGTAGTTCAAAAGCGGAAAAGTTTCCGGTGATAAAACATTTTTATGATATTGAAGAACTCGGTGAACAAAAGCAGATTATCGAAAAAATGTTTTCTCAAATAGAAGGTGAACTTGCCACGCTATTAGAAGGCTTACTAAATTCAATCGTAATTGACCCCAACCAGCGAAATAGTGCTGCTGTACAGGTGGACAAAGGACAGCTTTCTGCTCAATTTGCAATGCTAATAACAAGAACACAAGTATTTAGAGATTATTATAAAGATATTTATCTACAGATAAAAGATGGGTTTCCCTATTATTGAAAGATTGCAAAAATTCTTTGAGAAATATTTTGGATTGATATAATGTAATCACAAAGGAAGTGTAACAGTATGAAAGACAAAAAATTTCCTGTTATGCAAATTTTAGTTGTAATCTTATCTGTTGCTATTATCTGTGTAGGGGCTTTCCTTATTAAACTTGTATCAGACCCCCCAAAAGAAGCAGAAACACTCATAAACAATTCAACCACTTCACTGGAATACAATTCAGTTACTGAGGGAACCCAAACAATAGTAAACGAAGCTGTTGTTGAAAATGAGAGTCATGAAAGTGCCTTTTTTACAACAGATAACACTCAAACAACAGAACATGTTTCGGGAAAAGAACATCAAAATTCAAACGAAGAGGACTGGGAAAATACAGATAGCACAAAAAGGAAATGTTCTTTGTGTAGTCAAGATGCCAACCTCTTTCTGTGAGTATGAAGAAATTGGGATTGCTGACAATAACAATTGTGCCAAAAAGATTTTTATAAAGGAGCGTGTTGCTTATGTCATCACCAATGACTACAACTACCCACGTTGGCCCGCGTGTTGTTCAGGGTCACAATATACGCGACCCAAGATTAATAATGAAAGAGAAACACATAGATTTGAATGGTATTCATGAGATATGGCTTAACAAAAATATCAGAAAAAGTTATGATGAAATTTTTGGTGAGGCTGTCAGAGAATATAATGAGAAGCAAAAAGACCCTCGTAGAAAGATCGATGATTATTATATGAAAATAAAAAAATCATCTCAACAGCATCCGTGCTATGAGATGATTGTTACAATCGGAAATATGAAAAACCAACCACCTCCTGAGGTGGGAAAAGAAATTATGAGAGAGTTTGTAAATGATTGGGAAAGACGAAATCCCAATCTTATCTTGATGTCGGTAACGTACCACGCTGACGAACCGGGAGCAAATCATATCCACATAGATTTTACCCCGATAGCATATAAAAATAGTCGTGGTATGAAAATTCAGACTTCATTTAATAAAGCTCTTAAAGAAATGGGATTTGAAAACAAAAACGGTAAATATCACGAAACTGAAGTTATTCAATGGACAAATCGTGAAAGAGAATATCTGGATGAACTTTGCAGAAGCAGAGGGATTGAAGTTTTTCATCCTCAGGCTGGAAAAGGTGTTGTAAAGCACCTTGAAAAAGAAGAGTATATTCTCACTCAAAAAATTAAAGAACTTAATGCTAAAATTGAAAAAGCTGCATCTGCAAGTAGATATGTTTCTGATGCAAAGGACTTTTTTGACGCATTCAACCAATTATGTATTGATAAAGAATCTGACCCTGAATTTACCAAATTCAAAAAATTATTAAAAGAAAAGATTGAGTATGAAAAAGAACTTGAAAAAGTGATGTCTATAAAGACGGGCAAAGACATTGATTTTAATGTGGATAATAAAAAAGACCCGATGTCAATCGAATATATCTATTGACATCAGGTCTTAGGTGCTATATTGTTTATTAATATAAATACCAGAATATAAGACATAAAATATTTATGGGATGATATTTAACAAAAAGTTTATATGCATTTTATGCCCCATTGCACAGCGGTTTATATGGGTAAATTCGTATTGTAGTTCGGGAATAATGTTTTTGACCATCTGACCGCCAACTGAACCGGCTTCACGAGATGTGAGGTCACCGTTGTAACCCTGCTTGAGGTTTACGCCTACTTCAGAAGCAGCTTCCATCTTGAAACGGTTGAGAGCTTCACGAGCTTCGGGAACCATTACTTTTGAGCTGTTGTTGCTTGCCATTGTATTTTCAACTCCTTTGCTGTGTTTTTGCGTTTGCAAAGTTATTGTTCACGCAAAATGCAAAAATATAATGTGCAAAAAATTGTAAAATCTTCAGCCATTCTTTAATTAAAATTTTTCAAAAATCTTGTTAAAAAACATGCCATGTGATACAATAAGAAAAAGGCGGTGTATATATGGAAGCTAAAGATAAATTAAAAGAAGCGGCAAAAGAACTGACTGCAGAGTTTGTGTCTGCACTTGCGAAAGCGGGAAAAGAAAAAGGTCTCGGCGATGAAGCGGAAGAAATTGCAAAACAGGCAGTTCTCGGCAGTGCAGAGCTTGTGAGAAAGAGCGGAGTTCACCCCATTGAGCTTGCAGACAGAGTCTGTTCTCCCGGTGGCACAACAATTGAGGGGTTGCTTAGTCTTAAAAAAGATAATTTTGAAGGAATTATAACTGATTATGCAGAAGAAAAAATGAAATAAAAAGGGGCTTTGAAAATGATTGAAGTTATCAGATTTTTTGCGGCAATTTTATTGTGTTTCGGAATCCTTCAGGCACCTGTTGCACAGTATACTCCCATAGAGAACAGAGTGTATGCGGATGAAGAATTGTCGGTTACTCCTGATAGTTCAAAGTACATAAAAATTGATGTTCTTGATGCAGGCAAGGATATTTATGCTCCGTCAGAGGGTGAGAGCTTCGGTTACAGATACGGACCTACAATTCTCATGAATGCAGACGGCAGTATTGATGCATATTTTGCAGCACCGGGAGCGGTAGGTGAATGGGATTGGATAATTTACCGACATTCTCCTGACGGAGGCGACACATGGACAGATGAAAAGGCAGTTATCAAGCCAACTGCTGAATCTCCTGATTTTTATTCATGCTGTGACCCCGGTGTTGTAAAAATCGGCGATTATTATTACCTTGGCTACACTTCCACAACAAATGAAGCAGGTGTAGATAACAACGTTTTTGTTGCACGAAGTAAAAATCCTGACGGTCCCTTTGAAAAATGGAATGGCTCAGGTTGGGGCGGAAAACCTGTACCGATTGTAGATTATACTGGCGATGTTTCAGCCTTCGGAGCAGGTGAGCCGTCATTTATCGTAAAAGGTGATACTCTTTACATCTATTACACGTGGAAGGACGTTGCAATTAACCAGACACGCGTTGCAGTTGCAGATGCTACTGATGAAAACTGGCCTGCAACAATGGAATACAAAGGCGTTGCAATTGACTATAAAAACTATATGACTGCCGACTCAGCAGATGTGAAATATGTTGAGGATTTCGGTAAGTTTGTGGCAATCAATACAATTGAGAGATTTACAACAAACAGCTTCATCGGATGCTTTGTTTCAGATGACGGCATTACATTCAATGAGTCATGCGTTGTGAAAGAAAACATCAGCCATTGTTGCCACAATGCAGGTATTTCTTCGCGTCCCAACGGGCACATCAGACTTGATGACGGAGTATATCTTGCATATGCATACGGTGATATCTGGGCATACTGGTCAACGAGAATGAATAAAGTTCAGCTTTCACTTGCAGATGCACCTGATTATTCGGAGCTTGAAATTGACAATCTTAAGACAGAGATAATTCCCGAGAAAAAAACATGGTATGTGAATTATGTGGGGATTACCACAACGCAACAGCAGTACGAGCTGTCTGTTTCAGATAAAAACAAGAAGCTTGAGTTATACAAGGTTGACAAGGATTTCAATTGTAAGAATATCAGAACAGATGTAACTTTCACAGATTACGATGAAAACATCATTTCGTTCAAGGGTATGAAAATTATTCCAAAGGCAGTTGGCGAAACATTTGTTACTGTCAATTGGAAAGGCTTTGAAGATACATTTTTGGTTAGGGTTAAATAATGGAAAAGAAATTTTTGGGTTATAACAGCAGGAGAGACGGAGAGCTGTTTCTCCTTTGTTGGATTGCGTATACATCAACATATATCTGCCGACTGAATTTTTCAGCAATAATCCCCGAGCTGACAGCAGGAAACATTATGAGCGAGAGCCGCATTGCTTCAATTTCCTCGGTGTTTTTTGTCTGCTACGGTTTAGGTCAGCTTTTCAGCGGAATAATAGGTGACAAGCTGAACACAAGGATAATGGTCTTTTCAGGTGTTCTTGTTTCATCTCTCTGCAATATTCTGATTTTCTTTTTTCACACATACGAAGCATTGTTTGTACTGTGGGCACTCAACGGAGTGGTTCAGTCACTTGTATGGACGCCCATACTTAAAATAGCATCAGTTGAATACGATTCAAAAGGAAGAGACAAATTCGGTATTGATATGGCCACAACCGTTCCTATAGGCACAGTTCTCAGTTATGGTGTGAGCCTTGTTACCATGCTTTTCCTGCCGTGGAATTATGTTTTTCTTGTATGTGGAACCATCGTAGGAGTGTCGGCAATTATCTGGTTTGTGGGAACAGGAAAACTGAAACTTAAAAGGCATGTTCAGACTGAAAAATCTGCACCGCAGAAAACTATGTCTGCAGGCAAAATTATGAAACTTTGCATGACAAGTGGTGTTATTCTCATGCTTATTCCCATAATGGTGCAGGGCACTCTCAAGGACAGCGTAACACAGTGGACACCTGAATTTTTCTCATCACAATTCGGCTCATCCACAACCTTCTCCCTTGCCATGACAATGGTTCTGCCCATCGTCAATGTCACAGGTGCATACTTTGCTAAAAAGGCGAATAAGAAAATCAATAACGAACTGAAAACAGCAGTTTTATTCTTTATGATAGCAGTTGCTTTCCTTCTGCTTCTCCGTGTCTTTGCCGGCAAGAGTGCAATGCTGTCGCTTGTCTGCATGGCAGGTGTTACAAACTGTATGTTTGCAATTAATGTTATGCTTATCACTATGGTTCCTCTTCGTTTCTCAAAGCACGGAATTGTCAGCACAGTTGGTGGTGTTCTCAATGCCACTGCGTACATCGGTTGTGCGATAACAAACATGATTGCAGGCAAAATTCTTGATGACACAGGTAATTGGAACACGCTTTTCATTTTCTGGATTGCCCTGGGTATTATCGCTGCTGTCGTGTCCCTTGGAGCATCTGTGATATGGAAGAAGAATAGAGATTAAAAATATAAAATTAACGAAAAAAGGCTCCCCTTGAAAATGCAAGGGGAGCTGTTGTTTTCGTAAGAAAATGACGGAGAGGATTTTTCGTTAAAATTATTCGAAGCACTTAACAAGAACTGCTTTCTGAGCGTGAAGTCTGTTTTCTGCTTCGTCGAAGATTTCGTTTGCGTGTGCTTCAAGAACATCTGCAGTGATTTCTTCGCCTCTGTGAGCAGGTAAGCAGTGCATAACCATTGCATCCTCGTGAGCAACTGCCATAACATCTGAGTTGATCTGATAACCTTTGAAGATTTTCTTTCTCTCCTCGGCTTCGCCTTCCTGGCCCATTGATGCCCATACGTCTGTGTAAAGCACATCAGCATCTTTTGCAGCCTCAGAAATGTCTTCTGTGCAAAGGAAATCGCCGTTTTCTGCTGCCCATTTCATAATCTCTGCATCAGGCTGATAATCCTTAGGACAAGCGATTGCAACGCTCATACCCATTTTGATACCGCCGACAATAAGTGAGTTTGCCATGTTGTTGCCGTCGCCGATGTAGCAAAGCTTACGGCCTTTGATAACGCCTTTATGCTCTCTGATTGTCATGAGGTCTGCAAGAACCTGACAGGGGTGACAGAAGTCTGTAAGACCGTTAATGATGGGGATTGAGCCGTATTCAGCGAGCTTTTCAACTTCAGCCTGCTCGAAAGTTCTTATCATGATACCATCAAGGTAACGTGAAAGAACGCGTGCTGTGTCTTCTACAGGTTCGCCTCTGCCAATCTGAAGGTCGTTTGAGCTGAGGAAAAGTGCAGAACCGCCAAGGTCATACATGCCTACTTCAAAAGAAACTCTTGTTCTTGTTGAAGATTTCTGGAAAATAAGACCAAGTGTCTTACCTTTAAGATGGTGGTGTTCAATTCCGTTTTTCTTTTCGTATTTGAGCTGGTCTGCAAGGTTGAGAACCTCTGTGATTTCTTCAGTTGACCAGTCCATGAGCTTGAGAAGATGTTTCATTTTTTTATTCTCCTTTACAACAATCTTTTATAATTTCAATTGCTTCTTTAAGTACATCAAAATCAATATTAAGTGCAGGCAAAAGACGGACTTTATTTTTTGCACTGATTACGATTACGCCCTTTTCGCGGCAAGCGGCAATAACTTCTTTTGCCTCTTTCTCAGTTTCAACGCCAAGCATGAAGCCGAGACCTGTAACACTTTTTACGCCTTCAGCAGCAGAGAGTGTATCGATAATATATTTTGATTTTTCTTTAACTTCGCTGAGAAGTTTTTCATCAATTCTGTTGATGATGCTTTTAGCAGCCGCACAGCAAACAGGGTTTCCGCCGAATGTTGAGCCGTGTGAGGAGGGAGAGAGTGTGTTTTCCACTTTTTCACCCATAACAGTTGCACCGAGAGGAAGTCCGCCTGCCAGGCCTTTAGCAGTTGAGAAAATATCGGGTGTAAAGCCGTAATTCATGAATGAATAAAGCTCGCCGGTTCTGCCGTTACCTGTCTGGACTTCGTCGCAGATAAGGAGAAGTTCGTATTTTTCAGCAAGGCTTCTCATTCCGTCAACAAATTCCTGAGTAAGGGGACAAACACCGCCTTCGCCCTGAACAAGTTCAAACATAATTGCACAGCAGTTATTCTTTGAAGCAAGCTCTTCAACGCTCTCGATATTGTTAGGCTCTGCATAAACAAAGCCTTCTGTGAAAGGTGCAAAGGTGTTGTGGAAAACATCCTGACCTGTTGCGGCGAGAGTTGTGATTGTTCTGCCGTGGAAGCTGTTTTTGAGAGTGATGATTGTGCTGTGGCTGTAATCACCGTATTTATCAAAAGCATATTTTCTTGCGGTTTTGATAGCACATTCGTTAGCTTCAGCACCAGAGTTTGAGAAGAAAACCTTTTTCATTCCCGTTCTCTCGCAGAGAATCTCTGCAAGGTCTGCACAAGGATTTGTGTAGAAAAGGTTTGATGTGTGCTGAACAGTACCAATCTGTTCCTTGATAGCATCCTGCCAAACTTCGTCGCAGTAACCGAAAGTGTTAACCGCAATACCTGTTGAAAGGTCTATGTATTTTTTGCCCTCTTCGTCATATGCTACTGAGCCTTCGCCTCTGACGATTTCAAGAGGAAAGCGGGCATAAGTGCCTGCAATGTATTTTGAGTCTTTTTCTTTGAGATTCATTGGGATAACCTTCTTATATAAGCATTGTACCGATACCTTCATCGGTGAGAATTTCAATAAGTATAGAGTGGGGGACTCTGCCGTCCATAACGAAAACCTTGCCCACACCGCGTCTGATTGCTTCAATGCAGCATTCGATTTTCGGAATCATACCGCCTGAGATAATGCCTTCACGCATAAGCTGAGGAGCTTCGCTGACATTGATAAGAGGAATAAGAGTTGAGGGGTCATCCTTGTCACGGAGAATTCCGCAGATGTCTGTCATTGAAATGAGACATTCAGCACCGAGAGAGCCTGCAATTGCAGCAGCAGCAGTGTCAGCGTTGATGTTGTAAACGTTGCCTTCCTTGTCGCAGCCTACTGTTGAAACAACGGGAATGTAACCCATTTCAAGCACATCGAGAATCGGCTGAGTGTTGACATTTGTGATTTCGCCCACATAGCCTAAGTTTTCAAAGTCAATGGGCTTTGCCTCAATAAGACCGCCGTCCATACCTGAAAGACCGATAGCCTTACCGCCGATGTTCTGAAGAAGATTTACGAGGTTTTTATTGATTTTACCTGCAAGGACCATCTGAACGATTTTTGCGCTTTCTTCATCAGTTACGCGAAGACCGTTGTAGAATTTTGTTTCCTTACCGATTTTGCCGAGCATCTCGGTGATTTCAGGACCGCCGCCGTGAACAAGTACAACCTTGATACCGATAAGTGAAAGAAGCACCATGTCGCCCATAACTGCTGCTTTCAGCTCTTCGTTGATCATAGCGTTTCCGCCATATTTGATAACGATGATTTTGTTGTTATATTTCTGAATGTAGGGGAGAGCCTGAATAAGAATATCAGCTCTCTGTGCATTTGTGATTTTGTTGTTTTCGTTCATTTTTCTACCTCTTAAGTTCTGTAGTCGCCGTTGATTTTAACGTAATCATAAGTAAGGTCACAGCCCCAGGCAGTTGCCTCTGCTTCACCGTCGTTAAGTGAAACAAGAATTTCAATTTCCTTTTCAAGGAGAACTTCTTTTGCAATTTCTTCAGAGAAATCAATTCCTGCGCCCATTTTACAAACATCAACCTGACCTTTGCATGAACGGAATGAAACGTCAATTTTGTTTACGTCAACGTCTGCACCGCTGTAACCGATAGCACAAAGAACACGTCCCCAGTTAGCATCTGCACCGAACATAGCTGCTTTGAGAAGTGAAGAGCAGATAACTGATTTTGCAACAACCTTTGCAATTTCTTTTGAAGGTGCTGATGATACAACACATTCGAGAAGCTTTGTTGCGCCTTCGCCGTCGCCTGCAATCATTCTTGACAGTGAAACCATAACAGAGCCAAGAGCTTTTCTGAAAGTGAGGAAATCCTCATTTTCTTCTGTGATTTCATCGTTGCCTGCCATGCCGTTTGCAAGAACGGAAACCATATCGTTTGTTGAAGTATCGCCGTCAACACTTACCATGTTGAATGAATCCTTAACTTCTTCGCTGAGAGCTTTCTGAAGCATTTCTGGACTGATTGCAGCGTCAGTAGTGATGAACACAAGCATTGTTGCCATATTGGGATGAATCATGCCTGAGCCTTTAGCCATACCGCCAAGACGGCAAACTTTGCCACCAATTGTAAATTCAATTGCAGATTGTTTAGCAACAGTATCAGTTGTCATAATTGCTTCTGCGGCATTGTCACCGTTCGTTGCAAGCTCTTCGCAAAGAGAGGGGATACCGTTTTTGATAGGTGTGATGTCAAGTGTCTGACCGATAACACCTGTTGAAGCGACGATTACGTCCTTTGCATCAATTTTAAGAGCATCACCGAGAAGAGCACACATTTCCTCTGCAATTTCGATGCCGTTTGCATTGCATGTGTTTGCGTTACCGCTGTTACAGATCATAGCCTGTCCGTAACCGTCAGAAATGTTATTTTTTGTAACTGTGATGGGAGCACCTTTTACAAGGTTAGTTGTATAAACTGCTGCTGCAGATGAGCGTGTCTCGCTTACAACGAGAGCCAGGTCACGTTTTGTTTTATTCTTTCTGATTCCGCAGTGTACACCGCTTGCTTTAAATCCTTTTGCGGCACAAACACCGCCATTAATTAACTGCATTGTAATTTCCAATCCTTTCATATATCTAAACCAAGTGTAGGCTCATTTCCCAGCATTATGTTCATACATTCAATTGCGGCACCTGAAGCGCCTTTGCCGAGGTTATCATATCTTGCGATAAGGAGAATTCTCTCGTCATTACCGCAGACAGTAATTTCCATTCTGTCTTTGAAGGAAAGTGCATTCGCACTCATTAAGCCTTCTTCGTCCATTGATTCTTTATATTTAACGATATCGCTGTTGTAAAGTGATGAATAGACTTTTTTGATGTCCTCTACAGTTTTGCCTTCGCACAAATCGCTTGCGAAAAGGGGAACTGTCATTTCCATACCGCTGTAGAAGTCAGAAACGATAGGGCAGAAAATGGGGTTTGATTCCATTCCTGTAATAGCTTTCATTTCCTTAAGATGTTTGTGCATCTGTGTAAGACCGTACTGTCTCGGTGCATCAAAAAGGGATGAGCGGTTTTCGTCCTCATATTCTGCAATCATCTTTTTGCCGCCACCGCTGTAGCCTGTAAGGCTGTGGCATGCAATTTTTATATCGGCAGGAATTATTCCGTTTTTAATGAGAGGATAAACAAGTGCAATAAATCCGCCTGCATGGCAGCCGGGAACTGCAACTCTCTTCGATTTTTTAAGGCTTTCAAGCTTTTCTTTATCAAGCTCAGGGAAGCCGTATGTCCAGCCCTCACTTGTTCTGTGGGCAGTTGAAGTATCGATGATTTTAACGTTATCGTTTTCAATCATTCCTACGGCCTCGATTGCTGCAGGGTCCGGGAGACAAAGGAAAACTATGTCAGCAGAGTTGATAGCCTCTTTTCTCTTGTCATAATTCTTTCTGTCCTCATCGCTGAGAGTAATGAGTTCAAGGTCTTTTCTTCCCTCAAGTCTCTCGTAAATTCTAAGTCCTGTTGTACCTGCTTTTCCGTCTATAAAAACTTTTGCCAATTTTGTCACCCTTTTTGTGTATAGTGTATAAAAATTCGTATTTTTGTGAATATTACGGTATAAATATGCAATTAATATGTATAATATACATCTTTTTCATGAATTTGTCAAGTGAAATTGCATATTATCTGTCTTCTAACCTACACTTGTGTTTCGGCTCAAGGAAAGCCGGAGCCATAGTTGTGAAAGAAGAAGAAACAATATTCTTTGCAAGAGCAAGCTTGATTTTTTTTGTAAAGGTTGAAGATAAGTCAATAGCAACCTTGTTAAGAGCGGGAGAGGTCGACGAATAAAGTGTGGCAGAGCCGTCAGAATTAAATTCAAATCTGAGCCTTCTCTGACCGATTGCTCCGAGAGGTCTTATCCATACAAAGAGGTTTGTCTCATTTATCCAGCAAGCAGAAGCACTTGCATTAAAATCCATACCGCCAAGGTGAAGTGGAGAGAATGAGACTTTTCCTTCAAGCGAACAGCGGATTGAATTGTGCTCATCTCCTTCATCCCAAGACATGATACACTCATTTTCCTCAAAATCAAACATGAAGTTATTGTAGTAACCTGCCTTGTCTGCAGACATGAAGGTTGTATACATGGGAAGGACACTCAATGGGAATTTAAGTGCTTCAAGGGGAGCACTGGGTCTGAGTGTGATTTTTTTATCTTTGAGGATTTCCTCGTATTTACTGCGTATTTTTGATTTGGGTAAATCAGGAAGGTCAGGCAAAGAGGAGATTTCTTTTATCTTTTGTTTTGAACCTTCCTTAACAAACAAATCTTCAAAGTGACGCCAGATACAGTCGCGTGTAATTTGCTCGCCGATTTCACATGCAGTAACAATCATGCATGCATCTTCTTTTTTAAAGACAAATCCGAACTGCGAGAACATGCCGTCAGCGCGGTATCCTCTGTCAACACCATTCTGCCAGAAGCATGCCCCATAGCCTGATGTCACATCTGCAACAACACTGCCAAAAGCACCATCGTTATCAACAAGACCGCTTGTTGCATATTTTACCCATTTTGCAGGAATGACGCGTTTGCCTTTGAATTTACCATTGTCAAGAAGGCACTGTGTAAAGTTAGCAAGCTCTTCTGTGGTTATATGAAGTCCCCAGCCACCGGCTTCAACACCGTTTCCGTCACATTCCCAGAATGGGTTTTCTCTGATTCCGAGAGGAGCGAAAAGGCGTGGAGCAAGATATTCTCTCAACGACTTGCCTGTAAGCTCTTTGATAATTGCAGAGAGCATGAACTGGTTTTCGCTGATATATTCCCAACCTTCGCCCGGAGCAAATCCCCAGGGAGCGTCAAAGAAATCTTTTATCCACTGATTTTTTGTTCTGTCTGTAAGAACGCTTACCATTTTGCCTGCTGTCATTGTAAGAAGATGAAAGACAGTTAATTTCTGCAGATTTTCGTCATCTTCTTTGTTATAGTCGGGGAAAATATCAACAAGCTTTGTGTCAAGAGTGAGAAGACCTTCATCAATAGCAAAGCCGATTGCTATAGCAGTAAAGCTTTTGCTGACAGAATACATGATGTGAGGCATGTCGGGTGTGAAGGGATATGCCCATGATTCGAAAGCTACCTTGCCGTGTCTCAGAATCATAAGGCTGTGTACCTCGACATCAGTTTTTTTGAAATCTTCAATGAGTTCTTTTATAGCCACAGAGGAAACTCCGACTTCCTCAGGGCTTGTTGCGCGCTTGAGTTTAAGTTTTCTTTCTGCCATAAAAAATCCCTCCAAAAAATTAATGTTTCTCAGTTTTTCTGTGTAAATAAATCTGTGATGAAAGGAAGAGTGCAATTGCAAATACTGTCCAGAAAATCTTCATAGGAGTGACGGAAAATGTTTTGTTTTCTGTGCCGTCAGATAATTCAAACTCTGTGGAAGCCAGTTTGATGTTTTCGATACATTCATTAATTTCAAGCTGACCTGAAGGTTTTTCAGAATTTAAAATCTCTTCAGCGTTTTTAAGATGTTTTTCAAAGTCACTTGTGCTTGATGCAGAGTAAATTGAAATATCGGTTTTCTTTGCCTCAGTGTAAACTCTTTCAAGGTGAAGATAACTTTCATCAAGAAGAAAAATATAATCTGAAAATTCTTTTGCATTTTCAGTTTCTATTGCACTGTATCCGAGTGCGATAACACTTTCCCAACCGTGGAGTGAATCATTTCTCTGACCGCTCATGTTTTTGTCGAAAACAGGAGAGAGAGCTTTTACGTTTTCAAATCTGTTTGCGAAAAATTTGGAAAAAATAACGCCATATCTGTTTTTACTTGAAAACTCGCAGAATTCAAGTGAATTTTTTTCAGCCTTGTTGTAAACTGAAATTGCAGAGAAAATCACATTTCCGTCATAAGAGGGAATGATTTTTATTTTGTTGCTTTTCGCTTTAGCCCAGAGAGTAAGGTCTTTTGCTTTCATGTCTCTTGCACGGAAAAATACATTTTTATATTCTTCAGCGGCAGCGAAAGCTTTTTCGAGGCTTTCCTCAGTGCAGTCAAGAATCACAAAAATTCTGTCTTTTGTAATCGGAAGAATTTTTTTCAGCTCATCAACAGAAATGCCTTCTTCTCCGATTTCAACAGAAACTGCATCAAAGCCAAGGTCGATGCAGCCTTCAATTGCTTCTGCTGAATACTGAGGAAACTCACTTGTATCTCCGCCTTTTGAGATGGTGAAAATCTTATCGGAAGCATGAGCCTTTTCAGCAGCAGAAGCAGTGATTCCCGCTACTGCAGAGATTACAAAAAAAATAAACAAGCCTAAGCAAACTAATTTTCTCATAAACTTCTCCATTATAATTTATTTTAACGATATATTATAACATTAAAAGCACAAAAAACGCAATATATATATGTATAATTTTTGTGACTTTTCTGTGTATAAAAAGGTGAAAAACATCCAATAATTCAGTATAAAAATTTTACGGAGTGAAAACAATGAACGGAAAAATAAAAATTTTTTCAAAAGCAAACATGCTTGACCAGAATCTTAAAATGACACTCGTGCTGATTATTACAGTTCTTTTCAGCATTTTTTTTAATAATACATTTATTCTCGGAGAAATAATCTGCAGACTTCCGCCGGTTTCACAATTTTCATCACCGCTTATGAGAATGATTTTTCTTGTTTTTCTCGGTGTTGTATCATATGTAGCAATTCTTCCGTTTAATTATGGCAGAGATATATGGTTTTATGAAAATGCAAAGAAAAATAAACTGTCGCTGAAAAAACTGTTTTTTTATTACAGTATAAAAAAATCCTCAGGTGCAATAAAAATTCTTTTTTCTGTGCAGATAAGAAAACTTCTTGCAACACTTCTTTTTCTTGTGCCGTCAATTGCGGTAGGCGCATATCTTATCTATGCTCTGAGAGACGGGATAGGTGAGCTGATGATGCTGTCGCTTGCTGTGAGCTTTTTTCTTCTGCTGCTGACGGGACTGTTTTTTTCTTTTGTTTACTGTCAGAAATATATTCTGGCACCTTATCTTTTTTATGAGAACGAGGGATGCAGTGCAAGAGAAATAATTTCTTTCAGCAGTAAGATAATGGAAAACAAGTGCTTTGACACCGCTATGTTCAAATTAAGCTTCTTTCCCTGGTATCTTCTTTATATTCTTGTTTTTCCCGCTGTTTATGTTTATCCCTACTATAAAACATCAATTTCTTTCAAAGTGTTGAGTTTATTGACAAAGTAATACTTGACTAATGCCTTAATTTGTTTTAAAATTAAATAAATAAATTTTAATTAAAACAAATCCGGAGGTATTTCAATGAAAGTATTTATGATTGGCGGCACAGGTCTTCTCGGTTCAGCTGCAGCAGAGCTTTTCATTCAGAAAGGTCACGAGGTCAAGACAGTTGCTCTTCCTCCTCTTCCCGAAGGAGCACCCATTCCTGAGGAAATGGAAATCGTATTTGCAAACATCAATGACAAAACAGATGACGAACTCAGAGAAATGATGGCAGGTTATGACTGCTTCGTTTTCGCAGCCGGTATTGACGAGAGAGTTGAATTCCCTGCACCTGTTTATGATGCATATTACAAATTCAACATCGCTCCTCTTAAGAGAATTCTTCCTATCTGTAAGGAAGTAGGCATGAAAAATGCTGTTATTCTCGGTTCATATTTCTCATATCTTGCAAAACAGCGTCCTGATATGAAACTTTGTGAAAAACATCCTTACATCAGAAGCCGTATCGATCAGGAAGAGGTTGCATTCTCATTTGCTGACGAAAACTTTGACGTAGCAGTTCTTGAGCTTCCCTACATCTTCGGTACACAGCCCGGAAGAAAGCCCGTATGGGTTATCCTCATTGAGCAGATCAAGAGAATGGATAAGCTTCCCTTCACAATGTATCCCGGCGGTGGTACAGCAATGCTTACAGTTCGTCAGGTTGGTGAAGTTATTGTTGGTGCTGCTGAAAAGTCAAAGGGCGCAAAAGCATGGCCTATCAGCATGTATAACCAGACATGGAAAGAATTCCTCAAGATTGTTTATGCTGCAAGAGGCATGGGCGATGACAGAAAAATTATCAGCGTTGCTCCCTGGATGATGAGAATGGGACTTGGCGGCGTTAAGAAGGAATATGCAGAAAAAGGCATTGAAAGCGGTATTGATGTTGACGGACTTGCAGACATCATGGCAATCAACCTTTTCATCGACAGAAAGTACAGTGTTGAGCTTGGTGCAACTGAGGATGATATCAAGGCTGCTATTACTGACTCAATCAAGGTCAGCCAGGCATCATATGACGGCACAGTAAAACTTCTTGAAATGAAGGGCGAATAATGATTATTAAAAACGAAGTTACAGAGGCTATTCTTTCACGCCAGACAATCCGTGAATATAAGGATATTCCTTTGAATGAGGATGAGCTTGAAACATTAATGAAAGCGGCACTTCTCGCACCAAGCGGAAGAAACGGTCAGCCTTGTCATGTAAGGTTTATCACTGACAAAGGAATGCTCGAAGAAATCAATCACGATTTCAAGGAATTTGTAGGCTATGATACTCCTGCCTACACAAGAGCGGAGAAAAATCCTGTTTACCACAATGCTCCCGTAATGGCTATGATTTTCAGCGAAAACGGAAGTAAAATGGATGCCGGAATCATGGTGGAGAATATTGCAATCTGTGCAAAAGGAATCGGTCTTGAATCTGTGATTATTGCATCTGTAGGAGCACTTTTTGACGGCCCTGACAGTGCTAAGTGGAAGAAAAAGCTGAATGTCCCGGAACATTTTGTTTTTGATATTGCGATTTCTGTTGGTTACGGTGATGAAAAGCCTGAGCCGAAGCCAAGAGAAGAGAGCCGTATTCAGTTAGTAAAATAATATTATGGAGGTTGTTTCGTTCTGATTCAACCTCCTTTGTTTTCGGAGGAAGAATATGAAAACTCTTTATATTTCCGACCTTGACGGAACACTTCTTGACAACAATGCAGAAATTACGGAGAGAAGCAAAAAGCTTCTGAATGAATTTCTTGCAAAGGGGAATTATTTTTCAGTGGCAACCGCAAGAACAGGTGCAACTGTAATTCAGATGCTGGAGGGCATTTCAGTCAATGTTCCTGTTGTTCTGATGAACGGTGTTGCATCTTACGATATGAGTGAAAAAAAGTATGTAAATATCCACACTTTCAGCGAAAAAGCCAAAGAAAAATTTCTCAGCGAAGTATGCAGACATGGTTCGCCGGGATTTCTGTATTGTATAGATTATGATAATCTCTCCACATTTTATGAGAATACAAACTCTCCCAATGCGGAAATTTTTATCAATGAAAGAGAGAAAAAATTCGGTAAAAAGTTTACGAGAGTAAACAGTTATACGGAATGTATAAGCAATAGTGTTGTTTATTATTCTTATTCGGATACCTATGAAAAACTGAGACCTCTTTATGAAAAAACAAAGGATATTGAGGGGATAAGAATCGAGTTTTACCGTGACACCTATCATCCTGATTTCTGGTATTTTGAGGTGTGTTCGGAAAATGCTTCAAAGTACAATGCTGTAAAATGGTTGAAGGAAAATTACGGTTTTGAAAAGGTTGTGGCATTCGGTGATAACCTGAATGATTTGCCACTGTTTGAAATTGCAGATGAAGCATACGCAGTTAAAAATGCAAAAGAGGACGTAAAGAAACATGCAACTGCTGTAATCGGAAGGAATACTGAAGATGCAGTAGCAGAATTTTTGAATAAATTGATATAAAAAGGGCGGTTATCCGCCCTTTTTTACATAGTTCCGAGATAAGTGCCGATGTTTTTGATTGCTCTTTCAGCGTTCTTTTTCATGCTTGTCATTGCAGGATTTTTTGACATCATTGCACTGCCGATAAGTGCTGCACCGCTGCCGATTGCCATTGCAATACCAACACTTGTCATGATATTTTTGCTGTTTGCTTTTTTCATTTTTTCACCCTCTTCAAATAAATTGTCTGCCGACACATATAGTTTTTGATTGTGAAAGATAAAAATGTCAAGAAAATATTGAAAATGACATAAGAAAAATGGTATAATGAATTTTTGAAAGGATGATAAAAATATGCCTTCTTTGAATATTGTACTCGTAGAGCCTGAAATTCCTCAGAATACAGGTAATATTGCAAGAACTTGTGCCGCAACAGGTGCACGTCTTCATATAATCGAGCCTATGGGTTTTAAAATTGACGATAAAAAATTAAAAAGAGCAGGTCTTGATTATTGGCATCTGCTTGATATAACTTACTATAAGAATATTGATGATTTTTATGCAAAAAATAATGGTGAATACTTTTATTTTTCCACTAAAGCACAGCACATATACTCGGACATAAAATATCCCGAAAATACATATCTGTTTTTCGGAAAAGAAACAAAAGGTCTGCCTGAGGAATTGCTTCATGAAAATCCCGACAGATGTGTGAGAATGCCTATGATAAATTCTTCTCACGCAAGAAGCCTTAATTTGTCAAATTGTGTCTGCGTAGGAGCCTTTGAGGTGCTGAGACAATGGGGATTTCCTGAACTTCTTTGTGAAGGAAAACTTACAAAATTTGATTGGTAAAAGGATGGTGCTTTATGAACTGGCTCTGGCACGGAAGCACAGATGTAGTTTTTAAAACAGATACTGAACGTAAAAAAGACAAGCTGAAAAAGAGTATCCTTATCTTTTTCGGTTCAGCGGTATTTGTTGTACTTGTTGCAGCATTTTTCCTTATGCTTTCTTATGATTTTGATATCTCAAATGTTATCGGCTCGGGTAGCGGAGAGGTTATGGGAGAAAACAACAGCTTTGTTGTGAAGAAAGTAAAAGGTGAAGAAAACATTCTTATGTATTGCACAGATGATGACGAGAAAAAGGTCACATTTCTCGTTGCAGTAAGGTTTGATATGACAGAAAAGGAAATTAAAGTTCTTCCTATTTCCGTAAAAGACAAAATTTTCACTTTCAATACAAAAAAAGTCAATGCAAGTAAATGCTTCTCTGAGGCAGGAGAATTGCAGCTTGTGAAATCAGCAGAAACATATATGGGTATTGAATTTGATAAATATATCGGCTGTAAAGAGGGTAGTGTTGAGGGTATAACCGCAAACTTTCAGCCTCTTCAGATGGAATTTGAAAAAGATATGACTTTCAAAAGAGATTCCGACACAGTTGTTTTTGAGGAAGGAACACACGAGCTTTCTGACGATGCAGTTGTGAAGCTTCTGACTTATTCATCGGGTGAGGGTGAAAATGAGTTCAGAGGAGAGGTTCTTCTTCAGATGTTCAGACAGTATTTCAATGAAACGTCAGTAGAAAACAGGAATATCATTTATTCGAATATTATCAGCCAGACTGACAGTAATATTTCTATAGTGGATTTTACCTCTTATAAGGATTGTATAGTTGTTCTCTCAAGTGACAGTGTAAAGAAAAAATATATTGTCTGCGAGGACATCTCAGATTTCAAGGAGTGAAATAATTTTGGTTAAAAAAATATTATCAGCAGTTCTCACGCTTGCTTTAGGCGTGGGTTCAGGCTTTTTGTTGTGGCTTGTAGCTATGGACGGCACAGAAAAACTTAAGGAGAAAAATGCGTCCTTGCCTGATGAACCACAGAATATATATGAAGGATTTTATTACGAGGGATTGGGAAATTCCGAAAAAATTGCATATGAGCAGATAATGACAGAAATCATGGAAATGCCGAAAAAGATAAAAGTTCCTGTTCTTGATGAAGAAGGGCTTTCTGAGGTCTTTGAGGCGATTCTCTATGATAATCCTGAACTGTTTTTTCTTTCAGAAAACTGCAAATCGGAAACAAGTAGCTTCGGCAGTTGTTATTTTATCCCTGAATACACAATGAATCTTTATGAATACGATGAACAGTTAGCTGAGCTCGAAAAAATAAGAGATGCGGTAAAAGAGAAAACAGCAAATCTTTCAGATTCTTATGAGAAAGAACTGTTTATTCACGATTTTGTTGTGGACACATGTGAGTATGTGGACAAAACAGGCGGTACATATTCCTCAGCATACGGTTGTCTTGTGAACGGTAAGGCATCGTGTGAGGGGTACGCAAAGGCTGTGAAATATCTTCTTGATGAAGAGGGGATTGAAAATTATCTTGCAGTGGGTACGACAGAGGGTGAAAAACCTGAAGAGCCTACAGGTCACGCGTGGAATATTGTAAAGATAAATGATGGATATTATCACCTTGATGCAACGTGGGATGACCCTGAAGGTGACGCAGAAGAAATTATAAGCTATGCATATTTCAATGTTACTGACGATGATATTTCAGAGACACACACCGTTGAAGAAAGATTTCTTGGCAGATGCACTGATAATAAAGAAAATTATTATGTGAAAAATTCAATTTATTTCACTGAATACACTTCTTCAGTAAGGTCAGCCATAACGTCAGAGCTTGCAACGCAGACAAGACTCGGAAACAACAGTATGTCTTTCCGCATGGGAAGTGAGCAGGCTCTCAAAGATGCTGAAGAGGCTCTTTTTGAAATGAACGGAGTTTACAGTATTCTTCTTTCAGCAGATATGATGACTGAAGAAAGCCTTAAACTTGATGAGATTATGTACATGGTAGATGATAAGCACGGAATTATCACTCTGTGGGACTTTATTGCATAAAAATAACCACACATCTCTTTGGAGTGTGTGGTTATTTAACTTTTTGTTGCTTTAAGTCAGTTTTTGTGTTATTATCAGTATATAAGTGATTTTGCAAACAGGAGGCGATTTGACAATGATTTATACTGATGGTCTTGTAAGAGCAGCATGTCCTGAAGAAGCGGGTGTAGATACCTTTGCTTTGCGCGATTTTTTTGATGAACTTAAAAGCAAGGAATATCGTTTTAAAAACATAATGATTCTGCGAAAGGGTAAGGTGGTAGCTGAATGCACACGATATCCTTTTGTTGCGGAAATGCCTCACACAATGTTTTCTTTTTCAAAGGCGATAACTGCAATTGCAATCGGCTTTGCAATTCATGAAGGTCTTCTTCGCCTTGATACAACTATTGAGGAGCTTTTCGCGGATTCCTACAGTGAAAAGCTGATGAAAAAGAACGAGGGTATTACGGTGCGTCATCTTCTTAATATGACAGCAGGTAAGTCAGTAAGCCTCTTTGATAATAAAGAAAAAGGTAAATGGCTTGAAAGTTTCCTGAAATCAAACCGTTATGCTAAGCCGGGTGAAAAGTTCAAGTACATAAGTGAAAATACGTATGTGCTGGGCAGAATGCTTGCCAAAGTCTCCGGACTTACAATCAGCGAATATTTAAAGCCAAGACTTTTTGAGCCCCTTCAGATGAATATTCCTTTCTGGGAAAAAGATGAAAACGGCTTTGATGCAGGCGGATGGGGAATCTTCATGAATATTGAGGATATGGCAAAGCTTGGTCAGTGTTTTCTTCAGAATGGTGTATGGAACGGTGTTCAGGTAATTCCTGAAGGTTGGACAGAAGCCATGACAACACCATACACACGAGGTCTTTATGGTCTTGATGCTAAAAATCTCGGTTTTGGTTTCAATACATGGTGTGGACGTGAAGACGGATACTTCCGTTTTGAAGGACTTTATTCGCAGTTTGCATTTTTCTATCCGAGAGAAGAAGCTTGTATAGTAATCAACTGTAACGACATCAGGCATAAGGTGATATATGACCTTGTGGATAAATATTTCCCTATGGCTTTCAAGGATGATTTGCCGGTTGTTTCTGACGATATAGCAGAGGAATTCAAAGAAAGCCTGAAAACATTTTCTTACAATATTCTGCCTGTGTCTCCGAGAAATCTGGCTACAGAAAGCGGTCTGAATGATAAATTTTATAAGATGTTTCCGATAAAAGCGGCAACTCTTCTGCCACTGTCATCTACATACATGCTTTCTGCAAAGCCCGGATATATCAACAATATCAAGTTCAGATTCAGCGAGAATTATGCTGAGATGACCTGGGATGAAAAGAATGCAGGCAAGAATGTTATCTGCATCAATCTTGATGGCAAGAGAAGAATCAGCCGTGTGAATTTCGGTGATATGCAGGTTCATGTGCTTGCATATGGTGCATGGCGAGAGGACGGAAAGCTTGAAATTCAGTTCTATACAATGGAAATTCCTGAAGTAAGAACATGGGTTGTTGAGTTTAATAAAAATAAAATAAAAATCAAAAACACGCTCAGCCCAAATCTTTACGAAACTCTTGATAACAAGTACCGCTTTGAGGGTATCAAAACAAATTTCCTGCTTGATATTGTGGCTAAAATCTCAAATTTTGCAGGTAATCTTATTTTTGTGGGTACACCGCTTATAGGTAAGGAAAAAAATAACAGCCGTATTTAAAATAGAAACAATCTGATGAAAAAATCGCAGCAGAGGTTTGCAAATAACTTCTGCTGCGATTAATTATATAGTATTATTTTTTATGGCTTTCAGAGATTGATTGTAGTTGTAATTTTAGTATCATCAAAGGAGAAAAGCTCGGTGATTTCTACTTCAATAGGAGTTGTTTTATCGCGCAGAACATAGTATTTTATAACTTCCTTTGTAACACCATTTTTTATTTCTACATCGTAAATTGAGGAATCGTCATCGCTTGATGTAAAAGTTGTTTCAAGACCGACACCATCTTGATAGAGATTTATTTCTAATGCACCGTCAAAACTTTGCGGTTCAGAATTGTTATTTGTAAACTCGTAAACTACCTTAACTGCATCTTCACCAACCCAATCTTTACAGATGCTTGCAGATTTAACTTTGCAAACGTAGTCACCGATTTTACCGTCAGCCACTACGTCTTTTTCTGCATCAACAGACTGTGATGCGTTTTCTCCGCTTACAGATGTTTCTTCTGAATCGCCGCCGGATATTGCAACGATGAGTATAAGAATCACAGCAACAATTGCAATAATTATCCAGGTTTTCTTTTTCTTTTTTTTCTTTTGCTCTTTGAGTGCAGTGTTTACTGCGTTTTGTACTTCAGCATTTTGGTTAACATTGTTTTCCATTTTGGAAACCTCCCTATTGTTTTTTTATATTATATCTGAATTACAGATAAAAGTCAATATCTGTAATTCAGATAAGTCATAATATTTATGAGGTGATATTATGACTTATAAAAATTTAAAAAATATAAGAGAGGATAACGATATTAAACAGAAAGATATAGCGAAAGTACTTAATGTTTCGCAAAATACTTATTCACAGTACGAAACAGGTGTTATTGCGTTAACGGCAGAGGTGCTGATAAAACTTGCAGATTATTATGGCGTCAGCATTGATTATTTGCTCGACCGCACAAGTAATCCGGAGATAAACAGATAATTAATCGGGTAATTCAATTTTTCAATGTAGGGCAGGGGCTTGCTCCTGCCGTTAATTTTTCATTGCAAGAGTATACCCTCGCCCTACAATGTGGCTGTTGATATAATGATGAATTATAATTTATTGAACAGTTGGTTTTATGGTTCTATCTATAAGAAAATATCCCGTATGCAATATTGCATACGGGATATTTTTTTACAGATTTAAATTAAACTTTAAGTGTCCAATCAAACTTGTCTTCTTTTTCGCCCCACTGAATTCCTGTAAGTTCATCATAGAGGTGCTGTGTAAGAGTACCGATTTCGCCGTTGTTTATAACGTAATCAGTGCCTTCGTAAGAAAGAAGACCAATAGGAGAAACAACAGCAGCAGTACCGCAGCCCCATGCTTCTTCAAGCTTGCCTTCTTTGAGAGCTGTGATAACTTCATCAACTGTGATGAATGTTTCTTCAACATCGAAGCCCTCTGATTTCATAAGCTCGATGCAAGACTTTCTTGTGATACCGGGAAGAACTGAGCCAATAAGCTTGGGAGTTTTAACTACGCCGTCGATTTTGAACATAACGTTCATAGCGCCAACTTCTTCGATGTATTTTCTTTCAACACCATCAAGCCAGAGAACCTGTGAGAAGCCTTTTTCTTCAGCTCTTGCAGCAGCTCTGTTACTTGCAGCATAGTTACCACCGCATTTTGCATAGCCTGTACCACCACGTACTGCACGGACATCTTCTGTTTCAATCATGATTTTAACAGGGTTGATGCCTTCTTTGTAGTAGCTGCCAACAGGTGAAGCGATAATAACATATTTTGCTTCGTCAATTGCATGAAGACCAAGCTTTGCATCTGTTGCAATAAGGAAAGGTCTGAGATAGAGTGATGTACCTTTCTTTGAGGGAACCCAGTCTTTTTCAACTTCAACAAATTTTGTAAGTACATGGAGAGCCAGTTCTTCATCAATCTGAGGAAGGCAAAGTCTCTCAGCAGAATTGTTAAGTCTTCTGATGTTTTCCATAGGTCTGAAAAGTTGAACGTCGCCGTCGGGAGTTCTGTAAGCTTTCATACCCTCGAAAACTTCTGCACCATAGTGGAAAACACAAGCAGCAGGGCTGAGAGAAAGTTCACCGTAGGGAACAATTTTAGCATCGTGCCAGCCTTCTTTTTTGCTGTAGTCCATCATGAACATGTAGTCTGTGAAAACTTCACCGAAACCGAGTGTGTTGGGATCGGGTTTAGCTTTCAGAGTGTTTGCTTTTTCAAATTTGATATCCAACATTTATATCATCCCTTTTAATAAAGTATACTAAAATTATACATCCCGTTAAAATTCAAGTCAAGGAGAATTATGTATAAAAATTGTATGGCAGGAAACCGTTTATTTAGATTTCCTGCCGATATTTTTTTATTTTCCTACGTTCTGAAGTCCTAATTTCTCAATAGCTTCTTCACGCATTTTGTATTTGAGGATTTTACCAGCCGCATTCTTCGGGAAAGAAGATACAAAATCAATGTATTTCGGCACCTTATGTCTTGCCATGTGGGAGAGAATGTAATCTTTCATCTCTTCAACTGTCATTTCATAACCGTCCTTGAGAATGATTGAAGCCATAATTTCTTCACCGTAACGCTTGTCGGGAACGCCGATAACCTGAACGTCTTCAACAGCCTCATGAGTGAAGATGAATTCCTCGATTTCTCTGGGGTAAATGTTTTCACCGCCGCGGATAATCATATCCTTAAGACGACCTGTGATAAGATAATAACCGTCAGGTCTTCTGCAAGCGATGTCACCTGTGTGAAGCCAGCCCTGAGCATCAATTGCTGATGCTGTAGCTTTAGGCATTTTATAGTAACCTTTCATGATGTTGTAACCACGTGCAACAAATTCACCGTTTTCACCGTCAGGAAGGTCTTCGCCTGTTTCAGGGTCAATGATTTTACATTCAACATTGGGGAAAGCACTGCCTACAGTTTCAGTTCTGTGTTCAAGGCTTTCAGTAAATTCACCCATTGTACATCCGGGAGAAGCTTCCGTCTGTCCGTAAACGCTGAGAATCTGTGTCATGTTCATTTCTTTTGATGCTTTCTTCATCAGGTCAGCAGGGCAGTTTGCACCTGCCATGATGCCTATCCTCATGTAAGAAAAGTCAGTTTTTGCAAAGTCCTCATGCTGGAACATAGCAATAAACATTGTGGGAACACCATTGAAGCATGTGATTCTTTCAAGGTTAATGCAAGCAAGAGAAGATTTTGCTGAGAAATAGGGGAGCGGACAAAGTGTACCGCCGTGTGACATGGTTGAAGTCATTGTAAGCACCATGCCGAAGCAGTGGAACATAGGAACCTGAACCATCATTCTGTCGGCAGTTGAAAGGTCCATTCTGTCACCGATACATTTACCGTTGTTAACAATGTTATAGTGAGTGAGCATAACACCCTTGGGGAAGCCTGTTGTACCTGATGTGTACTGCATGTTAGCAACATCGTGGCAGTCAACGTTTGCAGCTCTTCTGTAAACCTCTTCAACGGGAACGTTTGCAGAGAAGTTCACAGCCTCGTCCCAAGTAAGACAGCCTTTCTGTCTATAGCCTACAGTGATGATGTTGCGAAGGAAGGGCAGTCTCTTACAGTGAAGAGGCTGACCGGGCACTGCGCTCTGCAGCTCGGGGCAAAGCTCAGCAATTGATTTTGCGTAGTTTGAGTCAAGGCAGGATTCAATTGTGATAAGTGTATGAGTATCTGACTGCTTGAGAAGATATTCAATTTCGTGAATTTTGTAAGCGGTGTTTACGGTAACTAAAATTGCACCGATTTTTGTTGTTGCCCAGAAAGCGATAAACCACTGAGGAATATTTGTTGCCCAGACAGCAACCTTGTCACCGGGTTTTACACCGAGAGCGATAAGTGAACGTGCGAAGGTGTCAACGTCATCACGGAATTCTGAATATGTTCTTGTGTAGTCAAGGGTTGTGTATTTGAATGCATACTGGTCGGGAAATTCTTCAACAACTCTGTCAAGAAGCTGAGAGAATGTGTATTCAATAAGTGCTTCTTTCGGCCAGATGTATTTACCTGTGCCTGCAGCATTGTGGTAAAGAGCACTCTTCTTATTGTGTTTTGTTCTGAATTTACGCATGAAGTTTACGAAGTGGGGGAAGATAACCTCTAAATCGCTTATCTCTTCAATTCTGTCAGGAGCCCATTCAATTGAAATGAAGCCTACATAGTTAATTGAACGAAGCGCGTTCATCATTTCAACAAAGGGAAGCTCACCGTCTCCGATAAGTGTGTAAACTGTTTTGTCGCCTGTCTTTACTGCATCAGCAACATGAACGAGTTTAACATAAGAGCCTAAGTTTTTGATTGTAATTTCAGCGTCTTCTTTTCCGACAAAGTATGTGTCATGCATGTTCCAGTCAACACAAAGCCAATCGCTTGCGAATTCATTGAGAACACCGCAAAGCTTTGTTGTGTCTGAATAAATTCCTGTAGTTTCCATAAGGAGAACAACGTTTTCTTTTTCAGCAACTTCAACAGCATCTCCGAGGAGAGAAATAACTTTTTCATCGTTATCTTCACCGGTGTATGTGATTTTCACATACTCGGAAGCAAGTGTGTTTGCAGCGACAATACATTCTTTCAATTTATCAATGTCTGTAAGGTCGCCTTCGTAGTCAACTGCAGAAACAGAAAGTCCTGAATTTTTAAGTTTACGTTTAACCGAGGGAGTGTTATTAGCATGGAGAGGACCATTTGATGCAGTGAAAACTTCATCGCTTATATCGTGAACTTCAATACCTTTGAAGCCGATATCCTGAGCTGTCATGCAGAAATCGCTCCACGAATAACCTTTCCAGTTTTTTGTAGAAAAAGCAAATTTCATCTTTTAACCCTCCTCATAAACGATTTTGTTAAGAGCACTGACATATGCTCTGATTGATGCACTGATAATATCGGTTGAGATGCCGTTGCCTGCGTAAACCTTGCCGTTTGAGCGGAGCTTCACAATTGCAGAGCCCATAGCTTCTTTGCCTTCTGTAACAGACTGAATCTGGAAATCGTCAAGCTCGTAGTGGCAGCCTACAATCTGTTCAATTGCCATGAATGCAGCATTGATAGGACCGTCACCCATGCTGACACCGCCAACTTCCTTGCCGTCTTTTTTCATTTTGATATTTGCAGTTGCGGAAATGATGTTACCGCTGTTGATAACATAACTGTCAAGCTTGTATGTAGCAGGCACCTGAAGTGCAACAGATGCCACGATTGCATCAAGCTCTTTTGCGGTAACTGTTTTCTTTTTCTTAGCAACTCTTCCGAACGCTTCGAAAACATTTGCAACATCGTTTTCACTAAGGTCATATCCAAGCTCTCTTACAGCTTTTGAAACAATTGAGATATCGTCGCCTTCAGAAAGTGTCATACTGTCATGTTCGCTTTCGTTTTCAAAAACAGATGTATGAGAAGCGGATGAGCTGATAGCATTTTCAATCATGCTGAGAACTCTTCTGAATTCTGTTGCTTTGACATTTGTATGGATATCACATGAATCGCCACGGGCTTTGAGAATGTTGATGATGCTCTCAATTCCGGGGAATTCTTCACCGCTTACAGTTGTCTTGATTTCTTCAGCACCTGCTTTAACGCCTGCAAATGCACAAGCACTTGCCATTGAGATTGAGTTGTTTGCTTCGATTGAAAGAGAAACATTTTTCAAAGCGGGAACTGCATCGTAAATTTCTGAAATAAATGTACCGAACTCGTCAGCGAACATTGTGCCTGCTGTGTCGCATACAGTGATAACAGTTGCACCTGCTTCAATTGCTGTTTCGATTGATTTATAAAGAAATTCCTTCTCACATCTTGTAGCATCAACCGCAGTGAATTCAACATCTGCGCAGAGAGTTTTTGCTTTTTTCACAAGAGCGGAAATCAGTTCAATGATAGCTGCAGGTTTCTTGTGACACTGATATTCCATCTGAACAGGTGACACAGGAACTCTTACATTGAGTCTGGGTTTTCTTGCATCCTTAATGCACTCGAAAGCCTTTTCAACCTCGCGCTCAGTTAAGCCTGTGGGGCATGAGAGAGTGCAGTTTTTAACAGTAAGTGCGATTGTTCTGACAAGGAGTTCGTCAGTTTTACCGCCGTCAACCATACCTGTCTCGACAGTGTCAACCTTTAGTTTGTCAAGTAGCTTTGCAAGTTCTATTTTGTTTTTAAAGCTGATAGTGCTTTTTTTGTCTGACATAATCTGTCTTAAAGTAATGTCTGCGATTTTTACAGTTTTCATAATTCGCATCTCCTTAAAGAAAAATAAATCCCTGAAGCTCATATTAAGCCTCAGGGACGATAATAAACTTATCGCGGTACCACCCGGATTGCTGAGAAAAATCAGCCACTCATCGGACTCATTCTAAGTCCATAGCCATGATAACGGGGCATCCGTAACTCCTTATACAGCTCAGTGAACGGTTGGGGAGTTCTGCTCTGATACGAGACTGCACATAAACTTATCTATCGGCTCACAGCAACCGCCGACTCTCTGAAAGACACGGTAAAGTGCTTAATATCTTCAACGCATTTGAATTTTCAATTTTCACTAATTCTAACACAACACATAAGAAAAGTCAAGAGAAAAATAAAAAATATCGGGCACATTTCTGCACCCGATATAAAAAGTTTTGAGTTTAAATTACAGTTTCATTGCGATATCCCAAGCCTGCCAGATAACAGTTCTCAGGTTACCAACTTTGAAAGCGTCACCGATAATGTGAACATGTTTTGATTTTTCTGCGACAGGAGCAGGCTTGTAACCAACTGAAAGGATTACGTTGTCAGCAGGGATGTCGATTGTTTTGCCGTCCTTTGTAGCAACTGTAACGCCGTCTACACGGATTTCAGTTGTTTTTGTTTCAAGGTAAACGGGAACGTTGTTAGCCTTGAAGCAGTCACGAAGGAAACTTGTGTTTGCAAGAGCAACACCGGGAGTTGTGATAAGGTCATCCTGCATTTCGATGATTACAGGCTTCTTACCCTGAAGGAAGAGGTCATATGCGATTTCGCAACCTGTAAGACCGCCGCCCACAACAACAACGTTGTCGCCAACTGTCTTTTTGCCGAGAAGGTAGTCACAGGCTTCGATGCCGTATTCGTTTGCACCCTTAACAGGGATTCTGTTAGGTGTTGAACCTGTAGCAACGATAATTTCGTCAGCACCGAGAGATGCGATATCCTTAACCTCTGTATTCATCTTAACAGTGATTGAGGGGTATTTGAGAATTTCACGGTTGTACCATGTAATAAGGTCACGGTCTTTTTCTTTGAAAGAGGGAGCTGCAGCAGCAATGAATACACCGCCGAGAACGTCTGACTTTTCATAGAGTGTAACTGTGTGACCGCGTTTTGCACAAACGATAGCAGCTTCCATACCGCCGATACCGCCGCCGATGATAGCAATTTTCTTTGCTTTCTTAGCGGGAGCAATCTTATATTTCTTTGACTGCATTGTTTCGGGGTTAAGTGCACAACGTGCAAGACCCATTGTATCCTTAAGGTCCTGAGTATTTGCGTGACCCTTTGATGATGAGAAGTTGAAGCAACCGCTGTGGCAGCAGATACAGGGCTTGATGTCCTCAAGTCTGTCTTCAATAATCTTTGTAATCCATTCGGGGTCTGTAAGGAACTGACGGGCAACACCTACACCGTCAATTTTGCCTTCAGCAATAGCTTCTGCACCGATGTCAGGTTCCATACGTCCTGCACAAACAACAGGAATATCAACAAACTTTTTGATGTGAGCAACGTCCTCAAGGTTACAGTTCTGAGGCATATACATGGGGGGATGAGCCCAGTACCATGAGTCATATGTACCGTTGTCAGCGTTGAGCATATCGTAACCTGCATCCTGAAGGTACTTAGCAGCTCTTTCTGATTCTTCCATGTTTCTGCCGACTTCTGTATATTCTTCACCGGGCATTGCACCTTCGCAGAAGCCCTTCATCTTTGATTCTACTGAATAACGAAGTGATACGGGGTAATCGTCACCGCACATTTCTTTGATTGCTTTAACAACTTCAGCAGCAAAGCGGTATCTGTTTTCAAAGCTTCCGCCGTATTCGTCAGTACGCTTGTTGAAGAATTCAATAGCAAACTGGTCAAGAAGATAGCCTTCATGTACAGCGTGAACTTCAACACCGTCAACACCTGCATCACGGCAGAGCTTTGCTGTTTTAGCAAAAGCTTCAATTATTTCGTGGATCTGCTCTTTTGTCATTTCAGGGCAGATGATGTCGTGAGCCCAACGTGAAGGCTGGGGAGAGGGAGAAGCAAGCTCGTGTGATGTATCGAGAATGGGTTTTACAAGTGCGCGTGTAAACTTGTTTTTGTGCAGGGGAGCAACAAGCTCGGTAATAGCCCATGAACGTCCCATACCTGCAGTAAGCTGAACAAACAGCTTTGCACCGGTTTTGTGGATTTCATCCATGAATTCCTTCAGCTCTTCAAACATTTTGGGGTTCTGCCAGAGCCATTTGCCCCAGAATGTATCACGCAGGGGAGCGATACCGGGGATAATAAGACCTACGTTGTTGTTTGCTCTTTCGAGGAAAAGCTTTGCAGCTTCCTTGTCGAAATGGCAACCGCCAAGCTCAAACCAACCGAAAAGAGATGTACCGCCCATGGGACACATAACTATTCTGTTTTTGATTTCAACGTTACCGATTTTCCAGGGAGTAAATAATGCTTCGTATTTAGCATCCATTGAATAAACACTTCCTTTTCATATTTTGAAAACAGATATTTTCACAATTAATAGTATATAGAAAAGTTAAATTTTTGTCAATGCTGAAATGCAATTTATTTGACAAGGGAGATTAAGGAATGTATAATCATAATATCGGAGTTGATAGTATGATTTTTTGTTTTAAATTAACTAAAGGATTGTATTGGGGAGTTGTTGTTCCTCTTAGTATAATTCTGATGTTGGCAGTAAGCTTTCTGATTGAAAAAGACCTGATTGCTTTTTTGGTGTTTTTTGTTGTTCTTAGTGTAGGCACGAGAATTCTGCAAAGACTTGCACTGAAAAAATATACAGAGAAGAATAAGGTGCTTGATGAAAAATGCGATTGTGAGTCTTTTCGTGATTGGCAGTACGAAATGTTGGGTAAGAAATTAAAAGGTGGGTACAAGAATTTAGTTGAACTCAATCTTGCAACGGCTCATTATTACTGCGGTGATTTTCAGCAGATGAAACAAACACTTGAAGCAATTGATATCAGCAGAATGAACAAAAGATCCATAATTCATCTGTATTGCTATTACCGTTTATGGTTTTTGTACCATATGATGTTGAGTAATATGCCGGAGGCTGAAAAAATTTTATCAAAGATTGATTCTCTTGTGTTGCCCTCAGATGAAAAACAGAAGAAGCATTGTGAGAATATTGTACGGACCAGTCATCTGTCTGTTGAAAGTAAAAAATTTCAGGTGCCATATATCGAGGAAAAGCTGAAGATGATCCGCTTTACTGACGATCTTCTGGCCATTGTATGCGAAAAGAGTTTTCTCGGGAAATATTATCTGAGAAACGGTATGAGAGATAAGGCAAAAGAGTGTTTTGAGTTTGTGGTAGAACACGGAAATACGCTTTTTATTGCGAAAGCAGCTAAAGAAATATTGGAAGAAAATTTAAATAAGGAGAATTAATCATGAATACTTGTTTTATTGCACACAGAGGTTACAGCGGATGCTTCCAGCAGAATACAGAGGAATCATTCCTTGAAGCTGTAAAGCACGGCTCAGGCGGTATTGAAACAGATGTCCGCTTCACAAAGGACGGAGTTCTTATCGTAAACCATAATGACACCGTTGAATACTTTGACGGAACGGAGCTTGTACCCGAAGAAAGCACATATGCAGAGCTCATTGCAAAGCCTATAAAAAATGAACATACAGACACAGAGCTTTATGTCTGCACATTTGAAAGATACCTTGAAATCTGCCGTGACGGAAATATGATATGCTTCATCGAATTCAAGGGCAATTTCACAGACGAAATGATTCACAAGGCATTTACGATGGCAGGGGAGATTTATGACCTGAAAATGTGTTCACTCCAGTCTTTCGAGTACGATAACCTTATCAGGACACGAAAGGCATTCCCCGAGCTTCAGATTATGTATACCTGCGGTGAACGTGATGCAAACGTTGAAAGATGCCTTGAGGATGGCTTCGACATTGATATGTATTACGGAAATATTGACGAAAAGACAGTTAAGCAATTCCATGATAAGGGACTGAAAGTTGCTCTCTGGACAGCGAATACAAAAGAGGCTATGGACCTCTGCTACTCAATGAATGTAGACTATATCGAATCCGACTACTTCGCAAACGAAAAGTGTGAATAAAAAATGGTAAACTGAATTCCGCTGCGTCATCCTCGAGCGTAAGTGAAGGATCTCGGTGGGCTAATTATCAGATTATGGTAACTTTTGAAAAGTTTAACTGAATTTATTGAAACTAAAGCAAGGTGATTTTTATGCCATATCTTTTTACACATTTCAAGGAAAAAATCACACCCGACGGTGAACAGGTCTATTTCGGAATCAGCCATGACGGCTTAAACTGGGAAAAAGTGAATGGAGGAAATCCGATTCTGACAGCATCTTTCGGGGAAAAAGGATGTCGTGATATTGAAATTGTCCGACTTCACACAGGCGGTTTTATGGTTATAACCACTGATTTGTGCGTAGCAAACCGTTATGATGAGAATCTTCAGCTTGATTGGTCAGATATTAACAGAACAGGCAGCAAAAGTCTCAGAATGTGGAAAACAGACGACCTTGTGAATTTCTCCGAAGAAAGACTCGTTTCTTTCGGAAGAGACGATTTCGGTTGCATGTGGGCACCGGAGGTTTTCTTTGATGAAGAAAATGAAGAATACCTCATCCACTGGGGCTCAACAGTTGCAGAAACAGACTATAAACACATGTCAATTTACTGCTCTGTGACAAAGGATTTTGAAACCTTTTCTGAGCCGAAACTTTACTTTACAAAGGACAACGAAATCCTTGACTCCCACATAACAAAAGTAGGGGACACATATCATCTTTTCTATAAGAATGCCCACAATCCGTCCATGAATATGCACGCTACATCGGATAATCTCTTCGGACCTTTTGAACACGATGAAAAATTTGAGAAATATATGGATGAAGAAATATATCATCCCGGCTCTTACGAAGGCCCCACAACTTATGTTTTGCCTGACGGCAGATGGTGTCTGATGCTTGACTTCTTCGGTTGTGAAAAAGAGAAAATGGGGTATGTTCCCTTTGTATCGCCGTCAGAGGGAGACATGAACTTTGTCAGAATGCCTGAAAACTTTTCATTTCCTTACGGCTTCAAGCATGGCAAGGTAATAGAAATTACAGATGAAGAATACGAAAGATTAAGGACGGTTTAAAACCGTCCTTTTCTTTGTGTTTTATATGTTGTGTTTATTCGAATGCGCTCATTATATATCTGAAAAGACCCTCGAAAGCTCTTCTAATAACTCTGCAAAGGTTAAAGGGTGTTTCGGGTAAGTCGATTCCGTCGCCTTCGTAACAACCGATGTTGTGTGTATCGTCAAGGGCATTTCCGTAGAAGTCATGCTCTCCCATATCTTCTTCAACCTGAATACCTGCACCGATGCAGGGTGAACATTTTTTGAGCATGAAGCTGTTTTTATCTGTTTCATCAGTGCCTGCAAACTGCGGATCAGCCCAGAAAGAATTTTCGTCAAATCTTGTGGGAAGAGTTCCGTAGTAGCAGTTATTTGAAACTGTGTTTTCATATTCTTTGTTAAACTCAAGTTTATGACCGGGTAACAGACTGAAAATATTGTTGCAGATGTAACTGTCCTTATATTGGTAGAAACAATAGTTACTTCCGTTTACAATTGTGTTGTTGTAAAATTTAAAACCTTGCTCAGGAACTTTACCGTGGCCACCGCAGTTTGAAGTAATGTTATCGTTTACGGAAAGACAGTAGCGAACGGTGTTATTGAAATGATCCTCGATGTAAGGACAGTTCCACATGAATCTTACATTATCGTGTGAGTAAATGTACTGATACATGCTGTTATCTGTGTGGTCGTCAAAGTCAGCCGCCATGCCGTCCTTGATGTTTTTTGCACCTGCGATTTCGCAGTTTTCAATAAGAGCTTCTGTAACGCCCCATGTCCATGTGGGAGCAGTGGCATAAATTCCGCTGCTGAGGCATGTGTTTATAATGCTTGTGTTTCTCAGCGTGATTCTCTCGGAGTCAGAGAGAATGAAGCCGTCATCGTAAAGGTTATAGATACTGCAATTTTCAACAAGGATATCTTTGTTGTACGGATGTTTTTCACTGTTGGGCTCTTCCGCAACAAAGTGACCGCCTGCAAAAATTCCGTAACCGCAGTTATAGATTTCGCAGTTATTAATGTGAATATCAGAAAGATGTGCATATTCTGCACCGCAGTTACCTATCATTCTCAATGCGGCTCTTACCTCGCTGTAATAGCTGTCAGAAGCATAGTTGTGAACATCATGAATTACAACGCCCTCAACAGTAATGTCCTCAACCATTCTTGTATCAAAGCATATAAGAACGCCTGTGCCGTCAGGAGCAGTGATTTCAACATCTTTTACCACCCAGTGAGAAACGTCACGGATGCTTACAACTGCCTGATACTGAGGGTCAGCAGGAGCGTTTGTAAGCAGCGGCATGTCGCCATCACCGTAAGTTGCCAGAGTTATCGGGTTTTCTTCAGTTCCGTCGCCGTGTGCTGAAAAACCGCCGAAGAAGCAGCTTCCTTTTTTCAGAAGAATTTCATCTCCCGGGGAATAAGTTATAGCTGAAGCATGAGTCAATGTTTTCCATGCTGTGTCGGGGCTTCTGCCGTCATTTGCATCGTTTCCGTTTTCACTGTCTATGTAGTATGTGGTGCCTGTGTCCGCCATAGAATTAACAGGAAAAATTGCAAGCAGCATGAGTAATGCAATAATCATCGAAAAAATTTTAAAGCTTTTTTTCATTTTAACCAACTCCTTCATCTCATATTATACAATTATGGTATAGCAAAGTCAAACAGTTTTTATTGACAACAAAACTCTTAGTTGATATACTAAAAACAAGTAGGGGGGTAATTTTCCTATGAGTAAATTTGAAAGCTTCTGGGTAAAACTTATTACGTCAATCATGTTGTGCTTTATGAGCCTTTTTAACATTGTGGGAACTGGACTGATTGAAGAAAAAACAGCAGAAATCAACGGCTCTCTTTCCTGTACAGATGCTCTTGGCAGAGATGTGATATCATCATACGGAGATACTGAAAAAACAGTAGGTGTTTTCTATTTTCTCTGGCATGCTCAGCACGGAAGCAACAGAGTTATTGACAATTCCAAGCTTGTTAAAGAGCATCCTGAAGCACTGCTCTCTGAAGAAGCATGGCTCAGAGCAGGTGGCGGAAATCAGCAGGAGTTCCATTTCTGGGGAGAACCTCTTCTTGGTTATTATTCTGCAGATGATGAATGGGTTTACAGAAAGCATGTTCAGATGCTGACGGACGCGTCTGTGGATTTTATTGTTATTGATACTACTAACGGCTTTACATATTCAGAGCCTGCGAAGAAGCTTATCGGTGTATGGTATGAATATCTTCTCAAAGGCTGGGACGTGCCCCAGATTGCCTATTACACAAACTCAGGCTCAGGCAGTGCCGTGAACAGAATTTATGATGAAATATATAACAATGCGGAACTGAAAGAAAAATACCCGAAGTTAGATGAGCTCTGGTTCCGACTTGACGGAAAACCTATGATTATAGGTGATGAGAACGATGAAGCTTTGAGGGATGAAGTGAAAAATTATTTCAGAATCAAAGCAAATCAGTGGCCCAATGAAAACAAGAAGAATGACGGCTTCCCCTGGATGGAGTTTGACAGAGTGCTTACATATCAGTCTGTTTACAAAAAAGACGGTGTGAAAATTATGAACGTGTCTGTTGCCCAGCATTCAGATTCAGTTTGTTTCAGCAAAACCGCATGGTACGGAGCAAATGACCGCACACGCTCATGGCATGACGGTGAAAATGATACATCTGAAAATGCTATGCTTTATGGTTACAACTTTACTGAGCAGTGGGAGTTTGCAATAAAAATGAATCCTGATATTATTTTCATAACAGGCTTCAATGAGTGGGTGGCACAAAGGCAGTCTCCCGAAGAAGGGATGCCCATTATATTTGTTGACTGTGCAGATGAAAACTCATCACGCGATGTAGAGCCGTCAGCAGGTGTTTTAGGCGATAATTATTATCTCCAGATGGTAAATTATATCGCAAAATTCAAAGGTGTGTCAGGTAAAGTCGCGAAAAATGAAAATGTTACAATTGACATGAACGGAGAATTTTCACAGTGGGATTCTGAAAAAATCACAGCAGTATACAAAGACTATGAGAACGATATTGCTGACAGAAACTGCAGAGATTTCGGTTCAGGAATACTTACCGATACATCAGGCAGAAACGATTTTGTAAAGATGAAAGTTGCAGAGGATGTGGAAAAGCTTTATTTCTATGCCGAAACCGCTGAGAATCTCACGCCTTCAACAGACGAAAACTGGATGTCACTTTTCATAAATGAAGAGTATGTTGTAAACAGCACTTCACCTGAAAACGGAAAAACAAATATCGAGAAAATAACTGAAAACGGATACGAAAAAATCGGTGAAGCAGAGATACATTTTGAGGGAAATAAACTTATGCTTTCAGTAGAAAAAGATGTTATAGGGTATGACGGAAACCTTACATTCAAATGGGCAGATAATTATACAGATAACGACGTTTACTCATTCTACACAAAAGGCGATTCAGCGCCATACGGAAGACTTTGTTATAATTATTAAAGGATAAAAAGATATGTCGGATATTTTAGAGGTTATAATGATAGTCAGCTTTGGCTTTTCATGGCCGTTTAATGTGGTGAAATCCTATAAAGCAAGAACGGCAAAAGGAAAAAGTCTGTGGTTTCTGTGTCTTATATTTTTCGGTTACATTGCCGGTATAGCGTCAAAGCTTATTAATGAAAGTTATATGGCGTCAATTTCTGAAAAATGGTATGTTCTCTTTTTCTATGTTCTGAATCTTTTGATGGTCGGAGCAGACCTGATTCTCTATTTCAGAAACAGAAGGCTCGATAAAATTTCACAACAGTAAAAAACAAAGCCGTGAAGTTTCGCGAAACTTCACGGCTTTATTTTTTTATTTCATTAATTCTGTTGCTTTTCTTAATGCTTCAACTGAGAAAGAGGGGATTCGTCCTAAATGGTCAGGTCCGATATTGAGAAGATAATTCACGCCGAGAGAGTTGAGGTTTTTTCTTCTCTCTGCAATTTCCTCGGGAGTCACCCAGTTCTGGTCATAATACTTGTATCCCCATGAAGAATTGAGTGTTCCTGCAGTTTCGTAAAGACCGTAGGGAGAATATTTGAAGCCGTCAAGGCTGTTAGGGTCAGAATTTTCGGATTCTTTGAACTCGGTAGGATATTCGTTGTCACCGAGAGATACATAGTCATAAGCTCCGTTACCGATTCGGGAATTTATAAGGCAGTCAGGCTGGTACGTTTTAACAAGACCGTTGAGTTCAAGGCTCTGTTCAGGTGTGATTGTGTGAGGAACATCAAACCAGATAAGGCACAGGTCTCCGTATTTTGTAAGAATTTCTTTCACCTGAGGTTTTATCTTTTCTTCAAAACAGATTGAAAAATCCTTTTTTTCTCTGTCGGGAAAATCCCATGAGTTATCCCACGAAACGCCTGAGCAACCTGCAAAATTATCGTATCCGCCACCGTGAAAATGGTGCCAATCAAGCTCCTGAGAATAGTAGAGACCGAATTTTAAACCGTGTTTGTAACAAGCTTCACCCAGCTCAGCTACAACATCTCTGCCGAAGGGCGTGGCATCAACGATATTATATTTATCAGCTTCGCTTTTGAACATTGCAAAGCCGTCATGGTGCTTTGAAGTGAAAACAAAATATTTCATGCCGCATTCCTTTGCAAGACGAATCCATTCATCTGCGTTGAAATAAATCGGATTGAAAATTTTCGCATACTGTTCATATTCTTTGTTGGGTATTGCCATGTAGCTCTGAATCCACTCGGCGTAATCGAGAACTCTTCTGCCTTTGTATTCACCGCCGAGAAGTGAGTACAAGCCCCAGTGAGCCATCATTCCGTATTCTGCATTTTTAAACCATTCTCTGTTATCCACACGTTCCGCCTCTTTCAAAAATCTTTTTACTATTTTATCATCAATACGTAAATATTACAACAGGATTTTTTTATACAGTTTGACAAACTGAACTTATATTGATACAATTTAGCAGAAAGGCGGTGTGAAAAAATGAAAAAAACTTTCAAAATTGTTATTTTCATAATAATTGCAGTCCTTATAATTATTGCAGCTTACGGAGTGATTGAAATGAATGAATTGAAAAACGCAGAATTTAACTTGCCGGCAAATTTTACTTATACAGCTCATACGGGCTGCGAAGGCACAAAAGAAAATTCACTTGAATCAATTGAAAAGGGCTATGAAAACGGTGCAGATATAGTGGAATTCGATCTGAATTTTGATAAAAGTGGTAATCCTGTTCTTTGCCACGATGAGCCGAAGGGTGGAGAGGTAACACTTGACGAGGCATTCAGAAAGGTAAGCGAATACGCAAATCTTAAAGTAAATGTGGATGCAAAGAGTGATCTGCATCTTGAAAAGGTAAAGCCTCTTGCCGAAAAATACGGCATTTCTGACAGGATTTTTTTCACAGGAATAAAAGATGAGTTTGTAGAAAATGCAAGAAAAACAAGTGTTGACTATTATCTCAATATTGATGTTGAAAATCCCACAAAGCACAGTGAGGAATATCTGTTGTCACTTGTCCAAAGAGTAAAAGAAGCAGGTGCGATAGGTATCAACTTCAATAAAAATAACGCATCCTCAGAATTAGTTGAAGCTTTTCATGAAAACGGACTTCTTGTGTCAATCTGGACAGTTGACAGTAAAACAGAACTGTTTGAAATTCTTTTGCTTTCTCCTGATAACATCACAACGAGAAATCCCCATAAGATTAGAAAAATAATTGAAGATAAATAGAGAATGTTAATTCTTTGTTCACAAAAATGATAAAAGAATAAAAAAATCTTAAGAATTTTTAATAAACAGCAAATTTCTATTCAGGAAAAATAAACTTGAAGTTTTAGTATATAATGTTGTACGTGTGAAAAAATGATTTTTTCGGAGGAAGACATGAAAAAGAAAGTTAAATTGGCTAACATCCCTGATCTCAACACAGTCAAAGAGATTATTCTTTACGGTACGGAAAAAGGCAAAGACCACAAACAGTTTATTTTCCATGATAAGAAGAGGGTAGAGCATACAAAAACCTTCAACATGACATGGAAGGATATCAGTGGTATTGCACAGTATCTCTACGATAACGGCATAACAGACAAAAAGAAGATTGCATTCCTTTCAGAAAACAGTTATGAATGGATTGTAGGTTACTATGCTGTTATGGTAAGCGGTAACGTTGCAGTGCCTCTTGACAGTAAGCTTGGTGCAGAAGACCTTGCAAAACAGCTTATCAACTGCCACTGTGATGCTATTTTCTACGAGACAGAATTCAGTGATGTTCTTGAAGATATTTATAAGGTTGAAGGCATGCACAAAATGCAGGAATTCAACTTTGACAATTTCTCAGAATATTATGAAAAGGGCCTTGAAAGCATTGCAAAGGGTAACACTCAGGGCGTGGATGCGGAAGTAAAAGGCGAAGACATGGCTTGTATCGTTTACACTTCAGGCACAACAGGCAGAAGCAAGGGTGTTATGCTTTCTCACAAGAACCTTACATCGGACGCTGTTGCATCATGCAGAGTTCTCAGCGGCCGTCATGCTATCGGTTTCCTTCCTCTTAACCATACTTATTCATGGGTTTCAGCACTATTCTCATGTTATCTCCTCACCGAATACGGCTACATCTGTCAGAGTATCAAGAATATTCAGAATGACATGATGAAATATAATCCCTACAATTTCTCAGGTGTACCTCTTGCAGTTGAAACAATCTATGACCGAATCTGGAAAACTGCAAAGAAACAGGGCAGAGAAGAAATTCTTCAGAAGGGTATTAAAATCAGCAGACTTCTTATGAAGTTCGGTATTGACAGAAGAAGAAAGCTCTTCAAGACAGTTCATGATAACCTGGGCGGAAATCTTAACATGATTATCTGCGGCGGTGCAGCACTTGACCCGAAGCATGAGCAGTTCTTCTACGATATCGGTATTCTTATCATCAACGGCTACGGCACAACAGAATGTTCTCCTGCGGTTACATGTAACAGACAGGATAACTTCAAGTTCGGCAGTGTGGGACTTCCTCTTCCTTGCTGTGAGGTAAAAATCAATGAGCCCAATGAAGAGGGTGTAGGTGAAATTTACGTCAGAGGCGAAAACGTAATGATGGGTTATTACGATGACCCTGAAGCTACAGCATCTGTATTTGACGGTGAATGGTTCAAGACAGGCGACTTCGGCAGAATGGATGAAGACGGCTTCCTTTATTATGTAGGCAGAAAGAAGAATCTTATTGTTACAAAGGGCGGTAAAAATGTATCTCCCGAAGAGCTTGAAGACAAGCTCGTAAGATTCGACTATGTCAAGGAAGTTCTTGTCTATGAGGAAAATGATATAATTGTCGGTGAATTCTATCTTGATACTGCAGAATATCCTGATGCTGAGGAACAGCTTAAAAAGGATATGAAGGAATTCAACGCAAAAATGCCTTCTTTCAAAAAGATAGGCAAGACTGTCGTCCGTGACACAGAATTCCCAAAAACAACAACACTCAAAATCAGAAGAAAATATAACAACTGAGTCTTAAATAAAACCACCGTGTTATTCTTGAGCAAAGCGAAGAATCACGGTGGTTTTTAAGTTAGTTTTTTATTTATTTTTGAAAATTTACATATCTACTGTTGCAATTGGCAAAATTAGGTGATATAATTTATCTGCATATTTATTTTCAGAAAGGCAGTGAAAACAAATGAACAAAAAAATCAAGAAAATTATAGCGGTTGTTCTGTGTGCAGTAATGCTCCTCACACCCGTTACAGTTTCAGCAACAGACGGAAGCGAAGGCTCATCTTTCAAAGCAGGCTTTGCAGAGTTTGTTTCTGATACACTCAATGCAATCGTTGATTTCCTTCTTGACGGAATTTCAACAATTCTTCCTGCAACAGTGAAGATTCAGGATCCTTCAACTCATAAGAGTGACAACTTCCTTGCAGGTAACGATAAGTTTATCGATGCTCCCGCAGAAGGTGCAAAATGGTCTCTCGGCTATGCTCAGGCATCAATTCTTCCCGATGACTTCTCAGAGGGCAAGTATTACAAAGGCGGTTATGATATTAACCTCCAGCTTTCAGAATGCATTGATGACCTTAAGGTAAGACTTATCGCAATGGATGACGGCTCAGGCAGAGGCGTTTCAATCCTTGCAGCAGTTGACTGTCTCGGTCTTGCGAACGACGATGTAAGAAACATCAGAAAGGCTGTTCTCGCAGCTCTTCCCGGTGTTAAAGTTACAAGCATCAACGTTTCAGCAACTCATGTTCACAGCGGTATTGACACACAGGGTATCTACACTGACACATTCGGTCATGTAATTCAGAACCTTCTTGGTGCTTTCTTTGAGCTTGATGCAAGCACTCTTTGTGATCCTGTTGATACAAAGCTTCTCAAAACAATTGCTGACCAGACTGCAGCATGCGCTAAGGAAGCAGTAGCAAACATGAAAACAGGTACAATGACATTTGCAAAAACAGATATCGACGATTATGTACGCGACCGTACGAACCCCGATATCATGATTGATTACATGTATCGCATTATGTTCACACCTGATGACGGCTCAAAGGGTACAGTTCTTGCAAACTTTGGTTGCCATCCCGAAACAATCGGTTACGGCACAAAGATTATCACATCTGACTTTGTTTATTATACAGAAGAAGTAATCAACGAAGCAGGCTACAACTTCATCTACATTCAGGGTGCAGTAGGTACATACACAGAAGACCAGCACTATTCAAATGACGGTCTTGATATGGACAGAGTTGACTGCACAATCCGTTACGGTCAGGAAATCGGCTACATGCTTCTTGCTATCGGTATGACAGAGGAAGAAATTCTTGCATCAGATATTATCGATGAAGAAAGAGAAGCTCTCGCAAAAGACAGCGAAGGCTATACACCTTGGTACGAAGGTGGCTTTGAAGCAGAAATCAAAGTAGTTGAGCCTATCCTCAACGTTAAGCTTACAGAATACCTTGTTCCCGTTGAAAACGGCGTTTACAGAGCATTCGGTAAACTTTCACTTGCAAACAACGTAATGTATGAAGACAAGGACGGCAACATCGTAGCATCAACAGAAGTAGGCTACATGGAGCTTGGTAAAGACATCAAAATCGTTCTTTGCCCCGGTGAAACATATGCAGAGCTTATCGTAGGCGGACCTACAATGGAAGGATTCAAGTATAAGAGTGCTTACGAAATGATTGCAGACGAAAACGATGAAATCCTCGTATTCGACCTTGTAAACGATGCTCTCGGTTACATCATGGCTGACGATGATTTCGTATACCTCCGCCTTAACTACGATGCAGAATATGATGAACTCTCATTCGGTGACAGCTGGGGTCTTACATCAATCGGCGGTCACGCAGCATCAGATATCTACGGCAAGTTCTACGAACTCTATGATTCAGTAAGATAAAATTAAACGAAAAAATGCAGGGTGTAAACCCTGCATTTTTTATTATGCCGAATAAAAAAACCACCTGCTATGCAGGTGGAATGTACGGACTTTAGTGTCAGAAAAAAACAAGTTAAGGTGACAAAAAAACTCCATTCTGCTATAGTAAAAACGGCTACCAAC
>SVPP01000023.1 GCA_015065765.1 Oscillospiraceae bacterium | reverse complement strand
GTATAAAGAGAAATAACACTATAAGAGAGCAATGAATAAATTATCCGATGCGAGTTACACGGTATTATAAACTACAATTTATCGAATTGTTTTGTGTCGACATCTAAATCGGTGCAACTTGCCAAAAGAAAGTCTTATAACTTATGGTTATAAGGCTTTTTCTTTATTATGTAAACTCATCGGAACTTGAACCTACTCATTGACAAAGCCAATTGGGGTTGCCGTGACGGCAAAGCGAAGCGAGCGCCGTCACGCTCTGTCTCCTCGATCAAAAATCTCAGCAACAATTGACATTATCATTTCTATCTGAGATAATAAAAGCAGAAGATCTAATATTCCTTTAATATTTGTACTGTATAGTGTTAATAAGGGAGATGTGTAAAATGAGAATTCTTATTGCAGAAGACGAAAAAAGTCTGAACAGAATAATTGCAAAACAGCTTAAATCAGCAGGTTACAGCGTCGACTGCTGCTTCGACGGTGAAGAGGCATATGATATGATAAGTATAACGGACTATGATGCTGCTGTTTTTGACGTCATGATGCCGAAAATCGACGGTTTTTCACTTCTTAAAAAAATTCGTAAAGACGGAAACAATTTACCCGTTTTATTTCTTACTGCCCGTGACAGTATAGAGGACAGAGTAGAAGGTCTCGACATCGGTGCTGACGATTATCTTGTAAAACCTTTTGCTTTCGAGGAACTGCTGGCCAGAGTACGTGTACTCATACGGAAAAACAGCGTTTCAAAATCAAACGTTATCTGCGTCGGTGATCTTACTGTTGATATTTCAAGCAGAACAGTGACAAAAAGCGGAAAAATTATCTCACTGTCGGCAAAGGAATATGAACTTTTACAATATCTCGCTGTCAACAACGGTATTGTTCTCAGTCGCGAAAAAATTGAGGACCATATCTGGAACTTCGATTATGAAGGCGGAACAAATGTTGTTGATGTTTATATCCGTTATTTAAGAAAAAAGATTGATGACGATTCTGACACAAAGCTTATACATACTGTCAGAGGTTTAGGGTATGTTCTCAGGGAGGAAAAATGAAAAAATTATCATTCAAAACGATTACAACCTTGTGGATAATTCTTCTTATCTCAGTTATCTGCGCTCTGAGTATCACTGCACTCATAGTTATGAGCATGAAAACCACAGATGATAAAAACAAGCAAGCCATAATCTCCGCTGTCGAGAGTAATATGGACGAAATGGAATACAGCAATGGCATTTTCGAGGTGGAAAACGATTTTGTTTTTTATTCAGGCGGTATTTACTGCGACTTATTCACTGAAAAAGGTGAATATATTATGGGCGAAACTCCTGATGCACTCATACTTTCACCGAAATATAAAGAAAATAGTGTGACAGAAAAAGAAATCAACGGAGAAATGTATTATGTTTATTCTATGCTTCTGGATTTCACTAAATACGAATATGAAATAGATGTATTATCAGGGCAGATTATTTCCTATGAAGTTGATGTTACACCTACAGTCAAACACAATGCAGTCCCATATTCCGAAACGAATTTCCAGGACGGAATCAATACAACACAGGCGATTGATATTGCTCTTTCTCATGCAGGAGTTTCAGAAGAAGATACTGAAATTATAGGCGTTGAACTGATAAATTATCATAACAGAAATGCTTTTAAAATTGATTTTACATCTTCATATTCATCCTACGACAAGGTGTATATCCGCGGAATTTGTCCAATCAGTGATACAATACAAACTTTTGATACAGTTGCAAAAAATGCTTTATACTTTTTTCCGGCATTCATAATCATTGCAGCCATCGGTGCATATATAATCACAAGAAAAACCATCAGACCTGTTGAAAAAATCACAGAATCTGCACAGGAAATTTCATCCGGCAACGACCTTTCAAAAAGACTTGATACAGGCAACGCACCTTATGAAATTCACAAATTAGGCGAAACATTCAACGATATGTTCAAAAGACTTCAATCATCTTTTGAAAATGAAAAGAGATTCACTTCTGATGCTTCTCATGAACTGCGTACACCTCTTGCAGTTATAAAGGCAGAATGCGAATATGCTCTTTCCGAAAACGCTGACGAAAATGACAGAATTGAAGCACTTGAATCAATAAATGAACAAAACGAAAAAATGACGGGACTTGTATCCGCACTTCTTGCTGTAACAAGAGCAGAGCAAGGCACAAAACGTTTTACACTTGAAAAAGGTAATCTGAGTCAGCTTACAAAAGATATTTGCAACAACTTTAAAACCACAAAAAACATTAAACTCATTTCACATATTGACAGCGAAATAGAAATCAATATGAATACAGCTCTCATCACTCAGCTCGTTGAAAATCTTCTTTCAAATGCTGATAAGTACGGCAAAGAAAACGGTGTTATTGTTGTTAAGCTTTATGAAGAAAATAATCAGATTGTTTTATCCGTAAGAGATAACGGAATAGGCATAAGCGAAGAAGATTTGCCCAAAATATGGGACAGATTTTACAGAGCTGACTCCTCAAGAAGTGAAACAGAAGGTTTTGGTCTTGGTCTTTCACTGGTAAAGAAAATAGCAGAAATACATCATGCTGAGTGCTTTGCAAAATCAGAAATAAATGAATTTACAGAGATTTCAATAATTTTTTAAAAAATTTCAAAATATCTGTTTTTTCTAATGTTCCTTTAATGTTCCGGGATTATTATTTAGACACAGCCAGAGATGACTTCTAAAAAAATAAAAAATCCCAAAAAGAAAGGAAATGATTTTATGAAAAAAGCAATTGCATTAGCATTAACATTTATCTTATCAGCAGCCCTGTTTTCAGGTTGCAACAAAAACGAAAACCTCAAAATCGACAATCAGGAAGCAAATCAGGCAAATGCTTCTACAGAAGTTAAAAACAAAGAGCTTGCTGGCATCTCTCTTGATTCTGCCATTGACATTGCATTGAAAGATGCAGGTGTTCAGAGAAAAGATGCACTGTTTCAGGGTTCACCATCATTAGATAAAGACGACAAAAAACCGCATTATGACATTGAATTCAGATATAACGGTGTGGAATATGACTACGAAGTTGCTGTGGATAATGGCTCAGTTATAAAAGCTGAAAAAGAAAATGTTAAAGATAAAGTCCTGAGTAATGAAAAAGTTTCAGAAACCGTTAATGTAAAAGAAGAAAAGAAAGAACCTGTAAAACCGACATCACCTTCTGTCACAAATTCTGACAATAGATATATCAGCATTGAAAAAGCCAAAGAAATAGCTTTGGATAATGCAGGGGTTAAACAGGCAGATGCAGTTTTAAAAAAAGCGTATTATGATTCTGATGACCTTGTTGCACACTTCGATATTAAGTTTGTTGCTGACGGATTTGAATACGAATATGAAATAAAGGCAGACAACGGTGCAATTCTCGAAAAGGACATTGAAAAAGAATCTGTTCGTCAACCGGTGTCACAGGCTCCGGCAAAAGAATTCATTTCAAAAGAGAAGGCAAAAGAAATTGCAATAGCCCACGCAAAGATTGATTCGGCAAATGCAAAATTCGTAAAAGCAGAGCTTGACACTGATGATCTGATTGTGCATTACGAAGTTGAATTCGTCGAAGGGAAATACGAATACGAATATGAAATCAACGCTGAGTCAGGAAAAATCATCGCACATGACAAGGAGCTTAATGATTAAACGGTAAGATACTCACAAAAATCACCTCTGCAGAAACGTTAAGTTTCTGCAGAGGTGAAATTCATCCTAATTTTTTATAAACCGTCAATCTCATCGTAAGATAGCTTGCCGTGCCGCCGATGATGTTTGATATGGGCTCGGCAAGAAAAACTCCCATAACACCCAATCCCATTCGCGGAAGAAGAAGTGTAAGAGGTACAACAATAATTGCTTTTCTCAGAAGTGAGAAGAAAATTGCATGCTTTGCATCTCCCACCGCCTGGAAGGTTGACTGACCGGCAAATTGGAGAGCCATGAAAACAAAGCCGAAGAAATAGACACGAAGAGCTGTAGCTCCCGCTTCTGCCATAGATGCATCGTCTGAAAAAACTCCGAACCAGACTTTCGGGAAAATCAGCACAAGTGCCCATGCGACGAGAGTATAAACAGCACCAAGATATGTGTTGAATTTAATTCCCGATTTTGTTCTCTCATAATCACCTGCTCCGTAATTGAAGCTGATGACCGGTTGAGCACCGTTTACGATTCCGTTTACGGGAAGCATAAAAATTTCACGGATAGAGTTTGCTACGGTCATAATTCCCACATACATATCTCCGCCAAAACTTTGCAGAGTTGTGTTGCATGACACCTGAACTAAAAATGCAGTACCCTGCATAATAAAATTGGAAGTACCTAATTTGAAAATGTCTTTTGTAATATCCTTTTTAATTCGTATGTTTTCTTTTCTGAGCTGTATAATTGCCTTTCTGCCGAAAAGGAATGAGAGCACCCATATTGCAGAAATCATCTGACTGATGACGGTTGCCAATGCCGCACCTTTAACACCCATGCGGAAAACAAAAATAAACACGGGGTCAAGTATAATATTCATGGTTGCACCAAGGATAATTGATACCATTCCGATTTTCGGAAAGCCCTCAGCGTTTATGTAACCGTTCATGCCTGTGGTAATCACGGAAAAAACTGTACCTATGAGATAGACATTCAGATAATCTCTCGCATAAACAAAAGACTCATCACTTGCACCGAAAGCAAAAAGTATGGGCTTACAGAAAACATATCCGAGGGTTGTCAATATCACTGAGCTTACAAGGAGCAGTGCAAAAGAGTTTCCGAGAATTTTCCCTGCCTTCTCTTCATCTCCCGCACCTCTTGCCATAGCAAACAAGGGAACTCCGCCATTTCCGAATAAAGCCGTGAAAGCCATTATGAGAGTTATAACAGGAAAAGTAAGACCTATGCCAGTCAGCGCAATACTTGTCCCCTCTTCCATATGACCGATATATATTCTGTCAACCACATTATACAAAAGGTGTACAAGCTGCGCAATTGTCAGAGGCAGTGCCTGAGACATGATACATTTCCACACAGGACCTTTTGAAAAATCGGTTTTTCCTTTCATTTTATCCGCCTTCCTTCACCTTGTAATTATACCACTGTTTCCGATTATTTTCTACATTGATTTTCACATATTTGCATGATATAATTAAATCAAAAATGTGAGGAAGTGAAAAAATGAAAATTACGTTCTTAGGCACCGGCGCTGCCGACTGGCAGAAAGAGGATCAGAAAAAAACTGATTTTTTCCGCAGAAATTCTTCACTTCTCGTCGATGATACACTCCTCATTGATCCGGGCGAATATGTACCCGAAGCACTGAAAACCTTCAGAAAGAATCCTGACAAAATAAAATATATTATCAACACTCATGAACACTCCGACCATTTCTGCGAAGGAACTGTAAAGAAACTTAAAAATGCAACATTTGTTGAAACCCATGCAGGCGAAACAAAGAAAATCGGAAAATATACAGTCACTGCACTTCACGCAAATCATTCATTGAAAAACGCCGTCCACTTCATCATATCTGACGGTGAAAAAAGACTTTTCTGCGGTCTCGACGGTGCATGGCTTATGTATGAAGAAGTTGAGGCAATAAAAGAAAAAGGTGTTGATTTTGCAGTTTTTGATGCAACGGTAGGAAACATTCCGGGTGACTACAGAATTTTTGAGCACAACAATCTCAGCATGGTAATTGAAATGAAAAAATCTTTAGAAAAACATATAAAAAGATTCTGCATCAGCCACATGGCAAAAACTCTTCACAAAACATCTCATAAGGTTCTTTCAAGAAACATGAAAAAGCATGGAATTGAAGTTGCCTTTGACGGATACGAAACAGAAATATAAAGGTGTGATTTTATGTTTCATGACAAATATCAGCTTAACAGTATAGCAGGCAGTCCGGTAAAATGCTTTTTACTAAGCCTTTTCGCTATCTTTATGTCAGTAAGCTTTATAATAACAAAGCCCATAAATGCTCACATCAGATATGATGAAGCTGTAGTATATAACGAAATTTTCGGAGAAACTGTCAGCTGTAAGCTACGCTCAGGAAGAAGTTATCTCATTATAGATTTCACTTTGCAGAACGGTGAACAGTACTCTGTAGATACATCCTGTACACACGATGGTATTATCGCTGAACGACTTGAAAAGCTCCGAAAGGGAGAAAAAATCTCCTTTGCCGTAAACTCTGACACAAGAAATATTCTCGAGATTAAATGCGGCGATGAGGAAATATTGAATTTTGATTATGCCCAATCACAAATTCATTCTGAAAACAAGATATACTTCTTTATAGGAATAGCCATTGGAATTTTAGGCGTTTACCTTCTTGTTCACGCTATTACCTTGGTTGTTCCCCGAAGAAAAAACCACAGAAAAAGAAAAATAAGGTGAAATTTATGCGAAGCCTCTGGACTTATATTACAAACAGGAACTACAGCTTAGGTCTTACCGGCAGAACAGTTTATGTTTATGACAAATACGGTAATGAATTAAAAAAATTCAAGGACCTTCCATATGCTTATACTGCTGCTTTTTCGCCTAAGGGAGACATTTTTGTTGTAAAAACAACAGAAGGCAGAATTGCAGTTTATTCACTTGAAAAACTTTGCCTGATTAAGAAGTTCCGATTTTCAAAGGTTGATGCTTCTCAGGACGATAACTTCTGTTTCTCCCCTGACGGAGAAAAATTTTTCAACATTGAAAGACACAATGACACCTGTAAAACAGCACTTTCAGTTTATAATACAAAAGATTTTTCCCTGGAAAAAATTTTATTTACGGATGATGAAAAAACCGTATTAAAAATAATCGAATATGATTCATATTCTGATGAGTATTTTCTTCTGGGTTTTCTCAGAGACAACAATGGAATTGCACACAATTTTTTTATTACTAAACTTATTAACGATAGTTTATCTGAGATGAGATTCATTTCCGAGACATTATATTGGTTTTACAAGGAGTATTCTGATTTGAAAATGCACGGCTTCACCAGAAAAGCAAAAGAGTGGAGTGAGCTTAATAAAAACGATCTTAACGGAATCGAAAGCAAAAACTATTCTCTGTCAAAGCTTTGGAATGAACACAAATCCTGAAAATAAAAATCACAAAATAATTTCAAAAGAGGCCATCAAATGAATAAAGAACTTTCAGAAAAAGTGAAAATCGTATCAGACAAATATAATGAAGAATTAAAGGCTAAAGGAATCAGATGTACTCTTTCAAAAAGAGAAATAAAATCACCTGTTTTTAACTTCTTTGACACCGACAGTATTGCCGATAAATTTTTTCATAATCTGAGCGAAAAAAGAGAAAAGAAGCTTTATAAAAACAAAGCAAACAGATACGATACTCTTGTTCTTACCTTTTTGCCTCTTGATAAAAGCTATAAAATAAAAGAACCCAAGACTTACGCTTTTATAACAAAATCGGTGGACAGAATTGCAAAGGGTTTCGCTCCGAAAGAAAAAAGTTTTGGCGAAGAAAAGATTTTAAAAAGCATTGAAAAATGTATTATAAAATTTTTACATAAGGCAGAAAACAAATCTCCCGAAAAAGCATGCAAATCTACTTTTCTTGATAATCTCAGATACTTTATTTTGCTGAAATACAGCTTTCAGAAAACTCTTTTCGGCAAAGACAGATCCGTAGTCGAGGTGTCTGCGCTTTTAATTTTTGCATTAATTATGATTATTGCTGTATCAATAATTTATCTGACTTAAAGGCGGTGAAAAAGTGAAACAGAAGTATTCATCCTCAAATCTTTTCTTGCTTTCTCTGGGAATGATTCTGATAATTATTCTTCCCGTAATGATTGTCAACAACGGAAACCTTTACCTTGTAGGCGACTACATGTCTCAGCAGATTCCCTTTATCAGAGAAAGCAGACGTCTGCTCCTTTCAGGCAAACCCTTCTGGAGTGCCAACACATTTTTAGGAGCAAATTTTTTAGGTACATATTCTTTCTATAATTATGCCAGTCCTTTTTACTGGCCTTTGTTTCTGTTGCCTGAAAACTTAACAGGAATCGGCCTTAGTGTCACATTTGCTCTGAAGCATGTTATTGCAGCTCTCACCGCTCACCTTTATCTTAAAAGATATGTAAAAACAAGTCATCTTGCTTTTATTGGTGCACTGATTTACGCTTTTTCATCTTTCACAATCGACTCAACGTACTTCTTCCATTTCATTGATGTAATTGCGGTTTTTCCGCTTATTCCCTATCTTGTTGACGAGGTTTTAGAGGGCAGAAAAAAATGTCTTTTGTCACTTGTCGTTCTTCTGAACGGAATGATAAATTATTATTTTCTTGTTTCAACATCAGTTTTCTTTTTGATCTATCTCTTTTTCAGAGTGAAATTTTCAGATAAAAAATATACCTTCAAGGATGCATTGAGATGTATAATCTTCTACGCTCTCGGCGGATTTTCTGCTATGTTTGTTTTACTCCCCTCACTTCTGAGTCTGCTTGAAACAAACAAGGCAACAGGCAGTTTCGCCTCTTCAATTGTCAGAGGTCTCGGAACGATTCCACAGCTTCTTAAGGTTCTTAAAGGAATCATTCTGCCTAGCGAAGGTATTCTCGGCTCTGCCACAGGCTTTGAGTTTTCAAATTTCAATTCAAACGCTGCTTTTCTTCCATTCTTCGGTGCATTATTCTTATTTGTCGCTGTAAGAAAAAAATCCGACAAATGGTATTTCAAGCTTATAAAATTCCTTTTCATTCTCACAATTGTACCTTTCGGGAACGGTCTTTTCTCATTCTTTACAAACATGAGCTACACTCGCTGGTATTATGCATTCGTTCTCATGGCAACTCTGGCAAGCATTAAAGTTATTGAAGAAAAGCCTACAGAAGACGAAATAAAGAAAAGTGCAAAGACAGTGTGGATAATTTCAGCAATTGTTGTGGGAATCCCGTTGTTACTTAAACTAATCTGTGCTTACCTTTTTCCGTCTGCACTTTCGATTCTGCCGGAGGGTGCTGTGAATTATCTTCAGAATGCAGGTCTTGCAGAAAAATTCACCACCGATGATTTACGCTACGCAATTGTTTTTATAATAATGACAGCAGCTTCATACATACCCCTTTTCATCACTCTGAAAAAAGATAAAAATTTTTCTCCGAAAATTGTCCCCGTTGTGGCAGTTATATGTGTTGTAATTTATGGGTGTTATATTTCAAATGAAGCAAACATATTTGAAAAGCCTGAAGTTTACAGAGGAAATGACGCTTCTGTCACCGAGGAAGTTACCTATACTCACCGCACTGATTATGATTTTTCATTTGCAAATTACCCTCAGATTGCGAATGAGCCGGGCATCGGCAACTTTATCAGCTTTAAATCTCATTCAACGGCTGCTTTCTGCAATTTAGTGGGATATGAAAATACGCTTCATCTCAACTCAAAAAAATATTTTGATACCCCTGCCATACAATCAGTTCTCAGCATAAAAACGCTCGTGGATGAAAACGGCAACAGAACTGATGCTCCTTACTATACACCCTTCGGTTTTTCTTATGATTACTATGTCCTTTCAGATGATATTGAATATACCACAAGCAAAAAGGAAAACAACAGAAGAATCGAAACTATGACAAAAGCATGCTTTGTTGACAGCGAAACAGCAGAAAAGCTCAAGGAAATTTTAAAGCCTTTAGACGGTGATTTTGATTGGAAAGAGGAATATAAAAAAGAAGGTGCAGAAAACTTTGTTATGACTTCGTCAGGCTTTACTGCCACAACAAAGGGAAGCAAAGAAAGACTTCTCTTCTTCTCAATCCCTCACGATAACGGCTGGATTGCATTTGTGAACGGAGAAGAAACAGAAATTTTCACCGTAAACGGCGGACTGATGTCAATTATCGTCCCCGAAGGTGAATGTAATGTTGAATTTAAGTTTGTTACACCGGGGCTTAAAGCAGGTACAATAATCAGCATTATGTCGCTTTTATCTCTCGGAATTTATGCAATATATGAACGTAAAAAATCCACTTCAGTCTGAAGTGGATTTCTCTTATTCATTTAAAGTTTTTTCCCCATTATCATACAGGGCTTCATTAATTTCCGCAACTGATTTTTTCATACCGATTCCGTTTATAATAATTGAATCTCTTTTCGATTTTGGGTAAAGCTCAGCGAAGGATGCTACCTTTAAAATCTCCTGAGTTTCGTCAATATCAAGTTCCATTGCAACACAGACACTGATCAGCGAATCTCTTGAAGGATTGCGTACGCCTGAAAAAATCTGATACCCCATAACCTCACTCAGCTCTGATTTCTTTATAACGGCTGACTTGACAAAACCTTTCTTCTCAAGTATATTTGTAAGGTAAACTGCAAGCTCATCACTTATCATATGCTCGCTGTTTACTTTAAGATATTCTCCGATGTTTGATGCTTTCATCAGCTCATCCATCAATTGACTTGTACTCTTCATTTATCCCGCTCCTCAGGAAGTGATTTTTTGTCAGATTTTGAAAATATTATTGCAGAACAGTTCTCTTTTGTCAAGGCACTTTCAACAGGCTCTGACAAAAAGCATATAGTGATGCGTCATAAAACTCTCGGTACTGAAATAACTGTTCTGAAATTTCATGGTAATACAGATGTTTATGAAATACTTAAGAATTTATCTCATCCGAATCTTCCACGGATTCTGAGTGTTGAGAAAAGCAACAATGAATGCTGTGTTATCAAAGAATACATCAGTGGTATGACGGTAGCCGACAATCTTCAAGGCGGCTTATACACAGAGAAAGGTGTACGCACAGTTGCAAAAGAGGTATGTTCTGCACTTGATGCCTTACATTCAAGGAACATTATCCACCGTGATATCAAACCTGAAAACATTATGATTGATTCAAACGGTAATGTAAAACTCATCGACTTTGACGCCGCAAGAATCTATAAAAGCTACAAATCAGAGGATACATCTTTTATCGGAACTGCTGGCTTTGCTGCCCCTGAACAATTCGGAATCAACCAGACTGATCCACGCTCTGACATTTTCGCCTTGGGCATACTGATGAACGTTATGCTCACGGGAGAGCATCCTTCAAAAAATCTTTACAGAGGTAAACTGACACCCATTATTGACAAATGCATAAAGCTTGACCCTAACGCACGTTTCAGAAACGTCCGTGAATTATATGCTAAATTATAACAAAAAATTTTATAAGTGTCCTATGCAGACTGCATAGGACAAAAGTACCGCTGGCGGAGTAAAATACCGTCAGCGGTTATTTTTTTACATTTCGTCAATTTTTTCAGCCATGGCAGTAACCATTGTGATAAAGCGTCTGACTTTTTCAGGATCCTTGCCATGAAGTAACGAGGCAAGATGACTGAGTTTTTCATTACCCTCAAAATTATCAAGTAAAAGACTGTCAAGACTTACATCAAGCGCAGAAGAAATTGCACAAAGTGTATCGACTGAGGGCGTTCTTGTTCCTCTTTCTATGTGGCCTATATGAGCAGTCGAAAGTGAACACATTTCGCCAAGCTGTTCCTGTGTTAAAAATCTCTTTTCTCGTGCAGAACGGATTCTTGCTCCTAAAGCGTAATAATCAACCTCAAAACTCATTCAGACACCACCTGTCACAAATCAATAATAATGTAATTATACAATATTTTTTCACTTCCAAGTATGAACTATAAGCATTAAATGTTGACAATAAGAATTATTAGTGCTAATATATTTGTGTCGCACAAGAAAAAAGTAGAATTAATGCGATAAAAAGGAGGCAGATATATGTTTTGCAAAAAATGTGGCAAAGAAAATGACGCAGATGCAAAATTTTGCACATCCTGCGGTTACAATCTTGGGGAAGAAGTAACCTCAGCAGAAGAAGCAAAAGAAAACACAGAAACCAATGTTACCCAAGAAACTGAAAAAACAGTATCCGAAAACAACATTGACCTTGACAAAATCAAAGAAAAGGCAACTGAAATCGGCGGTGAAATCAAAGAAAAGGTTTCAAACATTGACGTAGATGAAGTGAAAGACCAAGCAAAAAATTTTGCTGAAAACGAAGTTAAAAATTACAAAAACTTTAAAAATCTTTCGCTGAAACAAAAGCTTGTAAGAATAGCTATTCCTGTTATAGTTCTTATAATTATTATTTCTATACTTATACCTAACGGTCCGTCTGACGAAGATTACATTGCAGATGCAAAAACAGCAGTGAGTGAAAAGTTGAAAGCTCCTGCAACAGCAATGTATTCCAACGAAAAGATTGTCGATGAAGATGACTACGGCAGGGTTCTTGTGACGTTAACTGTAGATGCTCAGAATTCTTTCGGTGCTTATGTACGTGAAAATTATGCCGTCGTAATTGAGTCACATGACACGAGCACAGACAAATTTGTTTATTATCCCAACGGAATTGAGCATTGGACAGAAGATTATCTTGAGGAAGTTTGCATAGAAGGGGCAAAAATGGCTGCAAACTGGAACGAGCCGTTAGAAGACGATTAATACATGAGGTTGAAAAATGAAATGTACAAATTGCGGTAAAGAAATCTCAGACAATAATGCAAAATTCTGTCCCGGATGCGGTGCTGAATTGAAAGAAAAAGAAGTTATTACAGGCACAACGGAAATCCCTTATGAAATAATACAGCAAAAAAGAAAAAGTGATCTTGAAAGTCGACTTTTTAACGGTACTTTCTATTTTGCGGGAGCAGGAATTATTTATGCAATTGTAGGTCTTGTGTTGCATGGCGAGTTGGATTTTAAACTCCCGGGACTTTTCATAGGTGTAGGTGTGGTGCTTTTTATAATATCCCTATATCTTAACAAGCAAAGTCCCGTAACAGACCACTATAAATTCAAGTGTCCTGTGTGTCACGAAGAAAATATAATAGATTCAACCATTGATTCAAGTTTCACTTGCAGTAAGTGTGAACAGAAAATGGTAATTGCAGATAGGGAAATTAAAATTATAAAATAAAGGAGTTTTTAAAATGAAATGTACAAAATGCGGAAAAGAAATTGACAACGATTCAAAATTCTGCGACGGTTGCGGAGAAACAATTGTGGCAGAAACACAGGCTGCTCCTAAAAAGAAGCTCAGCAAAAAACTTATTGCAATTATTGCAGTTGTAGTTGCGGCAGTTATTCTTGTGGTTGCACTTGCTTCAGGTGGCGGTGACAGCAGCTCACTAACTGTCCCTTACGAAAACGGAACAGGTGCTGTCTTAAACATAACATTTGATGAATTCACAGAAAATTTTGGTGAAACGATGGACGAAGGTTTTGTTTCAATAGGTGGAAATGCCACAGGTTTTGATTTGTCTTCTTTTTGGAATAATAAGGTAGAACCACAAACCGGCATTGAAGAATCAGGGGCAGAATACACTCTTTACTCAGCTTTTCTCACCGGAGCTCATATTACTGCATCGGTACAAGATGAAAAAATCCAAACCATTAACGTAGGCTTTGACTATGATAATAACGAGCTTGCCACAACGTTTTTCTCTACAACAATAATGTTGTGTGGGAAAATGACTTTTGAAGAAGCAGCTGAAATTTGTGACACAGTTAAAAACGGAATTTCAACCAATACAATGATATACAAAGATGGCGTTTTGTATGCAGTCACAGTATCTACTGTTTCGTACACTGTTATGGCTGCATCCGAAGAATTTGTTCAGAGCCTTGAAGACAGCGGTAGTTGTAACGTTCTTCGCTGGTAATTAATCTTGAAATAATCCCTGAATGATTGTATAATACATTCAGGGACTATTTTTTGAGGAGGAAAAATCTATGTTCTGTAAAAACTGCGGAAAGGAATTGCCTGATGAAAGTTCCTTTTGTCCGTACTGCATGACAAAGTTTACTAAGGAAATGCCTGTTGAGCCTATAAGTAATAAAAAATCTTTTAACAAAAAGCCTCTTATTATTGCAGTAGCCGTGGTCCTCACAATCGCTCTTGCCGTTTCAGGAATTTTTCTTGTTCAGAAATTCAGTAAAGACAAAACACCTGATAACTCAGGCAAGACAGAAACCACAACTGCATCAAAGGCAGGAACTCCGACAGAGAAGATAAAATCTCCGAAAGACGACACAAGCCTCGGCTTTGCAATGCTTCAGACACACACCACAGCATCGGATTTTGAAAGCAACCAAAAGCTTCTTCTTGACTATTTTGGCGGAGACTATTTCTATCTTGCCTACGAGTCTCTGGAAGAAAACCATGCTTATCTGAAAAATGCAAAGGTGCATTTTGTCGGCACGGTAAAGGAAGTAATAAAAAAGAAAAACAACAGCTACAAGGCACTTGTTGAATATAACGCAAAGCAGGAATTTGACGAGGTCACTTATCATACGGGAAATTATGCGGTAATTGAGTGCACATGCAAGGATTTTGAAATACTCCCGGGTCAGACGCTACGCTTCTTTGCTGTTTTCAAGGGTCTTGAAAAGAATTCCTTAAATGGTGAAAAAACAGATATCCCTGCCTTTGATGTAACAAATGTCAGAAACTATAATCCGACAGATACATCAAAATATTCAAAGGATGAATTAACCCCTGTTGCACAATATATTTTTGGAAAAAACACAATCCTGAGACAAAGCTCGAACGATGACTTTGATTTCCTAACAGACGATTTTTATGAAGACGTGTCTGCAAAATATTTTGTTTCCGAGCTTTTCCATCTTAATAACAGTGAATTTCAGAAATATGCTTTTTACAACAATGAGAACGGCTTTCTCGTAGACTGCAAAACGGAAATCGGAATTAACAGACATTTTGTCATTGCTGCAGATTTCGAGCATTTTTATGTTCTGACTGCTTCTTTTCACACAAATTCTCTTACATTTGACTGCTATGACAAAGCCTTTAAAAAGCAGTGGAGCCGTGAATTTTCCGAAACTCCGTACTTTGTGGGCGATTATACAGAAAACTATATCTACCTTTCTGCCGGAGAAAAGCTTTATATCATCGATGCCGAAACAGGCAAAGATGCCGTACAGCCCAAAACTGTAGGAGAAAAAATCAGTATCAGAAAACTCACAGACGGAATTCTTATGGTTTCCGCTTATTCATATAATGCCATCGTAAAAACAGACCTTGAAGGAAATGAACTGTGGAAAATTACCACGGGAAGAGAAGCTTACTCTGCAAGCGTTCAGCTTCTTAAAAATAACTATGTTATCCAGAAGGGTGACGTTGATGACTTCGGATTCCCCTCAGGATATATGACTACTGTTGTAACCCCCGATGGAAATATGGTTGTCAATAAAACGGAATTCTGAAATCGTTAATTTGTAAACTTTTCTTTTACAACTTTCTTAATTTGTATAAAATACTTGACCTTTCCATGAATGTGTACTATAATTGACAGGTATTGTCTTATTATGAAAATTTATGAAAGAAGGTTTCAGAAAAATGAATTTTTTGACAAGTCTTGTAAATCTTACAAAGAAGATTTACCATGTGGGAATGACAATTGTAGTGCTTATTCCGCTTCTTCTTACAATGGGTGCTGATGACTCAGAAAAGCGTGACATCATTGAAAATGAAAACGCAACTAACCCACACATCGTATCCTACGGAGAAATGGAAATCTCCGCTCACCGTTCAGGCGCAGGTATTGCTCCCCAGAACACACTCATGGCATTTGAAAAGGTTCTCAAGGACAACGACAAATTCGGCGTTGACATTTATGAATTTGACGTGCAGGTCACAAAGGACGGCAAGCTTATCATCATGCATGACCTGACATACGATGCAACATCAAACGCTGTTGAAGAATTCGGCAGAGAAAACGTTTATGCAAACGAGCTTACATACGAAGAAGCTCAGGTGCTCAACATGGGTGAAAACTTCCAGGTAAACGGAGAATATCCTTACAGAGGTCTTCGCGGTGACGATATCCCCTATAACCTTCATGTTCCGCTTTGCGAGGATATCATCGACTACATCGAGAAAAACAGCGGTGATAAAAAATACGACTACATAATCGAAATCAAATCAAAGGGTGAAGACGGCGAAAAAGCTGCTGACGAACTTCAGAGAATCATCAAAGAAAAAGGTCTTACAGAAAGAGCAATCTGGGCATCATCAAATCAGTCAGTTTCAAACTACATGAGAGATACTTACCCTGAAATTGCACGTTCTGCAAACATTCTTGAAGTGCTTCAGTTCTACATCTACGCAAGAATGGACTGGGATCTTGACCTTGCAAACGTATCTTACTCTGCTCTTCACATTCCCTACGGTTCAAGTGCAGCAGACGGACTTATCAACCTTGGCACACGCAAGGTTATCAACTACGCTCACAAGTATAACATCGCTGCTCAGTACTGGACAATCAACGATGCAGAGGCTGTTGAATACTTGGCAAAGAATGGCGCAGACTGCGTTATGACAGACTACCCTGATATGGCTTACGAAACACTTAAAAACATTAAATATTAAAATTAATGAAAAACGCAGACTTTGTCTGCGTTTTGTGTTATAATCAATAAAGTCTGAAAAAGGAAAGGGTGGTAAGCCATGAAGATTTTTACTTTTCTCCGGAACTTTATTTTTGAATTTTTCCATATTGTTATTGCCTTTGTTCTGCTCATTCCCTTTGTTGCAACACTCAGCGAGGATAACTCATCAGATTGGGAAATTTATGTAAATGAAAGCGGTACAAACCCATATATCACAGAATATGGTCAGGTTGATATTGCCGCGCACAGAGGCGGTGGCGGAAACGCACCGCAGAATACTATGATGGCAATAGAAATGCTTGTAAAGGAAAAGGAAAACACAGGCGCAGACATTGCCGAGTTCGATGTTCAGCTTACAAAAGACGGAAAGCTTGTCCTGATTCACGATCTGACATATGACAATCTTTCAGATGCTACAGAATTTTTCGGCAGAGAAAACATCAGCGTCAATTCCCTTACATACGAGCAAGCCCGTCAGCTTAACATGGGTGAAAGATTCAAGCTCAACGGAGAAAAGCCATACAAAGGACTGCGTGGCGATGCAATTCCCGACAACCTGAGAATCCCCCTTTGTGACGACGTGATGAAATACATTGAAGAAAACTGCACAGAAGACAAATTCAATTATCTTATTGAAGTAAAAGCTATAGGCACCGACAGCAGAAAAGCTACAGATGAATTATACAAGCTGATAGAAAAATATAATCTGAAGGGCAGAGTTATGTGGTCAACCTTTGACCCATTCCTTTCAGGATATATGGAAAAAAATTATCCTGAAATACCGCGTTCTGCAAATGCACTTGAAGCTGTTCAGTTTATTTTTTACGCAAGAATGGACTGGAATTTCGATATTACAGGTGCAACATATGAAGCTCTTCAGGTACCTTACGGCTCAAGTGCACTTAATGGTTTCATAAACACAGGCACGAGAGAATTTCTGAACTACGCACACAAAAACAACATCGCTGTTCAGTACTGGACAATCAATGACGAAAGCGAAATAAGCTATCTTGTAAACAACGGAGCTGACTGCATCATCACCGATTTCCCCGAAAGAATATCGCAATATTCATAAAAAAAGAGTGCGGATTTTCAATCTGCACTCTTTTTATTTATAAATCCGTGGGATTTCTGCTTTTTTCGTGTATAATATTTATGAAAGCAAAAAAATCTGAAAAGGAGGGCACATATGCGTGAAAATAAATTAGTCGAAAAACTGAAAACCTGCGACGAAAATGCCGCAAAAGATTTTCTGCACGAATATACTCCTCTTATACGCTACGTTGTCTCTCCTATTCTTGAAAATGAACACGACAGAGAGGACTGCATTTCTGAAGTAGTTTTAAAAGCATGGAAGAATATAAATTCCTATGATTCTGTGAAAGGTAATTTTTCAGGTTGGCTTACGGCGATTGCAAGAAATACTGCTCTCAACTACGCAAGAAAAGTCGTACATACAGAAAATATTGATGAGTTTCAGAATCAACTTGTTGCTCCTGAGCCTACACCAGAGGAAGCTTTGCTGAACAAGGAGGAGCAAAAACGTATAATACAGGCGATAAACAGTCTTTCATCAAAAGACAGAACACTATTTTACAGAAAATATTATTACATGCAATCAACCGCACAGATTGCACGTGAAACAGGACTCACCGAGCGTGCAGTTGAAGGCAGGCTTCACAGAGCTAAAAAGCGTCTGAGAAAACTGTTGGGAGGTGATGATATTGAGTAACAAGGATTTAAAAAAACTGAATGAACAGGAACTTGAAAAAGCTCTTGAAATCAGTTTGTCAGTAAAAACTCCGTCTGAAGAAATCGTAAAAAGTGTAACACCATGGCGAAAAGCCATGACGATGGCACTGCTTGGTATCGCCTTTACGCTACTGACACCCGATCTTTTTTTTCTCAATTATATTCTCCCTGCAATAGGAATCCCCCTACTCTTATTCGGGTTCAGAAGGTTGCGAAATGACGGTAAAGAATTCAAAGCCTGCTATATTATTTCCATAGTCAAAGTTATCTGCTGTATTTGCAACTTGTTTTATAATTCAACTATTTACGCAAGCGGAGATTGTGGAAGTGCCGCAAGTATTGGCTTGCTATGTCTGTCTCTGACATGTTCTCTCGCACTGATTATTGCACTTACCCTTGCAATAAGAAAAACTCAGTTGAAAGCGAACCTTCCGGTGAAAATGAAAGGTCCGGTAGCCATGATAATTCTTTACATCGTTCTGCTTATACTGGCTTTACTGGGAATGGCTGTACCGATTATCGGATGGGTAATAATAATTTCCTATATTGCAATACTTGTAAATCTTCATAAAGTTATAAAAAGTATTGACACAGCAGGATATGTAATTGAATCAGCCACGGCAAAGATTCCCGATAAAGTTATAGGAATTTTTCTCCTTGTTGTGACGGTGGCAAGCATTGTCTGCGGATATCTTTTCTTCCACGATTATGATATGCAATGGAAAGAATTTTCACAGAAGGAGCACACATCTGTTTCTGAAATCAAGGAAAATCTGAAAAATCTCGGTTTTCCAGAAAAAGTTCTGAATGATATGAGCAAGGAGGATATCGAAGCATGTAAGGATGCTGTCAGCGTATATTCAGAATCAGAGGAATGGTCTGTTGACGAATCAATTGATATTCTCGGCTTTAAAGTAAGCCCCGATGACCCGGAAACAAAAGAAATCCGATTTACCCATGTTCTGCTGTTGCTTGATGCAGAAAGAAATAAATGGAGATACATCCACTATTTCGAGTGGATAAACGGTGACAACTTCTACGGCACGGAAGCCATTCAGATATGGCATAACTATGGTGCAGAGTGGATAGACTACGACAGCTTTATCGGTAAAGTTTTATTCACCGAAAATGGCAGAACCTACGCTTCTCCTTACTATTCATTCGGAAATGAAAGTTACAAAAATGACGATGCTATTTTAGGCGGTCTGTATACTGAAGCCTTTGCAAGATTCTCTTTCCCTTCAGGCAACCTGAAGCAACGAGGTTATGTTTCTTATGTAGGTGGTCCGAACAGCAGAACCTTTACCGGTTCATGGATAAACTACAACCACCAGAAAACATGGCTGCAATACCCTGTTACCTCTGCCGCTAAAAGCAGACAAACGGATTTATCCTTCGATAACGGTGCTTTCATTGTTGTTGATGATGTTTTTCTTTTCCATACTGAAACGAAGAAATTTGATTAAAAAAAGAGTGCAGATTCAGAAAAAAATCTGCACTCTTTTTTTGTTTAAAATTATTCAAAAATTACTTCAATGTCACCTATTCCGCCGTCGATGTCGATTTTATTTTCACCGTTTCCGTGAGTAACTCCGTCAGCAATAATTTCATCATTAATGCTTGCGTTTCCGATCCCTTTGTCAAGGCTGACAGTATAGTTTTCTTCACCGCCTGTGAGCACAAGCTCAACTCCGCCAACACCGCAGTCAATCTCGCTGTCGCCTGTAATATGAGCTCTGTAATGAAGCTTGCCTACACCTATATCAAGGTCAAGATTGTTTGTTTCACCGTCACGGATTTCAATTTTTCCTGCACCGCCGTCAATCTCAATTTTATCAGTAGCATACAGTGCATCAACGGAAACCTTACCTGCACCAAAATCGAAATCAATATTTTCCGCTTTCACAAATTCCGCAAAGAAATTTCCGGCACCTGTGGAAACATCAATCTTGCGGAAGGAATAACCTTTTGGCACTGTGAGCACAACTTCTGTTTCCGGAACGGAATCAATAACACTTCTGCTGTTTTCCTCAATAACAAGAGTACCCATTCTTTCCTTGATTGTCACATCCTTGTTATCGGTTTCAGCGGAAAACCTGTCTCCTTCAACTATTTTAAGGTTTGTTCTGAAAAGATTCACACGAAGCTTCCTTATATCAGCTGATGAATCTATATCCTCAACTACACCGTCATCAGTTGTCGCATCTGAAATTTTGCTGAGAAAAGATGCACCTCTCAGCACACCCACAAGCACCCCTGCAATAATTGCAAAGGCCAGAGCTATTGCAAAATATTTTACGATTTTCTGAAAAGTCGTCATTTGATGTCAGCTCCTCCGAAGATACAGCTGCCTGTAATATAAAGAGTTACTGCACCATTTACAGGCTTTGTTGTTCTCTTATCACTGACACCGCCAAAAACAGAGCTTGTATTTATTTTTACATTCACATCGGGAGGAAGAATTACATCCACACCACCGAAAACACTGCAGATATTCAGCACTGCACCGTCAGCAATCACAGCATTACTCAGGTCAACCTTCATTCCGCCGAAAATTGCATTAACCTCAGCTGATTTGAAAATCTCACCCGAATAATTTACATCCTGTCCCGAAAAAACTGCTGCATACTGTTTTACAGGCTCACCACTCTCTTTGAGTTTACGCTTTGCCTCTTTCGCACCTTTGCTGAATGTATCCTTGAAAATCATCTTAAGACCGATAATCACGATAACAAAGGGAACAATAAGCTTGATTACTGCTTTATCAGGAATAATATCCTGACATGCAAGAAGAAGAGTTGTACCCGTAAAGAGACCGATAATACTCCAGATTTTATCTCTGTCAGTAATAAGTCCCACAAATGACGGAACTAAGATAAACAGTGTCCACCAACCCTCAAACAATGTTTTAAGGTCAACAATTTCCATAACGTGCAGTCCGAACAAAACACCAAGGGCAACTAAAACAACACCCCATAAAATGCGTCTTACTCTGTTCATAAAACCACTCCTTTCAATTTAATTATATTATCAGGAAGAGCGATTGTCAATGAAAAATTGTTTAACAATAAGCTGTGATTTCTGCAAAAATTTTCACTAATTGTAAAAAAATTTTTCTTTTAATTAAAGTTGCGAAAAAGATATCCGGAACGATGTTTATTGTACTTCATAAAAGCCACACCACGGATTTCAAATAACTTTTCGTTTATATTATAATTTAAAACGAAAAATCCCCTCAGTCAAAATCGTAGATTTTGACTGCTCCCCTTGCGTTTTCAAGGGGAGCCTGAAATCGAACTATACAGATAAATTATAATTTAGCGTGCAGTTGAACAGAGCGTTGCCTCCATCTGATGAGGGAGGTGGCTTTTGCAAAGCAAAAGACGGAGGGAGAGATAATAACAATATGTAACTACCCCTCAGTCATTTTCTTGCGAAAACGACAGCTCCCCTGACAAGGGGAGCCACTGGTTATAGCTAATTTCTAAACGTCAAATTATAAATTTGTTTTCCAAACCCATTAAATACAAAAATGCCTGTCAGGAATCTGACAGGCATAAATTGTTTTGTTTAAAATCAGTCTGCTGTGTAGGGCATAAGAGCAACCTGACGAGCACGTTTGATAGCTGTTGTAAGCTCTCTCTGGTGTTTTGCACAAGTGCCTGTTACTCTTCTGGGGAGGATTTTAGCTCTGTCGGAAGTGAACTTACCGAGCTTTGCAATATCCTTGTAATCGATTTCAGTAGCCTTTTCTACACAGAAAGCGCAAACCTTTTTACGGCCCTTTCTGTTAGGACGCTGTGATTTATCAAAAGCCATGTGATTTACCTCCTTAAAAAAATTATGTGTTCCGAAAAATCAGAACGGAAGATCATCGTCACCCTGAAGTTCCTCAAAATCTGATGCAGCAGCTGTTGAATAAGAAGCTGCAGGAGCAGAGAAAGCAGAGTTATCTCTTGGAGCTGAAGATGCGCCTGTTTCATTCTTTGAACCACAGAAGCTTGCGTTAGCTACAACTACATCTGTTGCGACACGTTTGTTGCCGCTCTTATCTTCATAGTTTCTTGTCTGGATTGAACCTGTTACGGCAATCATCTGACCTTTTCTGAAATATGAAGTAATAAATTTAGCTGTCTGACGCCAAGCAACGCAGTTGATGAAATCAGTCTGTCTTTCTTCACCCTGACGAGCATAACCTCTGTCGATGGCGATTGAGAAAGATGTTACCTCGATACCTGTACTTGTCTGACGAAGTTCAGGGTCTGCGGTAAGTCTTCCCATAAGAACAACATTGTTAAGCATAATTCAATACCTTTCCTTTCGTGTCCTTATTTTCTTACTGTGAGAATACGAAGTACGCCATCAGTGATTTTTGCACGACGGTCAAGTTCAGCGATGAACTGGGGTTCTGCAGAGAAGTTTGTAACTACATAGAAACCTTCAGCTTCATCATCAATGAGGTAAGCGAGCTTACGTGTGCCCCACTCATCTACAGAGTTGATTGTGCCGTTCTTTTCAATGAGAGCCTTAAACTTTTCGTAGAGAGCCTTTGCGCCTTCTTCACCGTTTGCAACTGAGAAAACCAACATGGTTTCATAGCTGTTTGCTGCCATTATCAAGCACCTCCTTCTGGTCATTATGGCCCCCTTATTCCGGGAGCAAGGATAGCCGCACAAATACCATGCGACAGTTTTATATTATATCAGTAAAACAAGGGTTTGTCAAGCACATTCATATTACGTTAATTTATAATTTTCAAATAAGACTTGTATTTTTCCTGTGAATATTGTACAATAATTACCAATAACAAATAAAGTTAAGGAGTTTGACCAATGGATTCAGGTAATTTCAACATGCCGGGCGGCTTCAGCCACATCTACAATAAAGATGAGGTTGTCATTCCTCCCGAAAAATCAGGAAAGAAAGTTGCTATCAACATTATTCTTTCTATTATCGTGGGTGCTATAGGCTATTACACTATGCTCCCTGCATTCAACCTTAAGGATATCAAGCTTTATTTCTGGCTGGGACTTATTGCTTTCTCTTATCCTGTATTCTCTTTCTTTACAAGTAAAGCGCTCATGCGTCCCGAATATATGCCCTATGTCAAACGCAGTTCATTTGTACCCGGCATAATAATCTGTATACTTGTAGTTTTCGTAGTCGGCGGTTCACTCGTTTCATCTGTTTTCTTCAGAGCAAAGGATTTCAGTGAAATCATCACAGTTGAAGAAGGCGAATTTACTGAAAAATTTTCAGAGCTCGACTTCGACTCAGTTCCTATGCTTGACGAACAATCAGCTAAAAAATTAGGTGGCAGACAGTTGGGTGAGCTTTCCGAATACGTTTCACAGTATGAGGATGCTGGGTATTACACACAGATAAACTATAAAGAGAGTCCTGTCAGAGTTACAACTCTCAGATATGCAAACATCATCAAATGGTTTACAAACCGTGACCAGGGTATTCCCGCTTACATGATAGTTGATATGTCAACACAGAAGGTTGATGTTGTAAAACTCAAGGACCTTGGCATGGAAAACATCAAATATTCACCCTCTGAACATTTCGGAAGACTTCTTCAGAGACATCTTCGTTTCAACTATCCCACATATCTCTTTGAAGAAACAGCAACCTTTGAAATTGACGATACCGGCAGACCTTATTGGATATGCCCCAGAATGGATAAAACCATCGGTCTCTTCGGCGGTGACGACGTAATCGGTGTTGTTCTCGTTGACGCGACAACAGGCGAATGCGAATACTATGACATTGAAACAGCTAAAACCGATAAAAACCTTCAGTGGATTGACAGAATTTATTCTTCAACACTTATCTCACAGCAGTATGACTACTTCGGTCAGTACAGCGGCGGTTTCTGGAACTCAATCCTCGGTCAGAAAGACGTTAAGATTACAACTCAGGGCAGCAACTATATCGCAATCGACGATGACGTTTATATGTACACAGGCGTAACATCAGTTACAGCAGACGATTCAATCATCGGCTTTATTCTCTCAAACCAGAGAACAAAGGAAACAACATTCTTCAAGCAGTCAGGTGCTACAGAATATTCTGCTCAGCTCTCTGCAGAAGGTAAGGTTCAGCAGTACGGCTACGATGCAACGTTCCCACTTCTCCTCAACATTCAGAACGAGCCCACATTCTTCATGGCTCTCAAGGATACAGAAGGACTTGTTAAAATGTATTCACTTGTTAACGTTGAACAGTTCCAGAAGGTTGTTGTCGGTACAAAGCTCGTTGACTGTCTCCAGGCATATTACGATGAAATGGGCATTGACAGAGATGCAGCGGCAGACCTTGATGAACACGTGACAGATATTGACATTGACGGCTCAGGCAATCAGTCAGAAAAAATCACTGCCGAGGGTGTAATCACAGACATCCGCTCAGCAGTTCTTGACGGCAACACATTCTACTATATCAAGCTTGATAAGTACGATGCTTACTTCTCAATTTCAGCACAGAAATCAAATCTTGCAGTTATCCTTAACAAAGGCGACACAGTTAAACTCACTGTCACCACAACAGAAGGCAGAATTGTAGAAGCATCATCAATTGAACAGTAAAGACTGAATAAAAACAATTAAGCCACACTTGGCATTTGTCAAGTGTGGCTTTCCGCATGTACAACTGTTTATTATTCTAAATCATACAAACTATTATTTGATTATAATTAGTATAAACTTAGCTAAAAATAAGTAATTTTTCCATCTTCCCCAATGCATGAACAGAAGATTATTACCTGTCTTTCTTTATAATTTCAAGAACGCCTGCAAGGTTCTCTGATATCTCAACAAACAGCATTGAGAAAGAAACTATAACACCTCCCGCAAGAGCACCTAATATCAAGCCAAGAAATGCACCCAACGCTGCTGCACCGTCATCATAAGATAAAGCATCACCTATGGATGAACCCATTATTCCGCCAACTATAATAAGTACAGCAAAAAGAATGATATTAAGCACCTTCACAACAGATGTCCAACCTGATTTAGTGTAACCCCCGTCACCAAATGCGGCGGTTTCCAATTTTACATATCCTTTCGCAGTTTTAACATAGTTATCTGCATTTTTTATTTCATCCAAACAATCATCACAAAGATACACAATTATTCTGGCTCCATCACTTTGTTTGACACTTTTTGCATATATATCCTTTTCTTTCCCACAACAATCACAAATATTATCCATATTCAAACCTCCTTTTTGTAAGATGTTATCACATTTTGTGATAATTGTCAATATCTCACAATGAGATTTTATATAATTAACCTACATACTATATGCAGGTGATTATATGAGAATAAAGGATTTACGTGAGGATGCTGATTTAACACAGCAGAATATTGCGGAATATTTGAACATTAAACAGAATACCTACTGTCAATATGAAAAAGGGCAACGGCAGATACCAATAGATTTGCTGATTAAACTTACTGAATACTATGGTGTATCTGTTGACTATATTTTAGGTCTTACCGATATTAAAACACCATATCCCAAAAATTAAAAACACCGATTTCATGAAAAATGAAACCGGTGTTTTTTATATCCCACTGATAAATTTATTCTTTAGTTTTTATCCCATAGAAATGAATAATATTCATATCCTCTTCCATGTCAAGTCCGTGCGAGCCGCATTCTCCGTCAATTTCATGACAGCCGTGATCGGGAAGGAAACCGTAGAGAACATCGTGATTTTTCCACTGAGCTTTGATTTTATCTGTAAGCTCCTTATAAAAAGTAATATTGTGCTTCAGAGCTGAAATTGACTCGTTACTTTCAGGACCGAATTTGTGCATTGTTCCATCGTAGTTTCCGTTGTAAATTACAATAAGGTCATATGCATCCTCATCTATCAGCTGAAGTGCCTTTTCATTTACCTCTTCTACAGATTCATAAATGAAATAGTCCATTTCTCTCTCAAGGAAAATACAGGAAATACTATCCCTTGCAGTTGAAACGATAGCACATTTTTTACCCGCTCTGATGAATGTATCAAAAAGAGTATTTACCGTCAGCACAGGCTTTTCATATTTCTGTATGCCGTGAACTGAGGGCATAACTCCCGAATACATTGAAGCAAAGCACACAGGTGTTACGCTGGGCATTACCGAAAGAACCGGCAACGCAATATCTGACGAGATAACAGCGTCAGTGAAAAGCTCTGTATATTTCTGATAAAGCCAAAGTGCAACTGCATCGGGATTATAGAGAACTGCTCTGTCGGCCTTTCTGCCCTGTAACTTTTTCTCTGCAAGAGAAAGGAGAACAGGATTGGAATTTTCACTTTTTTCTACGCCCATAATTTCTGACACCGTGTATGCAACACTTGTCAGACAAATTGAATTTCTGATTTCTGCCATGATTGTCTACAGCCTTTCTTTATTTATCGTTGGTTTCCGTCAGATGAGATAAAGCAACTTGCCTGCTCATCTGCTGCGAAACTGAAAGCTCCGTCTGTTCCGAAAATTATATGTTCAATAAGTTTTATATCAAAATACTCAAGTTGATTTTTAATATCGCTTGTTGTATTGATATCTTCCTTTGAAGGTAATCTGGTAGACACAGGGTGATTGTGTGCAATCGCAACACTGTAGGCATTAAAGCTTATGGCCTCACGCAGAATATCCTTTGCATTGAATCTGAGTCCGTTTTCCTGACCATTGCCGAATTCCTTTATGCTTTTCAGTCTCAGACCGCTGTCAAAAAAGGCGACAATAAGCCTTTCCGACGTTTGCGTAACAACGAACGGTCTGAAAAGCTCCACCATTTCTGCCGTTGAGTTTATAGACTTTTTCGTGTTCTTTGCCTTTTCATAGTGATAAAAAACATCTCTCAGCGACGAAATAAGAACTGCAGAATCAAGACTAAGCCCACCCTTTGACATAAGTTCATCTACCGAGGCATCAAGAACATTTTCAAGAGAACCGAAAACAGAAATCAGCTTATGTGCTATCGGGTTCGTATCTATACGGGGAATTGAATAAAACAACAGAAATTCAAGAACTTCATGAGGCTGAAAACTGCTGAGACCGCCTGCAATTATCTTCTCTTTTACTCTTTTTCTGTGTCCCTTATGAGGGTTATTGTTATCCATTACTAAAACTCCGGATTTTTATTTTTGTCCGTAATATGCGTTCTTGCCGTGCTTTCTGAAATAATGCTTATCAGCAAGAACCTGAGGTGCTGGAGAAGCATCAGGTGACAGAATTACGGTTTTCAGTGCCATCTCCGCAACCTCTTCAAGAACAACTGCGTTGTGTACCGCCTCGTCCGCATCTTTACCCCATGTGAAAGGACCGTGTGCAAAACAGAGAACAGCAGGCATTTCCGTAACATCAATGCCGTTTTTTTCAAAGGTTTCAATAATAACAAGACCTGTGTTCTTCTCATATTCACCGTTTATTTCGTCCGCTGTCATCATTCTTGTACACGGAATTGCTCCGTGGAAATAATCAGCGTGTGTAGTACCGAAAAAGGGAATACATCTTCCGGACTGTGCCCATGATGTGGCGTTGTTTGAATGAGTGTGTGTTATACCGCCGATTTCCGGGTACTTTTTGTAAAGTTCAAGATGTGTTGCCGTATCAGATGACGGAGAAAGGTCTCCCTCAACCTTGTTTCCGTCAAGGTCAAGAACAACCATTTTTTCAGGTGTCAGCTCGTCATAATCAACTCCTGACGGCTTGATGACAACAAGCCCCTGTCTTCTGTCAATTCCGCTGACATTGCCCCATGTGTATGTAATAAGTCCTTGTGTCTTGAGTTCAATATTTGCTTTACAGACCTGTCTTTTAAGTGTTTCAAGCATATTTAAAATACCTCTTATCCGTAAATTGCTTTTCCGAGCATAAGATTCTGCTTAAGAGTACAGATGTCTGTCTTTTCGTCAATGTAGACAACCTCAATACCCATCGCTTCACCCCATGCACCAAGCTGTTCTGCAGTCATATCATAAGTGAAAGCCGTATGATGTGCACCGCCTGCAACGAGCCACGCTTCTACGCCTGTGTAGAAATCAGGCTCAGGTGTCCAGAATGCAGTAGCAACAGGAAGATTTGGCATTTCCTGTTCAGTTTTTCTGCAGTTTACAGTGCTTATAATAAGTCTGAAGCGTGTACCGAGATCAACAAGAGATGCTGCTATACCTTTGCCTTCTTTTGCTGTAAAAACAAGACGTGCCGGGTCTTCTCTTCTGCCCATTGAAAGAGGCTCACACCTGACACCGATTCTGCCGTCAGCAATTGAGGGACAGATTTCAAGCATATGTGACTGAAGTATTCCTTCCTTGCCTTTTACAAGGTTATATGTATAGTCTTCCATCATGGAAGTACCTTTTGCATCCTTTTTGCCTGCTGTCATGATTTTCATAAGTCTTACCATGGCAGCTACCTTCCAGTCGCCTTCTGCGCCGAAGCCGTAGCCTTTTTCCATAAGACGCTGAATTGCAAGACCCGGAAGCTGTTTAAGATAACCTAAATCGTCAAAATGAGTTACGATTGCATGGTAATTTTTCTCTTCAAGGAATTTTTCAAATCCGATTTCGATTCTCGCTTGTTCCGAAACATAACGGCGGAATTCCTTTTCATCCTTGTCGCCATAAATCATATCGTATTTTTCGTAATATTCATCTGTAAGTGCGTTTACTTCTTCTTCACCTACAGCTGATACATATTCTGCGATATCGTTGATTGAATATGTATCAATTTCCCAACCGAATTTGATCTGGGCTTCAACCTTATCGCCCTCTGTAACCGCAACGTTACGCATATTATCGGCAACTCTCAGAACACGTATTGAACTGCTTTCAGCAATACCTACTGCAGTTGTCATCCACGATGCAATTTTGTCCTGAACATCCTCGTTTTTCCAGTGACCTGCAACTGTTGTTCTGGGAATTTCCATACGTGAAAGAATATGTGCGTATTCTCTGTCGCCGTGTGCTGACTGATTTTCATTCATGAAATCCATGTCAATTGTGCCGTAAGGAATTTCTTCATTGTACTGTGTGTGAAAATGAAGAAGAGGCTTTCTCAGTTCTTTAAGACCGATAATCCATGACTTTGCAGGAGAAAATGTATGCATCCATGTGATAACACCTGCACATGTCTCATCAAGATTTGCCTCATTGAAGGTTTTTCTGATAACCTCATTTGTAATAAGTGTAGGTTTCCACACTATTTCATACGGAAACTTTCCTGATTTGTTAAGGGTTTCAACAATTTCCTGAGAATGTGCTGCAACGTGTTCCAGACATTCGTCACCGTAAAGGTCCTGAGAACCTGTAAGAAACCAGAATTTATACTTTCTGAGTGCTTTCATCTGTGTTACCTCCGTCATTTTCTTTTTCTTCTTTTTCTTCATTTTTCCAGATGTGTATTACGCCCTCGTCATTGAGAAGCTTTATAAGGATTATTGTAAGCGGTACCATAAACATACCGATAATACCAAAGAGCTTTAAGCCTATATACATTCCCATAATTGTCACAAAGGGAGGAAGTCCCAGCTGACCTGCAACTAATTTCGGCTCAATAAACTGACGCATTACAGAAATAAAGATATAGAGAACCAGAATTCCTATTCCCATGGGAATATCCCCGGAAATAAAGGAATACAGTGACCACGGAAGAAGAATTGTACCTGTGCCGAGCACAGGAAAAATGTCAACAATCGCAGTGATTATTGCGATAAAGAATACCCAGCTTCCTTTGTAGATGTTGAAAAGTTTCAGTACACTGAGTCCTATAAACATTTCGCAGAAAGTCACAAGAATTATCAGAATATACGCCTTTATAAGGTTTTTGAAAGATGTGGTGATAATATTCTTCGCTTTGCCGAAATTTTCGCTTTTACCGGCAAACTGTCTCTTGACAAAGCCCACTAAATTATCGTAATCAGATGCCATAAAGACGCATGCAAAAATCGAAACAACTGCACCAAGGAAAATTGTGGGAATCTGTTTTGCTGTGTCGATAACCCCGCTTGTAAGGCTTGAAATTGCCGAGAAATCAACCTTTCCCAATATTGACGAAACCCCTGATGACACCGAAATATTTTCTGCCATTTCTCCTGATTTTGCAGTCAGGAACTCTTTTGCAGAAGAAATGAAATCAGAAACGCCTGAATTTATCATATCCTCTACACCCTGAGGAAGAAATGCCACTCTCTCCCCTACCCACACTTCGGCCTTATCAAGGAAATTGGGCAGGTCTCCGAATTTATATCTGAGGAAATCTATGAATCCCTGTATTCCATCCCAGAGCTTCACGCCCAGAAGTGAAACAAGAAATCCCAGCGCCACAACAAGCAGTAAAATCATAACACCGGATACAAGACCTTTTTTCAGCTTTGTTTTACCGGAAATAAAGTTAATCGGTCTCTGCATCACCATAGCAACAATAAATGCGAGAATGAAGGGGAAGAAAAGTCCGAAAGCATATTTCATAAAACAGTAAAACAAAGTCAGCAATATGGCATAGTATAATATGTTGATAATAGTTTTCTTTTTTCTTTCCGTTGCCGAGAGCATGGTATCCTCCTTATATCAAAAATGAGTATTAATCTTATGTATTTAGTTTATTTTATACCATTTAAAGTAAAAAGACAATGTTTTATTTATAAATTTAACAAAAATTAAAAAACTTTCTTATTTTCTCTTTATTTGCTTGAATAATTATGCTATAATACTTTCATTATAATCCGAAATTGTTTGTATTTGAAAGGAAGATACTATTGTATATAGCAATTATGGGACACGGCGTTGTAGGCAGCGGTGTGGCAGAAGTCATCAGCCGTAACAACGACCTGATAGTAAAACGTAATAATCTTGACTCTCTTGAGGTCAAGCATATCCTTGATTTAAGAGAATTTCCCGAGCTTTCATACAGCGATAGATTCACAAAGAATTTTGACGATATCCTGAATGACGATGATGTTAAAATCGTTGTTGAAACAATGGGCGGTCTCAATCCTGCTTACAAGTTTGTAAAAGCTTGTCTTGAAAAAGGTAAAAGCGTTGTAACTTCAAATAAAGAACTGGTTGCAGCTCACGGCTGGGAGCTTCTTAAGATTGCTGAGGAGAAAAACATCAACTTCCTCTTTGAAGCATCAGTTGGCGGCGGTATCCCCGTTATAAGACCTATTTCAAGATGTATGGCTGCAAACGAAATTACAAGAATCGCAGGCATTCTCAACGGCACAACAAACTTCATACTTACAAAAATGATTACAGAAAACATGAGTCTTAAAGATGCACTCAAGCTCGCTCAGGATAACGGCTACGCTGAAAAAGATCCTACAAACGACATTGAAGGCTTTGATGCATGCCGTAAAATCTGCATTCTTGCATCACTTTGCTTCGGCAGACATGTTTTCCCCGATGATATCCCCACTGAAGGTATTACAAAAATTTCACTTGCAGACGTTGAATATGCTAAAAACTACGGCAAAGTCATCAAGCTTCTCGGCACAGCAATTAGAAGCCCTGATGACAAGGTTTCAGCAGAGGTAAGTCCCGCACTTATTGACGCTACAGGCCCTCTCGCAAACGTCAACGATGTTTTCAATGCAGTTCTTGTTGACGGTAATGCAGTCGGTGAGGTTGTATTCTATGGTAAAGGTGCAGGTAAACTTCCTACGGCAAGTGCTGTTGTGGCTGACGTTATCGACTGTGCAGTAAGCAAAGGTACAAAAATCGGTTACACATGGGATGAAGCAGCTGAAAATAATCTTGTTTCAAGCAGTGAAATGCTCACCCGCCTTTATGTCAGAGGCTTTGCTTCCGATGTGGAGAAGGCAAAAGCATCAGTCAGAGAAATTTTTGCAGGTGCTGAATTCATTTCAAGAGAAAATGCACCTGGGGATGAAATTGCATTCATCACACCTTCCGATATCAAGAGAAAGCTTCTTGCAGATATCGAAAGCATCGACGGCTTTGACAGCCAGTCAGTAATCAGACTTTTCTAACTAAGGAGTTTTTTATATGAGTTTAATCGTACAGAAATTCGGCGGCTCATCTGTTGCTAACGCAGACAGAGTAAGGAATGTGGCAAAAATTATCACAGACACATACAAAGCCGGCAACGACGTTGTTGTAGTTGTTTCCGCTCAGGGCGATACAACTGACGACCTTATCGCAAAAGCTAAGGAAATCACAAACAATCCTTCAGCACGTGAAATGGATATGCTTCTTGCATCAGGTGAACAGATTTCAATTTCACTTCTTGCTATGGCAATCAAGGAAATGGGATTCCCCTCAATTTCACTTCTCGGCTGGCAGGCAGGATTCAACACTTCTTCCGCTTACGGTAAAGCAAGAATCCACAACATCAAGGCAGACCGTCTTCGTACTGAGCTTGGCAAGAGAAACATCGTTATCGTGGCAGGCTTCCAGGGAATCAACAAATATGACGACCTGACAACACTCGGCAGAGGCGGCTCAGACACAAGTGCAGTTGCAATTGCAGCAGCACTCAGAGCTGACAAATGCCAGATTTTCACAGACGTAGAAGGTGTTTTCACCGCAGACCCCAGAAAAGTTGAGGGTGCAAAGAAGCTTGAAGAAATCACATACGATGAAATGCTTGAGCTTGCAACTCTCGGTGCACAGGTTCTTAACAACCGTTCAGTTGAAATGGCAAAGAAATACAATGTTGAGCTTGAAGTTCTCTCAAGCCTTACAAATAAACCCGGTACAATCGTCAAGGAGGTTGCTAAAATGGAAAAAATGTTGGTAAGAGGCGTAACTAAGGACACAGACGTTGCAAGAATTTCACTTGTAGGTCTTTCAGATACTCCCGGAGTTGCATTCAGAGTTTTCGACAAGCTCGCAGCAAAAAATATTAACGTTGATGTTATCCTGCAGTCAGTAGGCAGAGACGGCACAAAGGATATCAGCTTTACAACAAGTGAAGACAACGCTGAAAAAGCAGTTGAACTTCTTTCAGAAATGCTCGATTGCAAAATCAGCTGTGATACAGATATTGCAAAGGTTTCTGTTGTAGGTGCAGGTATGGAATCCCATCCCGGCACAGCAGCTAAAATGTTCGAGGCTCTCTACGGCATCGATGTAAACATCCAGATGATTTCAACAAGCGAAATCAAAATCTCTGTTCTCATCGACAAAAAGGACGCTGACAGAGCAGTTTCTGCAGTTCACAAGGCATTTATGCCCGAAGAATAATAAATTTTTTACAGATACTTGAAAAGTGTGTAAAAATAGTATAATATATTAATGTAGTATAAAATTTCTTTTTGGAGGAAAAAACAATATGGTATCAGCAGGCGATTTCAGAAACGGTATTACATTTGAGATGGACGGTAACGTTTATCAGATTATCGAATTCCAGCACGTTAAACCCGGTAAGGGCGCTGCATTCGTAAGAACAAAGATCAGAAATGTTATCTCAGGCTCAGTTACTGAAAGAACATTCAACCCCACAGAAAAATTCCCCACAGCTTACATTGAGCGTAAGGACATGGAATATTCTTACAGCGATGGCGGACTTTACTATTTCATGGATATGGAAAGCTACGAGCTTATCCCCATCAATGAATCAGAGCTCAGCGACAACTTCAAGTTTGTTAAAGAAAACATGGTTTGTAAGATTCTTTCTTACAAAGGCAATGTTTTCGGTGTTGAGCCTCCCACATTCGTAACTCTTCAGGTTACACAGACTGACCCCGGCTTCAAGGGCGACACAGCTACAAACGCTACAAAACCCGCTACTCTTGAAACAGGTGCAGAGGTTAAAGTTCCCCTCTTCATCGATGAAGGCGAAATGATCAACATTGATACTCGTACAGGCGAGTACATGTCACGCGCATAAGGGTAGATTGACGATAAAACGCCAAGAACATGACTCGGTGTTCTGAAATTTTGTAGTTTATGGCATTTGTCGTATTTTTGCCTTCGCAGTATCTCGATACAGCTTCAGGCAAGAAATACGCCATCTTGTCATTTTCTCCTCAATCTTGGGGAGTGACATATTGACGATAAAACAGCAACAACTTTTTGAATTAGCATTCAAAATTCTCAAATAAAATAAAAGGAGTGTAGAAACTATGACACTTGCAGAAAAAATTGCTTACATCAAAGGCCTTGCAGACGGCATGAAGCTTGATGACAGCAAAGACGAAGTTAAAATTATCAAAGAGCTTATCGCAGTTCTTGAAGATGTAGCTTACGAAATCGAAGAGCAGGACGAAATCATGGGCGAGATGCAGGAGCAGCTCGACGCAGTTGATGAAGACCTTGACGAGCTTGAAGAATTCGTTTACGAGTGCGAAGACGACGATTTCGATTGCGATTGCTGTGATGACGATTGCGACTGCGGCTGCTGCGACGACGATTATTTTGAAATCGAATGTCCCTCATGCGGCGAAGTAATCTGCATCGACGAAAGCATCCTTGATGAAGGTGCTATCGAATGCCCCGCTTGCCACGAAAACCTCGAATTTGAATTCGACGATTGTGACTGCGAAGAAGACGACTAATCAATAACAAATTACGCCTACCGGAAATCGGTAGGCGTTTTTGTTTTTATAAATAAATATCACACCGGCTGAGCCGGTGGTTTTATAACAGCCCTAAAAGGGCAAAATACTGGCTTACCCCTAAAGGGGTACGCAAGAAGCTAAAGCTACCAACCGCAAAGGGGTGCGTTAA
>SVPP01000022.1 GCA_015065765.1 Oscillospiraceae bacterium | reverse complement strand
GGATGTTCACGAGCCGATTATTGACCGTCACACCTATGAAGAGGTACAGAAGCTTATAGGCTTTTGCAAACGCCGTGAGCCGTTAGCTGAAAACGGAAGTAAAAGTATATTCTGTGATTTTCTCGTTTGTGCCGAATGCGGGCATAAGCTATGGTATCACGTGAATACCCGAAATAAAAATATTCACTATTTCAGTTGCAGTAACTATGTAAAGGACTATCGTGGTAGTTGTCAGCACAGACACTATGTCAGAGCAGAGGCTATTGAGCAGATAGTTACAATGGAGCTGCAAAAGCTTGCAGGTTATCTGAAGCATAATGAGGATGAGCTTGTCGGGGTGCTTACAATGAAAACCGAAGCTATCGTACAAAACGAAAAAAGGCGTATCAACTCTGAGCTTCAGAGATGTACTTCAAGGCAAAATACCGTAAACACTTTGTATGAAAAGCTTTATGAGGACAATGCTCTCGGCAAGGTGACCGATGAATGGTTCCTTCATATGTCACAAAAATACGGCGTTGAAAGAGAAGAACTGAAAGCCAAAATTCAAAAGCTGCACGAGGAGCTTGATGAGCTTAATGATAAGAAAATCGAAAGAGTTGCATTCGTTGAGGCAATAAGACGCTTTATACGAATGGAAACAATAACAGCTCCGCTTCTTCACGAGCTCATTGACCGCATTGAGGTTTATGAAACAGAGGGTACGGGTAAGAACAAAACTCAGCGAATTGTTATCTATTACCGTTTTGTAGGTAATATTGAAATTCCTTCAGATGAAGAAAATCTCAAATTGGATATGAGGCAAGGTATGGCCGTTGAATACCTTACGGCATAACAAAAAAAGAGCAGGTTTCATCCTGCTCAATACATAAATTAAATACTATGAAGAAACATAAAAAATAGAGTGTTCATCACTTGAATCCGTAATGAACACTCTAAATGGTGGGTGAGGGTGGATTCGAACCACCGAAGTCACTGACGACAGATTTACAGTCTGTGTTAAGTTCTTGTTGTAAAGGCTCAATTCTTGGTAGTTTGCATAAACCTTGATAATACTTGCTTTTTAATCTTCGGTTAGCAAACACTCAAATCTTGAGAGTCTGAAAAAAATAATTTTTAAAGATTTGGTTAGAAAAACGGTTAGAAAAAATTAGGCAGTAATTACCGCAAAATTTATAGATTTTTTCATGTTCATTTACTATTTTAACGAAAATGAAAAAGTCTATATAAAGAAAAAGTCTCACTGCTTGAGTGAGACGGAGTAAAAAATGTTACTTTGATTTAATTACATTAATTAAAGATTGAAGTGCTTGTATTTGTTCGTCGGTTAAACCATTGGTATCTAAAATCACTTGAGGTTCTGATTCGTTTTTGCCGAGCAAATAATCAGTGCTACAATTAAACAAGTTAGATAAAGAAAGCAAAATTTCTGTGCTGGGTGTTCGTTCTCCTGTTTCATACCCGGATATAATTGACGGAGAAACCTCCACTTTATCAGCTACTTGTTTTTGTGAATATCCATATTTTGTTCGGAGTGTTTTTAATTTGTTTGGTAAATCTTTAATCATTGTGTTCACCTCTAACACTTATTGTAAACAATTATTCTTTACAATGGGTGTTTAATACATACACAATGAGCGTTGACAAATGAAAAGACTTATGTTATAATGCTACCATTGATAATCTTTGTGATACTTGATATTTGAAAAGGAGGAATTTTTATGGCACTTGTGAAATGTGAAAATTGTGGACATGATGTATCGGATAAGGCAATTAAATGTCCACATTGTCAAACTGTTGTTTCACAAAAGGTTTGCCCGGAGTGCGGTCACCCAACAACATCGGATGAAAATGTTTGTTCAAATTGTGGTTTCTGTTTAATTAATTGTGATTATACCTTCAAAAATAAGAAAAGGAACATATTTTTAATAGCTGGGGCTATAGTGTGCGTGACTGCCTTAATTTTGCTCTTAATCACTTCAGGCGCGTTTATGTCAAAACAAGATAGGTTCATAAGCATGTCGGTTGAAGAGGTTCAAAGTAAATTGTTAGACCCTTCGTCGATGTTGATATACGATTGCAAAATATATCCAGATGAAGAAGATGAAAATGAAATGCTTGTGTATTTCTATATAGGAGCTAAGAATAAAGCGGGCGGATATACAGATGATGAATATATGGTGAAGATTGTTGATGGAGAAATTCAGAGCAGTGCAAGTTCTGATGATGTTGATGATTTCCTTTCAAATGATGCAGCGGCGGAATTGATGTTTATAAAAAGTGTAGGCATGGGTGACCATTGGCAAACTATAGAAGTTGATAAAGTTGAAAAAATGATTAAATAGAATTATTCTTCATTTTTGTAATTTGTGAGGTTAGAGAGTGTTACATGACTTTGTATATTAGTTGATTCAGATGGAGACAAATGTAAATTATCCCCCCCATACAAAAAATAAGCGGATGGCTCAGTTGCTATCCGCTGTTGTTTTATATTCACTGATTAATTTGTTTAGTGTCGGTCTGCTTATTTTTAATTCTTTTGCAAGTTCAGATTTGCTGATTTCTCGTCTTAAATATCTATGATAATGTTCTTCAAAATGGGGGATTGCTATAGGTTTTCTGCCTTTGTATTTCTTTTCTCTCTTGGCAATAGCTATACCTTCCTTTTGTCGTTCCAATAGGTTGGTGCGCTCAAATTCGTTGATGGCTCCTATCATTGTCAACATTAGTTTTCCGGTTGGTGTGCTGGTGTCAATGTTTTCTTTATTTGATACCAATATAATACCCTTGCTGTTCAAATGTTCCACAATGTCAAGTAAGTCTTTTGTTGACCTTGCGAGACGTGAAAAATCGTGTATATGAATTGTGTCTCCTTCTCTGGCGAAATCTAAAAGCTCTTGTAGTTTTGGTCTGTTTATGTCTTTTGCTGATATCTTTTCAATAAACCATTTTTCAATGTTGTATTTATTCATTGCCTCAATTTGTCTTTGTTCGTTTTGTTCAATGGTTGAAACTCTGATATACGCTAATCTCATTTATAACGCTCCTTTTGTAAATTTAAAATTAGATATAGTTTACACCTTGTAAAATAAAGTGAAAACCAATTGTATTTTTACAAGTATGATTAAAACATATAAAGTAAAAAATAACTACTCTCTATTTTGACACTGTAAGTAAGAAGAAAAGCGGCTTTTGACCACTTTTCTTGATGAATAGGGTGCAGATTCTCAAACATTTAATATGGTTAAAGAACCCACTGCTTACTACTGAGTTTTCTAAATGATGAGTGCAAATTCTTCAGATAATCCTCTTGCTTTGATTTCTTTGAGATGTTCTTTCATTTTTGCATCAAAATAGTTGGCAAAGTCCAGTAAATCCATTTCGATGGCTCTTGCATAGTTGTCCATTGCTTCCGCGGTTCTCTCAAATAATTCTTGTTTTTTCATTTTCTTCTTACCTCTATGTTTTATTTGTTCCAAAAAATTCTAAGAACAATAAGTGTTCCAATTAACAACAATAACGGCATATTTACACATCCTTTTCCTTAACCTGTAAGTATATTATACACAGTTATCTGTGTAGTTTCAATGGATATATTACACAATTATCTGTGTGTATAGTTGTGTATATTTTACATTGATTTCTGTGTAGTGTTGCGTTATAATAAGTATCATGGAAAAATGGGTTAAATAATCGTTTCTAACTATTGAAAGTAGGGATATAAATGCCAATTGTTTATAAGATTGATGTCATTTCAGAGTTAAAAACAAATGGTTATAATACTAATATTCTTCGCAAAGAAAAATTACTTGCTGAAGGTGTTATTCAAGCATTAAGAGAAAAAAAGCCTATTTCTTGGGTGAATATCGGAAAGATATGCAAACTGCTCCAATGTCAGCCGGGAGATATAATTGAATATATCGAAAGCGAAAACGAGGAAAGCATATAATGAAAATAGCAGTTGGAAACATCCTTGCCCAACATTCACCGACAAGATGTTTGACGGAAACAAGGATGGAAAACTAAATGCTTTTGAAACGGCGTTTTGTGATGTTCATATCGAAGAAATAAACCGAAACGCAACAAAGCAGGACGCCCGCCGAAAAGACTGTTTACAGTGAAACAGAAACCGCAGAAAGAAAAAAACAATGTCAATACAACACCCATCGGCGTTCAGTTGGTTTTTATTCTGATTGCTTTTGTTGTATTAGTCGGCGGCTTTGTTATGGCTCTGTCAACCGAAGAGACAAAGTTTATTAAAGCAATTATCTTATTAGGTGCGGGTGCTATTGCAGTAGGATTGTTAAAATTTGTCGGGGTATATAAATAAAATCATATGGAGAGATACAAACAATGAGAAAAATTTTTGACGATACAGAATTTATAGAGCGTGGAGAAATAACCATTCCCGCACGTTGGCAACGGAATGAATTGAAAAGAAAAACCAAAGTTAATATTTTCGGTGATGATACCGAAACTATTGAAAAGGATTATGTGACATTTGATTATAACGGTATTCGGGTTCAGTACAATTGCGAATCAGATAACCATATGATATGGAGTAAAGTCAACGCTATTTGTGACATTATAGATGCTGAAGGCACAGATGGTTTGACTGCCCGTGAAATCACTTGGAGCAAGGCATAAGCAATTATATAGTTTAATAATAGACCTATAAAGAGTGACGAGAGGGACAGCCCCTTTGACCGTCCAGCAACCTGCCGAACCGGTAAGGTGCTAAAGGCTGATTCTATAGGTATAACGGATTGCACCTATAGAAAACTATGGGTGCATTTTTGTTCTCTTTTTGGGTCGAAAAGAAAGGAAAACCAATGAAAGAGAATAAAAGAATCTATAAACCACCGTGATTATGTTCAAAATTGTCATAGTGCAAGTATTACATTTTTTGTCTGCAATGTAGAACTTGCCGAAGGCTAATTGACAGTATATAATCAGCGTGGTATAATATTTGAAAATGAATATTGTATATCAATCTTACCGCAATAAGCGGGGCGATTTCCTACATTATCAAATGTTTAGGCTGTGCTGATTGAATATAGGGTTTAGCCGTAAAAGGCTATATAAAAAAATCCTTCTCGTAGTAACTGATTTACTACAAAAGGATTGCTCTATGTTCGCAAAGCGCAGCCTATTTTGTTTTTTACAACGGAAAATCTAAAATTAACTATTGAAAGGAAAAAACTATGATTAAAGACAAACTTATTACTATGAAACAGGCTATGGAAATTTTGGGTGAGGACTACAAGTATTCGCAGGTATATAAGTTAGTAAAGAAGCATATACTGGAAAATTTCGGAGAAAAAAGGATTCTGATTAAAGAAAGCCAAGTTATCGAATACAAGGAAAGAGCGGAAAGAATGATGAAACAAAGTGTTATTTCTCCTTTTGGAAATATTGTGTTGGCTTATGAGGAGTCTCTAAAACTTCTCGATGGTATTCATAACCCCAACTATATTAAATATCCGTGCAAATACACATCATTGTGTAAATATGCCGTTTCCAACAAAGGGCGTATTTTCAATTTGAACCGTGCTGTTGAGTTATCACAAAATGCAGTTAGCCACGGTTATTTAAGTGTAGGGTTGTATATCAACAAAAAAGAATTATCGGTTGCAGTACACATTTTAACTGCGTTATGTTGGTGTGATAATGGTTTACTGAAAAATGAAGTACACCATATTGATGGAGATATAGAGAATAACAATGCTGTCAATCTGCTTTGGGTAAATGCAGCCGAACACAAGAAAGCACATAAATTATTTGATGAAGCCAAGAATAGCGGCCAATGGAGCGAATACAACGCCTTTATTGAGACTATCAAAGAAAATAACCGCTGGAAAAAGGAATATCGCTGTATAACCTTCGAAAAGGAAAATGCAGTTATCCTTGTTTGGATTGAAAGTAACGCATATAACGATTACTTGACCGGCAAACGTACTTTGAATGAAATTGGATGGGAAGAAGCAAAAACGGATAGAGTGTTGAGAAAAAATGCGGAAGGTGGTGTTATTGTTTGAGTTTTCCAAACCAAAAGCGAATTATTATAAATAAAGAACCGTGCGACAACAGACGGAATATATATGCTCAAATCAATCTGGTGGCGATGCAGAAAGCAATGTCGGAACTGCCATCATCCGGTGAGATTAAATTATGGATGTATTTAGCCAAGAATCAAAACAATCATATTTTCGATTTGAGTTTGGTTGATTGTAAAAAATACGGTATCAAATCAGATGCATACCACGCAGCGGTAAAGAAGTTAATATCAAAAGGATATTTACAGCACAAGAGCGGAAACACATATTATTTTAAGGAAATAGGGGCATCTACGGAAAAACCGCAGACACTATAGGGAATATCCGTATAATGATATAGGGTTAAACCATAGAGAAATATTATATATATAACATTTATATAACATATACATTAACCCTTATTATGCAATTTACCTATACAACATACTGTTGCAAACATACCACTGACAATATCAATGGTATGTTTGTACGATGCTATAAAACCATAAGGAGATTTTGAAATGAAATACGATTTCACAAATACAATCTTGTATAACGACAAGGGCGTGTATTATCAAGTCAATAGTTATGCCAATGACCGCCTATCTATAGGGCAAATCAAAAAGCCTCCAGAAGGTTCCAGCTATAGGTTAGTACGGTTAGAGGATTTATACGATGGTAGAACGAGCATTATTTACGAGAAAATCAAGGATAAAAATAATTATTCGGTGGTTTATCGGTAACTCCCAATTATTGAGGACTTGTAGAGGTTCTATATTCTTTTCGGGAATTTTGCATTGTTTCATCTTGAAAAATTGAGGGTTTGCAATGGTTATAAATTTCGGTTTTTTCGGCATATTTTAAAACTATTGAGAGTGAAGAAATAATGTATAAAAACACATGTTTTGAATATAATTTGCCTGCTTCGGTGGGTGGATATAAAGAAAAGGGGAATATATTATTGATTAGAGATATAAAACTTGATAAAAACAGCAAGAAGGGATATAATCAAACTGCGGTAATTGCTGTCATTAAAGAGGAGGTTATAAAATGAATGTGACAGCAAGTGTGCAGACAAAAGGCAATAAATATTACATAGTTTTGAACTGGAAGTCTATTGACGGCAAAAGAAAGCAAAAATGGGTTGGCACTGGATTAGAAGTAAAAGGTAATAACAAACGAAAAGCCGAACAAAAGAGGATAGAGATTCTTCAAGAGTGGAAAGATAAAATAACTTGTAATGAAAACGAGATTATGTTTTCAGATTTCCTTATTCTGTGGCTTGAAGAAACGAAATATTCAATCTCGGAAACTACATATTACACGTATTTAACTACGGTGAAAAACTCCATTTGTCCATTCTTTAAAAACAGAAAGATAAAACTGTGTGAACTTAAACCGTACCATATTCAAGAGTTTTACAACCAAAAGATGGAAAAGGATAAGGTGACAGCAAACACTATTTATCACTTTCATGCAAATATACACAAAGCACTTGATTATGCGGTGAAAACAGAACGCATTAAGACCAATCCTTCAGATAGTGTGAGTTTGCCTAAGAAAGAAAAACATATAGCAGATTTTTACACTGCTGAAGAACTTAAACTCTTGCTTGATGGTGCAAAGAATACAAAATTAGAAACCATAGTGTTATTGGCTTCTTGGTTTGGATTGAGACGTGGTGAAATTATTGGTTTAAAATGGCAACATATTGATTTTGATTCTAACACACTATCAATAAAAGGCACAGTAACAGATAAAGGCAAATCAGGTTCACGTAAAAAGAATATGAAGTATCAAGAAAAGGCGAAAACAAGTTCCTCTATTCGTACTTTCCCAATGCCTGAAGCAGCAAGTGCTTACTTAAAGGAATTGAAAGCGAAACAGGAAAAATGGCAAAAAAGTCCCGCTTTTAATGCTGAGTTTAAGGATTTTGTGTGTATCAGACCTAATGGCGAGTTAATACCTCTTGATTATGTGACTCGCAATTTTCCAAGGTTGTGTGAAAAATGCGGTTTAAAAAGGCTAAAACTGCACGAATTAAGGCATACCAACATTAGTTTGTTGGTTGATAGCGGTGCAGCTATGAAAGAAGTGCAGGAATGGGCAGGGCATAGCAGCTATAGCACAACTGCAAATGTATATGCTCATGTTCAAAGTAAAAGCAAAATTAAACTCGCTGAAAATCTGGCTAATATTATCGGTTAGAAATTGGTTAGAAAACCATATTTTAAGAATTATTTTATAACAAACGAAAAAAGAAAAACCCGTCAAAAACCTAATGTTTTCAACGGATTTTACTTGGTGGGTGAGGGTGGATTCGAACCACCGAAGTCACTGACGACAGATTTACAGTCTGTTCCCTTTGGCCGCTCGGGAACTCACCCACATATTGAATTTTAGGCATAAAAGTGGAGCTGGTGGACGGACTCGAACCCCCGACCTGCTGATTACAAATCAGCTGCTCTACCAACTGAGCTACACCAGCAACTTCAACGCTCGCTTAGTATATCACTTATTGAAGCTTTTGTCAACACTTTTTTGAAAATTTTTTCAGATTTTTTTAAAATTTTTTATTCCGCAAATTTTGCTATTTCATCAAATGGTTTTCTGACTTTATTTCTCAGATAATCACGCTCAGCATAGCCTACTGCAATTACAAGCTTTATTTTCTTGTTCTTCGGCATTGAAAGTGCTTCGATAATTTTTTTGTCATCAAACATTCCCAGAATACATGTTGAAAGTCCCTGCGACGTAGCTTCATAGCAGATGTGGGATGTGACGATGCCGATGTCGATGTCCTGAAAAGCAGTTTCCTGAAGGACTGAGCCCACCTTTGCTGTGAAGTTTGCTTTCTCCTGGCAGACCACTATAAATGCTCCCGCGTTGTCTGTAAATTTATTCATACCGATTTTCTGCGTAGCCTTTGCCACAAGAGGCAGGAGTTCTTCTTTATCGACTACAACGAAACTCCAGGGCTGTGAGTTGCACGCAGATGGTGCCAGTCTTGCCGCTTCAATGCAATTTATAAGTTTTTCACGCTCAACTTCCTTTTTGAGGAAATGTCTGCAACTTTCTCTTTTATTAACTAAATCCAAAAACATTTTTATCACCTCACGAATATTATAGACTTCTTTCGGTTATCTGTCAATCTGTGGCAAATAATAAAGAGAAGATTGGAGTGAAGAAAATGAAAAGACCTCAGTTTGTTCTTGTTCTGTTGATTTCCATGTTAACCTTATCTTCGTTGAGAATGGTTTACATTATTGCAGAAAAAGAAACTTTTCCCGATGTTTCAAATTCTCTTCGCAGTGTAGTTCTCGCAGAGCAGAGAGGGGAGATCTATGACCGCAACAGGAAAAAGCTTGTAAACAGAAAAAGCGAAAACACCGTGGTGGCTTTGCCTGTGGAGAAATCTGCAGAAATTCTTGAAAATTATATCAGCAAAGAGGAATATGACTCTCTTCTTGAATCCATTGAAAAGAGAGAAATTTTTGTCTGTCAGTGCGATTTTCGCGAAGAGAATGACTTTGTGAAGGTGGCTGAAAAATATAAAAGGTATACCGATGACGGCTTCTGCTGTCATGTGGTGGGATATACAAACACTGCAGATAATCGGGGCGTGTACGGTCTTGAAAAAAGCTTTGATAAATTTCTGACTGAGGATGAAAACAAACTGATTTTTGAATATAACAGATCGGGTAACAATGATTTTCTTGCGGGTGGTAAGAACGGCTTTGTTTCTCAGAACTATAATTCGAAAAAAGGTATACAGTTGACTATAGATTACGATGTTCAGCGCATAGCGGAAAATGCTATGAGACTTTACGGCATCGAAAAAGGGGCAGTAGTTGTCATGTCTGCCGAAAGCGGAGAAATTATGGCGATGGCTTCGGCACCTGAGTTCAATCAGAATGATATTGCATCGGAACTTGATGATGAAAATTCACCACTTGTCAACAGAGCGTTGTCTTCTTACAGTGTAGGCTCGGTTTTCAAGCTGGTTGTGGCAGCAGCAGCAATTGAAGCGGGTGAAGATGATTTTGAAAGTTATTGCTCAGGAAGCCTTAAAATCGGCACAACAACATTTTCATGTTCAAACGGGATAGCCCACGGAAAAACAACACTTGAAAATGCCTTTGCACATTCTTGCAACACGTATTTTATCCGTCTTGCATTGAAAACAGGCGGTGAAAAAATTCTCCGTATGGCTGAAAATTTAGGTTTCGGCAAAGCCTTCTCTCTTGCGGAAGGATTTTATGTCTCTCCCGGAAACCTGCCTGACAGTATTTCCACAGATGGTATGCTGGCAAATCTGTCATTCGGTCAAGGTGGCTTGCTCGCCACGCCTTTGCAGATAGCGTCCTGTTACAGTGCGGCGGTAAACGGCGGCACATTTGTTGAACCTAAGCTTGTTATGTCTCTTGTAGGCACAGAGGGCGAGGAAACGATGGCTGATGAAAACAGATATAAATACAGAGCGTTGTCGCCTGATGACTCGGAAAAACTTAAAAATCTTCTTATAAACAATTTTACTGAGGGCACATGTGTGCCTGCAAAGCCGGAAGGATGTACAGCAGGGGGTAAAACCTCAACTGCACAGACAGGTTGGATTGACGAAAAAGGTGAAGAAATTCTTCATTCCTGGTTTTCCGGCTTTGCAGAGTGCGGTGATGAAGTTTACACAATAACCGTTTTCAAAGAGAATGGTGTAAGCGGTTCTATGGATTGCGGACCTGTTTTCAAGGAGATTTCTCAGCGACTTTGCGGAATAATGTGTAAATAATTTAAAAACTTTCATCTGTGATGTTGACAAATTTTTGTAATGTGTTAGAATGTATGATGAATAAAATTAAATTGTATAGTTTTATTCAGCTATATATTATATTTTGAAAGGTTTGATCATTCTAAATGGACCCGCTAATATGGCAGATTCTTTTACAGGTAGTGTTGATTTTTCTTAATGCAGTTTTTGCAAGTGCAGAAATTGCAGTGATTTCCTTTAATTCAAATAAGTTGTCACAGATGGCATCTAAAGGAAACAAGCGTGCAAAGAAGCTTATGAAGCTTACAGATCCGCCTGCAAAGTTCCTTGCAACAATTCAGGTTGCAATCACACTTTCAGGATTCTTAGGAAGTGCGTTCGCTGCTGATAACTTCTCAGAAAAGCTTGTTACATGGGCGATGAAGTTTGATCTTCCCATTTCCGAGAAGGCACTTGACACAATCGCAGTTATACTCATTACAATTATATTGTCATATTTTACTCTTGTTTTCGGCGAGCTTGTTCCCAAGAGACTTGCCATGAAGAAGACAGAGAAAATGGCTCTCGGCGTTTCGGGACTTATGAGTATATGTGCTAAAATTTTTGCTCCCATTGTATGGGTGCTTACGAAATCAACAAACGTTATTCTCAGACTTTTCGGTATTGATCCTAATTCGGAGGATAATGAGGTAACGGAAGAAGAAATCCGCCTTATGGTCGATGCAGGTACGGAAACAGGTGCCATTGACCTTGATGAGCAGGAAATTATTACAAACGTGTTTGAGTTTGACAACATCACAGCAGGCGAGGTTGCAACACACAGAACGGAAGTTTCTTTCCTCTGGTGTGAAGAAACAGATGAAGAATGGGAAGAGACAATCTTCTCAAGCCGTCATTCGCTTTATCCTGTATGTGATGAAAGCGTTGATGACGTTGTAGGTGTTCTCAATACAAAAGATTATTTCCGTCTGAGGGATAAATCGCGAGAGAACGTAATGAAAGAAGCGGTAAGACCTGCAACTTTTGTTCCTGAAAGTGCAAGAGCAGACGTTCTCTTTGAAAGAATGAAGCATTCACGTGACCATTTTGCAGTTGTTCTTGATGAATACGGCGGAATGACAGGTGTTGTTACAATCAATGACCTTCTTGAAGAACTTGTTGGCGACATCGATGATGAGTTTGAAGAGAAGCCTGAAGAGGAAATCAAGAAACTTGATTCTGAAACATGGCTTATCGGTGGTAACGCAGAGGTTGAGGATGTTGAAAAGGCTCTCGGAATTGATATTGATGATGAGTACGATAACGATACTTTCGGCGGTTATGTTTTCGGGGTTCTCGGTTCAATTCCTGAGGACGGAACACAGGTTGAAGTTCAGTCGCAGGGACTTAACATAAAGGTTACGGAAATTGCTGAGCACAGAATTATAAAAACTATTGTCTGTTTCATTGATCCGCCAAAGGATGACGATGACGACGATGATGACGACGATGACGATGATTGATTTTTTCGGTACAGTATTTTGCTGTACCGATTTTTTATAATTTTACTTGCAACGCAGAGAGATATATTGTAAAATAAAATGTAAATGAAAAAGGAGACATGAAAAATGCAGAGAATAGCTAAATTTGAAAAAGTAAGCTTTGATGAGTTCAGAAAATCTTTTGATTTGCCCGAAAATGAAATAAAGGCAATTTACGATAACATAAAAATTCCTGTAAGAGCAACCGAAGGCTCTGCGGGCTATGATTTCTGTACGCCTGTTGCATTTGAACTTAAAGCGGGGGAAACTGCAAAAATCCCTACAGGTATCAGAGCGAGAATCGACAACGGCTGGGTGCTCTCTGTTTTTCCGAGAAGCGGTCTTGGTTTCAAGTTCAGACTTCAGCTTGATAACACAGTGGGAATTATCGACGCTGACTATTATAATTCTGATAACGAAGGACATATATTTATCAAGGTGACAAACTGCTCATACGGAGACAAAACAGTGTCAGTGGGGGCAGGAAACGGTTTTGCACAGGGCATTTTTCTTCCTTTCGGAATTACGGAGGATGATGATGTGACTGAAAAACGCAACGGCGGTTTCGGAAGTACAGACAAGAAATAAGGTGATTTTATGTATCTCGGAATAGACATCGGCGGTACAAAATGTGCAGTTGTTCTCGGTAACGAAAAAGGCGAAATATTGAAAAAAGTCCGTTTTGAAACAATGGATAAGGAAAGAACAATTGAAAAGCTTATTGAGGTTTCACGGGAAATGGGCACATTTCAGTCAATCGGCATCAGTTGCGGAGGGCCCCTTGATTCAAAGAAGGGCATTATCATGTCACCGCCCAATCTTGTAGGATGGGATAATGTTCCTATCTGCGAAATCTTGAATAAAGAATTTTCAGTGCCTGTGTATCTTTGTAACGATGCAAACGCCTGTGCTCTTGCGGAATGGAAATTCGGTGCAGGCAGAGGCTCACAGAATATGATTTTTCTTACATTCGGTACAGGTCTCGGTGCAGGGCTTATTCTCGACGGAAAGCTTTACAGCGGTACAAACGACATGGCAGGCGAGGTAGGTCATATAAGGCTTGATTCTTTCGGCCCTGTTGGCTACGGCAAAAAAGGCTCGTTTGAAGGTTTCTGCTCAGGTGGCGGAATTGCACAGCTTGGTAAAACTCTTGCTCTTGAAAAATTTCAGATGGGAGGAAAAACAGGCTATTGCAAAGATTTGTCTGAAATTGATACAGTTACTGCTAAATCAATTGCAGAAAGTGCCCTTGAGGGCGATGAAACTGCACGGAAGGTTTATGAAATCTGCGGAAAACAGCTTGGCAGAGGTCTCAGTGTTCTCATTGATATTCTCAATCCCGAGAAAATCGTAATCGGTTCAATTTTTCAGAGAAGCGAAAATCTTCTTCGTGAATATATGGAAGAAACTCTGAATGAGGAATGTCTGTCTCTTTCAAGAAAAGTTTGTACTGTTGTTCCTGCTGAGCTTGGTGAAAATTTAGGTGACCTTGCAGCACTGAGTGTTGCTGTATGCGGAGTATAATCCTGTTTGTGGGGGGAATATTATGGAGCTTGTTGACATATTTTTCTATGTAGCAGAGGTTGTAGGGCTTGTAGCTTTTGCTGTTGCAGGTGCAATGATAGCAATTGACAGAGGACTTGATCTTTTCGGAGTGGTTTTCATTACATTTGTAAATTCCTTCGGCGGAGGAATGATGCGTGACATACTTATCGGCGAAATCCCACCGAAGATGTTTTATAACTATGAGTATATAATTTATGTGGCGCTAAGTGCAGTTGCAGTAATTGTGATCGTGTCGATTTTAAAGGAACGGTTTTTCAGAAACCGTCTTGTGATTGACAAGGTTATCAACATTTTTGACGCGGTAGGTCTTGGGGCGTTTGCAATTGTGGGCGTGAGAGCAGGAATCAGTGCCGGCTTCGGTGATAACGTGTTCTTCTGTGTGTTTTTAGGCATGACAACAGGTATCGGTGGCGGCATTCTCAGAGACCTTCTCAGTCACTCAAAACCACTTGTTCTTGTAAAACAGATTTACGCTCTGGCAGCGATTATGGGTGGACTTCTCTATTTCTATTTTGAAAAGTTTAACGTCAGCTATGCTCTGTCAATAGTCTCTTCAATTCTTCTTGTAGTTGTTATAAGAATTCTGGCAGCTCATTTCAGATGGGATTTGCCGAGAGTAGGAGTAAGATATGGAGCTGATAAAAAGCATAAATGATGCAATAAACGGTGTAGTATGGGGCGTTCCCATGCTTATACTGATTATCGGCACAGGTATTTACTTTTCGGTAAGACTTGGCTTCTTTCAGGTAACTAAATTCGGACATGTGCTGTCATCAACAATTTTTTCTTCTTTTAAAAAGTCGGAAAAATCAAAAAATAAAGGCTCTCTTTCACAGTTTCAGGCGATGTCTACGGCACTTGCTGCCACAATCGGTACAGGTAACATCGCAGGTGTTGCAACGGCTCTGACAGTAGGCGGTGCAGGTGCGGTTTTCTGGATGTGGGTTTCGGCTTTCTTCGGAATGATGACAAGCTTTGCTGAAAATATTCTGGGTGTGTACTATCGTAAAAAGAATAAAGACGGCGAATGGTCAGGCGGAGCCATGTATTATTTAAGCGAGGGAATCAAAAGCAAAAAGGCAGGAAAGCTTCTCTCTGTGCTCTTTGCAGTTTTCTGTGTTCTTGCTTCTTTCGGAATAGGTAACCTTTCACAGGTCAATTCAATTGCAGTTTCTCTTGAAAATTCTTTCGGTGTTCCGTCGCTTGCAGTGGGAATTGCACTTGCGGTTATTGTTCTTTTCATTCTAATCGGCGGAGTTAAAAGAATCGGTAGTGTGGCGGAAAAGCTTGTACCCTTCATGGCACTGATTTACATTATTCTGACGCTGTCGGTGCTCGTTGTGAATATTGATAAAGTACCGTCGGTCTTTTCTGAAATTTTCAAAGGTGCATTCGGCTTCTCTTCTGTGGCAGGTGGAATCAGCGGAGCACTGGTGAAAGAGGCAATAACAATGGGCTTCAAGAGAGGAGCTTTCTCAAACGAGGCAGGTCTTGGCTCAGGTGTTATTGTCAATTCCGTATCCGATGTAAAAGAGCCGGTACAGCAGGGTATGTGGGGCGTTTTTGAGGTGTTCTTTGACACTGTGGTTGTCTGTACGCTGACAGCCTTCACCGTTCTTTCAACAGGTGTTCTTGAAACATCGTCTCTTGAGGGTGCACCACTTGTGGGTGAAGCCTTCAAAGGTGTTTTCGGCGGAGTTTCAGGTGCAATCCTTGCAGTTTCAATAACGCTATTTGCTTTCACGACGATTCTCGGATGGTCATTTTACGGCACAAAAAGTGTGGAATACCTTTTCGGCAAAAAGGCAGTTCTGCCATATAAAATAATTTTCTCTGTTTTTATTCTCGCAGGCTCTGTAATGAGTCTTTCACTTGTGTGGGAAATTTCAGACACACTCAATGCATTAATGGCAATCCCTAACCTTATCGGTGTACTTCTTCTTTCAGGTAAGGTTAAGAAGATTACGGAAAATTATATTCAGAGAAAATTCAAAGGAAATAAAAAAATAGCTCCCATGTATTCTGCTTATGATGAAATACAGTTTGAGCTTGAGGGAGAAAAGGAAGATTAAAATGTTTTTTCATGAAAAAACCTACGATATTGACGAGCTTGTAAAGCATAATATGCACATTCATACAACTTTTTCAGGTTGTGCAAAGCCTGAAATGACTGTGCAGAGTATTATCAGAACGGCTGAAGAAGCGGGTCTTACAATGATTGCTCTCACAGACCACGATAATCCTGAAAAAATAAATGAGCTTGCCAAGAACAGAAAAATTATTCTTGATGAGCTGGGAGAAACTGATGTTAAGGTTTTAGTGGGCGGCGAGCTTTCTTGCACAGGCATAGGCAAGTTTCTCAACGATGAAGACCATGACAGACAGATGGACTATAAGCTTTACACCATGAACCATTTTCATGTGTCATTCTGGGATCAGCCTGAGGACAAAACCCCCAGAGGGTACGCAGTGCAGATGCTGAAAATGGCTGAAAGCGTAATTAAGATGCGAGAAGCCGATTGCTTTGCTCATCCCTTTATGCCCGGTTATATCAAGACAATTCCCGACAGAGATGATGTTACAAAAGCTTATACTGACAATGAGCTTGGTGACATTATGGAGAAAGCAACAAAAAAGGAAATTGCATGGGAGCTGAACACAAGTGCAGTGATGAGATATCCTGAATTTTACCACAGATATTTTCAGATAGGCAAAGAGGTGGGAGCTGTTTTCAATGTGGGAACGGATGCACATCTTCTCTGTAATGTAAACTCAAAACAGTTTGCTGAAAAATTAAAAGAGATTTTACTTTAAGAGCCGTAAGGCTCTTTTTATTTTGCCTCAGAACACAATGCGACAAAATCTTTTCTCAGAAAAAAGTATAATATTCTTTGTCGGGAGTGGTTTTGTTGCAACAGGTAATTTACGTTGATGTTCTTGTGATACTCAATCTGATTATCACTTTTTTTCTTCTTCTTGCCACTGAACTTTTCACTAAAGAAAAAGGAAAGCGGTGGAGAGTTTTCCTCGGTGCACTGGCTGGAGGAATTTATTCTCTGCAGGTTTTTCTGCCTGAGATGGGAACTCTTCTGAATATTCTGACGCGTGTTATCGCAGGCACAGCCATAACTTACATATCTTTCGGCTTTAAAACCCATAAACGCTTTATAAAGCTTTGTCTTGTGTTTCTTGCAGTAACATTTCTTTTTGCAGGACTGATGATAGGTCTGTGGATTGTTTTCACCCCGTCGGGAATGCTTATCAATAATTCGGTAGTCTATTTCGGAATAAGTCTGCCGGTGCTGATTGTTTCAACTGCAGTGTGCTATGTAATCAGTCTCGTCTTTTCAAAAATTCTCATGAGGAACAAACCGCAGACAACAATTTGTGATTTTGTCCTTGAAATTGACGGTAAAAAAGCAGAGGGAAGAGCAATGCTCGACACGGGAAACAATCTGTGCGAAAGCTTTTCAGGCTATCCCGTAGTAATTTGTACATACGATTTTCTTGAAAAAATTATTCCTGACAGCAGTAAGGAGTTTTTTAAAGGGAATGTAACGGCAATAAACAGTGAAGACACATGGCAAAGGCGAAAACGCCTTGTGCCTTATTCCACAGTTACGGAAAAGGGTATGCTGCCTGCTTTCAGACCTGACAAACTGATTCTTAAAAATTCCACCCAAACCGATAAGGTTTTTGTTGCGGTTATTAATTATAAAAAACACATAAACGAAAGCTTTGACATGCTCCTGAATCCAAATTTATTCTGAAAGGAATGGTAAGAAATGCTGAGAATATTCTACCTTCTCAAACAAAAACTTTATATGATTATAGAAAAGCTTGAATATAAATTCATGCCTCAGGAAATCCATTATATCGGCGGTCCGGAAACACTTCCGCCTCCACTGACAAAGGAAGAAGAAAGGAAAATAATGGAAAAAATTGAAAGGGGAGACGACGCAGCAAGAGAGCCCCTTATCGTCCACAACCTGAGGCTTGTGGTGTATATTGCTAAAAAGTTTGAAAATTCGGGAGTGCCGACGGAGGACCTGATTTCCATAGGCACAATCGGTCTTATAAAAGCGGTCAATACCTTTTGCCCGTCAAAGAATATAAAGCTTGCAACCTATGCTTCACGGTGCATTGAAAACGAAATTCTCATGTATCTGAGAAAAACAAGCGTACTGAAAACAGAGGTTTCAATTGATGAGCCTCTCAATGTTGACTGGGACGGCAACGAGTTGCTTCTGTCCGATGTTCTCGGCAGTGATGCAGATGTCGTAGGTCAGCCGATTGAAAAAGAGGATGAAAGACAGCTTCTTCTGTCTCTTATTGAAGCTCTCGGTGAGCGGGAGAGAACGATTATGAAGATGCGTTTCGGCATCGGAGGCATGCGTGAACACACTCAGAAGGAGGTTGCAGATATTTTAGGCATTTCCCAGAGCTATATTTCGAGGCTGGAAAAAAGAATCCTTCAAAAAATAAAACGAGAAATGGAAAAAGTGTCTTAAAAAAGCCTTTTAAATTTAGTAAATGCCCTTGATTTTTTTCTTTTTAGTGATATGATATTATAGGTATTAAATTTGTCGAAGAAAAGAGAAAAATATGGTATTTTCAAGTCTTGTGTTTATGTGCATATTTTTCCCCGCAGTTCTGATTTTATATCATCTGTGTCCGTTTCTTAAAGGGAAAAATGCAATACTGCTTGTAGCGTCTCTTGCTTTCTACGCATGGGGTGAGCCCAAGTGGATAATTTTAATGTTAATAACAACCTTGGTTGATTTTATAGCCGGTGTCGTAATCGGCAAAGCAAAGGGTAAAGGTGCAAAGAAAACCGCCCTTGTTTTGTCGGTTGTGGTGACGCTCGGCTTTCTTGTCGTGTTCAAGTATCTGAATTTCTTTACTTCAAACCTGAATGCGGTTTTACCCTTTGATTTTCCTGAAACAAATCTGACACTTCCTATCGGTATTTCTTTCTATACTTTCCAGGCACTGAGCTATGTTGTTGATGTTTACAGGGGAGATGTGGATTATCAGAAGAATTACGGCAAGCTTCTTCTCTACGTCAGTATGTTTCCACAGCTTATTGCAGGACCCATTGTCAGATACGTTGATGTTGCAAATGAAATTGAGGACAGACACGTGTCTCTTCCTGATTTTTCAGATGGAATCACAAGATTTCTCGTCGGTCTTACAAAGAAAGCAGTCCTTGCAAATTTCGTAGGTTCTCTTGCTGAAAATTACCTTTCGGGAAATACTGAAACACTCACTCTTCTCGGCTCATGGATTGGTATTATCGCTTACTTCTTCCAGATTTACTTTGATTTCTCAGGCTATTCTGACATGGCAATCGGTATTGGCAGAATGCTCGGCTTCAGGTTCAGAGAAAACTTCAACTATCCTTATACCGCCTTGTCAATTACTGATTTCTGGAGAAGATGGCACATGTCTCTCAGCGGCTTTTTCAGAGATTATGTTTACATTCCTTTAGGCGGCAACAGACGTTTCCAACTTCGTAATATGCTTGTTGTATGGCTTCTTACGGGCTTCTGGCATGGTGCAAGCTGGAACTTCGTTCTCTGGGGACTTTACTATTTCCTGATGCTCGCTCTTGAAAAATATGTTTACGGAAAGCTTCTCCAAAAACTTCCGAAAATTATCAGACTTATCTATTCTCTTTTCATCGTAATCATCGGTTGGGTGTTCTTCTATTTTGAAGACCTGACTTCAATCAAGGATATGCTGGGAACAATGTTCGGTGTGGGTGATTATGCCCTTTACACAGCAGGGGATCTGACAACTCTTACAAACAATGTTTTCCTCCTTGCAGTGTGTGTAATTGCAGTGACACCTCTTCTTAAAAATATTGCAGATAAAGCAAAATCCAAGCTTCTCGCAACACCAAACGGTGTTATTGTGAACGGCATCGGAACACTTGCTTTTCAGGCAGCAGTTCTTCTTCTCTGCAGTGCATGCCTTGTAGGCTCAACCTACAATCCGTTTTTATATTTCAGGTTTTAAGGGGGTATAAGAATGGAACGAGAAAAACGAATTTATAAAAATATATTTGCATTTCTGTCAGCAATAGTTTTTGTTGTTGCTCTTGCATTTTTCGGCTTTATCAGCTTTAATGACGTGGACCCTACAGTTTCCGAAAGTGAAAACAGAAAGCTTGCAGAAAAGCCGGAGTTTACGTGGAGCAGTCTTTTTGACGGAAGCTATGCAGAAAGCTTTGAAAACTATTATTCAGACACATTCCCTCTGAGAGAAGAGTTTATGTCCCTCAACAGTAAGGTAACTTCTTTTCTTACTCAGTTCGGCGGTAAGGACGAAAACGTGCTTATCAGTTATGAGAAGAACGATTCAGACTTTGTGGGCGAAGGTATTGAACTGACAACAAAAGAGGGCGAAACGGAAAAAGAAACAGAAAAGCCTGAAAGAACCACCAAGAAAAAAGGTGAAGTTGAAGGCTCTTTCAAGGGCTCGATTTTGGTCAGCGGAAAAAGAGCCATGGAGGTTTTCACAGGCTCGAAGAAAATGAGCGAGAAGTATTCCTCTCTTGTAAACCGTGTTTATTCCGCAATGCCTCAAAATGTGAAATTCTATTCTATGATTGTTCCCACTGCATCAGAGTTTTACAGCGGTGACACATATTCTTCAGGAATTCATTCTCAGCTTAAAGTCATTGACGACGCTTACGGGAAAATGGATGAAAATATCGTCACAATCGATGCATATTCACGCCTTGAAGAAAAAACCGATGAATATATCTATTTCAGAACAGACCACCACTGGACGGCAAGAGGAGCGTATGAAGGCTATCTTGCTTTCTGCGAAAAATCGGGAAACGAGAGCGTTGACATAAATGAGCTTGAAACAGGTAAAATCAAGGATTTCGTAGGAAGCCTCTATAAAGCATCAAACGCAGGTGTTCTCAAGAAAAATCCCGACTATGTGGAATATTTCAAAACACGTGTTGACGTCGATGCCAACGTTTATGATGACAGTAAAATGGAAAACGGCAAAAAGGTTTTCGTTGTTGCACGCGCAGTAAATTCAGACAACAAGTATCTTGCCTTTATCGGCGGTGACCAGCCTCTTGAGAGGATTGTTACAAGCAATAAGAACGGCAAGAAAATTCTTGTAATAAAGGAATCTTACGCAAATGCCCTCGTTCCTTTCCTTTGTGATAATTACGAGGAAGTTTTTGTAGTCGACCCGAGAAAAACAGAGTTTGATTTGCCTGAGTTTGTATCTTCTCAGGGGATAAATGAGGTGCTGATGATCAACTACACCTTTGCCCTTGATAATAAAACCTTCTCTGAAGCACTGGAAAATATGATTAAATAAGTTAGGAAGTTAAGTTTATGCAGTTTATTGCCCTTGACCTTGAGTGGAATAATGTTTACGGCAGAAAGATTCAAGGATTTTTCAATGAAATAATAGAATTCGGTGCTGTGAAGATTGATGAGCGCGGAAATATCTACGATGAGTTTACATGTCTTATCAACACTCAGGTAGGTAAAAAACTCCGTGCAAACACCAAGGAATTGACTCATATCACAAATGACGAGATAAAAAGCGGCATCCTTTTCCCTCAGGCAGTTTCAGCCTTCAAAAAGTGGATAGGCAAGGAAGAAAGTGTCATTATGACATGGGGCGACGGAGACGTAAGAGTGCTCATTGACAACTGCAAATATTTTGGCTGCGGTGACACAATTCCCTTTCTTGATAATTATATGGACCTGCAAAGATATTTCCAGAGACTCAAAGGCACATCAAAATCTCAGCAGATAGGTCTCTCTGCTGCTGCAGAAATGGTCGGTGTCAGCGATGAAGGCTACTCACTTCACAGAGCCCTTGATGACAGCCGACTTACTGCACTTACCTTCAGCAGAATCAGAGAAAACAAAGTTATACATGAATATATAAAGACATGCGGTGAAGATTTTTATTCAAGAATTCTGTTCAAGAATAAGGTTATCAGTTCACTGAAGAATCCTCTTGTTGATAAAAAACAGCTTAGCTGTACATGCGAAAAATGCGGTAAACCCGCAGCTGCTCTTACGAGGTGGAAATATTCCAATCAGTATTTCAGAGCGCAGTATTATTGTGCTGAGTGCGATATTGCATATCAGGTGAATGTCCGTTTCAGAAAGCTTTATGACAGAACTGAGGTACGTAAAATCGTCAAAGTCATCGAAGAGGAAGAAACGGCAAAACAGGAGGAAACAGTATGAGCTTTATATTCCGTGAAATGACAGATGAAAAGGTTTATAACTGCCGTGAAAACTGTGAAATGTATCTTTACAGAAATGTAAATGAGGATGATTACAGGGTATATATTCAATCCCTTACAGAAAAAGGATATAAGGTTCTCAGTGAAAACAATAATGCGGGAAATCTCTACACTGCACTTAAAGGCGAAAAGGAAATAAGCGCATATTTCACACCATGTGATGCAACTCTTCGCCTTGCAGTTGCAGACGATGCACGTTTTCCCGATTTTGAAATGAAGGAAACAGAGAAAAAGGTACATCCTCATTTCTATGTTTTTGAAAATGACCATACATATATTGACTGCGGAATGTGCCTGATTACTCAACTTTCTGACGGCAGTTTCTTTGTTGTTGACAGCGGACATTATCTGCAGTTTAACGATAATGACAGAATTTACAATTTTATGCGTGAGAGAACACCTGCAGGTGAAAAGGTAGTTGTCAGCGGATGGCTTGTAACTCACGCACATTCAGACCACATTTCAAAGCTTCACGATTTTATAAAATACAACCGTCACGATGTTGTAATCGAGGCTATTTATTCAAACCTTGTTTCTAACGATTACGCATCAAGTCAGTGGGGAGTTGAGGAAAAGGGCCTTGCCGAAAAATTCTTCTCCCTTCTTGAAAGAACTACAGACATCAGAAAAGTGAAAATTCACAGCGGACAGAGGTTCTTTGTGAGAGATGCATGCTTTGATGTTCTCTGCACTCATGAGGATGTTTATCCTCAGGAAATCCGCGAATATAACGATTCATCTGCGGTAGTTATGATGACGATTGAAGGCTCGCGTGTGTTTATTCCCGGTGACGCATCAGGTTTAGAGAGTAAGATTTTAGTGGAGCGTTTCGGTGAAAGCCTTGAGTGTGATGTTGTGCAGGTTTCCCATCACGGTCACAGAGGACTTCTCTCTGATTGCTATGAATTTTTAAAAGGTAAGCTTGCACTTTTCCCCATAACACAGATTAAGTTTGATGAGGCAATGCTCAAGGTTCCTGCAAATCAGGTTGCAATTGATTTGGCTGATGAATATTATGTTTCATCAAACGGAACGGTGGTTGTTCCGCTTCCCTATAAGAAAGGTACGGTTACAACTCTTCCCGACGAAACCTTTGAAGATTTCGGCAAAATCAAACGTATGTGGGGCTATGACTACACAGACGAATATAAAAAAGAAATGTACGAAAAATATCTTGCAAACGGCGGAAAAGACGAAAGCCTTTACCTGCCTGTCAGATATAGCGGTACGTTTGAAATGTAATAAAAACCCCGACGTGTCATTCTCGAGCAAAGAAGAAGACATCCCGTCGGGGATTTTTTAATGCAGAATGCAAAGTGCAGAGTGCAGAATGTCAGGTCTGCGACGCAATTATATAATGAAAAAATCCGTCAGTGTCTCACACTAACGGATAATTTTTCAGAATATCAATAAAGACCGTATGTCATCGCACCGATAGCAGCACCGACAATTCCACCGAGAATCATACCACTGATCCATCCGATAAGAGCACCGATTCCTGCAGCCTTTGATCTCTTAGGATATTCATTTCTCCAGATAATGAACAGAATAAGACCTGCAATAGGAACAAAAGCACCAAGCAAACCAAAAAGAACGTGGTTTGTGTCGTTAGGGTTTTCTGCGGGTACAGTTCTGTTTTCTACCGGACATCCGCAATGAACGCAGATAACGGCTTTTTCGTCAATCTCTTTACCGCAATGAGTACAATATTTCATAGAAAAAACCACCTTTTTATTTATCATAACACCTGCTATTTATTTTGTCAATGAAAAATTAAAGCCGTTGATGCTTTTGCACCAACGGCTTAGTATTATTGTTTAACCTTATTTAAGGTTGTTCTTAAGAGTTGCAAGCTCTGCTTTAAGTTCTGCAGGAACGTTGCCACCGAATTTTTCGTTGTAGAAAGCTTCGATGCCGTCTGCTTCTTCGATCCAGAGGTCTTTTTCAACTGTAAGAATGCTCTTGAGTGTATCAAGTGAAACTTCATCTTCGATACCGTCAAGGTTGATGTCTTCAGCCTTGGGAAGGTAACCGATTTCTGATTCTACAGCGTCAACCTTGCCTTCGCAACGGTTGATAATCCATTCGAGAACACGAAGGTTATCACCGAAACCGGGCCACATGAAGTTGCCTTCGTCGTCTTTTCTGAACCAGTTAACGTTGAAGATTTTGGGAGCTTTATCGGGATCAAGTGTTTCACCGATATCGATCCAGTGCTGCCAGTAGTCAGCCATGTTGTAGCCACAGAAGGGAATCATAGCCATGGGGTCACGGCGGACAACACCAACTGCACCTGTTGCTGCAGCAGTTGTTTCTGAAGCCATGCTTGAGCCTACGAATACACCGTGGTTCCAGTCTCTTGACTGATATACGAGGGGAGCGAGCTTTGCACGTCTGCCGCCGAATACGATTGCAGAAATCGGCACGCCCTGAGGATTCTCAAATTCTGAGCTCAGGCAAGGACAGTTCTTTGCGGGAGCTGTGAAACGGCTGTTGGGATGAGCGCCTTTTTCATCGCTTTCCTGACCGTTCCAGGGGTTGCCCTTCCACTCGATAGCGTTTGCGGGAGGATTCTTGTCAAGGCCTTCCCACCAAACTGTGTTGTCATCAAGGTTGTGAGCAACGTTTGTGAAGATTGTGCCCTTCTTAGTTGAAGCAAGAGCGTTGGGGTTTGATTTATCGTTTGTGCCGGGAGCAACGCCGAAGAAGCCGTTTTCGGGGTTGATAGCATAGAGTCTGCCATCCTCGCCTTTACGGATCCATGAAATATCGTCGCCTACGCACCAAACTTTGTAGCCCTTCTTGAGATATTTCTCGGGGGGAATCATCATAGCAAGGTTTGTTTTACCGCAAGCTGAGGGGAATGCAGCACAAACATATTTAACTTCGCCTTCGGGATTTTCGATACCGAGGATGAGCATGTGTTCTGCCATCCAGCCTTCGTTCTTACCGAGGTAAGAAGCGATTCTGAGAGCGAAACATTTTTTACCGAGGAGAACGTTTCCGCCGTAACCTGAGTTAACAGAGATGATTGTGTTGTCCTGAGGGAACTGGCAGATGTATCTCTTCTCTTCGTCGATTTCGCAACGGCAGTGGAGACCTCTAACCCAATCTTCGCCATCGCCGTATGTGTCGAGAACAGCTTTACCTACACGAGTCATGATAACCATGTTGAGAACAACATAGATTGAGTCTGTAAGTTCAATACCTACTTTTGAGAATTCTGAACCGATGGGGCCCATTGAATAGGGGATAACATACATTGTTCTGCCCTTGTAGCTGTCACGAGCGATATCGTAAAGCATTTCGTATGCTTCAGAGGGTTCCATCCAGTTGTTTGTGGGACCTGCTTCTTCCTTTGTGGGAGCGCAGATGAATGTACGGCCTTCAACACGAGCAACGTCGTTTACAGCAGTACGGTGAAGGTAACAATCGGGGAGCTTTTCCTGATTGAGTTTAATCATTTCGCCTGTTGAGCAAGCTTCTGCACGAAGTGCTTCAATCTGTTCGTCTGAACCATCGATCCAGATAACTTTGTCGGGTTTTACGAGTTCAATTTTCTCGTCGATCCATGAGAGGATGCTTTTGTTAGTTGTAAGTGCTGCCATTGTTTATACTCCTTTCATTAGGGGCAAAATTATTAACATTGTACGTAATACAAATTACTCCATTGTACAGTAATAGTATACCTAAAACTTTCAAAAATTTCAATTACTAATTTGTGAATTTATTGTCAGAATTTGACATTTTTTCCGTTAATATTGACAATTGTCGATGGGCATTGTTGCGTAGGCGTTTAAACTTGTGTCTGCAAAGGTTTTGCTTTGTGCTTCAAAGTAACCCTGAGAGCCCACCATAGCTGCGTTATCACCGCAGTATTTAAGCTCGGGACAATAAAGCTCCCAACCATTCTTATCGCAGAGCTTTTTCATGTCTTCTCTCAGCATTGAGTTTGCACTTACACCGCCGGCTAAAACAACTTTTTTGTGACCAAGCTGTTTTACAGCCTTTTCAGTGTTGTCAGTAAGACAGGTGACAACAGCATTTAAAAAGCTTGCTCCAAGGTCAGGGAGAGGCAATTCCTCGCCCTTTTGTTTTGCGTTGTGTATTAAATTTATAACAGAAGTTTTCAGTCCTGAAAAGCTGAAATCAAGTTCACTTCCGTCAACACGAGGGCGTGGGAATTTGTAAGCCGTACGGTTGCCGTCTTTTGCGATTTTGTCAAGATTCAGACCGCCGGGGTAGTTAAGTCCCATTGTGCGTGCCGCTTTATCAAGTGCTTCGCCTGCAGCATCGTCACGTGTTCTGCCCACGATTTCAAAATCAGTATAGCTTTTTACGTTTATCATGTGAGTGTGACCGCCTGAAACCACAAGGCAGAAGAAAGGTGGCTCAAGCTCGGGAAATGTAAGATAGTTGGCAGCAATATGTGAGCGCAGATGATGTACGGGGATCAGAGGCAGTCCCGATGAAAGTGCAAGACCTTTTGCAAAGTTTACACCTACCAGGAGTGCACCGATAAGTCCCGGCGCATAAGTGACGGCAATTGCGTCAATGTCCTTGATTGTACAATCAGCATTCTGGAGTGCTTCTTTCACAACTCCTGAAATTGCTTCTGCATGCATTCTTGATGCGATTTCAGGTACAACACCGCCGAAAACTATATGTTCTTTAACCTGTGAAGCAACAACGTTTGAAAGCACGTGTCTTCCGTCTTCAACAACTGCTGCAGCAGTTTCGTCACATGATGATTCTATAGCGAGAATTTTCATTCTTTTTCTCCTTTCAGGTACTTATTATAGATAAAGGCATCTTCCGTAGGAAGACGGTAGAAATTTTTCCTTTCTCCCATTTTACGGAAACCGAAATTTTCATAGAGAGAAATTGCAGCTGTATTGCTTTTCCTCACCTCAAGAGTAATAAATTCATCACCCATATAAATCGAATTGAGAATTGCTCTCTGCAAAAGTGATGAAGCAATGCCTTTATTCCTGTATTTTTCTTTTACCGCGATATTGGTTACGGAGCATTCGCCGAAAACAGAAATTGTTCCCATGTATCCTGCGATTTCCCCGTTTATATCTGCAACAAAAAAGTATGCGTTGCTGTTTTCAAGCTCTTCGGAAAGCGATTTTTCACTCCAGGGTGACGCAAAACACTCTTGTTCAACTTCTGCTACACCTTTTATATCATCTTTTGTCATATGCCTGATAATCGGCAGAGATTTCAAATCTTCATTCAATTGCAAAAGTCCTTCGTTTATTTCTCTTGCACATTGTTTGTAAACATCAAGGCTTCCGCCGTAAGGGTCAGAAATTCCGTTTCCGAGAACATAAACTCTGCCCTTACCTACAATAGGAATTAACTGCATTGCGTGGCTGTGGCTTAAACACACAAACAAATCAGTCGCCATAAGTAATTCTTTTGAAAGGGGACGTGAAACGTGCTCTGAAATGTCAACTCCGTAATCCTTTGCGGCAATTACGGAATTTTCGCTGACATCCATGCCGAAAACGGTGTTAAGACCTGCACTGTAAACTTCAATTTCAGGATTAGTTTTTTTGAACAACCCCTCGGCTAAAGGGCTTCGGCAGGTGTTGCCCGTACAAATAAATGTAATAATCATTTGCAATCGTACCATGTCTTTCCGCTCTGTACGTCAGCTTTCAGTTTTACTTTCATCTGACAAGCGTTTTCCATTTCTTCTGACAGAATTTTTTTGACTGTTTCTGCTTCGCTTTCGGTTGCTTCAACGATAAGTTCGTCGTGCACCTGCAGAATAAGCTTTGAAGAAAGATTTTCGTTTTTCAGTCTGTTATATACCTTTATCATAGCGATTTTGATAATGTCTGCGGCAGTGCCCTGAATAGGCATGTTTCTTGCAACTCTTTCACCAAAACCTCTCGTAATTGCGTTTGATGCAGAAAGCTCAGGCAGATAACGTCTTCTTGCGAAGAGGGTTTCAGCATAGCCTCTTTCCTTGGCATCGGAAATTACTTCCTTCATGTATCTGTCAACACCGCTGAAATGATTAAGGTAGCCTTTGATGTATTGGTCAGCTTCTTTCCTTGTAACGCCGATATCCTTTGCAAGGGAGAATGCACCGATGCCGTAGACAATACCGAAGTTTACAGCCTTTGCACGGCTTCTCATAAGGGGAGTTACCATGTTTTCAGGCATATTGAATACCTGAGAAGCAGTTTCTGTATGAATGTCTCTGTCTGAGTTAAAAGAGTCAATCATGGTTTTATCGTTTGCGATATCCGCAAGCACACGAAGTTCAATCTGTGAATAGTCAGCATCCACAAGCACTTTTCCCTCATCTGCTGAGAAGAATTTTCTCATTTCTCTGCCGAGAGGAGAACGTACGGGAATGTTCTGAAGATTAGGCTCAGCAGAGGAAATTCTGCCTGTGCGTGTTTCAGTCTGGTTGAGAGTTGAGTGGATTCTGCCATCATCGCCTATAACTTTAACCAAGCCGTCGCAGTAGGTGGATTTCAGCTTCGCAAAAGTTCTGTAATCGAGAATCATCTGAATTACGGGATGAGCATATTTCAAATCTTCAAGTACATCTGCATTTGTGGAATAACCGCTTTTTGTCTTTTTCTTTGCAGGAAGTCCCAGATCCTCGAACAGAGCCACACCAAGCTGTTTCGGAGAATTTATATTGAATTCGTATCCCACTTCTTCATAGATGTTTTCCTGAAGAATTTTAATGTCGTTTTCAAGCTTCTGACCGAAGGAAATAATACCCTCTTTGTCAACCTTGAAGCCTTCAAGCTCCATTGAAGCTAAAACCTCACTGAGAGGGATTTCGATATCGTGCATTAAATGGCTCTGAGAATTTTTCTCGATTTCAGCAGACATTTTGTCTGAGAGAGTTTTAAGTGCACCTGCCGAAAGGATAAATTCATCCTCACTATCGCTCTTCACCTGAACGGAATATTCCTTTGCAAGACGTGAAACTGTGTAATCGTTTGATGAAGGATTGAGAATATATCCTGCAAGGGAAATGTCAAAGCCTACATTCTGAAGAACGCTTCCGTTTGCCATTGCATATGCATGAAGAAGCTTTGTTTCGGTTGTGAATTTCTTTTTGTTTTCATCTGCAAGGAATGAAAGGAGAAAATCGTCAAATCCAAGTTGAAGTGATGAAAGAGTGTAAACAGTTTCATCAAAGCTGAAATAAATCTCAGCCACATTCAGTCCTGAAAATTCGCAGAGAAAATAAATATCATCATTCTTTTCTATCAGTGATTTCACTTCGTCAATTGTGCTGTCTTTTACCTTGATTTCTATTTCGGACGATTCCTCGTCGGGAATAAATTCAGCACCGTCAAGACCTAATTTTTCATTCAGTGAAAAAATTTCAAGGTGGTGGAGAAGCTTTGCCGTTTCGCCTTTTTTGCATTCAAAAGGAAGATAATCTTCATAGTTTTTTGAAATGGGAACATCACGGCTGATTGTACCAAGCTTGCGGCTGAGGTATGCACTTTCTTTGCCGTTTTCAAGCTTTTCACGCATCTTGGAAGTTATTTTCATTTCGGGCAGTGCCTCGTAAACTCCGTCAATTGAGCCGTAGCTCTGTATTAAATCTCCTGCTGTTTTCGGACCGATTCCCGCAACACCGGGGATATTGTCGGATGTGTCGCCCTGAAGAGCTTTGATTTCAATCATCTGAGATGGTGACACGCCGTATTCTTCCATGAGAGCATTTGTATCGTAACGCACGTTTCCCATTTTCGTTGTGGCAAGAAGCACATGAACATTTTTGTCGATAAGCTGCAAGCTGTCGCGGTCTCCCGTAGCAATATAGCAGAAATCCTTTTCTGTTGCACCTGAAGCCAGTGTGCCGAGAATATCATCAGCTTCCCATGTGTCAATTTCGATTATTCTGTACCCTAAAAGGGATATGAGCTTCTTTACAATAGGCATCTGGGAGAACAATTCCTCAGGCATAGGCTTTCTTCCTGCCTTGTATTCGGAATACATCTCATGTCTGAAAGTGGGAGCCTTTCTGTCAAAGGCAACGACCACCGCGTCAGGATTTACCTCGTCACGCAGATTAATCAGCATTTTCATAAAGCCGTAAATTGCGTTTGTAAACTGACCTTTCTTGTTGCTTAAAAGCTTTATTCCGTAGAAAGCACGGTTAAGTAGGCTGTTGCCGTCTATAGCTAAAAGTATCATGAGAAAATCCTCCCGAAACAAAATCATTATATTATAACATAAAATTGACATTTTTTAAAGTGTAATATATAATTAATTTAATAAAATGAAAAGGAAAATCAGTTATGGGTAAAATCATTGTACAGCGTTTTGACTATCTCAAAGGAGCTATGGATATCGGCGGGGGAGTAAATCCCTTTTACGGCTCTGCACAGATAAAGAATAATACAGGGCTTACTGACGATAATTTCCGTTATTGCGTGTCAATTGCAAAGCACGACGAGGAAAATGTAGTAAGAGCCGAATATGCAATAACATATAAAGCTATGTGTGAGGTGGAAAAGGATAAAATCGTGTCAAAGGATTTTGCTTTTTCTCCCGAAGGTAAGGATGAGGCTGAAGCATGGCTTCAGGCGGAATACGAGAAGGCAAACGCATGAAGATTCTGTACGAAGATAAAGATGTAGTAGTGGTGCTCAAACCGCCACATATTCTTTCTCAGTTTTCCGAAAATGAGGAAAATGCCGTAATAATTCTCAGCGAAATGACAGGTAGTGAAATTTTCGTTGTCAGCCGTCTTGACAGAAATGTAGGCGGTGTGATGGTGTTTGCGAAAAATCAGAAGTCTGCGGCGGAACTGACAAAGCAGATGCAGTCAGGGATTTTTGAAAAGGAATACATCGCTGTAGTTTACGGATGCCCCGAAGAGGACAAAGGAACATTTGAAGATCTGCTTTTCAAGGATTCAAGGAAAAACAAATCTTTCGTTGTCAAGAAAGAGAGAAAAGGAGTCAAAAAAGCAAGCCTCAGTTATGAAGTGCTTGAAAAAAGAGATGACCTTTCTCTTGTGAAAATTCATCTTCACACAGGCAGGACACATCAGATAAGAGTTCAGTTTGCATCCCGTAAAATGCCCTTGGTGGGCGACGGAAAATACGGAGCGAAAGATAACAGCAAAAACATGGGACTTTTTTGCAGGGAAGTTTCATTTATGAAAGGCAAGGAAAGGCTGACTTTTTCCGCAGAGCCTGAAAAAGTTTTTCCGTGGAATGTGTTTGATGAAGATTAATAGGGTGATCTGATGAAATTACCGGAAAGAAAACAAATACGTTTGCAAAACTACGATTATTCTTCCCCGGGGGCATATTATGTTACGTTATGCACAGAAAAACGAAGAAAAGTATTGTCAGATATTATCGTAGGGCAGGGGCTTGCTCCTGCCGAAACAAGATTATCGCATTACGGAAAAATTGCGGAAGAACAGCTGCTATTATTGCAAAAACGATATGATTTTATAAAAATTGATAAATTTGTTATCATGCCTGATCACATACATGCAATCGTTATTTTCAAGGATTATGCGGCGGGAGCAAGCCCCCGCCCTACGTTGTTTGATGTAATGTGTGTGTATAAATCGTTGACTACCCGTTTGTGCAAACAAACAGGATTCAATGAAAAGAAACTGTTTCAGAGTTCTTATTTTGACCATGTTATCCGTAATCCACAGGATTATGAAGAAACATGGAAATATATTGACGAAAATCCTTTGAGATATATTATGAAAGAACAGATATAAAACAAAATCCCTACCGAGTTTATGAATTTCGGTAGGGATAAAATTTTTAAAAATTAATTACACCAAGGTGTTCAAGGAGAATTTTAAGTCCCATAAGAATAAGAATTACGCCACCTACAAACTCTGCCTTTGACTCAAACTTAGCACCAAAAACATTGCCGATTTTAACGCCTGCAAAGGAGAAAATGAATGTTGTAATTCCGATGAATGAAACTGCAGGAACGATGTTCACGTCAGGGAGAAGTGCAAAGGAAACGCCGATTGCAAGAGCGTCAATGCTTGTTGCAATTGCCATGGGGAACATAGCTCTGAAACCAAAGGATGAATTTTCGTTACAGCATTTTTCCTCTTCTTTTGAGAGAGATTCTCTTATCATGTTTGCACCGATAAGACCTAAAAGCACGAATGCAATCCAGTGGTCAAAACGGGTGATGTAAGATGCAAACTGTTTTCCTACGAAGTAACCTATAGCTGGCATACCTGCCTGAAAAAGTCCGAAATACAGACCTGTGATGAGCATATGTTTTATTTTCGCTTTCTGTACGGAAAGACCTTTGCATATTGCAACGGCAAAAGCATCCATGGAAAGTCCAACGGCTATTATAAAAAGTTCAGATAAAGACATAAAAACACCTCCCTGTGACAGAAAAACATTCTATCACAGGGAGGCTTGTCTTGTCAAATAAAAAATTTACTGTGCTTTAAAATAGAACTTTATGCTTTCGCCGTCACGGTTTTTCTTGTTTGTCAGGTTGATGCCTGCGTTCATCAGGAATGCACCGGAATAAACTTTTCCTGTTTCCTCATGAACATATTTCTTGTCTTTATCAAGACCTTTCAGCTTCAGAATGAATGTGGGCATGTCTCTGTCATAACGCATTGTAACTGCAGTTGCGAGAACCTCTGTTTTGTCAGGAGAGACAAATGACCATGCACATCTGAAATGGTTGAAGTAGGGGTCAATAAGTCTGTAAAGGTCACCGTAATGGATAAGGTCATAATATTTGTGGTATTCTTTTACCTGTTCTTTGACGAGAGCTTTTTCATCATCTGTCAGCTTGTTGGGATCAAGCTCGTAGCCGAAAGTGCCCCAGAGAGCAACATCGCCCTTTGTTTCGTAGCCTGTTCTGTCACAAGCGGAAACGTGAGCACCCATTGTTGAAGCAGGATAGCAGATTGATGTGCCGAACTGAATTGTAAGTCTTTCAATGGGGTCTGTCTGGTCGCTTGCCCATATCTGCGGAGAATAGTAAAGCATACCGGGGTCAAATCTTCCGCCGCCGCCTGAGCAGTTTTCAAAGAGAATGTCGGGGAATGCTTTTGTGAATCTGTCCATAAGGTCATATGTGCCGAGAATGAAGCGGTGGAAGAATTCCTGCTTTTTCTCCTCGGGAAGAATTGCAGAGCCTGCATCAGAAATGTTACGGTTGAAGTCCCATTTCACATAGTCGATTTTATGCTTTGAAAGAACAGAGCACATCTGCTCAAAAATGTTGTCTCTTACATCCTCGCGGGATACGTCAAGAACAAGCTGACGTCTGCCGATCATAGGTTCTCGTCCTTCAACATGAACGCACCAGTCGGGATGAGCTCTGTAAAGGTCTGAATCGGGAGAAATCATTTCGGGCTCATACCAGATACCGAATTTAAGTCCGAGAGCATTGACTCTTTCAATCAGTGGGTCAAGACCGCCGGGGAGCTTGTCTTCGTTTACATACCAGTCACCGAGAGAGCAGTTGTCAGCGTTTCTTACACCGAACCAGCCGTCATCCATAACCAGCATATCCATACCTGCTTCTTTCGCTCTTTCAGCAAAAGACACAAGCTTGTCTGTATCAAAATCAAAGTAAGCAGCTTCCCAGCTGTTGATAAGAAGAGGTCTCTTTTCGTATTTGTATTTTCCTCTGACTAAGTTATGAATGTAAAGTCTGTGATAAATACGGCTCATTTCGCCCAGACCTTTGTTTGTATAAACCATAACACATTCGGGAGAAGTGAAGCTTTCACCGCTGTCAAGATGCCATGAAAAATCCTCAGGGTTAATACCCATGATAAAGCGTGTAGTTGCGTTGAAATCACATTCAGCAACAGCGGAGAAGTTACCGCTGTAAACTAAGTTGAAGCCAAGTGCTTCGCCCTGGTCCTCGCTTGCACCGTGTTTGAGCAGTGCAACAAAAGGATTGTGGCAGTGGCTTGATGCACCGCGCTTGCTGTGGATTCCCTGCAGACCGTGAGCAAGTGCTCTCTGTTCACGGCTTCTCTCTTTTGCGTGTCTGCCGTAGAAGGTAATCATATCATAGTCCATTGAAGGCAAGTCAACACAAAGGCTGAAAACTCTCTTGATGTCCATGCCCTTGTCTGATGAGTTTTCAACAATAACGCTTCTTGTCATTGCACCTATTTTTTCAAAAACAGAATAACGAAGAGTAACTTTTGCACCTGTAACTTTGTCTTCTGCATAAATGTCAAGAGTGTCTGCCTCGTCATCGTTGTTGGTATAAACGTAAGGCAGGGGAGAAAGTGAAGGCTTTCCTTTGTAAATTTTATGACCTGTATAACGGATGTCAGTTGTAGTGTCGCCATTTGCGTTTCTGATTGAAAGGGCAGAAACTCTGAAGTCGGCAGCACCGTTTGTGCCGTATTCCATAGGTGCACAGTCGGGAGTAAATCCATGCTCACCGATAACGGGGTTTGCAAGGCTGAAAGATGCGTTTGCGTTTCTGTCGATCAGGTCACCCACACATGTTTCAGGAATGGGGGATCCGTAATAGTAGTTTAAAATGTAGTTTTCTTCATAAATTCCGATAAGATATGTAGACTCACAAGTGTCAAGCTTAAAGACCTTGTTTTCAGAGTCGAAAATTATCATATTGAACACCTCCGTGCTTGTTTTAAAATATTTTAACACATATTTTAAACTATTGTCAACGAATAAAATATTTGATATAATACAGTGAAAAGGCGGTGCAGATAATGTTTAATTTTTTCGTAGAAGATAATTCCCGGACAGGTAATAGTTATTATATTGAAGGTGCAGATTTCAACCACATTAAAAATGTTGTAAGAATGCATGTGGGGGATACAATTCTGGTGAGTGAGAACGGCATGAGCCATCTGTGCGAGATAAGAAGCCTTGAGGGCGAAACATGTGTTGCGGAAATTATAGAAGAGAATTTTCAGAACACAGATCTGTCTGTTGAAATTCATCTTTTTCAGGCACTGCCTAAGGGCGACAAAATGGAATTTATTATTCAGAAAACAGTTGAGCTTGGCGTAGATAAAATTCATCCTGTTGAGATGAAAAGATGTGTTGTAAAGCTTGACGATAAGAAGAAGAAAAGCAAAGTCCAGCGTTGGCAGTCAATTTCCGAAAGTGCTGCAAAGCAGAGCAAGCGTTGTAAAATTCCTGAAATCGGTGATGTTCTGTCTTTTAAGCTTGCAATGGAAAAAGCCAAGGAAATGGATTTGTTCCTTGTGCCTTATGAAAGTGAGAGGGGAATGGTTTCAACAAAGGAAGCCCTGGCAGAGATAAAATCAGGCATGAAAATCGGAATTATCATCGGACCTGAGGGCGGATTTGAAGATTCAGAGGTTGAAACAGCAATAGAAATCGGCGGTAAAGTTGTGTCGCTCGGCTCTCGTATTTTAAGGACGGAAACTGCAGCCATGACGGCAGTGGGAATGTGTATGCTTCATGTGGAGATGAATGTGGAAGAATGAAAAATTTACCTTTGGAATTTACCGATAGAATGAAAAAACTTCTTGGTGATGAATTTGAAGAATTTATCAGTGCAGTAAACGGAACACCTGTGAAGGGCTTTCGTGTGAACACTGAAAAAATCAGCCTTGAAGATTTTGAAAAGATAAATGTTTTTGGCTCAGAGAGAATTCCTTATGTGCGGAACGGATTTTACCTTGAAATGGAAAAAGCGGGAAATCACCCTTATCACCACGCAGGAATGGTTTACATTCAGGAGCCGGGAGCTATGGCACCTGCTGAGTGTGTAGAAATTGAAACAGATTGGAAGATTCTCGATATGTGTGCAGCACCGGGCGGTAAAAGCACTCAGCTTAAGAATAGACTTGGAGAAAAGGGACTTCTTGTTTCAAATGAAATCATTCCGTCAAGGTGTAAAATCCTCACAGGAAACATTGAAAGATTAGGCTTGAAAAACTGTATTACAACCTGCATGGATACGTCCCGTCTTGCAAAGACTTTTCCCGAAACCTTTGACCTTATTATGGTTGATGCACCATGCTCAGGGGAGGGTATGTTCAGAAAAGATGACACTGCCATAGAAGAATGGAGCGTGCAGAATGTCAAAATGTGTGCCGAAAGACAGGCAGAAATCCTTGAAAACGCAGTGAAATGTCTGAAGGACGGCGGATATATTGTCTATGCCACATGTACATTTTCTCTTGAAGAAAACGAAATGGCAGTGAATAATTTCCTTGAAAGTCATCCCGAGTTTGAAATAGTTCCTGCTAAAAAAGAAGTGGAAGAAAACACGTCTGACGGCATTTCCTTTGAGGGTTGCACCTGCGAAAATATCCGCTTTGCAAGGAGATTTTATCCTCACAAGTCAAAGGGTGAAGGGCAGTTTATGGCAGTTCTTCACAACAAAAGAGAAAGATACGAAAACCAAAAAAACCTGCCGAAAAAGCAGGAGAAAATTGACAAAACAGTATTTGATTTTCTTGACAGCACACTTGATTCCTATGACAAAGAAATGGTTACGATGTACAACGGAAATCCCGTTTATTTCACGCCTGATTTTGAAGTGAAAAAAGGTACAGCTTTTGCTTGTGGTGTAACAATCGGTGAAATCTGTAAAAATTACATCAAGCCACATCATCAGTTTTTCATGGCGATGGGTAAGAATTTCAAAAGAAAAATCGAGCTTTCTCCCGACAGTGAAGAAATTAAAAAATATCTCCGCGGTGAGGAGTTTTCTACTTCTTGCGACAACGGCTGGGCAGTTGTGACAGTAAACGGCTCATCAGTGGGCGGAGTTAAGGTAAGCGGGGGAAAGGCCAAAAATCATTATCCCAAAGGGCTCAGACTTTTTTGAATGCAGAATTAGTAATACATTTCCAAACGTGTCATTCTCGAGCGGTAGCGAAGAATCTCGTTTGGAAATGTTTTATGTTTTGCCATTTTGAGACCCTTCGCTTACGTTAAAGGATGACAATAAAATGGCAAGGTAAGTCACAGAAAAATTGTAATTTGACGTTTAGAAATTAGCTATAACAAGTGGCTCCCCTTGTCAGGGGAGCTGTCGTTTTCGCAAGAAAATGACTGAGGGGTAGTTACATATTGTTATTATCTCTCCCTCCGTCTTTTGCTTTGCAAAAGCCACCTCCCTCATCAGATGGAGACAACGCTCTGTTCAACTGCACGCTAAATTGTAATTTGTCAACTAATATTTCGTGAAGCTTTATCACTTATCGTTGGCAATTAATAAAATCCTCTAAAAGTCCTGTAAATAAAGGGTTTTTTGCAAACAACTCATTTCAACTTGTTATGACTTATTATT
>SVPP01000021.1 GCA_015065765.1 Oscillospiraceae bacterium | reverse complement strand
AACCCCTTGAGGGGTAGCTGAAAAAAGAATGCGGTCGGCAAATCTTTCAGCGCCCCTTAAGGGGTTAAGTCCGTATAATGCCCTTGAAGGGCTAATCAAGCCTCCAGCTCAGCTGGAGGTTTTGACTGCAGTCTTTATTTTTCTTCAGTTGCAGGAACAATAGCTTTTTCCTGAGATTTTTTAATGATATTGTTTCTTCTTTCTGTAAGCTCATGATACATGATGGTCTTTGTCTTATCATCCAGGTCATAGAATAACATGGGGATGTAGGAGAAGATACCAAGTACGATGGGAATAACCGTATACATAGCGAATATAGCCTGTTTTGTTTTCATTGACTGAACAGTACCAACACCTGCTTCGTAACCGATGAAAGAAATAACTGCAGATGATACAGCATTCTGAACCTGAGTAACAAGTTTTGTTGCAAGGCTTGAAATGAAGCTTGTCATAGCTTCTGTACGTTTACCTGTTTTCCATTCACCGTAGTCAATAATCTCCTGCTGCATAAGCTGAGGAATAATTTTACCCAGTGAGTAAACCGATGAGAAGCATATTTCAGCGAACATAAGTGCAGGAATCATAATCCAGAGATTATCAAGGTTATTGATGCCTATAAGGAAGGTAATAGTCCAACCGAGCTGAGGAACTGCTTTTGATGCAATCCAGAGGGTTTTTGTTGAGAATTTCTTATTGAGTTTTGGAAAATACATGTAAGAAATGTATGTAAGAGGTGCTGCAGGTACACCGCAGACAACCTCAAGTGATGCAGAACCCATAACGTCAAGCCAGAACAAGTTTGAGAAAGGACCGCCAACACTACCGAATGCTGAAAGGAAATTGGAAAGTGAAAGACAAACCTGAAGCTTGTTTCCGAAGAAGTTTCGCAGACCGTCGATAAGCTTCGGCTTTTCTTCAACCTGAACGATACGTTCTTTAATGACGAATATATGCACTAACATACCAAGGGCTGAAATAAAGGCTGTACCTGCACCCATGAAGATGTAAACATTTTCAACTGAGATGCCGATAGTACCGGCTGCAGCAAGGTCAAGAAGAATAACCATTACATAAACGGGAACTTTTTCGAAGCCACCGATGTTATCAATGGCAATGAGAGCAGCCTTGTCGTCGATACTCGGTGTAAAAGTTGAGTCAAGACCATTGACAGCACAGTTATAGAGGGTACCTACGGTTTCTTTAAAAATTGAAATTACGCAATAGATAACAATTTTCTGCCATGAAAGAGGACCCCAGTTCTGGTCACCGATAAACAAAGGTGTAACCCAAAGAGCGATGCAAGCGACTGCATATGGTCCGATAGTTGCAAAAGCCCAAGGCTTGAACTTACCAAATCGTGTTCTTGTTCTGTCAACTATGTAAGCGAAAATTGAGTCGTTGATAAGGTCCCATGCAAGATTAGCAACTGCGAAAGCAGCGATGATTCTTGAGTCGAGACCGAAAACATTGAGCATAAAGTAAGAAAGATAACCTTCAACGTTAAATTTGTTTATTTCAGCTGTAACAAACAGTGTGACGAGTTCTTTTGCGCCTACATATCTTTTACCGTATATGCTGTCACTTGATGTCATAGGCATATAAGACTCTTCAGTCTGAATCTTATTTTCTTCTGTTTTCTGAGACATGTATATTAAAAATCTCCTTTCTTAATTTCACAAGCAACTATATTATGCATTTTTTTAACAAAACTTGCAATAGTTTACCGGAAACTTTTATAAATAAAAATTCAAAATCCTCGATAAAACGGTTTTTTTAACAGGTGTATATGGATTATTACTCAACCTGAAAAAACGTAAACCCGTTGGAATGATTACCAAAAAGTCCTTTACTTTTTATTGTTTTAATGTTAGTATTGAAATAGCAACAGCACACTATTATGGAAAGAGGTTTTGTTTATGAAGAAAATGCTTATGTCTGCTATTTCGGTTGTGTTGGTTTTGTGTCTTATGATGCCTTCTGTTTATGCGGCGGAAGACACTCAGACAAGCTACGATTCCGTTATCGATTATGTGAATGAAGCTCAGGCAACTGAGGAAACTGATTCAAAAATCCGGTTTGGCAGAATAGTTAACGGACTTAGTAATTTGGTTATAAACGGTTTCCTCGGCACTGTGCTCAAGCTAATTCTTCCCGATTCAGCAGCGGTCACTGATTATGAGAAATTTGATATTGATGAGTATGATAATTTCTACGAAGGAACCGAAACCTTCATTGATGAGCCGCATGGTAAAAAGGTGTGGAGTCTGGGTTACGGCAAGGCTTCAGTCCTTCCTTCTGACTTCGGTGAAAAAGAATATGCGAAGGGTGCATATATTCCTTATGTTTTCGGTAACGATATGTATACTGATGAGGATGGTAACAAAGAGGATCTTATGGTAAGGGCTGTTGTTATGAATGACGGCTCGGGCAGAGGTAATGTCGCGTTTATTGCGCTTGATGCAATGGGCTTTGCCAATGCTGATGTACGACTGGTGCGCGAGGGTCTCAAGGATCTTGCAGAGGAATACAACATCGTCAGCATCAACGTTTCCTGCACTCATATACATACGGGTATAGATTCCCAGGGTGTGTGGACAGACCCCATCGGCTGTATAATCAATAATTCCTTCAGCAAGATTACGGGAAAAGTGAAATACGGCGTTGAGCGTTCATTCATCGAGTCTGTTGTTTCGGGTTCAAAGAAGGCTGTTGAGGATGCTCTCTCAGATATGACAGAGGGTAAGCTCTACTATTCAAAAATGAATGCTGAGGATTATTTTTTCGACAGAACTGCACCGATTTCGCTTAACCCCAATATTTATAAGCTTGAGTTTATGCCTGCTGACAGCAACAAAACACCGACAATTATCGCAACCTTCGGTTGTCATCCCGAATCTGCAAGCTATGACTGGGCAAGCGCAGATCCCGAAAAGACACTTTCTTTTGATAAAAAATTCTCCCCCGACTTCATCTGGAGTACCGAAATGGTGATGAATGATGCGGGTTATAACTTCATTTTCCTTCAGGGTAACGTTTCAACGGTCACATCTGCAAGAGGACTGACAGGCGACGGCGTTGATGACTTCCCGGGTAATGCACATTACACATCGGTTCGCTACGGCTATGAAATCGCGTATCTCCTTCTTGGTATGAATATGACCGAAGACGAAAGAATAAAGCTTAACGAAGCAACAGGCGACAGACTTGATGTTGAAAAATACAACGGTCAGGACAGATACACAGTATGGTATGAGGGTCTTGAAACCGTTACTGCAAAAGAAGTGAAGCCGGTTCTTAACATAAAGCATAAGCAGTTTACCGTGAAGATTGAAAACAACATTATTGTCCTCCTCGGCAAGACCTCTGTTGCTGATAACTTTATTCTCAAAGATAATTTCAGCAGATATTACACTGTTACCGAAGTCGGATACCTCGAAATCGGCGATGAAATGAAGGTTTATATGAGCCCCGGCGAAACTTTCGGCGAGATTGTTTACGGCGGTAAGGGTGCAGACGGCTTTGAGCTTGCTCCCGTGAGAAAATATACGGGCGAAGACATTATCGTTATGGACCTTATGAATGATGCGGCAGGCTATGTTGCAAACCCTGCCAACTTCTGTCTTGCAGGTATTCAGTACAACGAAGGAAATGATGCCTATGACAGCGATACATGGTGTCTTATTTCCTACGGCAAGAATGCCGCAACAGCATTTATCTCGAACTTTTATGAAATTTATGACAGCGTGAAATAAACCTATGAAAAACAAAAACCAACAATATATACCATAGCCACGGCGCATCTTGACACCTCGTGGCTCTGGAAGTTAGAGCAGACAATGATAACAAAAAAGAAATAATGTATGCCGAGCTTATTGCTTGCCGTAAATTGGTTACAGATACAATCAGCAACGACGAAAAAACATTCTCGGTCTTACATCAACAAACGGAGAAAAAACAACTATGGAAATAAGATATATAAAACCCGAGGAAGCAACTGATTATCTAAAAGTTTCAGCAGCTTCGTTTATATGGAAGTTCAATGCTGAAGAGGATACCACAGTTGAAGTACCGGTTCTTGCAGCATTCGAGGAAGATAAGCTCATTGCGGGAGCTGAAATTTTTGATTTCAGAACTAACTACTGCGGAAATTTCCTGAATTCAGTCTTTATAAGCGGTGTCTGCAGTCAGCCCGAGTGCAGAAGAATGGGTGGTGTTCGCGAGATTATGAAAAAAATCGGCGAAACTGCTATTGAAAATGACTGGACATTCGGGTTTCTTCAACCCTTTTCAATTGAATACTACGAAAAATTCGGATATGCAAATCTTAACCGTATGTTTGCAATAAAGGTTCCGTTTGAAAAGCTTAAACATATTCCGCGCAACACCGATGTTGTTCTTTATACAGGTGAACAGTTTGAAGAACTCCGTAAACTTCACGAAAAATGTGCCTTGAAAGAAAATCTGATGACTCTTCGTGAGGAGAAAAAGCATTTCTGCGATACACCTCTCGAAAGCACTGACTATACGTATATCAGATATGATTCAGACGGAGTTGCAGATGGTTATGTGCGTTTTATCGTCGGCAGACCCAATGACCTTATCGTTGAAGAGCTGTTTGTTCTTTCGGTTGAAGCACTTTACGGCTTAATCGGATTTCTGCGGAATTACGACGGTATAGTTAAAAATCTGATTGTCAGAAAGCAGTATCAGGGCAGTGATTTTGCCTGTGTTGCAGACAGAATTGACGGTGTGACATATGAATACAACGGCGGAGCGGCAGGAAGAATCTATAACCTGCAAAAGCTTCTTGAAAACAATACCTATCCCCAAGAATACGGAAAATTCCGTTTGAGGTGTATTGACGAATTTGAGCAGAACAACGGGATTTTCGACGTTGAATATCAGAACGGGAAAGCAGTTGTCACGCGCAAGCCTCAGGTCGATTACGATATATCTCTCACGGCATCAGCCGCCGCAAGGCTTATGCTTGCGGGTGAAGGACATAATTCACAAACCGCCACATACATTGAAGGTGTCGAAATAAAAGGAAATGCAAATGATTTTTTCAGAGCGTTTCCTTACCGTCACACACGTTTTTCTCATAGCAGATGGTCAATTTAATTGCAACGTATAATTTAAGGAGATGCTTAAAATGACAAAAAAATTTGTTTGTGCAATTCTTGTCTGCGTTATAGTTTTATCATTATGCGCACTTCCCGTATCTGCCGCTGAAAAGGGATTCTCAGTTGCGGATACAGTTATAGTATTGTCCGAAAATGCAAGCATCACGGATAGCTATGCCGCAAGCCGCCTTAAATATTATCTTGACGAAATTACATGCGACGATATTGAAATTGTAAGCGGTGAAACGCAAAAAGAATACAAAATCACATTGCAGGGAATAACGGATGATAACGACGGAAGTTATACCATAACTTCAACCGAAAACGAACTTGTTATTAATGGCTCCGGCAACAAAGGAACGATAAACGGCGTTTACCGCTTTCTTGAAGAATTCTGCGGCTGTCATTGGTATGAATCAGAGGTTATTGTCATTCCAAAAAATGAAAATCTCACCGTACCGAACGGAATAAATATTGAATATACGCCCTTTTTTGAGTACACGGAAACGGATACGAGAAGCTCGAAAGATGCAGAGTTTGCCCTTGCAAACGGTCTTACCGGCGGAATTTACAAAGACCTTACATCGGAGCAAGGCGGTGCGGTTGAATACGTAGGAGGCTCAAGTCACACTCTTGTCAATCAATACTGCAAGCCCTCAGTTTATTTTGAGGAGCATCCGGAATATTTTGCTCTTGTTGACGGTGTGCGAACGGGAACTCAGCTTTGCCTTACCAATGAGGACGTCAAGGATATCGTAACAGCACAGGCTCTTGCGTTGCTTGAAGAAAAACACAATCCGGACGCATCTTTGCAGATTTTATCGGTTACTCAGGCAGATAACGGATATTACTGCCAATGTGAAAACTGTAAGGCTCTTGACGAAGCAAACGGCTCTCAGGCAGGCACGATGATAACCTTTGCAAACGAAATTGCAAAGCGTATTAAAGCCGACGGTAAATACGATAATATTGCAATTGACACTTTTGCTTATCAGTATACACGCAAGGCACCCACCGCGGTTGTCCCCCGTGAGGATGTTATTGTCCGTCTGTGTTCAATAGAATGCTGCTTCGGCCATACTCTTGATGACTCCGACTGTAAAAGCAACACCGCTTTTATGACAGACCTGGAAGAATGGAGCAGAATCTGCAACAGACTTTATATATGGAACTACAATCTTAACTGCGATGAAAGCATAAATATTTATGCAAACTTCGGTGTTATGCAGAGAAATACACAGATTTTTTATGAGCATAATGTAAAAGGCATATATCAGCAGGGTGTTTATTACATTTCTGAAAGTGACGGAGAATTCGGTGAAATGAAGACCTATCTGCTTTCAAAGCTTATGCAGAATCCTTACCTTGACTTTGATGAAGAAATGACAGGGTATATGACAGCGGTTTACGGCCCCGGCGGAGTACACCTTAAAGAATTCATAGATATCGTAACAGATCACGCCGTTACAAAATTTAAACACCTCTACATTGAAGAGGATTCACGCTTTTCGCTGCCCGGTATGATGCCGTGGGAAGTCGGCCGATGCGATGAACTTTGGGAAAAAGCAAAATCAGAGGCAGAAAATGAGAAACAACTTAACCGCATTCTTCGTTCTGAAATCTGCTGGAGATACTGGAAATGTTCCAATATGCGTTCTGAATTTTCATTGTTTCAGCATCCGTATCTGTTTATGAAGGCGAGAAAAGACCTTTATAACGATTTTGTGAAATTCGGAATCACGCGAATGGGTGAAAGACCCAATCACGAGCTTTCCGATAACGATTTAAGGCATCTGACAAGAAGAATCTATACCTGGATAACCCTTTATGACGAACCGATATGGGATGCAATTAATCCCTATGCCGTTACTTTCTATGAGCTTATGGAAAAGCTTTATACAATCTTTACTGATACAGACCGATAAAAAATAAGGAGGCATACAATGAACGGAATAAACAGCTTTTTTCTTATAATTCTTATTGCATACGGAAGCTTTGTTTCTCTTCTGGCGAATCCTAAAGCACCCGAAGATACGGCAGATTTTTCTCCTGTTGCAAGATTTATCGTAACAAGTGATTCACATATCACTACAATTGGTGATGTTCAAAGCTTCAGACTTCAGCGTATGATTAAATTGGGCTATGATATTGCCGAAAAAGATAAAAGCTATAATAAACTGGATGCAGTGCTTATCGCAGGCGATGTTACGGATATGGGAACAAAAATTGCCTTCGGAAGCATTAAAGCGGCAATAACGCCTGTTATCAAAGATGACACACAGTTTCTTGCAACCATTTCAACCTCTCACGATGACCGCAATCTGGGCAAAGCATCTCTTGAACTTTACGAAGAAATTATGGGGCAGGAAACAGATTTTCACCGTGTCATAAACGGTTTCCATTTTATCGGAGTATCAGCCTCAAAAATTGAGGGTGAGCATTACAGCGAGTATCAGAAGGAATGGCTGGTTGAACAGCTTGATCTTGCCGTTGCCGATGATCCGTCAAAGCCTGTTTTTGTTATTCAGCATGAGCATATTTCAAATACTGTTTACGGTAGCTCCGACTTTGAAGGCTGGGGAATGCCTGATTTTGCAGAAATCCTCGAAAAATATCCTCAGGTTATTGATTTTTCCGGTCACTCTCATTACCCCAACAATGATCCAAGGTCAATCTGGCAGGGGGATTATACTGCTATCGGTACAGGCGGACTTTATTATACCGAGCTGACTGTCGATGACATCAAAACATTCCACCCCACGGATTACAGATTTGTTTCAACATTCTGGGTTGTGGAAATTGATGCAGAAAACCGTATCAGACTCAGAGCTGTTGACCTTTTATCAAAGGAATATCTTTGTGAATATATCCTTGAAAGTCCTTTTGACCGCAACTACACACCCGAACAGCAGATGCTCCGTTCAAAGCCCCCCGTGTTTGAAGATGATGCATCAGCTAAGATAATAGGAAAAAACATTTATCTTGATTCTGCTCAGTCAACAGACGGCATGCCCATATTTATTTACAGAGCATACGCAGTTGATGCTGAGGGAAACAGAACTCAGGTAGGCAAAACCGTGCCCTCATATTATCGCTACAATGTACCTGATAGAGTTACAATTAAATTGGAAAACCTGCCTGAAGAGGATTACACTCTTGAAATAGTTGCAGAAAACTGCTACGGAATGCAATCTGAACCTCTTAAAGTACAGTTTTAAGTTATAATCGGACAAAAAAGCATCGACTTAGTCGATGCTTTTCTGCTGTTTTATCTGATTCAAATACCTTTTATTTTCTCTCTACCCATTCTGCGGGAACGGAGTAGAAATCGGGGGTTTCGGCGAGTTTGCCGGTATGACGGGGATTACCTATCATAAGTGTAGTAATATTGAAATGCACCATATCGTTATAGAGCTTTTTATTTTCCTCAATGCGCTTAAACTCATTAAGTGCACAGAATTCACCGCGTTTCATATTTGCCTTCCAGTATCTCCAGCAAATCTGCGAACGCTTAACATTTTCCTTCTGCCACTCGGTTCCGGCTTGGGCTATTGCATTTTCCCAAAGCTCATCATATTCTCTGAGTGTCTTATTGTCAATATCAAGAACTGTTGTTGCGTAGTATTTATCGAAGCAACCCATACCATATTCCATATTCATATGTTCGGGGAATACAAGCCAGTACTGAATTATATTAAAGCCGAAGCCGTTGTTTTCGTCAATTCCATTGATGAAATCAATTATATTCTGATAGCCTGCACCGTAATAGGCTTCACAGAACTCGTACATAAGCTTGTCAGCATCCTGATAAGGATCCCACATAAGACGGGAAAGCATATAGCATCGAAGTGCTGCAAATTCGCCGTCGGCACCTCTTCCGCTGGCACCCTCTTCAAAAACACCGATAACATCGTGCTCGGCAAAAATCTGAAGATTACGCTGAATTGCACCGAAGTTGCCGAAGGGACTGAGCAAGCTGCCGTAATCGGTGGTGTAATCCCATACGAAAAGGTGGTCGCTGATTGCAGACCAATCCTCAAGGTCCTGAATAAATCTCTCATTGTCCTCGGAATATCCGCTGTCCATAGGAGCAGAGAATTTGCACTCAATGGAGCAAAGACGGATAACCACATTTTCTCTCGGAACGGTGATAGCGGGAGCCTGTCTTGTGTAGCCGTCCATATATGCGAATGTGTCAACGAGAACGTCAGGGTAATCCTCTCTGATATCGTCTGCTATTGCATTTACAAAACGGATCATTGTACCTGAATGACTGCCTTCCTCGGCATCAATTCTTGCACACTCATCGCATACGCAGTAATTTGCATTATCGTTCTGTGTTACGGAAACAAAAGCCGCATCGGGGGTATTTGCCAGCCACTCACGGACAGTTGCTTTTGCAATTTCAAGAGTTTTCGGATTTGTAAGGCAAAGCTGATCTGCTGTTCTTGTACCTGACTCAACTCCCAATGCAAAAAGCTCGGGCTCGGTTGCAAGAAGGGAAGTGGGAACAAGACTTGAAAATGTGTGGCAGAAGGGACCTGCATATTCGACACCGAAACCAAGCTCTTCAGCCATAGAGCCATCATTCAGTCTGTTTGCAACTTTGTATTCCTTGCTTGTCGTTCCGTACCAGTCAGTCTGTCTGAACATGAAGGGAGGAACGTAGGTATAATCAATATTTATGGGAACAAGAAGCTTTTCAGCCTCGGGAATAACGGTTAATTCTGTTGTGAAGCAGCGGTAACCGAAATATTCCTCAAGGAAGGTATAGGCTGAGTAGAGTGTTCCTCTCTTATCTCCGCCCGTAATGACAATGTCATCACCGGATGTTTTTATGCACACACCCTCAGCACCGAGAGCGGCATAATCAACAGCATCATCGTATTCTCTGTTATTCTTACCTACAGAGATTTCTTTTTCGCTTTGAGCTTCCTTATCCGTGATAATAGTGATGTTTGTTCCGTTTATTGCACTAAAGGTATCCTTAAGAAGATTTGCTGCAGTAATTTCCGCAGCACTTGCATTTTCGGAAATAACAATAACATAGTCATCGGTTATTTCAAAAACCTCTGTCACAGCATCCGTCTTTTCGGGTGGAGTAAAAATGTGTCCCTGTGGCTCAGACGGTACAAATGCTGAGAAAACTGAGGTCAGAACAACGCTCAGCATCGTAAAAAACGGCATAATAAAGCGGGGATTAATAGAATTAAAAAACGACATAATATCCATAAACAAATCCTCCTGTTTATAACCTTCTCCCGAGCACATTCCTCATATGCTCAGATTAATTATATACTGTAGCCCTGTATATGTCAATCGCACAGTTTTATAAAGGGTTTGTGTATGATTAAGTTAAAACTTTTTTGCGTTGATTTCTTTATGAAATGAATCGTTGAAAAAGCTTTTAGATTATGATAAAATAAGACAATACACCAAAGGAGGTTTCGTCCATGAAAAACAATTCTGGTGCCGGCTCAAAAGTAATCTCGATTATCCTCGGTGCAATCATCGGCGGATTTATGTGGAGATGCAGAGGTGACGGCGGTTTCGGCTCATCGTGGGGACTTTACAGCGTCGGTCTTGTGCTTATGCTCCTCATTTATCACTTCTACGGTAACCGCAAGGGTATGAAATATGAAATGATTCCTCTGGGCGGACTTATGCTCGGATTGAGTGTTACGGGCTACGCTACTGTTCTCGAGCAGCTTGCAGGCGTTGTATGGAGCGACCTGCCTTATTCGGGTGAGATGCTGAACGGTCTTGAACCTGTATTCACAGGTCCGAACGGTGATGTTTATGCACCCATTGACCATATCAGCGGTGCTGTGATAATCTTCCTTATGGCATTCACACTGATTCCTCTTTTTGCATTCTTTGTTACATCTCTTTTTTCAGGCAAAGAATATAAAATCAAGCACTACATAATTGCCGTTGCAGTTTATATGGTATCTCAGACTATTTTCAAAGCATCACTTTCTCATTTTATTATTCAGCTCATAAACCCCGACCAGGTGGCTTACGCGGCAATGGGGCTCGAGGAATGCGGACTTGAATTTTCAAGCCCTATGTCAGCATATATGAGCCATTTCCTCGACAGAGGCTGGACTCAAGATATTCCGTTTTTTGAAAACTACTATATGAGCATCGAGCATATTTCCGACGCACTTGCTGTTTTTGCTCTTTCGGCATATGCCCTTATTTTCCGTAAGGACAAATACACCGGCTTCGGCTCGCTTATTCTCAATCTGCTCACGGCAGTTACAACAACAGTTCTCACGCCTCTCGTTTCAAGCCATTTTGATTCAGGCTTCTTCAAAGGAGTTGAGTTCCCCCAGATTTTCAGGAAATTTGCAACCTGGGGTACATGGGAATTCGTTACGGGCTTTTTCATAGGTCTGTTTGTTATGGCATTTCTTGCGTTTACTGCCGGAAAGAATAAAGAAAACGATACGTGTGATATGTCGCCTCTTATCGCTGACAAAAAAATCAATTTCGCTTTCAACTTTGTTCTGACTGTATTCATCCTCGGTGTGACACCCGGAAGAGCAATAGGCATCAGATTTGCACGGCTTCTTGTTCACACAGGAGTGCTTGCGGATGATGAACCTCTCGGTACAATTCTAACCGTAGTATTATCCGTAATATTCGGCGTGTTTATGATTAAAATAATGAGCAAAAATATACTCGGAAAAGATTCAAATACCTTTGATATGTCTCCGGTCAGATTTGCCAAAATTGCACTTCCGTCATATCTCGGTATGTGTTTTATTGTATACTTTTTCTTTGACAATGTGGGTATCCGCTACATCAAAGAGGATATCACCGTACCGATTATGCTTGTCGCGTCGGCGTTGATTGCAGCGATTTATATTTCGCTAAGAAAAATGCAACAACGTAAAAGTATATTTAGCTATGTTTAACTTTTTGTATCTGTGGAACTGTATGCGGTATAAAAGGGCGAATATGTACTGACGGAGAATTACTTTATTATTACATCACGCCCATATAGCGAATTTATAGAGTTTCAAAGATTTACTGTTTTGAAAATAGCACGATTTTCAAAAGAACAGGCTATTTCATTATACAAAAAATAGATTATGATGAAGTTGTAAAAAATAATTTTATTAAAGCTTTAGATGCGGAGCTTTATATGAAGCACGAATCGTTTGCTTCAAATCCACTCTTGTTAAATATAATGTTATTGACGTATGATAATTACGCCGACATACCAGAAAAATTACACTTGTTTTATTCTAATGCTTTTGAAACATTGTATATAAAACATGATGCTACCAAGGGTGGTTATAAGCGTGAATTTAAGACAAAACTAAGTTCAGATGATTTCAAAAGAGTTTTTGCCTTTTTCTGTTTTGTAACATATTTTAATGGAAAAATTGAATTTTATGAAGATGAGTTGCGTTCGTTTTTAGCTAAAGTTAATTTGAAAGGTAAAGAATTAAACATAGATGATATAATATATGATTTAACAAATTCTATGTGCTTGATGTATAAAGATGGTATTACATATAGATTTACTCATAGGTCTTTTCAGGAGTATTTTACAGCTTTATTTTTAAAAGAACTTCCTGACAGTAATATGAAGAAAATGGCTATAGAATTAATAAAGAAGGATCCTATTCGAGCGAGAGATGATTCAGTGTTCGATATGTTGTACGATATGTGTGAAGAAAGGGTAGAACATAATATTATAATGCCAATATTAGAGGAAATAGAAACGGATTGTGAAAACGATAAGTATAAGTATTATCTTGAAAGAATGAATGTTGAGTTCAAACTGTCTACATCTCCAGAAGCGAATGATATTACTTTGTGGTTACTTATGTTTGAAGGATGCCAATTATCATGGTTTGTGTATAAGTTTGTTAAAATACATAACAAGACTCCTCAAGAATTGGAAGATGCAAAAAAGTTTCAAGTGAATTATTAACATGTTTGATTGAAAAAGAAAATTATAAATTTAGAACAAGAAAAAGAATTGTCGATTATTTTGATGATGATGAAATCTATAATATTTTCAAGCGAACTTGGATTGGCGAAAGAATACAGATGTTGGCAAACCTGTATGATGAATTAAATGCCAAAAAGCAAGAACACGATTTAGATTTGAGCGAATTATTATCATAGTAATCAAGTGAGTGTTGGCGAAAATCAAGGCGAGCAATTTGCTGTCTTGTATAATGAGAAAGACAACATAAAAACCAATAAAAAACCAATAACTCAAGAAATTTAAGTTTTTGAGATGTTGTGATAAGTAGCGTAAAACTATAAAAAGTATAAAAAACACCGTTTTTTTGCACTGAAAAGAGTGAAAACATTGCTTTTTTAGCTTATAACAATTTGCGAAAAGTTGGATCAGGATGTTGTTTTACAAGGTGAAGTACTCAAAGAGATAATTTCCTTATCTTCACAAATTACCCCGAAACCTTATGGCTTCGGGGTTTATTTTTTGCGTAAAATAAAGGGTGGCTTGACAATCCATTGACACATGATTGGAGATTATGTAAAATGTGAGCAGAGGTGATTGTGTATGACTGATAAAAAAACTTTCGGTTCGTTTATAAAAGCTAAAAGGCTTGAAAAGAATTATTCGCAAAAGGATTTAGCGGAGTTGTTGTTTGTCACTGAGGGTGCAGTAAGTAAATGGGAGAGGGGAATATCTTATCCCGATATAACACTTGTTTCTGATATCTGTCGGGTTCTTGATATAAGTGAACATGAATTTATTACGGCGTCAACCGATACGGAAACAAGAAAAATAAAACATGAAGCGAAAATTTTCCGCAAAATCCGTGGTGCATGGATATGGATTCCCACGATATTATATGCGATAACTTTGGTTGTTTGTTTTATCTGCAATCTTGCGGTTAATCATACGTTATCGTGGTTTTTTATAGTATTGTCATCATTGCTGTGTGCCTACTCCTTTATTCCGACCTTTACATGGATTTTTGAGAAGCAAAAATTTCTCGTCTTTACTGTTACAACGTACGTGTCGATTGCTCTTCTTCTGTTTACCTGTGCGGTATATACAAATGGTATGTATTGGTTCATGACTTCATGTATCGGAGTTCTTATGGGATATGTGCTGGTATTTTTACCCATTGTTTTATCAAAAACGAAATTATTCCGATATAGATTTATATTTTCGTTTTTATCAGAATTCGTACTTACTGTTTTGCTGCTGTTGAATGTGAACGTATGGTATCCTTTCAGCTTGGCAAGAGCAATAGCTATAACCGCTTACGGCTTCTTACCTCTCATTTTTTGTACGGTTGTATGTCTGTTTGATTTTGACGGCTTTTTAAAGGCAGGCATCTGTACTTTGTTTACCGCAGTGATATTCTACTTTACAAATTATGTGGCAGGCTTGCTGTTCGGTGCAACTGGAAATCAGTATCAGGTGGATTTTAACGATTGGGAGCGGTGTATTAACGGGAATATTTACTTGCTTTGTCTGTTGGCTTTATCTCTTCTTGGTGCTGCTTTTATTGCTGTGGGGATAGCAAGAAGTAACAAATTACATAGGAAATAATACTTGATTCAATTTTGTGTTGAAGACAGGATGTGGGTGTGTTATAATAGGTGTCATAAAACACAACCTCTACATATTATTTTTACAAAAGGGCAGAATTCCAAGGAGGATTTATGGCATTTTTAATGGTGGTAATATATGTTGCTTTTATAGGTCTCGGTGTTCCGGATTCTCTTATCGGCTCTGCGTGGCCTGCGCTTCATGCGGAACTTGATATTCCTGTTGAGGCGGTGAGTATTCTCACTCTTCTGATTTCGGGCTGCACTGTATTGTCAAGTATGTTCAGTGCGGGAATTCTCAATAAAGTGGGAACAGCCAAGGTCACGGTGTTCAGTACAGCTATGACTGCGGCTGCTCTGTTCGGTTTTTCTGTAGCTCCGTCTTTCGGGTTTATGATCCCGCTTGCTGTTATCCTCGGACTTGGTGCAGGTGCTATTGATTCGGGACTTAATAATTATGTGGCACTTCATTGTAAAGCAAGCCACATGAATTTTCTGCATTGTTTTTATGGCGTTGGAGTAAGTCTGAGTCCTTACCTTATGTCACAGGCGTTGAGTGATATCGGTTGGCGTGGCGGTTATCGCTATGCTTTTTATGTTCAGGCAGCTATTACACTGTTGTTGCTTGTGTCTCTTCCACTGTGGAAAAAGACTGCTTCGTCTGAGCAGGCTGAAGAGGAAAAAAGCGTAAACCTCTCTTTTGTGCAGATGGCAAAAAAACCTGAGGTGCGACAGGTATGGATTATCATGCTCGCCACAAACGCAATCGAATATGCCTGCGGAGTGTGGGGAAGTACATATCTTGTAACAGAAAAAGGCTTTGAGACAAAATACGGTGCTCTTGCTTTGACAATATATTACGTTGGAATGTCTGTAGGACGATTTGTATCCGGTCTGCTTTCCGATAAAATCAGTACATGGAAACGTATCGGCATAGGTACAGCCATCCTTGCTCCGGCTGTCATAATTATGCTTCTTCCTCTGCCCGGTACAGTGGCAGTTGTGGGGCTTTTCTTCATTGGTCTCGGAAATGGTTCAATCTACCCGAACATGATACACCTGACACCCCACAATTTCGGCAAAGAAGTGTCACAATCGATTATGGGTTCACAGATAGCATTTGCTTACATCGGCGTTATGCTGGCACCTCCTATGGTCAGTCTCATAAGCGGACTTTTCGGAATAGGAGTATATCCTGTCCTGCTTGCCGTGCTCTATGTGATAATGGTTATTGCTCTGAAGTGCTTTACAAATCGATTGAAAAAGCAGAACAGATACAACAAAGATGTCTGAAACTGTGAAGGAAGGCAAGATATGAAAAACAATGATAAATTCGATATAAACAGTTTCATCTTTCCTGATGTTTCATACGCGCCTGTATATGTCTGGGTGTGGAATGATGTCTGCACAAATGAAATTATAGATAACCAACTTGCCGAGATGCAGAATCTCGGCATAAGGGCATTTTATATTCTTCCGGAGCCAAAGGATTTTCGACCTGACAGCATGCCTACAAACCTGAATCCCGACTATCTTTCAGAAGAATATTTCGACCTTTGTGCCTATGCTGTTGAAAAGGGAAAAACACTTGGTATGCGCTGTTGGATATATGATGAGGGAGGATGGCCCTCAGGCGGTGCTTGCGGAAAAGTGTTACAGACACATCCCGAGTATGCAAGACAAGTGCTGAGGGTTTATGAAAAGCCTTTCTTGGCAGGAGATGTTTACAGAAAAACAACACCTGACGTTGTTGCAGCTTTTATTCAGGATAAAGAATTGATTGAAGATGGATACACTTTTGCTGACAAAACTGTCGTTAATGAGTATGTTATTGTGCGTGAAATAAACGGAAAAGCAGATTATCCTGATTTGCTCAATAAAGATGCAACAGAATATTTTATAAGTATTACTCATGAAAAATATGCATCTGCAATGAAAGATGCAATCGGCAAAGATGTTACAGCTGTATTTACGGACGAGCCGAAAGTGCCATCAAACGTATTCAGTAAGGAGCTTGTGGAGAAATACGAGAATATTTACGGCGAGTCGGTGTTACCGTATCTTCCGCTTATTATGAGGAGAGGGGAAGTGACGGAAGAAAACGTACATATACTGCATCGTTGGTATGATTTATGCAGTCGTATGTTCTGCGATAATTTTCTTCTTCCGTGCAAAAAATGGGCAAATGATCACAGCATGGCTTTCACAGGTCACATGGATAAGGATCATGATCCGCTCGGTTGCATGAATGGCGGAGGAAACTTCAACCTCATGCGTGTTCTCAGATGCTTTGATATCCCGGGGATTGATGTTATCTGGAGACAGCTTTACCCTGAAAACAAAGCGGAAAACAAGAGTGAGCTGAATGGTTACAACGGATTCTTTCCCCGATATGCTTCATCTGCTGCCGCACATAACGGTACAAAGCTTGCAATGAGTGAAAGCTTCGGTGTGGCAGGACCGGGGCTTATTTATGATATAATGAGATATACGATAGGATATCAGGCTGTGCGAGGAATAAACATCTTTAATCTGTTTAATTTTCCTCTCGGAAGAAAAGGTGCCTATCTTGCACAGGAATTACCTGTTTTTACGGAAAATCAAATGTACTACCGTTATCTTGAACAGTTCAACTGTTATATGGAGCGTCTGTCTTATGTATCCTCTCTCGGAGAGCGCGTATGCGAAACGGGACTCTATTATCCTGTCAGCGATTTTCATGGCGGCATTAAAGCGAAAGATATAGCAAAGAAATTTGATGCTCTCGGCAGAAAGCTTGAAGACATTATGGTGGATTTTGATATTGTTGACGATGATGTTCTGCAAGCCTCTGTAGGTGCTGAAGATGGCTGCATCTGTATCGGCAGTGCGGTGTACCATCACATTATTATCCCTGAAGGAGCCTATATTCCGCAAGACACCAAAAAGGTGCTGGATGATTTTATCAAAGGCGGAGGCGGTGTTTCATACAACCTTTCAGATGTTTCACCGTCAGTTCAGGTTGAGGGTACAGGTTTGCGTGTGATGCACAGAAAGGCTGAAAACGCTGAGCTGTTCTGTTTGTTCCGTGAGGCAGGTGAAAACGGTGATTGCAGTATTCATCTACCTTCGTCAAAAGGTTATCTGCTTGATCTGATGAGCGGAAATCCTGAATATTTTGAAACTGAAAACGGTATTCTGAAGCTTTCTCTTGCTATAGGTGAAACGGTTGTTGTCCTGCTGACAGAGGACGTTCTCAGTGCGGAAAATAAAAAAGAATTCAGAAACAGATTCGATATTTCCGGTGAGTTTCTGCTCCGCAAAGACCTTGAGCTTGTTTGTGATGAAAACGGATTTAAAAATATTAATCATTCTGACAAAGCAGTTCCTATCATTCTTGGCGATTGGGCAAACTTAACTGGCAGTGCCTACTCAGGAAGTTGTGTTTATGAAACAACATTTATACTCCCTGATGAAAAGGTGGGAAAAGAAGGGGAATTTGATCTGGGAGACGTGCGTTACGCAGCTTCGGTGTGTCTCAACGGAAAACCTTTAGGAACGTCTCTGATGCCTCCGTACAGATTGAAAATACCCTATGGTGTGCTTGGAAAAAAGAATGAACTGAAAATAGTTGTAACTAACACATCAGCAAACTGGTATGTCCACACAGATTACTTTGATGAGTGGAAAACAGAAGAGTTATCTCCGTATTTTGAAGGAGAGAAGAATTTTGCAAGAGACTATGTATCAGGCGGACTTTACGGTCCTGTTGTGCTGTATACGGAATGATATATAAATCCTCGTTGAAGCTATATGTTACAAAGCTGAAAATATATGGTCATTTTGCTGAAAAGAAAATACATTGTTTGTGAAAAAAGACAAAAATCAAAAAGTTGATTGAAATAAGATCTTATAAATGTTAGTATAAAGAAAAAATATCAGGAGGGACTGAAATGAAAAAAATAATTGCAGTTATCCTTACACTTACTATGCTGCTTGGTGTTTGCGTTGTACCTGCTATGGCATCAGGTGCAGACACTGAGGCTGATACGAAAGCAGACAGCATGGAAAGCGTGTTTGTGGAGGGTGAAAACAGTCTTATTGTTTTTGTTACAGGTATTGGTCAGAGCTATTCATATCTCTTTGATGAAAGCTATGTTCAGGAAGGTGCTTTTGAAAAAGGCACGCTTCAGGATTACGAGAACTACGCTCCGCTTATTGCAGAAGGAAAATATTCAACAAGATGGAATCTCTTCAATTCCTTTGATGAAGCTTTTACAGATACAGAAACAATATTTGCAATTGTTTCCGTTGTCCTTGACCTTCTTGTGTCTGGAATTATCAGAAAATGCATTATTGACGAAGAAGACGTTCAGACAATTGTCAGAAATCTTTTCAAGTTCAACCTTGTTGATGAAGAGGGTAATCCTCATCCCAGAGTTGTAACTCCAAGATACGCTATGCCTGTGTCTGATTATCCTTATGCTGAAGGTGCAGACGGAAAGATGCGTAGTGAAGCCAGAGAGCGTTTCTTCTCTGCAATTCCCTGTGAAGATATCGCAAAGGAAAAATTCGGCGAAAATTATGAAGATTTCCTCTACGTTTACAATTATGGTGCGTTTTCATATACATCAAAGAATGTGGAAGGTCTCCATGATTTTGTGGAAACAATTATTGCCAACAATAAAGTTGGGGCAAAGGATGTCGTTCTTGTTCCGATGAGCATGGGTGCATCTGTGGTTTCTGCTTATATGGATGCATATCCCACAGTAGCAGAAAACCATATCAGAAGAGTTGTTGGTATTGTCGGAGCTTGGGATGGTACTGAGATTATCGCTGACATGCTTACACAACAGTATTGTGACAACTCTGCAGACCTTTTCTATAACGGACTTATCTCCGACCTTGTAGGTGAACCCTGGGGCTATGTTGTAAATATTGCCCTGAGAATTTTCCCGAAACAGGTGCTGAGAGATTTTATTGATATGGCACTGAGAGGTCTTGCAACGGACCTTTTCGGACCTACTCCGTCGCTTCTTAACATGGCTCCTCTTGACAGATATGATGAAATCAAGTGGTGTATTTCTTCCGATGTTGTAAAAGCAGAGGTTGATAACTTCTATAAAGCAAAGGCAAATCTTATAAACACAATGAAGAACCTCGAAAAAGAGGGAGTCACTTTCTCCTTTATTGCAGGTTATGGACTTCCCTTCGGTGCTTGCACAAGTGACTACAGCATGTTCGGCTTTATGAAGAACGCTCCCACAACAAACTCCGATGAAATTATCAACATTGATTCAACTGTACCGGGTACATCATTTGTTCCCTACGGTGAAAAGTTTGAAGACACAGATGGCAGAGAACTTTCTCCCGACGGTTCACTTGATATTTCAACTGCTGTTTTCAAAAAGTCATCATGGTACTTCTATGAGCAGAAGCATGAGCTTGAATATAACAATACAGCTCTTTCACTTGCTCTCAACCTTGCAACAGGTGTTATCAAAACTGTTGATGACTGTGATAATCTTGAAGAGGACGGATATTATTATCCTCAGTTCAACGATGCAAGAAATCTCAGTCCTCTTGTGAGAAGCTATATTCCTGACCTTGAGAGATACTGTGAAGAAAACAATTATGTTCTTACTGCAGATGAGCAGGCACTGCTTGACGAAGCAAAGGCAATGATTAAAAACACTGCAAACGATTTTGAAAAGGATAACGAGCTTATTGAAAAAGTGCACGATATGCTTGTAAAAATCGGTGTGTACGGACCCGATTCAGAGCCTGAAAAGTCAGAAGTAATTCTCAATAAAGTTCTCAAAGGTGCAAACGACATCGTTTATAAAATTTTCGGTGCAAAAGGATTTCTCGATTTTTGTGCCTGACTGAAAAAACCCGTGTATTTGTAAGAATACACGGGTTTTTAAATTCGGTTGCGAAATATGGGCATTTATGTTAGAATATGAGCACGAAACGGAGTGATTGAAATGTCAAAGTGGAACTTTTTTACTACAAATGAGATAAAACCTTCAGGATGGCTGAAAAAACAGCTTATGATGCAGGCTGAATCTTTAAGCGGAAATCTTGACAAAATGTGGCCTGATATCAAGAACAGCTCATGGATTGGCGGAGACAAAGAGGGATGGGAGAGAGTACCGTACTGGCTTGATGGTTTTATTCCTCTCGCCTATCTTCTTGAAGATGAAGATATGATTTCAAGGGCGAAAAAGTATATTGACGCTATAATCTCTTTTCAGACTGCGGACGGCTGGATTTGTCCCTGTAAGGATGAAGACAGAAAAGAATACGACACATGGGCAGTTCAGCTCATTTCAAAAGCCCTCACGGTTTACTATCAGTGTTCAAAAGATGAGAGAATTCCCGATGTAATCTACAAAGTTCTCAGAAATTATTATGATATGTTGAAAAGCGGGGAAATCAAGCTTTTTAACTGGGGTAACGCGAGATGGTTTGAATGTTTTATTGCCATTAATTTTATGTTTGACAGATGCGGCGAAGGGTGGCTGTGCGACCTCGCAAAAATCCTTAAAGAGCAAGGTCTGGACTATAATGAGGCAATACCCCTGTGGGAACGGCCTCTTAACAGATGGCGTTTTGATACACACATTGTAAACCTTGCTATGATGCTGAAAAGTGAAGCTGTTTCCTGCGAAAATCTTGGTGAGGAGTATACGGATAACGCTGAAAAGCTTTATGAAATTCTGAAAGAATATAACGGAACGCCCGTTCAAACATTTACGGGTGATGAGTGTTTGTCAGGAATCAGTCCCATTCAGGGCACGGAGCTTTGTTCTGTTGCTGAACTGATGTATTCCTACGAGATTTTATATGCATTTACAGGAGACAAAAAATGGGCGGAAAGGCTCGAGGTTGTGGCTTTCAATGCACTGCCTGCAACAATAAGCGATGACATGTGGACGCATCAGTATGTTCAGATGAGCAATCAGATTGCATGTGTGAAATTCCCCGGCAAATCTCTGTTCAGAACAAACGGACAGGAGGCGCATCTCTTCGGACTTGAGCCGAATTTCGGTTGCTGTACCGCAAACTTCAACCAAGGCTGGCCGAAATTTGCGCTCTCAGCGTTTATGTACAGCGGTGACACTGTTATCAATGTTTTGCCTGTGCCCTCAGAAGTTAAAGCGGACGGAAAACGTATTAAGCTTGAAACCGATTATCCCTTTGAAAACAGTTTTAAATATACGATTGAGGCTGAAAATGAATTCACCTTCAAAGTTCGCATTCCTTCCTTTGCAGAAAACCTTACTGTTAACGGAGAAAAGATAAATACCGAGGAGTTCTCTTTTGAAATCGACAAAGGTGAAACGGAAATCAATGTCAGCTTTGATGTTACACCTTATTTTGAAAAAAGACCTTGTGATTTGAATACCGTAAAATGTGGCTCTCTTGTATTTTCTATTCCCATAGGCGCGGAATGGAAAATGCACGAATATGAGAAAGACGGCGTTGAGAGGAAATTCCCTTACTGTGATTATGAACTTTACCCCACAACAGACTGGAACTATGCCTTTGCGGATGAAAATTTGGTGCTTGAAAGATGCAAAGTAGGAGAAATTCCCTTTTCTTCCGAAAATCCACCTGTTAAAATCAAAGCGAATGTTCAGAAAATAAATTGGGGATTAGCTGACGGCTATGAAAATGTCTGTGCGAAAATTCCCGAATCAAGGGTGGCGATTTCCGACGAAGAGGAAATAACCCTTTATCCTTACGGATCATCAAAGCTAAGAATGACAGAAATACCTTTTGTGAAATAAAATTATCCCCGAAGGCACTTAAAAATAGTGCTTTCGGGGGATTTTTTCAGTTTTTCGATAAATCGTAAACAAGAACCTTCATTTCCTGCTTTGAGTTTACGGAACGTGCGTGTTCGAGGACTTTCGCTTTATCGTCCTCGTCCATTTTTTCGAACCGTTTCATGGCATCTTCATTCTGTGCCAATGCCATAGCAAAACCTGCAGGCAAATCTTTCATATCCAAAGTTATCACCTCAGGTTTATTATGTGCATTTCTGAAACTTTTATAATACAGCAGCAGTAAGCTCTCTCGCTATAAGTCCGTGACCTTCGGTTGAGGGATGAACACCGTCTCTTGTCCAGTATGAGGCGGGAGCTTTTGTCATTGCCTCATCAAACACCTTCTGAAGGGGAATGAAAGTAAGGTCAAATTTATCCGCTATTCTTTGTACGGCCTCTGAACGGAGCTTTATTTCCGAACGGAAAGTATCAATATACTTATCTGTTCCTGTGCCGGGCGTTACGAAGGGCTCGAGCAGGAAAATTTTAATTTCGGGAAGCTCTTCCTTGATTTCTTCAATAAGCATTGAATAGATTTTTTCAAATTTGGGAGCAGCAACACCATTTTCATCATTTAACTCATGCCATACATCGTTTACACCGATAAGAATTGAAAGATAATCAGGCTTCTGGTTGAGAATATCACGCTTGATTCGTGCATAAACATCAACAATTCTGTCTCCGCTGATACCTTCGTTTATAAATTTAAATTTCTGAGGATATTGTGTGCCGATTGTTGCAGCAACTATTGCAGGATAACCCATACCCATTGAGTCGATATCATCTCTGTTTCTGCTGCAATCTGTTATTGAGTCACCGAGAATAATAAATGTCTTCATTGTAAAGCACTCCTTAAAAAGTTTTCTATTTCATTTTGTTTTGCACTGACATTTCCCTGTACCATTTCAGGCTTTCCGCCGCCTCTGCCTGAGAGTGCAGTGTTGAAATCCTTTGCAAGCTGTCTTAAATCCATGCTTCTTGAAGCAAGTGTGTATTTGTAGCCTGCTTCGTCGCTTCCGCTGAGTACTGCCGCAACTGTTACCTTATCAGCAAGTAAGTCGCACATTTTTCTTACTTCGTCGGGTGTCAGGTCTTTTTCAAAGATAATTTCGATATCGCCACTTAAATCTTTGATTTTCTCTGCAAATGAATCAAGTTTGACTTTCTGTAATTCATATTTAAGGTTTGCAATTTCGTCTTTCAACCTCTGAACCCCGTCAGCGATTTCGAGAGGTTTGAGTGCAAGCATATTCGAAAGACGAGCCAGCTCATCGTGCTTTGCAGAATAGTCCTCAAATGCGTCCTTGCCTACCTGCATCGTTACTGATGTGCCTGAACGCTTCTTTGAAATTGATGTGATTTTCAGGCAACCGATTTCACCTGTCATTTTTACGTGTGTTCCGCAACATGCGCATACATCGCAGTTTTCAATAGTTACAAGTCTTATCTGTCCTTTGATTTCCTTTTTGCTTCTGAATTCGATATTTTCTGCCTCTTCGTGAGTGGGGAAAGAAGATGTGATCTTTCTGTTATCCCAGATAATTTCGTTTGTTATTTTTTCGGCATTTCTCACTTCTTCGGGCGTGAGGATTTTATCAAAGTCCACAGTGATGCACTCACTGCCGATATGGAAGCCCATGTTTTCAACTCCGTAGAGAGAATGGGCAACTCCGCAGAATATGTGCTCGCCGGAATGCTTCTGCATAATGAGAAATCTTTTGTCAAAATCAATAATGCCTTTGACTTTTTCTCCTATGTCAAAAGGTTCGGAGCAGACGTGGACAACATCTTCGCCCTTTTCAAAAACGTATTCTATTTCCTTGCCGTTCAGTGTGCCTGAATCTGCATCCTGTCCTCCGCCTTCGGGGAAAAAAGCTGTTCTGTCAAGAATGATGTTGTATTTGCCGTTTTCATCCTTTTCGCATGATACAACTGTGCCTTCAAATTCTTTTAAATATTGGTCGGTGTAATATATTTTTTCTGTCACCTTACGTCACCTCTAAAAAAGAATACCACAAAATAAAGCAATAATCAAATAATAATTGCAAATTTGTAAAATTTTATCTTGAAGTTGAAAAAAATATTTATATGTGTTAAAATGTACAATGTAAATCTATATACCGAAAGGAAGAAATATCAGTAATGTCTTTTTTGTCAGCCATTTTCGGCGATTATTCTAAAAAAGAAGTCAAGAGAATTGAGCCTTTGAAGAAAAAGGTTTTAGCTCTCGAGGATGAATATAAAAAGCTTACAGACAAGGAACTTCAGGCAAAAACTCCTGAGTTTAAAGACCGTCTTGCGAAAGGAGAAACACTTGACGACATTCTCCCCGAAGCTTTCGCTGCATGCCGTGAGGCATCAGACCGTGTTCTTGGAATGCGCCATTTCCCCGTTCAGATTGTTGGCGGTATCATTCTCCATCAGGGCAGAATTGCAGAAATGAAAACAGGTGAAGGTAAAACTCTTGTTGCAACGCTCCCTGCATATCTCAATGCTCTTTCAGGTAAAGGCGTTCATATCGTTACAGTCAACGATTATCTTGCAAAGCGTGACTCCGAGTGGATGGGTAAACTTTACAGATTTATGGGGCTTTCAGTAGGCCTTATTATTCATGGCCTTACAAATGAAGAGAGAAGAGCGGCATATGCTGCTGACATCACTTACGGCACAAATAACGAGATGGGCTTTGACTATCTTCGTGACAATATGGTTCAGTATAAGGAACAGAAGGTTCAGCGCGGTCATAACTTTGCAGTAGTGGACGAGGTTGACTCAATCCTTATTGACGAAGCGAGAACACCTCTTATCATTTCAGGCAGAGGCGATGCATCAACTGAGCTTTACAAGCTTGCTGACCGCTTTGCAAAGAGCCTTAAAATGACAAAGGTTAAAGAGATTGACTCTAAATCTAACGCTGAGGAAGTCGCAGCAGACGGTGATTTCGTTGTTGACGAAAAGGCAAGGACTGCAACTCTTACAAAAACAGGTGTTCAGAAGGCTGAGGCTTTCTTCCAGCTTGAAAACCTTATGGATGCTGAGAATATGACAATACAGCACCACATCAATCAGGCAATCAAGGCTCTCGGCGTTATGAGAAGAGATATCGACTACGTTGTAAAAGACGGCGAAGTTCTTATCGTTGACGAATTCACAGGACGTATTATGCTGGGCAGACGCTATAACGAAGGTCTCCATCAGGCTATTGAAGCAAAGGAAGGCGTTAAGGTTGAGCATGAGAGTAAAACTCTTGCCACAATCACTTTCCAGAACTACTTCCGTCTCTATGAAAAGCTTTCAGGTATGACAGGTACTGCCAAAACTGAAAGTGCAGAGTTCCAGGAAATTTACAGCCTTGACGTTATCGAAACTCCCACAAACAAGCCTATCCAGCGTCAGGACATGGATGATGTTGTTTATAAGACGGAACTTGCAAAGTATAATGCAGTTATTGATCAGATTGAGGAATGTAACAAGAAAGGTCAGCCTGTTCTTGTAGGTACAATTTCAATTGAAAAATCGGAATATCTTTCATCTCTTCTTAAAAAGAGGGGAATCAAGCATGAAGTGCTCAACGCGAAGTACCATGACAAGGAAGCAGAAATTGTTGCACAGGCAGGTAAATTGGGTGCAGTAACAATTGCAACAAATATGGCGGGCCGTGGTACTGATATTATGCTTGGCGGTAATGCAGAATATCTTGCGAAGGCAGAAATGCGCCGTATGCAGTATGACGAAGAACTGATTGCAGAGGCAACAGGTTTTGCAGAAACTGACAGCGAAGAGATTCTTGAGGCAAGAGAACAGTATACAAATCTTTACAATAAATACAAGGCTGAAATTGCTCCTGAGGCTGAAAAAGTAAGGGAAGCAGGCGGTCTCTTTATTATAGGCACAGAGCGTCACGATTCAAGACGAATTGACAATCAGCTCAGAGGCCGTTCAGGCCGTCAGGGAGATCCCGGTGCAAGCCGTTTTTATTTGTCTCTTCAGGATGACCTGATGCGTCTTTTCGGAGGAGACAGACTCACAGGTGCTATGAATGTTCTGAAAACTCCTGATGACATGCCGATTGAAGCTAAGCTGGTTTCAAAATCAATCGAAAATGCACAGAAGAGAGTTGAAGGCAATAACTTTGCAGCCCGTAAGCATGTGCTTGAATATGACGATGTTATGAACCGTCAGAGAGAGCTTATTTACGCCCAGAGAAATAAGGTTCTTGACGGCGAAGAGCTCAAACCTTCAATTATGGGTATGCTTGAGGAATGTGTCAACGAAGCTGTTGATTTCTATTGTCCTGCTGCAAATGACCTTGCAGACTGGAATGTTGCAGGTCTTAAGGATAAATTCAAGGGCTGGCTCACATCTGACGAAGATTTTACAGATATCAATGCTCTTGATGCTGAGGAAATGAAAACAATGCTCATTGACAGAGCTACAAGGCTTTATGAACTGCGTGAACAGGAAATGGGCGAAGAGCTTATGCGCGATCTTGAAAGAAAAGTTCTTCTTCACAGCGTTGATTCAAAATGGATGGATCACATCGATGCTATGGATGAGCTCAAACGCGGTATCGGACTTCGTGCTTATGGTCAGCAGCAGCCGATTGTGGCATACAGAAATGAAAGCTATGATATGTTTGAAGAAATGCGAATTTCAATCCGCGAGGATACAGTTCGTCTTATGCTTACAGTACGCGTAAGGAGCGAAGAGGATACAAAGCGTGAGCAGACAGTCAAGGTCACATCGGAAACAAGTTCATCTTCAGACGGTACTCTCAAAAAAGAGCCTGTCAGAAACAAGGGTAAAAAGGTAGGTCCCAACGATCCTTGTCCCTGTGGAAGCGGTAAAAAGTATAAAAAATGCTGTGGTTCTGTAGCGAACCAGAAGTAAAATGAAATTGCTCAGGTATCATCCTAATGTGATGATACCTGATTTTTTGTATGACAGACCAAGATTTTGTTGAAAAAAGCTGAAGGAAGTGATATTATGTAAATATAGGAATAGGAGGTAGGAAAATGAAAATATTTTTTCTGTCAGCATCGTTGTTTATGTTTTTCTGGTGCTTTTATTTTTTTGTAATACATAATATGAGAAAGGGTAAAAGAATTCTTTCTTCTATCAGAATGCTGGTTTCTACGGCTTTTATCATTTTTGCGTTGGGATGTCTTCACTTTGCATCGCTCTATGACTTTCTGCCACTTGGCGAAAACGCATTTACCAGCTTTATAAGAACACTGCAATCTTTCAGTATGGACCTTGAATATGGCGACTATATTGAAAAGGTAAAATATCTGGGTAAAGCTGTTTTTCCGAGCAATTCAACATTTGCGCTTGTGACTCTGGGTTATTCGTATCTTCTCGGCTTGCTTGCTCCCGTATTCGGTGGTGCAATTTTATTGGAAGTTATCACAACTATTTTCCCGTCATTGAAACTTGGTGCAGCAACTCTGCTTTTCTGGAAAGATTTCTGCTATTTCAGCGAGCTTAATGACCGTTCGATAGTTCTTGCTAAAAGTATTACTGAACAGGATTCAAATTTTTTCACAAGAAAAATAATTGTCTTTACCGATGCACATTCAGATGGAGATGAAGAAAACGAATCTGAAAGATTGCACGAGGCCAGAAAAATGGGTGCAATCATACTGAGAAGAGACCTCGGACATGTCTACATCAGAAAGAAGCTGACAAAGAAACACGGTTCTAACCACTTTTTCCTTATTGATGATGAGTCAAGAGAAATCAACAATCTTCAGGCTCTTACAAATATGTTGGATGAAGGAAACTATAATACCTATAAAAAATCATTTATTTATCTGTTTATGCAGAATGATGTTCATGAATTTGTGGAAGCAGAACTTTTCAGAAAACTTGATAAAAAAGCCGAACAGGACAATGAATATAAAAAATATGATTTTGAAAAATATGCAGACGAAGCTGAGGAAAAACAGAGAACAGAAATAGCTGAAGCGGTATTAAAAGGTAAAAAACCTCCCAAAGAAAAAAGTCGTAAAGACTTTATAGAAGGACGGGAAAAAGAGATAAAAGCGTCACTTTTGCCGTCTGTAAAACTCGTTAAGTGTTACGGGAATATTGTCTGCAATCTTCTGATAGAGGTTCCTCTTTTTTCAAGTGTGTTGAATGAAAAGAGAAGAATTGAAGAAGAAAACAAGATAATTGACGATGAAAACAAAAAATCTGAACAAAAGAAAGAGAGAAAAACTTTGCCGGTGAATGTTACGATTTTCGGCACAGGTATTATTGGTACGGAGATGTTTTTGTCCACATACTGGTGTGGTCAGATGCTTGACTGCGACCTGCATATCAATCTTGTTTCAATGGAAAAGGAAGAAGATTTCAAAAAGAAAATAGATTGCATAAATTCTGATATCTTTGAAACCGGAATGAGAGTAGAGGATATGAGAAATGATAATGACATTCTCCGTATTTATCCCGATACAGATGAGTTTTCGCCACCCTACTTCAAATACAGATATTACAACACAGACATAAAAGAAGAGGATTTACAGAATAAACTGAATGGATCTATCGGAAGTGATGGTTACAGACTGATTGATTCTGATTATATTGTTGTGGCGTTAGGCTCAGATGAGGAAAATCTCAAAGTGGCAAATCAGATTAAAAGATATCTTTCGATTGACCATATGAAGAACAAAGAAAAACGCACGGTAGTGGCTTATGTTATCTATGATTCGGTTTTGTGCAATTCTCTCAGAACCGAGAAATATGTCAGCTCTGAAAAAGAGGTAAACACAAATGTCTTCATGTATCCTTTCGGTTCTCTTGACGAGGTGTACAGCTGTGAAAACATATTTATGGAAAAGGTTTCGGATAAGGCTGATAAAATAGGTGAACAATATGATATCAGCCGTAAAAAAATATCTGAAAAGGCAGATAAGTTGACTTCAAGACGCAAGGATGAATACAGCTACTGGGCGGATGTTGCTCGTGCGGTTCATCTGAAATATAAAGTTTTTTCTGTAGGAATGTTGCGAAAAACTGTTTTCGATGAGAGTTATACTAAGATGTCATTCAATGATGATTGGGTAGAATTTTCAAGTGTGTTTAAGGTTGGAGATGAAAAAGGAAGGAAAACAGAAAAACAGGATCCTATGCAGAATCGTCTTGCATGGTTGGAACACAGAAGGTGGTGTGCTTTTCTGAGAAGCAAAGGCTTCAGATGTCCGGAAAAAGACGTTTTATATGAATATATGGCAAAGACAGGGGAACATAAAAATCTTGAAATGAGACTTCATCCTTGTCTGGTGGAATGTGATGACAAAGGTATGCGTTCAGGACTTCTCGAAAAAGAAAAGCTTGATAACAGTTATGACCTGCTTGATCAGTTGACTGTTGATATTCACTTAAGAAGAAAAAGCGAAGACGATTATGATTTTAAAATGTATGATTACCCCTCTCATGGGGACACGTAAAGGAGATTATAATGTATACACCAAAACCTATTGATACGAGTAGTGCCGAGCTTTCTCAGGAATTACTTGAACTGACGGAGCGTATTGCAGAAAACGTCCATGAGGTATGGGCAGAGGGAAGAATTTCTCAGGGCTGGACTTATGGCGAACATAGAGATGATGATAAAAAAACAACCCCCTGTCTTGTCCCTTATGACGAATTGCCAGAGGAAGAGAAGGACTATGACAGGAAAACTGCTATGGGAACTCTGAAACTTATTCTTACTCTTGGCTATAAGATTGAAAAGAAATAATAATGGCAAAAATGAAACCTGCTATCTTTCGAAGAATAGCAGGTTTTATTTTTTATAAATTCGCAATAATATCAGCACATTTATCAATGCCCAATTTTCCGCTGTTAAGGCAGATATCGTAGTGTTGCGGGTCTCCCCATTCCATCTCTGTGTACTGTTTATAATAAGCTGCACGGCTCTTATCTTTATCGCGGAGTCTCTTTTCGGGAGATTCTGTTCTTTCGCCGTAAACATTTACGATTCTTTCTTTTCTCGTTTCTTTGTCGGAATAAATGAAAACTTTTACAAGATTCTCATTTTCACGCAGAATGTAGTCTGCACATCTGCCTACGATAACACAGGGGCCTTTCTCTGCAAGTTCTTTGATAACCTTTACCTGAGCATGCCAGATAATATCGTCTTTGCTCATATTGCTGTACAGGTTGTAAAGAGTGAAGAGTGAAGAAAATCTGCCTGATGCGGAAAGGTTTTCGCCTCTTTCTTCAATGTGCTCTGCAAGAATACCGCTTTTGATTGCAACCTGCTGAACAATTTCGCTGTCATAGCAGGGGATACCAAGCTTTTCCGCAACCATCTTACCGATTGTTCTGCCGGCACTGCCGAATTCACGACTGATAGTTATAATTTTACCGCTCATTGAATTTTCTCCTTCCAGAAAAGAAGTTTTTACTTTATAAGTGCATCAACTGCACCATACATAATGAGTGAGACAATAATTCCTGCGATTACAACGCCTGCTGCGATAACAGGAAGAGACTTTTTGATATCAAGTCGCATGAGTGCTGCAACGAGAGCACCTGTCCATGCGCCTGTACCGGGCAGGGGAATTGCAACCAAAATCAGAAGTCCCCAAAGTCCGTATTTTTCAATTTTGTCCTTGTTTTTATCTGCTTTTTTCTCGCAATATCTTACAACAGCGCCGAGACCTTTTTTGTCTCTCAGCCAACTGAAGATTTTTTCGATGAAAAGAAGTATAAAGGGGATAGGCAGCATGTTGCCTATAAAGCAGATTATAAAAGCGGGGATAAGCTTTACTCCCAGAAGATTTGCGGCAATAAGTCCGCCTCTCAGCTCGAGAATCGGAAGAAGAGAGACAAGAAAAGCAATAAGTTCTCCCGGAATTTTATTCTGAAGCAGGTCAACTATATAATTAGCTAAGGTTTCAGCCATATTATAAACCTCTCTCGTTTAAATATTTTTCAGCTTTTTCAAGTATTGATTTGTCATTTTCAAACTTAAGTGTTGAAAGTGCATTTTCATAAGTCAGCCAGATATAGTCTTCAATTTCTTCCTTCTGGATAATTGTCTGTGTATCAGTTGTTTTTGCAAGGAAAATTGAAACTGATTTTTCGATTTTACCCTGAATTGAATAATCTGATTTTTCTACAAAATCTGGAAGAAGCTCAATGTGAATTCCTGTTTCTTCGAGGACCTCTCTCTTTGCAGTATCTTCTGAGGTTTCACCGCGTTCAATGTGGCCTTTCGGGAAGCCCCAATGTGCACTTCGTCTGTTTTTGATAAGCAGATAACGGCGCATACCGTTTATAATTCTGTAAACTACGGCACCGCAGGAATATTCATAAAGACAGTCAAGTCTGTACTTTCCTTTTCCTTCTGCGTGTTCTACTGCATCTTCAATCTGCGCTTGTATAAAACGCATTCTTTTCGGTGCTACAACATAAACTACTGAACCTGTAGCACGCTTGATTTTTGCGATAACTCTGCCGTCAAAATTCCTGACAGGATGGCTGATGCCCATAATATATGCCCATTGTGCAGTGGTGCCGGGCTTGGAATTGTAGTGCATTATTCCGTAGTTGAGCAAGTATTTGTAACCAAACTGTTTGTTGTAGGAGTTTATGGGCTGAGTGACCTTCACTCTGACAAATTTCCCTAACATTTTTTCTCCTCTGGGTGCAGTGTTTTTCCACCGTCTGATAACAGACAACACTACACGATAACATAATATGTTGATATTATACTAATTTTCAAAGGAAAATACAAGTAGGAAAACCAAAGTTTTTTAATTTGGTTTTATGGACAAGAAAATCCGAATAGAATTTAATAAAAACTATGAAAGGAAAGAAGAAAAAATGAAAACTATTTTTCTGACAAAGAAGACACTGGCACTTATCTGTTTTTTGCTTGTGCTGGTTATTACTCTGGGAATTTTCGGGATAAGTAAAGGTGCGGTAGCAACAATTGCACAGTCAAGACTGTTGCCTATTTATTGCGTAGACAGTGAAAAGAAGTGTGTTGCACTTACATTTGACGCTGCGTGGGGAAACGAGGACACTCAGGATTTGATTGACACTCTCGGAAAATATAAAGCAAAGGCAACTTTTTTTCTTGTGGGAAGCTGGGTTGATAAATATCCTGAAAGCGTAAAAGCACTGTCTGATGCAGGTCACAGTATTCAGAATCATTCAAACACACATCCCAATCTTCCACAACTGTCAGAGGAGGGGATGAAACAGGAAATTAATCTTTGTAACGAAAAAATCGCAAAAATTACAAAGAAGACACCAACGCTCATAAGACCGCCTTACGGAGACTACAGTAATTCGCTTATTGAATGTGTAAATTCGCTGGGAATGTATACAATTCAGTGGGATGTGGATTCTCTCGATTGGAAGGATTTATCGGCGGATGAAATCTATAACAGAGTTGTAAATAACGTGAAAAACGGTTCGATTGTGCTTTTTCACAATGCAGCACTCAATACACCTGAGGCACTGGGGAAAATCCTCGAAAAGTTGTCGTCAGAAGGCTATAAGTTTGTGACGGTTGAAAATCTCATCTACAAAAGCGGATATTCTATTGACCATACGGGAAAGCAATTTCTGTGCGAAACATTGACAACGGAAAAATAAATTGATAAGATTATAAAAAAGGCAAAAGGTGTGTGAAAAAATGATTCCGAGAAGTGAACATCCGTTTCCTCAGTTTGAAAGAAAAACATGGGAAAATCTTAATGGTGAATGGGATTTTGAATTTGATTTCGGCAGAAGCAAGCTTGAAACAGGTATTTTGCAGAGAGAAGAATGGGAAAGAAAAATTATTGTTCCGTTTTGCCCTGAAAGTAAGCTTTCAGGTATAGAGCATGTGGATTTTATTCCTGCTGTATGGTACAGAAGAAAAATAAATATTACTGAAAAACAACTCGAGGGAAGAATTCTTCTTCATTTCGGTGCGGTTGATTATCTTACAAAAGTTTTTATCAACGGTAAGGAAGCGGGCTCACATAAGGGCGGTTATTCTTCATTTAAATTTGACATAACAGACTTACTCACAGAGGGTGAAAATACGCTTGTTGTGTATGCGGTTGACGATGTGAGAAGTCCTCTTCAGCCTATAGGCAAGCAGTGCCGTGAATATTATTCGAGAGGCTGTGATTATACAAGAACAACGGGTATATGGCAGACTGTATGGCTTGAGTTTGTGCCGAAAAATTATATAAAGAGCTTCAAAATTTTTCCTGATTACCTTAATGGAACGGTAACTGTTTCTGCAGTTGTTGAGGGGAACGGAACTTTTGAAGCGAAAGCTTTCTATGACGGCAAGGAAATGGGCACTTTCAGCAAAAAAACAGAAAAAAATGTAACGGGAGAGATTGCACTCAGTGAGATTCATCTCTGGGAAGTTGGCAAGGGCAGACTTTATGACCTTGAACTGACATTCGGTGATGACGAAGTAAAAAGCTATTTCGGCCTGAGAAACGTAAAGCTTGACGGATATAAATTCTTAATTAACGGAAAGTCTGTTTTTCAAAGACTTGTTCTTGATCAAGGCTTTTATCCTGATGGAATCTATACAGCACCTACAGAAGAAGATCTTATAAATGATATTAAAATTTCAATGGATGTAGGCTTCAACGGCGCAAGACTTCATCAGAAGGTTTTTGAACCGAGATTTCTGTATCATTGTGACAGACTCGGCTACATCGTATGGGGAGAATTTGCAAACTGGGGTGCTGATTATTCAAGCTATCAGTCACTTGAGATTTTTCTTCCTCAATGGCTTGAATGTGTTGAGAGAGATTTCAACCACCCGTCAATTATCGGTTGGTGTCCCTTCAATGAAACATGGGATGTTGAAGGAAGACGCCAGAATGACGAATACATCAGAAACATTTATAACGCTACAAAGCACGTTGACGAAACCCGTCCCTGTATTGATACGAGCGGTAACTTCCACGTTGAAACAGATATATTTGATGTGCATGATTATGATCAGGAGCCTGAGGTTATCAAGGAGCGATACGATAAGCTTATGACAGAAGGTGTGCTTGTTGATAAGTTTTCAGACCGCCAACATTACAAGGGTGAAGCTACATTTGTCAGTGAATATGGCGGAATTCAGTGGTCCATCAATCCCGGTGAAAGAGACTGGGGCTATGGCACTGCGCCGAAGACAGAAGAGGAGTTTATCGCAAGATATAAAGGGCTTACAGATGCTCTTCTTGATAACAACAGAATGTTCGGATTCTGCTATACTCAGCTTTATGATATCGAGCAGGAGCAGAACGGGCTTTATTATTACGACAGAACCCCTAAATTTGATACTGAAATTTTCAGAAAGATAAATTCAAGGAAAGCAGCAATCGAGGACTGAAAAATGAAATATTTTATAGCGTCAGATATACATGGCTCTGAGTATTACTGTAAAAAAATGATTGAAAGTTATGAAAAAGAAAATGCAGATAAGCTTGTGCTTTTAGGTGACATTCTTTATCACGGACCGAGAAACGACTTGCCGAAGGATTATGCACCGAAAAAGGTCATAGAGCTCCTCAATCCTCTGAAGAACAAAATTCTCGCCGTAAGAGGAAATTGTGATACAGAGGTTGACCAGATGGTTCTGTCTTTCCCGATTCTTGCAGATTATGCAATTATCAGCGAGGGCAGGAGAATGATTTATCTCACTCATGGGCATAATTTCAATGAGAATAATTTACCGCCTCTCGCAGATGGTAACATTCTTCTTCATGGTCACACTCACGTGCCGAAATGTGTCGAGCACGAAAAATATATTTACATGAACCCCGGTTCGGTGTCCATTCCTAAAGAGGAGAGCCACCATGGTTACATGATACTTGAAAACAGTACTTTCATATGGAAAGACTTTGAGGGGAATGTTATTAAAGAATACAGGTGAAGCAAATGTCAAAAATATATAAATCAGCAGACGAGCTTGTGGGGAAAACACCGCTTGTTGAACTGACGAATATTGAAAAAGAATTTAATTTAAAAGGGAGACTTCTTGCAAAGCTGGAATATCTCAATCCTGCGGGCTCTGTAAAAGACAGGGTAGCAGTGCAGATGATTAATGATGCAGCGGAAGCGGGGGTTTTAAAGGAAGGCTCAGTGATTATTGAACCGACCTCAGGTAATACGGGTATCGGACTTGCCATGGTTGCAGCATCCAGAGGATACAGATTGATTATTGTTATGCCTGATACAATGTCTGTGGAAAGAAGAAAGCTTATTGCAGCTTACGGCGCGGAGCTTGTGCTTACAGACGGAAGTCTCGGTATGACAGGTGCGATCGAAAAAGCAGAGGAGCTTAAAAAGGAAATTCCCGGAAGCATTGTTGCTGGTCAGTTTGTAAATCCCTCAAATCCGAAGGCTCATTTTCTTACCACAGGTCCTGAGATTTATGAGGACACTGACGGTGAAGTTGATGTTTTTGTTGCAGGTGTGGGTACAGGCGGAACGATTACGGGAACAGGCGAGTATCTTAAAAGTAAAAATCCTGATATAAAAATCGTTGCAGCAGAACCGAAAAATTCTCCTGTACTGTCCGAGGGCAAAAGCGGAAAGCACGGTTTGCAAGGCATCGGTGCAGGTTTTGTTCCTGAGGTTCTCAATACAGATGTTTTTGATGAAGTCGTTTGTGTCACTGAGGAAGAAGCGTATGACAGTGCAAGACTTCTTGCGAAAAAAGAGGGCTTGCTTGTGGGCATTTCCTCAGGTGCTGCACTTCATGCTGCTATAGAAAAAGCAAAATCCCCCGAAAGTGAAGGTAAGACGATTGTTGTCCTCCTTCCCGACACAGGAGACAGATATCTTTCAACTGATTTGTTCTGAATAAAAATTATCACCCGAAAAATTCTTTTTTTCGGGTAATGTCTTTTTTTACATTATAATATCTTCGTTTTCACGCACCACAACATTTTTTACGGTGCTTTCTGTTTTCACTTCATAGTTACCTTCTTTGAGAACGCATGAGAGCGATCCGCTGTAATTTGTTTCAAAGATAAACTCGTTACCGTTTTCGTCCGTGAACGTAACTTCTTCTTTGCTTCCTGTTGTTACAAAAACATTGCAGTAGCCATCTTTCATCAATAAGGCAGCTTCTACCGCCATTTTAGCATTGACCATAGGATATGCCTGATAACCAAGGAAATCAAAATGATTTTCGTTTGAAGGCGGCACGAGATCGCGTGTGTTTTTGCAGACTATTTCTTTTACTTCGGCTCCTGTAAGGTTTTCGTTTGCTGACCAAACAAGACCTGCAACACCTGTGACAACGGGAGCTGCCATTGATGTGCCTGATTTTCTCAGATATGTGTCATCCTTTGTGCAGCTGAAAATATCACCGCCGGGTGCGCAGATATCAACTCTGTCGCCCACATTTGATGATGATGCCTGAACATAACCGCTGTCACTTAATTCAGCACTGCCCACTATAACAATTCTGTCAAGAAGGTCTTTTGCTTCAATATTCCTGAAAGGGAGAAAGGCATTCTTTTCAGTTATGCAGGAGAAAATACCATTCTGCTCAGCCTCCACTGCATACCCTTCGTCATTTCCGTTGCCTGCAGACTGAACAACAACGAAGTCATAACCTTTGCTGAGAAGATTTCCCATAGCATATGAATAAAGCAGAGCATCAAAGTTTGTAACGATTGAGGGGTATTTGTAGGAATCGCCGGCAATCGAGCCTGAACTTCCCACAGAGAAGTTGATAACCTTCGCTCCCGCCTTTACAACCTTTTTGAAGCCGTTCAGAATTTCAAGGTCACCTATCCATAACTGACCGTCACTGGGTGACCAGTCTGTGCAGATAAGTGTTGAATCAGGGCAGATACCGCTGATGCCTACACCGTTATCCTGCTCTGCAGCAATAATTCCTGCAACATGAGTTCCGTGGTGGTTAGGCCTGTTTCTTCTTTCTTCACGTTTTGAAGGAAATGTGATTTTGTCTGAAAGCTCCTCGTGGTCTGTGTCAAAACCGCCGTCAATAACACCTAAGTTTATATGTGAGAGCAGACTGCTGTATCCCCATGCACCGCGAGCATCAATTGCTTCGATGTGCCAGTTGTTTCCGTCAGGTTTTTCGTCATCCCAATCAGAGCTCCAATATCCGTTTTCATCGTTAAAAGGATCATCGGGAGTATATTGCTCTTCAAGCTTTTTTACGGGGCATATACTTGCAAGCAGAACACTGTCAAGGCTTGTGAGATTTTTGCAAAGCTTGTCTGCGTCTTCCAAACCGTCAAGCTTTGTTCTGATGATATACATATTGAAATCAGAGATTTTTCCTGCATACATTCCGTCAGCCTTTGCAATAACAGAAAGCTTATCAAAAGCAGAAGCATCCTCTTTGAAGATCACAAGAATGGTATCTTTTATGAATCCTGCATTTTCTGTAATCTGATATATGCTTTCTTCTTCTATCTTGTCAATGTAAGAGGGGATTTCCTGAACGGGTACCATGAAAAGTCCCGAAAAGGTAGTGATAAGAGAAAGTATAATTGAAATAATTTTATTCACCTGAATATGCTCCTTTGCTTTTAGTTTTTTCTGAAATCATAGACATCATTTCGCACATCAAGCTCAATGCCGTTTATAACAACTGTGTTATCATCAGCCCATGTGATAACCGCTTCAGAACAAGAATACTGCCAATATATATTTTTCTCTTTGCCTGTTTTGTTGTTTTTTACTCTGCCGAGAACAGAAAAATCTGATGTAGCACTGCCACTGTTCAAGTAAGCAGTAACCGTATACGTTTTGTCAGGAGAGATACTTTCAGTCAGATATTCCTGTCATTTGATTATCTGTGTGTTGAAAAACAAGTTGTAAACACAAAAAACGATGCCTGTAAAGAGAATTGACACAGTTACGGTCACCAAGGCTATCTTTTTTCTTTTCATTGCATTAACACACTCCTTTTCATAATTATAACAGAAAAATACAATTTTCAATACAGACAAAATGCACATAAATTTCTTGCGACTTTTTACAGACAGGTACAAATTTTGTGTAAACTGAATAGAATATAATAACCTGATATGGTACATATCACAAAATGTCTCTTGGGAATGGGCATTTTATACAAACATTTGCTTTTGTTTTTGTCGGAGTTTGTTTCACTCTATGAATTATTTCAAAAACCGATTTTTTATGTTGACGGGGACAAGTTTTGTGATATAATAATGGCAAGATATTAAAGTATCTACGTGCGCAATCGTGCAAAATCTTCAGTATGTTAAGAAGAAATTTTATTGGTGGGAGATTTCAGATATGTTTGTTAAAGACGTAACAGTTCAGAATCAGGTAGGTCTTCACGCTCGTCCTGCAACATTCTTCATCCAGAAAGCAAATGAGTTCAAATCATCAATCTGGGTTGAGAAGGAAGAGCGCAGAGTAAATGCAAAGAGCCTTCTCGGTGTGCTTTCTCTCGGTATTATGGGTGGTACAGACATCCGCATTATCGCTGGCGGTGCAGACGAAGAAGAAGCAGTAAATGCACTTGTTGCACTTGTCGAATCAGGCTTTGCTGAGTAATTCAATATGTTAAAAAACGCCTGTGTGGGAAAAATCTTCCATTACGGGCTGTTTTTTATAAATGTACATTTGAAAAAATTTCAAAAATGTATGGAAAAAACTTCCATTATATGTTATAATGGAATACCCCTGTGAAAACAGGGAGAAAAATTTGTTAATTATTTTATTGGAGGTATACAGAACATGAGTAAAAAGTTTGTTTATCTGTTCTCAGAAGGCAACGCTGACATGAGAGAACTCCTCGGTGGTAAAGGTGCAAACCTTGCAGAAATGACACACATCGGTCTTCCTGTTCCCCAGGGCTTCACAATCTCAACAGAAGCATGTACACAGTACTACGAAGACGGCAGAAAGATTAATGATGAAATCCAGGCTCAGATCATGGAATACATCGTTAAGATGGAAGAAGTTGTCGGCAAAAAGTTCGGCGATACAGAAAATCCCCTTCTTGTTTCAGTTCGTTCAGGTGCAAGAGCATCAATGCCCGGTATGATGGATACA
>SVPP01000020.1 GCA_015065765.1 Oscillospiraceae bacterium | reverse complement strand
ATCGCTACCTAAATATCTTTTAATTTTATCAATGAAAGTCATTGATTCAGTTTCACTGTGCTTTGTAGAAACAATATAACGGACACCGTTGATAACATATTCATTAGCATTATTAACTTTTCTTGAGTCATATTCTCCACGGGTATTGTCCATTGTTCTGTGAAATTTTAATTTACAATACTCCCAAAAGGATATTATTTTACCTGACATTTTACATCACTTCCTTTCTGTTTTGTCGTATTGAATGAATCTCTTCTTTCATTTTATCTTTTGGTATGGGATCATTTCTTTCAGCCATTTCGTGTACGATTTTTGAAACATCAAAATAAAGATTTCCTTCGGGTATGCCAACCATGTTAAGAGGACTTCCTTTGGTTATTTTTCCCACGGTTACATATCCACCTTGCTTGAGCGATTCAAATCTATCGATTTGTCTGCTGAAGTATTTGTCCTCAACAAAATTTCGGTCAGAATACTTCACACCGTTTTCGGATATACTGGTATTGACATCTGTACCGTTTTGTGGTATTCTTGTCTCATCAGTCAAGGCATTGCCCGAGTTTTTAAGAGAGGCTTCTTGTCCCTCTCGTATCGGGGATGCCTTGACACTTTTATTTTCAGTAAGCTTGATTGTATATACATATCCACCGTTTTTACCATACTGTTTTTGAACATCCGCAAGGACATCAAAAACAGTATTATTTATTTGTACAGTTTTTACGAAGTAATCAAAATAGTCAGCTTTGGGATGATTCTTTTTGTCCACTTCACTTCCTGTATAACGAGAATTTTCTACAAGGTCGAAAACATCTCCGTCAGCCCCGATATTTACAAGGGCGTCGTGACCTTTTTTATCAGACCTTTTCTCTCCATATACCGCTTTTGACAAACTCTTCCTATCGAATTCTGCATAATAATAGTGACCATTACGTTCAAACTTTGCAGTCCTTCCGCGAAATTCATTTTTCATCAGGTCAAGATAACGTGTCTTCCGTTCTTTCCACGGCAGTTTTAAAACATCTTCACTTGTTTCGTAAACTTCTATTCCGTTTTCATTTATACCTCTTAATGAAAACTTATTTTCAGAAGAAGTGTTTTGTGCAGTATCAACCTCTGCATTCCTAAAATTCTCGCTTGCATCGGCAAGAGCCTTTACAAACATCTGCTGAATTGTTTCATATTCATCAAGCATACTTGCAACGATTTGACCTTCCAATGTTTCAGGCTTTACGTTCTTGTATGCTTTTTTGATTTTAGCAATGAGTTCAGCAATCGCTGATTTGATTCTTTCAAAAAGAGACGGATCTTTAGTCTGAAGTATCTGGAGTTTTTCAATAGCCTTGCCATCGGCAAGCATCGTTTCCATTGAGTCAGCAATAACTTCCTCATGTGCTTCTGCATAAGTGAGAGTTCTTCCGTTTGCTGATTGCGGAAAAAAGCCCTGTCTGATCCTTCGCTTGGCCCGAGGACAGACAGGGTTATTTTTTGTGTATCAGAATTCATCTTCAATCAAGCCGTAAAATTTGCCAAGCCAGTATGCAGTAGTGTAAACATAACAGCTTTCAATCATACGTGTACCGTTTGATACATCTTCATCAAGATAATCATATGGGTTACGGTCGTATTTTGCAATCGGGCGTTCATCGGGCATAAGAAGCTTTGAGGTTTCTTTGTTGCCACCGAGAAGACGGATACACTTTACATCATCACGGTTTGTAACATTTACACTTGCCGCAAGGTTTGACACGTTCTGTCTTCTGAACCAATCGCACAGCAGGCCTGTGTCAATTTCATCATCAGGACAACTGAGCATAAACATAAAATCATATATAGGATTATGCTCTCTTCGGATTGTTCCGTTCCAGGTGCGCAGACCTTTTCTGTATGTTTCTCTGAGCTCTTCATTCTCTTCAAGTGTAATAAGAAGCCAGAATGCACCGACTGCTACAATATGGTCACCATACATCATTCCTTCGGCCGGCGTTCTGTGACATATGGCTGAAAGTGCCTTAAGCCGTTTTTCGTGAAGAGTTGAGATTTCCGCATAATTGTTCTCGTTTATGAGTCTGTTATAGCTTTCTTCCCACTCACCTTTTTCACCAGTTATTGCCATAACAACCTTATGATACATAAGGAGCTCTGCAGTTTTAAGCGGTGCATCCGCCCAGCCAATCCCGAATCTGAAATGCTTTTTATCCCATCTGCCCCATGATGTGGGTTTACCAAAGCACTCCATAAGTCTGTTACCGTTTCCGATAATATGACGTAGTGTATTTTTTGCAGATGTTTTTATGATTTCATCAAGCTCAGGGTCTTCCTCCCCGAGAATCAGATGAGCAAAATACATCAGCATATAATGAGGCGTAATTTCATCACTGCTTGTGTCACCCTTATAGACGATACCCTCAATTGTATGCCCCTCATCCTCATACAGATGGGCAAGCCTTTTCGGAACACAGTACACGGCAGGAATTACACGACCGTTATATCTGTGCTTTTTTGAATCTGTAGTAGGAAGGCAGACTGCCTTGCCGTCTCCGACACGATAGAATAATCCGTCATCGGGAACAGGCTCATCAGGTGTTAAAAATGTCCGTGCAACAAAGCCGTTATCACGGCAGGAAATGTGCATAAGAAGCTGACAAGCTTCCGTCGCACGGACAGCACTTTTTTTCGCCTCAACACTCAGCGGATGCTCTTTGCCGTATTTTTCTCTGTAATAAGCATATTTAAAAAGCTCGCCCATTGCAAAAGCTGCAGTAAATGCACCTGAATTATCTGAATGGCCGTAAGGAAGACGTGAATCAGGATCACGATCTTTTGTAAGATAACGCTGTGTTACAAGTCCGTACCTGTCAATGTATTTGTGAGTTTCCTCTGTCAGACGTCTTGCCTTTTCTTCTGCAGTAATTCTGCAAAGGCGGATATGTGATACAGCGGTTTCGGTAAGCACCCACACGCTTTCTTCTTTTGTGTCTGGAGCGTAAACAGAAAGAACCTTATTGTCAGCAAGATATCTTTCAGCTGAAAAAAGCATAACCTTATCAGCACTGTACTCAGCATCAGGCTCATAGCGTGTCAAACCGTTATCTGCCCCTATCCACAAAGCCTTGTCTGTTTTTGCAAAGCAGGTGTAACTGCTTTTTTGTGACGGCAATTCTTCACAGATGTCTGCAAGCTCATCAGGTACACCATTCCCGATATTTTCAAACAGAATCTCAGGAACAGCAGCGTCCGTTTTTTCATAAATTTTAATTTCTCTTGCCAAAACATAAGGCAGTTTTACAGTTTTCATAACATCATTCCTTATTATCAAAACAGATAGGTATTACTACATAGATATTATACCTTTTTCTGCGATTTGTCAAAGTCTGTAAAAATACACAACGAAATATATTTATACAACGAATCCGGGTTTAAAAATTACACTTGTCAGAACAGAGAAACAATGATAAAATAATATTCATTAAGGCGGTGATTGAAATTAAAGTTTTTGTTCCCACATATTTCGATAAGTTCAGGTGCATCGCAGACAAGTGTCCTGACACATGCTGTGTCGGCTGGGAAGTTGACATTGATGAAGAAACTGCGGAAAAATATTCAAAGGTTGACGGCGACCTTGGTAATAAAATCAGAAAGCATCTGACACACGATGAAACAGGGTGCAATATTTTCACTCTTTGCGAAGGTGACAGCTGTCCGTTTCTGAACAATTGCAATTTATGCGAAATCCAAGCTGAAAAAGGTGAAAATTTTCTCAGCAAAACCTGTACTCTTTTCCCCAGATTCTTTGATGACTTCGGTTCTTTCCGTGAAATGGGACTTGGTTTCGGATGCCCTGAAGGAGCGAAAATAATTCTGTCAGAGAAAGAGCCTTTTGCTTTAAAGCCTTACGATGAATGTGACTGTGAAAGCACAGATATTGACGAGCAACTTCTTGACACACTGACTACTTTAAGAAATGGAATTTTTGCTGTTCTTGAAAAAAACGAATTGAGTTTTAAAGAAAAAGCCAAGAATATTCTTGACATGGCAAAAAAAGTTCAAAGAGAACTTGACGGTGACGATTTCACTGATGAAACACAGCACAGAGATTTCGGCACTTGCCTGACAATCCTTGAAAATATGGAATACATAAGTGTAGAACGACGAGAATTTATACAAAACCTTAAAACGAAAACGCTTTCCTCAAATGCACTGAACATTTATCAGAGTGATTTTGAAAAGCTGATGAAATATTATATTTTCAGATATCTTCTGAAAGCCGTTTACGATTATGACGTGCTGACAAAAGTAAAATACGGTATTTTTGCATCAATAGTAATAAGCAGAATTTATTCCTGCTTTGAATTCCTTGATTTTGAGACAAGAGTTAAAATCATGTACAGTTTCTCAAAGGAAGTTGAATATTCAGATATGAATATGGATTTGCTTGATGAAATGCTCTACAGCAGCTTCGGTACGGAAGACCTGATGTCGTTAATTTGAAAAAAGGTTAAACCCTTGAAAGCTTTTAAACTTTCAAGGGTTTTGTTATTCATCAATACCACAGCCAGCCGAAGAGGAAGATAATAATGAGCCACTGCCACCACACGTAAGATACTGTAACCTTGCAAGTATCTTCAACTACGTTACCATTTTCGTCAGTAACTTTAACTGTGATTTCCGCTTCACCTGTTCCTGTTGCAACAAGATTTCCTTCTTTATCAACAGTTACAACAGATGCATCGGAAGATAAATACTCAACGGTATAATCAATGTCCGCAGTTAGTCTGACATCAGGATCAAGTACTGTTGATGATTTATAACCGAGAGCAACATCTGAAATTTTTACAGACTCAACTTTTCCTGTTGCCGGAACATAATTCCATACATAGGAACCTCCGCAAATTGAACAGGTATAGGTTGTGTAACCTTTCTCTGTTTCCGTAGGCTCTGTCACAACTGATGTATAATCATGACCGCCGTTTTCAACATTAAATACAAAGTTGAGATTATATCTGATGTTTCCGATTTTGATTGTTGATTTCACTTCATTGTCGTTTTTGTGCCAATCATTGAACTTAAGCACATACGCCTTTGAAGAAGAAACAGTAATCGGTGTACCCGATGTTTCTACTGAAACAGTTTTACCGCTGAAAGTAGTTGAATAAATCGCCATACGCTCTGCATCTTCAAAAGAAAAAACTGTAATAATGTTACCGTTTTTATATGCTGTTGCATTGAGAAGACGAAGTTCAGTGAATCTTTCTCCCAAATTGTCAGGAACAATTTTCTTCGCCTCAACACCTTTACCGAAATCGCCGATAATTAATGTCGTGCTGTCAGTATCTGAAACTTTCGGAATAAACTGAGTGCTGATTTTACCATTGTTGTCAGCAACAATATGATTAATGAAATAAAGGTTTTCTACAGAAAGTTCAAAACCACTTTTATAATCAGCAACATTCATGAGAATGTAACTGTTTCCCGCAACACAACTGTCTTTTGAAACATCGAAAAGCGATTCAGTTACAATCGCACCGTTGGAATGAGTTTCTTCCGAAACAACTTCAACAGACTTAGATGATGGTGTTTTAAGTTTGATTGCTGGACGGACGCCATAAAGAGTACGATTAACATATTCACCTTGAAAATCTACATATCCGTCTGCAACGCAGCCATTATAGTCTTGATGTCCTGCTGTTCTCAACCACCACAATGAGTCACTCGATGATTCGCTAACATATAACCCCTGGCTTTTTGCATAATCCGTTCCTTTTGCCATGCGATTTACATCCTCAGAACCTGTGTCAGATAAAAAGCCATATGAACTATTGGTAACCTCGTCATATGAGAGCAAGAAAATTTTATCATATGTGGATTTTCTATCAAAATCTTCAAACGCTGTTATTTCACATCTATTATCTTGAATTGAATTATATATATCATTCTTTTCTTCAGATGTAAATGCGGCATTATAAAAATCATTATTCAACCAGCGTCTCATGGAACTTTGAGAATAGTCATTTGAATATGCTGTATAGTTTTTATCTCCATAAGATAAACCATCAATATAACTATAATAAATGGTATTATTGTAAGGTTGTGAATCAATTATATTATTACACAAGACAAAACCCTCTTCTGGATCAAGAACTCTCCATGAAAGTGGTTCGTATTTAAACCAATATACCGTATTTTTATAATAACCATTATTTTCTTGATCTGATATTATATCGGGATTATGTATTATTGTCGCAAACGGTCTGTATTTACTGAAAGTTACTGCTCGATATTTGTTGCCGTTGTATGTTACATCAGCATATTTCATCCAGTCACCAGGAACCATCGACCCATCATAATACCCATAAGACTTCCATGTTTTTGGTAATTTATTCAGTGCAGAAATGAGTGTTGAATTTGTAACCTGACTTTGAGGATATGAACCAAAAGTTATGATATCTCCTACTTTTTCGTTGCCTGTGAAAACTCCTTTTTCTTTGATATTCGGACATTTTCCTTCGCCAAAAACGACACCACCTGTTTCGGGGAACGAAATGTAAAACTCAAACATTTTGAATTCATCACTGAAGTTTGCAATTTTCCATTCCCAATCAAGTATATCTTCAATTATGGTTATTGAAAAAACAATATCTATATCGTAGTAAACAAAACAATCGCCGTCAATACAGGTTTTACAGGTGTGAATCACATCTTTATCGTACAGTATCGTTCCGACAAATTTTGCACCGCCTTCGCCAACTACTGAAAGATCCACAATTTCTATAAACCTTACACTAAGTGTGATTTCGACACCGATTTTCACCTCAAATTTTAATTCCAGAGATAAATCTGTATCACTGTCTACCGTCCGGTACTTTTTCATTCCGTTTGCATTGTCTGCTGTTATTTTATCATAGATTTCCAGAGATGCCAGGAATGTTACAGATGCTGTTACTTCAATAACAGGAGCAAGTTCTACATTGATAGTAAAAGGACCTACAGGCACTTTGGCCAAGGGGATTTTAAGAAGGTCTTTGTCAAGCACATATTTTCCCGTGACAGAAAGTTCAAAGGCAAATTTGGCTCTTTCATCAAATTCAAACTCAAAATAATCCTCGCCGAAAAGAGAGTAGTCATAATAAAGCTTTACACTAAATGTTAATGCCAAACCAAGTGAACCTTTTATAGTAACAGAGGTATCACCTTTTGAAATTTTATGATCAACAACATATTCTTTTTTATACTCAGCTACTTTGTTGATTTCTTTTCCACCGTTGTTAGATAAAGTTACAGTTTCAACAGATGACAAAGCCTCACCAAGTTGACTATCATCAACTTTTACCTCAGAAAAATCAGAGGTATCATCAATACGGACAAATTTGAAAGCGTCGCTCAGGTCAATATTTTCATCCTGAACAATTTCAACCGTTGAGCCAGAAACTGATATTGATTTTACTTTAAAGAGGAGAAATTCATTTGACTTTATTCCATATTCATAGTAATAAACGTCGCCCGCTTTCAGATTTTTAACATCATCGATTGCCTTTTTAAATGTGTATGTTTTCGTCCGTTCATCATATGTAAACGTCATTGAAGCGTTTTTATCAGATGACTGAACAGTATCGCCAAGAACAGCAAAGTCAACAATTTCATTAGTACTGTCGAAAATGATTATCTCTTCACCGACATAATCATCAGGAGTTTTCTGCATATATGTAGCAAAATCAGTTGTATATTCAACGCTCACAAACTCTTTGCATAGTGCGTTATTGTTGCTACCCAACAAAAATGCTTTTGCAACAAATTTTTTCGGCATTGTTTTTATATCAATTTCAACATCAGCTAAATCAGTATTCGCTTCAATTTTTTCTACACCTGATGCTAACATTTTCTCTGTGTTTTCATCATAAATAGCCACAACCAAAGTACAACTTGCCGCATTATGAAGTTCAACCGTCGCAGTTTTACCTGTCACTTTGACCGATGTTATTAAATAATCCTCATTATCCTCAGCAGACATAAGATTATTCGCAATTATACCAAGACCTGATTGCGTTACCATTTCCATCTCAGAATTACCGTTTTGTAACTCTTCATTTTCTGCAAACACTGCAGGTGTTACAACAGAAACTGTCATAACCAACATCAAAATAATTGCCAATGTCCGTTTGAAGATATTTTTCATTTTTATTTCTCCTTATTTAATATTCCAACCATAATGACAGTTCGGATTTTATTTTTTAAGTTTTTTGTTATTCATCAGTACCACAGCCAACCGAAGAGGAAGATATAAATAAACCACTGTCTTGGAGTAAAGACCACTTTGATTCCTATTGATTGAGTAACTTTTTTGCCGTTTTCAAGAGTCACTGTGTAGGTAATTACGCCCTCGCCTCTACCCGTTGTTTTTACGTTGCCGTCTTTGTCGATTATCGCTACCTCTTCATCAGAAGATTCGTAAGTTACTTTATAATTTCCCTTTTCAGGAAGATTGAGATGCTCATTGATATTGAAGGTTTTACGTTTGTACGTCATGAAAATGTGAATATTTTCCGCTGACTGCATTGTTGTAAACTTTGCAAGCAAATCTCTGTCTGTTTTCGCAGTAAAGGTGTAAACTTCTTTTTCGCTGACAAGCTCTCCGTTTTCATACCAACCGAGAAACCTCGCCAGTTCGTCTGCTTTAACAGAAAGACTTACCCTATCACCTTTTTCTGCCGTAAGGGACTTCGTCGCTTTACCTGCACCTTCAACAGATATATTAATCTCTACCGAATCGCTCTTACCGCTTACGCCAAGGGTAAAAACAGAAAATACAGTAAGAATCACTAAAAAAACTGATAATATTCTTTTCATTGTCCTTCCCCCTTTTTTTCATTTTAACACACAGGATATCGTATTGCAACTGAAATTTTTATTTACATAATTCATTGACTTTTTCCTCTTTCTAATATATATTAAACTTAATAATATTTAATAATTTGCGGAGGGATTATTATGTGGCAGATTATCAGAATTTTTGTCGCAGTTTTCGTGACTCTCGAAACACTTTTTGCAGGAATCGCAAACGGTGTTGCGCCAAAGGGCATCGACATGCCTGAAACAGTTACCGGCAACTACACAAAGTATGTTGACCCCTTTATTGGAACAGGCGGAACACCCTGGACCTGCGGCATGGTAAGTCCTGCTGCTTCTGCTCCTTTCGGTGCAGTGAGACTCGGTGCTGACACATCTTTCATCGGCGGTGCTTATATCGTCAAAACAAACACCTCAGGATACTATTATGAGCAAGGTCATCTGATGGGCTTCAGCCATTCAAGACTTTCAGGTACAGGTGCTGAGGACTACTGCATTTTCAGGATCACCCCTGCCGTAGGTGACAAAAAAGCAGGTATCATCCCCTACTCTCACTCAAATGAGGTTGCATCTGCAGGTTACTACGCAGTTTATCTCAAATCCCTCGGTTGTCTTGCTGAAATGACTGCCGACCAGCATACAGGTGTCCACAGATATACCTGGAATCACTCAAAAGATGCGAGACTTTCACTTGATATTACAAGTGCTTTCAACAACAGACACGCTGAAAAAGGATTTGCTGAATATGACAAAGAAACAGGTATTATCACAGGCGGAGCAGAGCTTCATGCAGCATTCTCCGACAGATATGACGGACTTCCCTGCTACTTCGCACTGAAAGCTGATAAGGAAATTAAAGAATGTAAAATTGTCGGTGACGAATCAGACCTTAAGGTTGACATCAACTTCGGTGACCTTAAGGACCAGAGCGTTGAAGTAAAAGTAGGTATCAGCTTTGTAAGCACCGAAAACGCACTTCTCAACCTCGAAACGGAAACAAAAGGTCTTGACTTTGACGGTGTAAGACAGAAAACCGTTGATGCATGGGAAAATCACCTTTCACTTATTGATATCGAAAGTGCAGATGAAGATATTAAAACTACTTTCTACACAAATCTTTATCACACAATGATAATGCCTACAAACTTCACTGATGTAAACGGCGAATACTTAGGCTTTGACAAACAGGTTCATGTAGCAGAAGATTACACATACAGAACTGACCTGTCACTGTGGGACACCTGCAGGAACACTCATTCTCTCTATATGCTTATGAACGGCGAGGTGCAGAACGATTGTCTCAACAGCCTCGCTGAAATGGCAAAGACAGGCGGTGCTATCCCCCGTTGGGCAATGGGTGCAGGCTATGCAGGCTCTATGATCGGCGACCCTGCAAATATTGTTATTGCTGAAAGCTACATAAAAGGCTTCCGTGATTACGATATTGAAACACTTTACGAATACATGAAAAAATCTTCCGATACAGGTGTATACAAAGTCGGAAGAGAATGGATGAACGAATATAATCAGTACGGATATGTTCCCAACGATATTTCAGACGGCAGATACTCTGTCAGCCGTACTCTCGAATATTCATGGGAAGATGCTGCAATTGCAACTCTCGCCACTGCTCTTGGCAGAACTGAAGACGCTGAAAAATACGCTGCAAAATCCATGTACTATAAAAACACATTCAATCCTGAAACAAAATACTTCCAGGCAAGAAATTCAGACGGTACTTTTGAAAGCCATTTCAATCCCTACATCACAACCTTCTACGATGCGATTATGATTAAGAAATATGCTGACTGCTATTGCGAAGGCAGTGCAAGACAGTGGAGATGGTCTGCTTTACAGGACATTGACGGTATGATTGAACTTTTTGGCTCAGAAGAATATTTCGTATCAGAGCTTGAAGATTTCATGGAAGATGCGGCTCCCACAAGAGCTTTCCTTGATCCCGGTCATGGCTACTGGATAGGTAACCAGCACGATATTCACACGCCTTACCTCTTTGCAAACGCAGGCAGAGCAGACCTTACTCAGAAGTGGGTTCGCTGGACACTTAAAGAACGTTACAGCACAGACATCAACGGCCTTGACGGCAACGATGACGGTGGAACACTCGGTGCATGGTATGTGTTCTCTGCAATGGGCTTCTATCCCCTTGCAGGCACTGACAAATACTGGCTTGGCTCACCTAACCTTGACAGTGCTGAAATTACTCTTTCAAACGGTAAAACACTTAAAATGACTGCTTTGAACCAGAGCGATAAAAACATATATGTTGAAAAAGTAACTCTGAACGGAAAAGAGCTTACAGACACATATCTTACTCACGAAGAACTTATGAAAGGAGGAGAACTCGTTTTCACAATGAGTTCTGAAAAATAATTATGCAGTATATCAAAGCTATAATTTCTCTTTTTGAGGTTTTATTTTTCAGTATAGGAATTTTCCCTGCCAGCACAGAAATCAATTACGGTGGTGACGAATATTCAGCTCCCGAAATCATAACAGAAATGTTTCTTGTAAAAGACGGTGAAAGTGATTTTGTTATTGCAACCGAAGAAAATCCCGATGAATGCATAGTTACAGCATCGGAAGAACTTCAGAACTATATTGAGCAGTCAACAGGTGCTCTTCTCCCTGTTGTAACGGAGGATGAAATCACACCCGAGGATAAAGCGATTCTTCTCGGAAACACTGAAATCGGCAAAGGTATCAAGGAAATTGATACCTCTGAAATAAAAGAAGACGGCTTCAGATTTTATTCTGACGGTGCCCACCTGATGATTATCGGTGAGGACAGCAGAGGCACTCTCTACGGCGTCTACACATTCCTTGAGGAATATGTAGGTGTACGCTGGTATACTCCTCAGCTTGAAAATGTTCCCAAAAAAGAAGACATTATCGTTGATGCGAACACCGATATTCTCGTTGGGCCCTCTTTTGCAATCCGCAGAAACAGCCCTGCATATGCAGACGATAAATACAGAGCAAGAATCAAAACAAATGTATCCTTCTGGAACGAAGCAGAAGAATACGGCGGTGCACTGACATATATTTTGTGGGATGTAACTCTTGACAGACTTGTTCCCGATTCACTTTTTGCTGAGCATCCTGAATATTTTGCTATGAATCCTGACGGAACAAGAACAACTGACCATGTGTGTCTCTCGCACCCCGATGTTCTCCCGATTGCCATCGAAAACGCAAGAGGTTTTATGCGTGACTGTCCCAGAAAAACATCAGACCATATTCACATCGGTCAGAAGGACAACTCAAACTACTGCCACTGCGAAACTTGTACTGCACTTTACGAAAAATACGGCAGTATTTCTGCTCCCACAATTATTTTCACAAACAACTTTGCAGACGCTCTTGACGAGGAATTCCCCGATTTCACCTTCACATTCTACGCATATGGTGAAACAGAAAGACCTCCTAAGGATTTAAGCCTTAAATGTAACGATAACGTTGTTCCCGTACTTTGCGAGCTTCATCACGCATGCAGAAACCATACACTTGGCACCTGCGGTGCAATTGATGACAATCAGATTGAGAGCGAATTCCTCAACCTTTACGGTGACAATGAGGATTTCATTGCTCAGGACCATAAGGATTGGACAGTTATCGCAGAAAGAACGTACATCTATGACTACACAATCAACTTCCTTTTCTCTGCACAGTTTTTCTCAAACTTTGAAACAATGCAGTCCACGATGAAATATATGCACGACATAGGAATCACAGGCTATGTTTATAACTGCGGCGACGGTCACTATGCAGCTTTCAATGACCTGAGAAACTATCTTCTCCCCAGACTTCAGTGGAATGTAAATGCTGATGTGGAATATATGATGATGGACTTTATGAATTTCTATTACGGTGAAGAGGCTGCTCCCTACATCAAGGAAATCATTGATATCCAGACAGGTCAGATTAAGGCAACAGCCCATGCATTCGACTTTGACTGGCACTATCAGTCAGGATACTATCCCATCTCAAAAATCAATAAGCTTGACAGTTTATGGAAGAAAGCTCTTGAATCAGATGTGACAGAAGAGCAGAAATTCAGAATTGAAACAGACAGCCTGAGCTGGGAATTCTTTAAAGCCAATCAGTTCCTCGGAGAATATTTCTTCCTCAACCCAATGAGAATGCAGGCTCAGGAGGAGCTTTATGATGAGCTTATGTCTCACGGAATCACAAAGGTTTCTTCATTCTCAACTCTTCCCACTAATAAAGAAGACATAAACTTTATACAAAGACCTATTGAATGGGAATAAAAAATTAAAACCAAACTCCCTGCCATGTCATTCTCGAGCGTAAGCGAAAGATCTCAGCAGGGAGTTTTCTAATGAGTTAAAATTCTGTTTGTACAAAATACTGTTATCTTCTTGATGTTTTAAAAAATCTGTGTTACAATGCATTTAGAATATTGTCTTTTATGGAGGAATACAAAATGATAAAACATAATCCAGTTTCAAGACACGTTTATCCTAATGGCGATGTATTTGAAGGTACAATTATCGACGGACAAATACAAGGTTATGGCAAAATAACTTATTCTGACGGATCCGTTTACGAGGGAAACTTTGTTGACAGCAAATTTCATGGTAGAGGTAAGTTGATTTATGCTGATGGAACAGTTTACGAAGGGGACTGGTTTAATAACAAATTCTGTGGCAAAGGAAAGTTACACATATCTAATGGTGATTTTTATGAAGGTGAGTTTGCAAATGGTGTTTTTGAAGGAATTGGAAAATACACATGGGTAAACGATGGCGTTTATGAAGGCAACTTTGCAAACGGACGAGAAAACGGAAAAGGTAAAAGAATATTTGCAGGCGGAGATGTGTACGAAGGAGACTGGGTTAATGGTTCTCTCCATGGAAATGGTAGAATGACATATGCTAACGGCGATGTTTACGAAGGCGGGTTCTTTGATTACAAACGCACCGGCTATGGCAAATACACCTTAACTAATGGAAATATTTATGAGGGCACCTTTGTTAATGACAAACTTAATGGCAAAGGTAAGGCGATTTCCCCCTTTGGCGATATTTATGAAGGTGATTTCTTTGAAGACAAACGCCGGGGAAAAGGTAGAATGATATATGCCAACGGAGATATCTATGAAGGCGATTTTGACAATGTTCCGCACGGAAAAGGTAAAGTTGTCCGCTCTAATGGAAACATTTACGAAGGCGATTGGTTCCAAGGAAAACCTCATGGAAAAGGAAAAACAACACATCTCATCGGAGATACTTATGAAGGAGATTATGTCGATGGTATGTACCATGGTAAAGGCATATACACAAGTTTCCAGGGTGATATTTACGAAGGTGACTTTGTCAATAACACATACAATGGTATAGGCAAATTCACTTTTGCTGATGGAGATATCCACGAAGGTGAATTTGTTAATGGTCTGCCTAACGGAAAAGGTAAGCATACATACAAAAACGGCAAAATTGAGACTGGCTACTTTAAAGACGGAGAATACGTAGGCAAATTCCCATGGAGTAAATAATAAATAGCAAACTAAAGATAAAAAATCCCTGCCGGGGCTCTTCGATTAGGCTCGAGGATGTCACGGCAGGGATTTTAATTTTCTTACTTTTGTTCGTTTTTAAGTTTTTCTATGTACTCCATATCTTTCTTTGAAAGGTCGGCTTTTTCTATCATATCGGGGCGTTTACGGAATGTTCTTTCAAGGGACTTTTCATGGCGCCATTTTTCTATGTTTGCATGGTGTCCTGACAAAAGAACTTCAGGCACTTGTCTGCCTCTCCATTCAAAAGGACGTGTATACTGAGGATATTCAAGAAGTCCTGAATAATGACTTTCATCCTCAAAGCATTCGTTATCAGAAAGTACTCCGGGAATCATTCTTGCAACACTGTCTGCAAGGATAAGTGCAGGCAACTCACCACCTGTAAGAACATAGTCGCCGATTGAAATTTCTTCGTCAACCAATTCTTCAATAACGCGCTCGTCAACACCCTCATAATGTCCGCAGAGAAGAACAATGTTTTTCATTTCTGACAGCTCTCTGACTTTTTTCTGTGTCAAAACATTTCCTTGCGGAGACATATAAATGAGATATGGTTTCTCCCCTGTTTCCTCACAGATATGCTCAAAACATGAAGCAATAGGCTGAACCTGCATTATCATGCCCATTCCGCCGCCGTATGGAGAATCATCAACCCTGTTGTGCTTATCTTCTGTAAAATCACGGATGTTGTGGCAGTTTATTTCCACATATCCGTTTTCTCTTGCTCTTCCGACAATGCTTGAGCTGAGCACACTTTCGCACATTTCAGGAAAAAGCGTCATTATGTCAATTCTCATCGTCAAAAATTCCTTTCATGGGACGGATAAGGATTCTGCCCTCTTCCACATCAACAGATATTACAACGTCCTTTATTGCAGGAATAAGGTACTCTTTGCCGTCTTTTTCAATGTGCCAGACATCATTTGCACCAGTCTCGCTCACATCAGAAATTACACCGTAGACATGTGTTTCGTCATCTGCATCGTAAACCGTACAATCGATAAGCTCAGCTATAAAATAATTACCTTTCTGCAAACGGGCATCGTCACGCTTTATGTAAAGCACCTTTGAGCGCATTGCCTGAGCTTTTTCCACAGTGTCAATGCCGTCAACTACAAGCAGTGCCACATTCCCGTGCTCTCTTGCACTTTTTACATCAAGGCTTTTTTCGCCTTTCTCGTCAAAGTAAAGCTTTTTGAATTTTTTCAAAAATGCAGGACTGTCACACCAGGGATTTACACGCATTTCGCCACGTACACCATGTGTGCCTACGATTTCGCCTACTTCAAGAAAATCTTTTTTCATTATTCTTCCTCCGAGGAAATGACTTTCGCATCGCCTTCAATTTCGCCGTTTTTGTTGATAATTGTCTTATACTCTTTTGTTACACCGATGAAAGTAACAAGATTTGAAATACCTGCAATTATGAGCACAACACCGATAATTCTCAGCATTGTGTGAAGACCAAGACCGGGATTGATGATAAACACTATTCCGAGAACAAGCTCTACCACTGCGGTAATGAAAATTGCAAGATAGTTTTTCATGCCTGATTTTTTAAGATTCAGTGCATTTTTCATTTTTGAAATGCCGTCAACCATAATAATTACGCCGAAAACACTGACGATAAAGTTTGAAACAATATGGGACGGGTGATTATATAAATGCCTGCAAGGGCAAATAGTATTCCGATTGTAAGTCCGAAAACTGTTACATTTTTCTCAGGACTTTTTGAAAAGTAACCGATAATTTTTGTAACACCGAAACCGATGCCCAGTGCTCCTGCTATGTAGCCCGCAATATTGGCTACCTTATCAGGAAAAATAACAAGCAGAATACCTAAAACTACGAATCCTGCCAACGCAAAAATACTGTTTTTTCTGATATTATTCAAAAAGGATTTCATGGAAAATTCCTCCTTGTCTCACACAAAGTCAAAAGCCGGCAGTAACTGCCGGCTTACATAGAATCAATCAATTTCTACCTTAACCTTAACATCCTTGCGGATTGCAGCAGCACGCATAACTGTGCGGATTGCTTTTGCAATTCTTCCCTGTTTGCCGATAACTCTGCCCATATCGTCAGCAGCTACGCTAACATGGAAAACAGTAAGGCCTTCTTCTTCAGTTGTTGATGATGTGACCTTCACCTCGTCGGGAGATTCTACAAGTCCCTTAACGATTGATACCAACAATTCTTCCATTGTCGATTCCGTCCTTTCTTTCCGTCATAAACAAATTATATCCTGATTATGCGGAATTATTCGCCACATGCAAAAATTAAAGAATGTTTTCTTTCTTGAGAATAGCTTTAACTGTATCTGTGGGCTGAGCACCGTTTGAGATCCATTTCTTTGCTTTTTCAGCATCGATTTTAACCTCTGCGGGCTCTGTCATGGGGTTGAAGTAACCGATTTCTTCGATGAATCTGCCGTCACGGGGATATCTTGAATCCGCAACTACTACACGATAGAAAGGTGCTTTCTTAGCGCCCATACGACGCAATCTGATTTTTACTGCCATTTTTGTTTCCTCCATTTGATTATATAAAATATTTTTTATAAACTGATTAAATTCCGAAGCCGTTCATATTCTGCAACTGAGACATATTGAAGCGTCTTCTCTTTTTCTTTGAGCCAGACTTGCCGTTCAGCTGCTTGAACATCTTCTGCATCTGTTTATACTGAGCAAGAAGTCTGTTAACATCCTCAACTGTCTGTCCGCTACCTGCAGCAATACGGCGTTTTCTCGAGGGATTGATGATGTCAGGCTTTTCACGCTCTGCAGGTGTCATTGATTCAACAAGTGCACGCAGTCTGTCAAACTTTCTCTCATCAATGTCGATATCGTCAACCTTTTTGCCGATACCTGGAATCATCTTGAGTGTATCCTTGATAGAGCCCATTTTTCTGACCTGTTCAATCTGCTCAATCAGGTCATTCAGGTCAAATTTATTTTCACGAAGCTTTGCTTCAAGCTCTGCTGCTTTCTTTTCGTCGATTGACTGCTCAGCTTTTTCGATAAGTGAGAGCACGTCGCCCATACCGAGAATACGTGATGCCATTCTGTCGGGATGGAAAACGTCAAGGTCTGCAAGCTTTTCGCCGACACCGACAAACTTAATGGGTTTTCCTGTAACCGCTCTTGCTGAAAGAGCCGCACCGCCTCGAGTGTCACCGTCAAGCTTTGTAAGCACAAGACCGTCAATACCGAGAGCCTCGTTAAAAGATGTTGCAACATTCACTGCATCCTGACCTGTCATCGCGTCAACAACAAGAAGGATTTCGTGAGGATGAACTGCACTCTTGACACTCTTAAGCTCCTGCATAAGTTCTTCGTCAATGTGAAGTCGACCTGCGGTATCAAGGAAGACATAGTCATATCCCTGATCTTTTGCCAGTCTGATTGCGTTTTCAGCAATCTTTACAGGATTTTCCGTGCCCATTTCAAAAACGGGAACACCTGCCTGTTCACCTACAACCTGCAACTGCTTGATAGCAGCAGGTCTGTAAATATCACACGCAACGAGCAAGGGACGATGCCCCTGATTTTTAAGCATCATTGCGATTTTAGCACTGTGTGTAGTTTTACCTGAACCCTGCAGACCGCACATCATAACAATCGTTGGTGGATGATTTGCAATTGCAAGACGGGACTTTGTACCGCCCATAAGAGCCGTAAGCTCTTCATTGACGATTTTGATAACCATCTGTCCCGGTGTAAGACTTTCCATAACCTGCGCACCGATTGCACGCTCAGTTACGGTTTTTGTGAAATCCTTGGCTACCTTGTAGCTTACGTCCGCTTCAAGAAGTGCAAGACGGACCTCACGCATCGCCTCTTTAACATCGGATTCAGTAAGACTTCCTTTACTTTTTAACTTTTTAAACGCTTCTTCAAGCTTGTCGGCAAGTCCTTCAAAAGCCATGTTATTACTCCTTTATCTCTCCTGCAAGTGTTCTGATTTTAACTGTCAGGTCACTGATTTCTCTTGAGAGTGATGTCTGCATATTTACTCTGCTGATTTCAGATGCATATTCGCTGATTCTGTCTGCATTTTCGTTTATTTTTTCAAAACGTTTTGCAAAACCTAATTTTTCTTCCATTTCAAAAAGAAGTGTTTCTGCTCTTTTTATGGAATCTCTTACACCCTGTCTTGTAATGCCTTCATTTTCAGCAATTTCCGCAAGGGATAAATCCTCATCATAATAGAGAGAGATGAAATCACGCTGTTTCTCAGTGAGAAGTTCACCGTAATAGTCAAGCAAAACAGCAATCTGCAGATTTTTCGCCATATAAAACAGCTCCTTTCATACTCTTTTTGCCCTTCAGAAAACAAGGTGTAAAGTTTTTGAACTTTACAGCCTCACTATTATACAATACCAATTCTTTTCTGTCAATAGTTTTCCTGACTTTTTTATGAATTTTCTGTAAAAAATATGACAGGCGGAAATACTGCCTGTCATGTGATTTTATCAAGTAGTTCTTTTGTATATTCAGGTATTGCTTCTTTATGAGAAACAACATAAGATGCAAGAATATTCGCTCTCTCAAGAGCTGTTTTTGCGTCCGCACCGCGAAGCATATTATAAAGAAAACATGCGCACATGCTATCGCCTGCTCCTACCGTAGAAACAACATTTGTTTCTATACCGCCGACTGAAACTTCTTCTTTGATTTTTTTGCCGTACACCTCCGCTCCTGCTTTATCAAGAGTCAGAAGAACTATATCAATATTATACTTTTCTGCTAATTCTTCTTTATTCTGTGCATATCCCTGTTGCAACAGAAAATCATATTCTTCTCTGTTAATTTTCAGAATGTTACATGCACCAAGACTTTTTTCGATAATCTCCCTTGTATGGTAGTGCTGTCTCAGATTCATGTCATAAAAAACAGTGGAAAATTCTGCTTCAGCGAGAATTTTATCAAGAGAAGATGATGACACATCATTTCTCTGTGCAAGTGTTCCGATATAAAAAACATCGAAATTTTCACTCTTTATGTCATTTACAATTTTATCTGTAATTTCTATATAATCATAAGCTGAAATCATGCCGAGATCATAGGACGGCTCACCGTTATTGTAAGTTATAAGACATTTTCCTGTAGGCTTCTCACTCAGAAGAACATAATCCTTCTTAACACCGAAAGCGTCTGCATATCTGAGTGCTTCTCTGCCTAATTCATCATTACCTACCGCACTGAGCATATACCCTTCTGCTCCAAGCTTTGTAAGATGAGAACAGAAATTCATGGGAGCACCGCCCAGAATGCTCTCATTTTTCGCTGTATCTACATCAAAAAGTATTTCGCCGAATGCTAAAATCTTCATATATTTTTCCTCAAATATTCATAAATCATATCACAAAGCTTATTGCCTTTGTATTTTTCAGCAAGGATCATGGCTTCATTCCATAGCTCCGCCGCCTCTGTTTTCCTGCCGATAAATTTGTACAATTCACCTGTTCTGAACAAGAGATAAGCTAATTTTTTCTCTGCTTTTTCCTGATTTGTATTACTGTAGTTCCTGTAAAACAAAATTGCATACTCAAGCATCTTTACAGCCTTTTTATCTTCGCCCTGCTTAACAAAATATTCCGTCGCATTTTGACAAGCATCCCCGAGAATGTCGTAATACTTTTCACCCTTCTTCAACATATGCTCTGAAATCAGCAGAATAGCATAATAACAGTACAAGCCCCACTCTTTTTCATCACCATTTTTCTCACAGTAAGACGCGAGGTTCAATGCCATTTTAGCGGCTCTCTTTCTGTCACTGCCGAAAAAGCCGAAATAGTATGCCGCAATAATTTTCAGACAAGAATATTCAAAGCCTGCTTGTTCTTCTTTTTTCCCGTTTATGTAATACTCTATCGCAAAAAACTCTGCAGAGCGCAAAGCATCTGACACGAAAGTGTCGTCCTCTGTTTTTATAGCGAGGGAAGCGTTTATTTTCAACGACATTTTCAAAATAAGCTGAGCCAACGGAAGATTATCAAACATTTCCTCTGCATGGTCTGAAAAAATTTCTCTCAGCAAATTTGCAAAAGTATGAAAATTTTTATCGGTACTTTCACTTTTCAATATAACAGACATCGCTTGAATAAGAAGGTATTTTTCCTTCAGCAGCACAGGCTTTTCAGGATTTTTCTCATATAAATCCATATAAATTCTGCAAAAATCTGCTTTTTCTTCCGGTGTTATAATATCTTCGTCTATATATAATTTAAGAAAAACTTCAGCCACATTATATGCCTCGACGTAGTTTCCCTGACTGATAAGACTGTTAATAACAACAAGTGTTTTGTTATAACACTCACGTTTTCTTTCACCGCACTGCAACGCTATCGCCACCTGTCTGTCAAACCGATTTCAAAAATCAAAATTCAAAATCCTGATATTCTTCAAATTCCTGGTGTGTTTCAAAATCCCTTTTATTTAAAAAATCGTCTATAGCCTCTTCAATAAGTCTTCTGTTAATAGCCTTGCGTTCTGATTCCTCGATGAGTTTTCCATACACATTAAGGTACGCATTTACTGTTTCACGGCATTCCTTGCACTCCTTTATATGACTGCAAACCTCAGATGCCAGTTTCTTTGTTTCGTCATTTATTTCGTTTATCATAACATAATCAATTATTGTATTTATATCAAGATGGTTCATTTTACCATTATCCTCCTTTACTGTATTTTGGGTTTTCTTTCTTTTTCCTTGATTTTTGCATCCATGCGGTTCACCCAGTCACTGATTGACTTTTTCGGACCGTCAGCCATATAGAAATCATGGTATTGCATATCGCCCATCCGACAACCGCTTGCGTGAAGCTTATCAAGACCTTTTCTGATTTTCGCAACACTTGCCTCTTCAAGATACATCCAATCAAGCTTCTCTGCCATGCTGAGAATCAGATTGAACATTTCGTCAAGCGTCATGTTGTCGAAAAAAATTATCAGTTCATCATTAGAATCAATCCTTGTCTGATTATTTCTGAGAACAAGTAAAGATTGGGCCATCCAAGTAAGGGGTTTGTAAACATTTCCGCCTGATGTCATAACAATGTTGAAATGGCGGACAAGCTCTTCCTGATTATAGTCCTGATTCTCCGGTTCAGGTGCAGCTATCTGAATTTCAGGAGTGTCCTCATCTTCATCCTCACTTATGAAACTCTCAGAATTGCCTTTTTTCGCATATTTATTAAAATAATCTCTTACTCTGTTTTTGCAGATTTTCTGAACCCAGTACCAATATTCATCTGCTGAAGTGTTAAGAGTGCCGTTTTCAGCTCTGAGAAAAAACTGTGGAACGCTTGTAAGAAAAACCCTGATAAGCACATCCTGAATGATCTCTTCGTATATCCGTCCGTGATTGAGTACAGGTGTGTTTTTACAATCAGCACAGATTTTTATTCTTATATCTTTTTCCGTAGCAGCAAGAAGTGTATCAAAGCAGGTTGCCTCCGAGCCGAACATTTCTTTCAAAATAATATCAAAATTTTCTTTTATGTTTTTCCCCATGTTTTCTACCCCTTTTTTATTCTGAGAATATTGTACACTAAAATCGTTAAAAGTCAATATTCTGCATATCAGAGATTGAAAATTCATCTAAATAAAAAAGTAAAACCTGTTGACAACTTCTTTTTTATGTGATAAAATTTATAAAAAGTAAAACCTTTGAGAAAGAGTAGTAGCTGTTTCGGAGTTTTAAGAGAGTGGTTGGTCGGTGCGAAACCATAACGAACAGACAGTGAATGGACTTTTGAGGGCAACCCGAAATATTCTGAGAGTAGGCGTTGACGGGGACCGACCGTTACATCGGGAGCGTATGTTTGTACGTGAAAAGGACCTATTAGGGTGGCATAACAGATTTTCTTCTGTCCCTGTTCGGGGACGGATTTTTTATTTTTCAAGGAGATGTTTTCATGTTTATTCTGTCAAAACGATGGCGAAAAAACAATTAAACAACAAATCACACATTTCAGATATTAAAAGGAGATTTTATTATGAACAAATACAGAGATTATGACAATTACTTAAAAGAATTCCCCGATGAAAACGGCTACTTCGGTGAATACGGCGGCGCTTTCCTCTCAGATGAGCTTGTTCCCGCTTTCAAGGAAATCACAAGCTCATATCAGGCAATCTGCCATTCAGCACAGTTTATCAATGAACTGAGAAGAATCAGAAAAGAATTTCAGGGCAGACCTACCCCTGTTTACCACTGCGAGAGACTGTCAGGTCTTTTCGGCAACTGCCAGATTTACCTCAAGCGCGAAGACTTAAACCACACAGGTGCACACAAGCTCAATCACTGCATGGGTGAAGGACTTCTTGCAAAATATATGGGTAAGAAAAAGGTTATCGCTGAAACAGGTGCAGGCCAGCACGGTGTTGCACTTGCAACTGCCGCAGCATATTTCGGACTTGAATGTGACATCTACATGGGCGAGGTTGATATTGCAAAGCAGCATCCCAACGTAATCCGAATGAAAATGCTCGGTGCAAACGTCATCCCCGTAACACACGGTCTCAAAACTCTCAAGGAAGCAGTTGACGCTGCTTTTGATGCATATATCCGTGAATATAAAGATGCAATTTACTGCATCGGCTCATGCCTCGGACCTCACCCCTTCCCCATGATGGTAAGAGATTTCCAGTCAGTTATCGGCATTGAGGCAAGAGAACAATTCAAGGAAATGACAGGCAATATGCCCGATGCCGTCTGTGCATGTGTGGGCGGCGGCTCAAACTCACTGGGTATGTTCACACCCTTCCTTGCAGACCCTGTTGAGATTTACGGTGTTGAGCCTCTTGGTAAAGGCGGAAATGTGGGCGACCATGCGGCAACAATGAAGTTCGGCACAAAAGGTAAACTCCATGGCTTTGAAAGTTACCTTCTTCAGGATGAAAATGGTGAGCCCCTCCCCGTTTACTCAATTGCAAGCGGTCTTGACTACCCCGGCGTCGGACCTGAGCACGCATACCTCAAGGATGCTGAGAGAATTCACTACGATGCAGTAACTGACGAAGAGGCAATGGAAGCATTCTTCCTTCTCTCACGTTACGAGGGAATCATCCCTGCAATCGAAAGCTCACACGCTGTTGCATATGCAATCAAATACGCAAAAGAGCATAAGAACGGTTCTATTCTCGTATGTCTCTCAGGCAGAGGCGACAAGGACATCGACTACGTTTACGAAAACTACGGCTGCGGCGAAAAATTTGATTTGGATAAATATAAGAAATAAATTCAACACAAGCAAAAACCACCTGAAAAGGAATTTTCCTTTTCAGGTGGTTTTTTTCAATTCTTCATATAAAATGCTTTCATGTCATCAAGTCGCAGAAGCATGGGGGAAAGACCGATTGCTGCACCGGTATCAATATCTATCCATGTATCGGTAAAAACAGCTTTCCCTCTATATTCCTCACCATAAAGCACAGTGGGCGAATGTCCGAAAATAACGGTAAAATCTTCGAAATACCGTTGATTGAGATTCGGTCTTGTCCAGAGAAGGTCTGTAGGTGTATACTCAGACAATTTCTTATCAGGTCTGAAAGAACCGAGACCGCTATGTACAAGAAGAAAATCTCTGTCACCTACTGTCAACGCCTCATACAGAGGACATTCCCTGAGATATTCAAGGATGTATTTTATCTCGCTGTTTCTCATGGCAGACAGTGCATCAAGCGTAACCTGCCCGCTGTTTGAAACCCATGTAGAATAAATGTTAAGCTTCGTTCCCGTAAGTCTGCTTATTGAATCCTCGGTGATTTCATCAAAAAGAAAATCACAGGCAAGGAGCATACTTTCATGGTTGCCAAGAATCAACTGAGCATTTCTCTTTGACATGAGCCATTTAAGAATTTTTATACCATCCTTGCCTCTGTCAATAACATCACCGAGCACATAGAGAAAATCATCCTTTGAAAATCCCACTTCATCGAGAAATGACTGAAATTTTTCAAGAGAATATCCATGAAGGTCTGAAGTTACATAAATCATGTTCTTTTCCTTTCACAAATTTATTTTCTCAACAAACCGGGGCCTCACACGAGTTTTCGCAGATTATTTCCCGAAAATTTCACAAGGTTTATCAGATAATTCAAAGTTCAATATTCCGCCTGATGTAATTTCTTCAAAGGTAAGATATGTTCTTGTGATTTCCTTACCGTTCAGTGACATTTTACTGATATAGGGGAAGTTGTCAGGGTCTTTATCACACTTGATTTCAAGAGTTTCTGATACACCACAATTGTGATAGCTCTTATCCAAAGAAATTTTTATGTTTTCAAAAAGAGGTGTGTTTATATAATATTTATCATCACCGGGGCAGACCTGAGCAAAGCCGAAAGCTGACAGAACATACCATGCAGAAAGCTGTCCTACATCCTCGTTTCCGCAGAAGCCGAAAGCACCTAAACGATACGCTTCTTTCTGCACTCTTCTTGTCCAGTACTGACATCTGTGGGGAAGTCCCAGAATATCAAAATAATGAGTGATATTGTGGCACGGCTCGTTTGAATGGTTGTAGCTTTCATTCCAGAGTCTTCCGAAATCCGCCTCTTCAAAGAATCTTTCAAGAAGTTTTATTGTACGCTCTTCTCCGAAAAGTCTGCTCAATCCTTCAACATCATAAGGCACAAACCATGACTGCTGGAAAATATTGCTTTCAACGCAACCGATGCCGTCATAAATATCTCTTTCAAAGCAGAACCAGCCGTTCTTTCTTCTTGAAATTAGGAAACCTAATCTCTTGTTATAGTTTTCGGGATATTTTTTTGTCCTTTCGAGGAAATACTCAGCATCATCTTTTTTACCGAGAGCCTCAGCAAAACGGTAAAGTGTATAATCTGCAAGAAGGTACTCCAACGTTTCACTGATTTTTTTCGGAACAAACGCGTTCTCAATATATTGCTTACAGTCAGGTCTGTTAGATTTAAACTTTTTACCGAAAAGCTCTTTCTTACACAGAACAGATGCTTTTGCAATCTCATATGCTTTCTCGTAATCAAAATTTCTTATACCTTTAAGGAATGCGTCGGCAATAACGATTATACCGGGATCGCCTACCATACATCCCGCATCAATTCCCATAAGCTCCCACCGCGGAAGAGACGCGTTGTTTGTTTCTGCAATTTTTATAAGTGAATTTGCTTCATCGCTTACAATATCGGGACGGATAACGGTAAGAAGCGGAAACTCACTTCTGTAAACATCCCAACCGCTGAACATTGTACGGTATGTGTATTTTTCAGACCTGAGAATTTCACCATTCAATGGGAATCTTCCGTCAACGTCTGCCATGATTCTCGGGTCAAGAAGAGTGTGATAAAGACAGGTATAGAAAATTTTCAAGTCAGTTTCATTACTACCCTCTACGCTGATATTCTTAAAAACATTTTCCCATTCTTCAAAAGCACCCTTACGTACTTTTTCAAAATCGAAGTCGGGACATTCGCTTTCAAGATTTTTTCTTGCGCCCTCAAGGTCAGTGTAAGAAATACCACACCTGATTTCAACAGGCTCTGTCAGATTTTCTCCGAAAGAAACAAGCAGACCTACATCCTCGTTTTCAAAGTATTCGGGATTTCCTTGTGCGAAGGTTTCATTTGAGAAGAACTGCATTTTCTCAGGTGATTCAGACATTTCAAGAACAAAATAAAAATTATACGAAATGTTACCGTCACCTCTGCCGAAGCCGCCGCCCTTGGGTGTACAGATAATTTCACCTTCAAGCATTCTGTCACCGACAATTTTCACCTTCTGAAAATCTGCATGGCCACCGATTCTGCGTGAAAAATTAAAAATAACCTTTGCATCTGATTTTTCGGGATAAGTAAATTTCAGCATACCTGTACGCTGAGTTACAGACATTTCAGCTGTGATGCCGTATCTGTCAAGAAAAACAGAATAATACCCTGCTTCCGCCTTTTCTTTTTCGTGTGAAAACGGAGATTTCCAACCTGTTTTACCTTTTTTTAAGGGAATTTCCTGATTGCTTCCGCTACGAAGATCTGTTTCGCCTGTAACCGGCATAACCTGAAGATTACCAAGGTCTCCGTACCAGCCGATACCGCTCATGTGGTTGAAGCTGAAGCCTTCAATTGTATTATGGCAGTAGTTATAACCGGTGCCGTTATCGCCACCTGTTACTGTATCAGGAGAAAGCTGAACCATTCCTCCGGGAACACACGCACCGGGATGAGTTTTTCCGCCGCCGTGGCCAACATCTGCTTCACCTACTGTACCTATTGTGGGATCTACATATTTTGCTTTTGACATTTTATCACCTTATTTATGCTCTATATATGTTGATATTTTTCCAAAAAATGATATAAGCTTGTAGATCGGTTGTAAAAAGCTATATTTTTTTTCATTTTCCAGAAGTTCGTTTTTTCCGATATTTTCAAGTACAACGTGCTCCTTATAGAGCAAGTCTACGCCCTGACTGTTATAAGACCTGAAGGCGGTATCATTTTCGATTGTGTAGAATCTGTAGCCAAAACGTCCGTTTTCAGTAGAACGCATAGAATTAAGAAGATTCACTTCACCGCCTGACAGAATATAACTGTACTCTGTCAATGAAGAACCGTCAAGACCTACGTTCACAAGGTTAACCTTACTGTCCTTTGAATTAAGGAAGGTTTTTCCACCGTAAATAAAGGCATTGAAAACAGTTACATCTTCGCATGAATCGAGAATAATATAATCTGTACGGATTCTTGTTATAGGAATAAAGACATATTCAAAAAGCTTATCTTCGGTAAATCTGCCTGAAAGCTCGGGAATATCAAAGTTTGCATAACCGTTTCTCGGCAGAGTATTGCCATTCTGCAGACAGCCTTCCACAAAAACATCTGTACATCCTGTCATAGAGAACATGCTTTCATAGCAACATCCTACAATCTTCTTGAGAAATACATTTTCTGAATTTTCAAGTCTGATTCCGCAAGATGCAAGTGTAAAGAAACAGTTTGTAACATAGATGTTATCTGACTTACTGTAAACTACAGGAGAAGTTTCTTTGTATTTACCGCTGTTATCAACAGGTGCATTCAGTGCATAGTCAACCCTGATTCCGTTTAAACCGGCATTATCGCCATCAAGAGTGATAAGCGGCTCACTTGCTTTGTCATAGCCATAATATGAAATAATCAGAGTGCCGTTGCTGTTTCCGCCCTGACAGCGTGTTGCAACTGAAGAAGAGCCTCTCAATTCCACACCTGCAGGAACTTTTACAGGATTATCGAAACGGTAGAGACCGCCGGGAAGATAGACAACACCGCCTGTTGCTTTCGCCTCGTCGAGCTTCGCCTGAACCGATAATGATGCATCAGTTTTGCCTGTTTTATCTGCATCAACTACATAGAGATATGGCTCAACCTTATTATAGGTTTTATTATAATCGGGAGCAAAAGAGCTCGTATCAGTTTTATACTGACGGATGTTTTTGCCCTTCACCTTGCCTTCAATTTCAACATTTGTCAAAACCTTGGCATGTTTACCCATTTCGTAAATCGCGTATTCCGAGCCTTCAATTCTGCCGTTCAGAATACCTGTTCCCCATGATTCACCACGGTGAACAATAACATGGTCGATGGCATAAATTCCGTAAGTACAATCAGTTATGTAAAGGTCAGTAAAAATTCCGCTGTATGAATAACGCTCAGGCTCTCTGAACTGCATACCATAAAGCATATCGGAAACTCTTACATCAGCAAACTGCGGCCATTCAAGGTCACCGATTACAAGACCATAACCATTTTTGCGGGTATATTCGTCAATAAGCTTTTCTTCGGGAGCATTAAAAGCTTCCCCTGCCTCTGCCCAGTATTTATTATCTATATACAGAGTTTTTACCGTATCAACATCAGCAGAATTATAAGAGTTCAGTCCCTCATAAAGACAGGTTCCCTTGACATTTTCAATTGTCAGCATTTCGTGACACTGGTAAATATCATTTTCACACTCGGAACATGCTCCGATACCTCTGTAGGAATTTATCAGAGTACAGTTTTTAATTGTATTGAGCATGTAATCAGCATTGCCCGGTGCATAAAACGTATACGGATAAGGCTTTACATTTTCAATATCCTGCTCAGGATACCACACAGTAAGTCCCACTGCACCTGCACTTGCACCTACCGTGAAAAGTCCCGGTGTCATTATGTCCTCTGACGGAACATCAGCAATAATAACCGTGCCATATTCCTTTCCCACATCAGGGTCCTGATATTCGCCTCTTACAGTTACAAACTGACGGATGTAAACATTTCCTGTCAGTCTGTACTCACCTTCAGGAAGCCACACTGTGCCACCACCGTTTGCTGCACAATCGTCAATCGCTTTCTGTAAGACCGCAGTAACATCCGCGTTTCCCGTGTTATCTGCACTGTACGGTGCTTCTGTCAGAATAATATCAGCTATTACCACATCGTCTGTGGGATAAACCGTTTCCACAATCACAGGTGGCTGCACATTTTCCTTTGAAAAAACAAGAGGGGAAAAAGCTAGCAAAAGTGTAATGCATAATAACAAAGAGATAAATTTTTTCATATTATCTCCTCCTTCCGACTGAATGGTTTTATTTTATCACAAAAGTAGTTCAATGTAAATATTGACTTTTCTTTTTCCTTGTGTTACCCTAAAATCAATCTCACGTCAGGGGTGATTTTATGGATAAGTTTTTTGATTTATATTATAAGGATGGGAATAGCTCCACCTTCTGTTACAGAAGCGGCAAAACCGTTTATGAAGAAATGTTCATCAGCGGCGGGCTTGTTTCCTGCGGCTGGAATGATGCAGGATATCCTCTTAACCTTCTTGAGAAATGCGGAACAAGGCTTGAGAAAAAACGTTTTTCAGAACCTTACGCATTCAACATTGAACTTGACGGACAGAGCCTTGATTACGGTCTTGAAAAAGTTGATTTCAAGATTGAAAAAACCGAAGAAAATCTTGAAAGCGTCCTCACTCTCAGAAGCAGATACAAACCTGTAGAAATACGTGTTCACACACTTCTTGACGGAACAGCCATGTTCACAAGATATCTTGAGATTGAAAACCTTTCCGACACATATATGAACCTCAGCCGTCTTACTGTTCTCGGCGGCGGTATTGAAATGACTGAAATCGACAAATATACCGAATCAAAAAAGCTTGATGAATTTTATTCTCTCGGCTATTTCTGCAATGATGGTTGGAGCAGAGAGGGCGAATTTGTATGGAGAAAATTATCTCCCGAAGTTACTTCAATTGACACCCGCTTCAACCGTGACAGATTCCGTCATCCTCTTCTTTTTATAAAAAATAATCTGACAGGCAAAATCTGGTTTATACAGACTGCTTTCAGCGGCGGATGCAGATTTACAATAGACTACAACGCTCAGAAAAACAGAAGTTCAACATACCTTTCCTTCAAGGCTGAAATTGTGTCGCACAAGCCTATGCTCGTTCTGAAGCCTCACGAAATCTTCACTTCTCCCGAAGTTCATATGGGAAGTGTTTTCGGAGATATAGACGAAGCTGTAAACGAAATGATTTCACATATCAGAAAATCCGTGTTCACTCTTGCTGACGGCAAAGAAGCACTTGTAGGCTGCGGAATGGGTGCCGAGCACGACATGACTGTGGAAACAAGTAAATCATACATCCGTCAGTTTGCAGAAATGGGCGGCGAAGTTTTCATCGTTGATGCAGGCTGGGTTTGCCCTCCGGGCAAAGAGGGAGAATGGGGTGTCTACAACGGAAGAAACGTACCTGATAAAGACAGATACCCGAACGGACTCAAAGAAATTTCCGATTACACCCGTAAAAACGGTATGAAATTCGGTCTGTGGGTTGATATTGAATCTGCAGGAGAAATGAGTGGTATACACGAAATTCATCCTGAATGGTTTTCGGTAAATCCATTCGGTGAAGCAAGCCCAAAATATCTTGATATGTCAATCCCCGAGGTGGCCGAGTGGGCTGAAAGCGAGCTTGAGAGAATTATAACTGAATATGACCTTGACCTGCTACGAGTTGACCACAACGTAGATTATACAGAATATTTCGGAATAAGAGAAAACGAATCAGGTCTGCCTGAATGTGTGACACTCAGACATGTAAATGCTGTTTACAGAATGTACGAAAATCTTAAAAAGAAATTCCCGAATGTGATTTTTGAGAACTGTGCAGGCGGTGGTGGCAGAACAGACCTTGGAATGATGAAAAACTTCAACCACACCTGGGTTTCCGATTGCCAGTGTGCACCTTATTCAGTACTTATTACAAACGGCATGACAATGGCACTTCCACCTGAAAGAGTTGACAGACTTTTCGCAGGAATGGGATGCCATAACTTTGGCTCATTTGACCTGCAGATGAGAAACTGCATGCTTGGCCACATGTCGCTGAATGTCATCGCTCCACCTGATGCGAAAATCAATTCAGAGCAGATGAAATTTGTCCGTCACAGCGTTGAAGTGTACAAAACATTTATCCGGCCTTTCCTCAGCGAAGCTAAGGTTTTTCACCACACACCTGACCTGAAAAAAGATGAGTTTGCAATTCTTGAAATTGCATCGCCCGATTCATCAAAAGGTGCAATTGCAGTCTTTGCTCTTGCGAACATAAAAGGTGAAAAAGCCATCAGAGGCAAAGGTGCCGATGCAAGCAAAAATTACAAAGTAACACTTGACAATGACAGGGTATCCTTTGTCGTTTCAGGACGTGAATTAAAACAGACAGGAATTGTTGTGAACATCCCCTCACCCATGTCATCAGAGCTTGTACTTTATGAAGAGGTTGAATAACATTGAATATTAACTTTGACATTGAAATCCATCCGATTAAATGGTTATATTATAATCTGCCCTACGAAAAGAGAAATGCCTGTTCAATTATCGTATCTTCATACGATATCAGGATGAATAAGCTTGATAAACTGAACTCCAAAATAATATTCTCATTTGCCGATATCAGCGAGTACAAAAACCCTCTCTCATTCAACAAAGACCACGCAAGAAAAATCCATCAATATGTTGACAGCTTACCTTCGGATACCGAGGTTTTGTTTGTGTGCTGCGACAGCGGAGAGTCCAGAAGCTCCGCAATCACAGCCGCAATTCTCAGATACCTTGGCAGAGACGAAATGAAAATATGGCAAAATCCTCACTATCACCCCAATCCATTGGTGTATAAATTGCTATGCAGAGAATTTGGTTTTCATCTCCTTAACGATGATATTGAAGAAAAAATCAAAATCAACCAAAAGGCTTTATACCAAGCAATAAGTAACGCAAGAAAACAGAATCCATAAAAATCGGCTACCCCGAAACACACAAAAGCCACACGAAAATATTTCGTGTGGCTTTTTCTGCAGTTTTCAGTTCTTAATTTTTAAATTCCCTCTGCCTTAAAGAAATCATCCAAAGCTTTTTCATCAAGACTCTTTTTCTCTGCGAGCAGATCAGTGAGCTTATCAAGAACCCCTCTGTACTGACGAAGCAGATCTTTAGCTCGTGCAAACTGAGCCTGAAGTAATTTTTCTGCCTCTTCATGATTAAACTCAGAGTAAATCTTTTCTCCCATAGCGTAGTCCTGAATGCTTGCACGAACCTGCTCTCTTGCGTGCTCGATATCTGAGCCTGCACCTGTATTCATACCTATTTTTTCACCATAGACCTCTATTTCAGCAGCTCTGCCTCCAAGACAGCAGCAAACACTGTTCATGAAATTATCAAATGTAACAGTGCCCTTGAACTCATCAGATGACCTTGCCATATATCCACCGAAATCGCCTCTTGAAACTACAGTAAGGTATGTGGGTGTATGTCCGTTAAGTCTGTAAATAAGAGCATGTCCCGATTCATGGTATGCTGTCTGACGAAGGTGGTCTTCACTCATTTCTCTTATATCGCCATAGCGGTAAGAATCAAGCACATCAAGATACTGTGCCCTGTCGGGTGACTTATCACCGAGCAGTCTCAGATACTGTGAGTTCATGCTTTCAAGGTCAGCATTGCTCATTCCCGCTGTGCGCTCTGCCATAATTTTAAGAGTTTCATTATGTGCTTCACCGAAATTAATGCCGTGCTTTTTAAAGAAATTCACAAGGAATTCATATCTGTCATCTTCATCAGGAAGAGAAATAAGCACCTTGCTGTCAAACCTACGGACAAATGCCGGATCGAGAACTCGTCCGCTTGTTCCGTTTATCTCATAGTTGGTTGCTGCAATAACGAATACCGGTCTCTTTTCATCAACAACAAATCCGTCCATTTCTGCAAGGAAAGTTGTAAGTGCGTCTTCATTGGCTCTGCCGGAATCCCCGCCTGTTCTCATTTTTCCGATGGAATCAACTTCATCGACAAAAATAATAGACGGTGCGTATCTCTTTGCCTTCTTGAAAAGATTGCGTATATTCTCTTCTGTCTGACCAACATATTTGTTAAAGAAAGATGTGGCAGTTGTTGCGAAGAATGTTGCACCACACTCGTTGGCCATAGCTTTTGCAAGCATTGTTTTACCTGTACCGGGAGGTCCGTACAAAAGGATACCTTTAGGAATTTTCTTTCCTGACAGCAAAGCTTTTCTCGGATTATCAAGAATTTCGCAGAACTCTGCCAGATCTTTTTTAGCTGTCTTACATCCTATGATATCTGCAAATTTTATCGAAGTGTTTCCTGCCTTTGAAATAAGCTCTGCATCTTCTGCACTGGGAGCTTTCTTAAGCTGAAGGCGTTCAAAAGACACAACTACACATGATTCATCAATAATATACTGTGCACAGTTGTAATCAAGGAACTTACCTGATCTTCCCAAAGAATAAACAGTATTGTTTATAATCGCATTGCGTGAAACCTCTTTCAGCGCATTCTCATACGTAGCAACATCACTCGAATCAGCTATTATAACACCCTTTGCACCTCTTGCAAGAAGAGTCTCGAATGAACGGATGTTTCCGCCTGATGTATCGAGAATATAAACCGGAATTTCAGGATAATACTCTCTGACGTAATCAAACATATGTATTCCATCAGAATTGAAATCTTCTATATCGTTAGGAATTTTTTCTCCATCAACATTACCGCACAACACGTCGATAAGCACATAGTCTGTTACTCCGCGCATCTGCTTTTTAAAAGTTTCAATATCTGAAACATATCCGAATGTGGTGTTGCAGATATCATCCGGCACTGACAAGAGCTTATCAGTAAACACCGAGGCATACATTTTATCCTTGTTTTCAAAAAGGTTCTGCGCTTCATCATCACAGTCGCGCGAATCAATATTAAGAGTGATCGTCTTAAGGGCATTCACCTTATCAGCGCCTTCTGCATAGATCTGCATAACAATCTCCTGCAGTTCGCTTACAATCATATTTCTCGCAAGACCACGCAGAGTTCTTGCATCTGCTGTTCCACCACCATTATAAAGCACCATCGATGAAAGCTCGTTCAGATCATATTCGACCTTTATTCCCGATGACTTTTCAAACAAATCTATCTGTTGTGTAATTTCTTTTCCCACAATTTCCATAAGAGAAAACGGCTCAAGATGATTGAAAAGAATCACGTGACCGTTCGCCATGCGGGTAGTAATACACTCCGGGAAATAAGGCTCTCCTGTCTGAGGGTTTATGTCTTTACGAAGAGCATCAAGAATCACTTTTCTCGGTATAGAAGAAAGGTCACATTCCGTAGCATCTTCATACAAATCTTTACCTGCATTGGTTGTAAAAATTATAGTAACTTTTGAAAAATCAACCTTTTGCTTTGTTTTTGTGTCAAGCAGATATCCGCCGTCAAGCATCTGAAGAAAAAGATGTATTGCATTGATATGAGCCTTTTCAACTTCATCAAAAAGAATAAGGCACTTGGGATTTTCTCTTACAAAGCCTGTTACTATACCCTCGTGAGAGCCCTTGTACATTTCGTTTGTACCGCAAAGCTCTGACACAGCATCTGACTGTGAATATCCGCTCATATCAACACGGAGATACGGAATACCTATGTATGAAGCAAGTGTCTCGGAAAGATATGTTTTACCTACACCTGAAGGTCCTGCAAAAAGAAGTGTTGCAAGCGGACCTTTTCTTTTCTGATTATTGATAGAAAACATTTCGCTTTCAAAAACCGTCTGCACTACCTCTTCAACTGCATGGCGCTGGCCCTTTACCGTGTCGAGAAGTTTTTCTTTAAGATTTTTGAATTTTTCTGCGCGTTCAGCCATAGTCATGGCTTTTTCCTCTGATTTTTCTTCTGCTTTCTCAGCTACTTCAGGAGTTGAAGCCAACGGCTCTGATGTCTGCTTTTCACCCAGAATCTCGTCGCCTTCTTCAATTTTCAAAAGAGATGTGCTGTTTTCCTTTTTTGCGCCATCGCCTATCACAATCGCACTAACAATGACCTTTCTACTCCGCTGTTCATCAAGAAGACCCGCCACAACCTCCTGTGCAAGTTTCTTATAATAATCAGCGTCTCTATCTGTCTCAACATAGAAACAATGCTGAAATTTTCCTTTTATTTCCTGTTCAAGAGTCAGCGGTGCAATCCTTTTTTTAAGTTCGGAATTAACATCCTCCCAAAAGCTTTTACCACTCTGACCTTTATATGACCAAATAATATCAGATTCTCTTATCAGGAATGAAATCTTTATTTTGCTCATAATCAAATTCCTTTCAAAAATTAACTAAAAAGTCAAGTCACGTATTGAAACGCAACTTGACTCTTCTTCTGTTTAATTAAATTTATGAGTAAATTGCTCTCATAAATTCAGGTTTTGATTTTTTAAGAATATCGATCATACGTACAATCAGTTCTAACGCCTCTTCGCCTGCAGTAGCAAGATTCAGAATAGCATCGTCCTGAAGTGCGACATCGTTATCACTATCGATATAAAACTTAACCCATTTATATTTTGCATTCATCTCGTTGCAAACCAAAAGAACGTCTGCGATCTTATCTTCCGGTACAGATTCAAGAGAGTAGAAAAGTGACAGATACTCACCATCATCACCGGTAAAAATACATTTTAAGCTTTTTCCTTCCCACGGAAAATCAAGAACATCTGCCTTCTCATCAGAACGATTAGGGATTATTGTAAGGTTCTTTGCTTTGATCCACTCAACAACTTTTTCTGTACAATGTTTCATAAAACATACCTCCAAAATTTCTTGTACTGAAATTATATCACCGGGTATTGTCACATGTCAATAGATTTTGTCTCTTTTCAAAGATTTTTGCGGTGAAAAGTCACTAACTATCGAACAATTTCAGTAAACAGTCCGGTGAAATCAATATTTTTTCTGATTACTGAATCTACCATATAAACATTTGAAAATATGTTTTTCGCAAATTTAATTTTTTGTTTTAAATTGTCACATCAACATATATGGGGCAGTGATCCGATGCTGTAAGCGCTGCTTCATCTGCCACAGTATCGTAATACATAACCTGTACCTCAGGAGATACAAATATATGGTCAATAGACTGGACAGTATTTATATGATTCTTTCTGTAAGATACAGGACCTAACTTCCAGTAGCCTGAAGTGTAATCATCTTCTGTGCCTGTACCATCTCCTAGATGTGAGGTTGACGCAACAAGTCCCTTTTTCTCTGCAGTAAACTTTGAATCCTGAAAACCTGTCAACCTTGTGAAAACATGATACTCGTTTCCGTTTTCGCGGGTATTATAGTCACCTGTGCAGTACATTGGCAGATCATAATATTTACCGAGTATGGCAAGAATCCCTGACATTTCAATCGCCTGATGAACCCTGCGGTCTGATGTTAAATCCCAGTGAGTTGAGGTCACCATAAAGCGTTTTCCCGGCTCTTCCTTCATCTCAAAAATCGCCCACATGAGGTTACGGCAGTTCTTGTTATAATTCACAACAAAGGCTGATTGTCCCCATTTTACAAGGTTTACAGTTTCTGTATTGTAGGCAATTGTGGAATAATTCACGTTGCCCCATATTTTATTTTTGCCTTCATTCACAAACTTGTATGTACCGAAATTTTCACAGAGGGAAGCATACCATTCTGCATTGACCTCCTGCATACCGATAACGTCAGGAGCGTATCTTGAAACAACATCACGAACAAGATCATCTCTTCCTTTGACCTGAGGCTTATTGCTCCAATCACTTGCAAGAATGTTAAATGACATTATACGTATATCCGAACCGTCTGTCCTTACACCTGCATTTACATCTTTATTATAAAAGGTATCGGTGAAATCCCATTTTGCGGTCAGTGTGATATCTTCAGAAACTGTATTCTTTTCAAAATCCCATTTTGTTTTTCCGTTATACCAACCCATGAAAACAAGCCCTCTGTTCTGAGGCTCTTCAGGCGGAGTAATGAGAGAGCCTGCTTCTGCAACATAAGAATAGGCCTCGCTGCCATTCCTGAAATCAAAAGTCACATCAATAACACCATTATCCTCAGGCATTACGGCAAAACCACCGCCGTTAAGAATCTGTACCACCTGAAACACTGCTGCAAGATAAGAAAAAATTGTCTTTAACATACGATACCCCTCCGCTCATTACAGCGTAATATTTCCCGCGTATTTTTCAAGAATTTCATTAATTTCGCTTTCATTTTCCCAGAAAACATTATCACAGTTTTCCAGAATTTCTATAATTTTATCGTCATCTTCTCTTTCTTCTGATTGAAGATAAGCCTTGTATGCTTTCTGCAGATTTTCTTTTAATTTTTCAGGTAAAATTTCATAAAGAGCTGAAAGTTCTTTTTCCATATCAACATTATCAGAAGTGTTGACAAAATACTGGTCATGACCACCATTGTTGACCTCGCTCTGATAAGTCATAAGTTCATTATACGGTGATTCAAATTCACCTTCCGCCCACAAATCCCACATTTTGTTCCATTTCTTTTCTTCTTCTGTCAACGGAATCTCTTGGGTAGCCTTTTCTTTTTTTCGTCTGAACAAATCAAAAATCATACTATCCCCTGCCTCTGCAATAGTCTGTGTTTCAATCATATCACAGGTATAAAAAAATTTCAACCAAACACAATAAGTATTTTGATGTATAACAGTTAACAACCTTCAATAAAATAAACAGAAATAAAGGAGTAAAGCAATATTAAAACAAGGCAAATCAATATCAATGCGAAAGTAAGCAAACGTTTTTTGCGGATACTATCCGTTTTCTCTTTCAGTTTGTCAAAATAACTATTGAGACTTAAAATAAGGGAAAATAAAGTCATCTTTGCAATGGCATCCCAATTCTTTGATATAATCAGCCATACAACTGTGACAGCATAAAAGACAAGCACAATTGCAAGTGACAAGCATGAAATGAGTTTATCCGGCATATCTGTTCTGCTGAATTTGCCTAATGATGCTGCAGCAAGCGCTTTTTTTCGCCAACGAAGATACTTATAGAAATCTATACTCTCCGCCAAAAGAACAGCACTGCCGATTGTCAACAAATATATTCCTGAAAGTGTTTTGAAAAGAAAAATACCTGCGATTGTTAAAAGCAACATCGCCATAACAATAATTATTCCGATGCGATTTCGTTTCACGACGGCTTTGTGTATCACATCAAGCTCTTCCTCAGGGTCTGTTTCAAGAGGCAATGGATTTTCTTCTTCATTCAGAAAAAACACCATATTCTTGTGTACACAAACATACTGCCATCCTGTCGCTGAACACATCTCAAGATATTCCTTTTTGTTTTCAGATACAAGAAACTCATCTTCGTTGGAAAACTGTGGAAGATAAGCTACCGCATAATGAAGCTTTTTCGGCTCCATGGGCTCAAACTCCCACTCGCCTGCAAACACTTTTCGCACCAGACGCCAGCCTTCAGAAGCTTTTTTCTCTAAAAATTCCTGCATACCTGTTCTATCATAGTAAGAAAAAGCCTCATAAAGTATTTTTGAATCTTTTTCCGAAGACATAAATCTACCTCCTTTTACCGAAACAATTTACGATAATCCTCTGCCTGAGTGCAAAGACGTTTATATTCACACTCAAGCACTTCTCTGCCCTTTTCCGTCAAAACATAACTGCGTCGTCTGCCCTCTGCTTTCGTCTGTACAATCATTCCTGAGGACAGAAACTGTTCAAGCAGATTATACAGCGTACCTGAGCCGACTTTTACTCTGCTTTCTGTCATCAGCGATACCTTATCCATAATATCAATTCCGCAACACTCATCTTTAAGACACAACAGAATATAAAACATCTGCTCAGTCAATGTCTGAAATTTTAATCTCGGCAAACTAACACCACCTTTATATCGAATATCGACATATACATTATAATATCGATATTCGATATTGTCAAGTGCATTGTAAAAATTTCCGGTTAATATGTTTTATCATGTTGAAATTTTCTATAATATATTGTAGAATGAGCATATACTGTTAACAAAGTTTTTTACACAGACAAAATGTTCAGAGGAGATGAAGAAATGTTTTCACGAATATTTGCAGTGATAATGTGCGTTATTTCTTTTTTCACTACCCCGTTTTCGCTGATCGGTGCTAAAACCGACCTAAAAAAAGAGCTTGCAAAAGGCAGCTTTGAAAGCCCCTACATAGTAAGACCGCTGAGTGATATAACAGTAAACGGTGTATCTGTTGAAGAATACTCAATAATTACTCCTGACGGTGCTCTGTACGCAAATGCCGCCGAAACTCTTCGCGATGAAATTTACAAGGCATGCGGTACAAAAATTGAAGTTTCCAAAGGCAATACAGAAAAAACTTTTATCATTGACGAAGCTCTGTACGACACAGATACTTTCAGCCTGAAAGTTGAAAATGGCAAAATTTATATCAAAGGCAGTAAGTCAACCGGAATTTCAAGAGGAATTACGGCTTTTGCAGATGAAGTTCTGCTCTCTGCACAAGGAACTTTCAATTTTGAAGATGGTTACGAATTCACAAAAACTTTCTCAGATTATGTAACATACGAGGGTTTCGGTGCTGTGGGTGACGGCAAAACAGATGACTTTGAAGCCATTGTGAAAACCCATGAATATGCAAACGAAAATAATTTATGTGTGTTTGCCAATGAAACAGCGACATATTATATAGGCGGTGCAAGCAAAACAGCTTACATCAAAACAAACACAAACTGGTCAACTGCACGCTTTGTAATCGACGACACTGAAGTTGAAAACAGAAGTGCATGGATATTTAACATTGCTCCGTCAAAGAGCGGAATAAATATAACAGATAAGGTTTCACCTCTTAAAATTGATGCGACAAAATTAGGCACATCCCTTGAAAGTGAAAGCCTTGTTGTGCTTACAGATTCCAATGTCAAGAGATATATCCGCAAGGGTGCAAACCAGAATTCAGGCAGTAATCAGACGGATGTTATCCTTGTGGATGAAAACGGAAACATTTCGTCTGACACTCCTCTTATCTGGGATTTTAATGCAATCACAGGTGCTACAGCTTATCCCATAGACAGCGAAACTTTAACTTTAAAAGGCGGCTTTTTCACAACTCTTGCAAACAACGCTGCTTCCGAATATACATATTACGCAAGAGGCATTCAGGTAAGACGCTCAAACACCATTATCGACGGATTGTATCATGACATTAAAAACGAGGGCGAAACAGGCTCTCCCTATTCAGCATTTGTCAGCCTTTCATGCTGTGCTGACGTGACAGTTAAAAATTGCACTTTCACAGGCCATAAAAAGTATAAAACAATAGGCTCTGCAGGAACAAGCGTAACAATGGGCACTTACGACATCGGTGCTGCAACGGCAATTAACGCAAAGTTTATTAACTGCAACCAGACAAACGATATAACCGATGGCGATTATTGGGGAATTGCAGGCACAAACTACTGCAAAAATCTTATGTATGACGGCTGTGCCCTTTCCCGCTTTGACGCACATCAGGGTGTTCTCAATGCAACAGTCATCAACTCAGTTCTCGGTCATCACGGAATAAAGCTGATAGGAAGCGGAACAGCTCTCATTGAGAATACAATAGTTCTGTCTGACAGCTTTGTTGCCCTTCGCTCAGACTACGGTTCGACATGGAATGGTGACCTGATTATCCGCAACTGTAAATTTTATCCCACAGGAGTATCAACCCATATTATTGATGCAGAAAACACGGAGGACCATGATTTCGGTTACACCTGCTATCTGCCTCAGAGAATCGAAATTGACGGTTTCTATGTTCACAGAATCGGCATCAACTACCTTTTCACAGTAGTTAATCCAAATCATCTTCTCGATTCATATAAAGCCGAATATCCCGTTGTTCCCCCGCAGGAAATAACTGTCAATGATTTCAGCAATCTGCTCAGTAGAACACTTTACGTTTCATTGAACACAGCAATGTTTGATGTTGAAAAGTTGGCATAAAATTATATAGCAAAACCACAATCCCCTTGGATCAGATTTGTTGATGATTTTCAGGAGCAGTTCGTCAACATCTTCTGTGGGAATACCGTCCGAGAGAAGCATATTTCGGAACTCGTTCATTCCGCCCCATAAAAGGTTACACTCAAAGTCCGTGAGCTTCAGTTTGGTTTTCTTATTAAACATAAAAATGACCTCCTTGTATTTGGTAATACCATTTTACAAGGAGGTCTGTGTTTTGTCGAATGTGTGGAATTAGTATAATTGAAATGATAACATATATGCTATCTATCAAAATGGTAGTCATCTAATAGATTAAGGGTTTCTTCATCAGCGAAACCATCTACTACATTTCTAACATCCGGGGCGTGTATGGTCAATGTTATTCCTGCATAATCGGTTACGGCGACTATACCATAATCATAAAACGATGAAAACTCCAACTTTTCTCGCTTCCAATCATTTTCTTGTTTACATACAATAGATATTTTAGTGATATATGTATCCTGTTCATCAAGTTCAAGACCGTGAGAGCCTGTAAAATCGTCGCACTCTGTAGATGTAGTAACTTCAACCGCAACAACTCTTTTTCCGATAAGACTTCCAAAAAGAATATTGGGATGAAATGTCTTTCTGTTTGTTCCGAAATCTATATTTTTAGGAATAGTGTTCATTTCCATTCTGACACTGCTACCCTCACTATAATCAATGCAAAGAATGTCCCCATCTTCAAACTCAATTAAAAATGGTTCGTCAATTTCAGCGTATCTTGAAATATATACACCGTCAGGTAAAAACGGGAAAGGACCTTCAGCAGATATTTGTTTTGAATTAATCATTTCTTCCAATGAATTATAAATCGCTTCACCTATATCATCTTCTGTCCAATTATACCCCATACCGACGGTATAAAAGTTTTTAATCACCCTGCCTTGCAAATTCAGTTCCTTTATTTTTGATATAACTTCACCATAGGTTTGCAAAACAGGTGCAGACCATTCCCAATAAGAATACTCATTATTTTTGAAATTATTTTTGCCGTCAGAAATAATCATTGTTTCCCACCTCTTTATCTATATTATAAATCGCCCTTTTTAATTTCATTTATATTTTGGTGGTGCTACTGAGAGTAAATAAGGACATTTTGCAAGTGCGACATATTTGTCAGCATAACTATCATATCTTTGTAATATCTCTGATTTATTTAAAATTTCAAACAAATCAACATTATATTTCTTAAACACATATGCTGCTTGTTCACAACTCATACGGTGTAACAGCTCTGTTTTTACAATACCATTTTCAATGTAAGCAATTTTATCTGCAGATTTTCTCCAAGCTTCTAAATAATAAAATATTTCAAATTCATCTGAAATAATCTTAAAAGCTTTCCCTTTAGTTGTTAGTATTTCAGAGCAATTTAATACACTCTTACAAGAATTATAAAAAACTTCTGCCATTTCTTCAAGTGTGTGCACATGGTCTTTTAACAAAGTAACTGCGTAGGCATATATATGTTTGTCTTGCGAGTGCGATAAACCTATTTTACGAAGTCTGAAAATCGTTTTCACATTATGCAACAAGAAATTATTTATTTCATAAACTCGACTTAATGTTTTCTGTTTACCTGCACTCATTGTTCTTACCTCTTTCTTATGCTATACCTACTACAGTTCCTGTCTCTTTGTCAAAAATCTCAAGATCAAAATCCTTTTCGCCCCATTTGACGTTGTAATCAAATTTCTCAAATTCTTTAAAAATATCAACCTTAAATCCGTTGCACATTTCAATAGGGAGCTGTCCGTTATTTATAGTTCCTCCAAAACCGACCATCACCAACCAATAACGAAACGCTTTATCCTGTTGCCATTTATGATGATAACAACCTAATTGAATATCAAACATCAGGTCACCGTCTATCTCTTCAAATAAAGATATCACATCAATTATAATATTAGGATCACCACTGTTATTTAAAATGTTTCTCGCAATTTTTGCACCCAAGTTTCCGTCATCAAAGTACTTAAGCTCCTGCAAAACATTCTCATAGTTGAGCTCTTCATCACAAACAATTAAATTCGCATCAAGACCCATTTCAATAAGAACATCAAACAGTTCTTCCCAATTGTAAGTTATCAAATCACCGGGCAAGGGCTCTTTTTCATTTTGATATAAATACTCAGAAT